>NZ_CP081964.1:0-659155 GCF_019844075.1 Curtobacterium sp. TC1
ATGACGATGCCGGCCGACCCCGTCGAGGACCTCTGGTCATCCGTACTCGGAATCCTCGCCGAGGACCCCCGCATCACGCCGCAGCTCCACGGGTTCCTCAACCTGGTCGAACCGAAGGGCGTCCTCGCCGGCACCCTGTACCTCGAGGTCCCCAACGACCTGACCCGCGGCATGCTCGAGCAGCGGATCCGCATCCCGATCACCGAGGCCGTCGCACGCATCGGGGACGACACGGTCGCGAACTTCGCCATCACCGTGAACCCGGACATGGCGTCCGAACCGCGCGTCGACCCGAACGTGCCGGAGTACGCCGAGCCCGTGCAGGAAGCGGTGGAGCAGAGCGCCGCACCCCGCCAGTACATCGAGGCACCCTTCGTCCCGAGCCAGATCGACTCCCCGGGCACGAGCGGACGGCCCGAGTCGCGGCTCAACCCGAAGTACAACTTCGACAACTTCGTCATCGGCTCGTCGAACCGCTTCGCGCACGCCGCAGCGGTCGCGGTCGCCGAGGCACCGGCGAAGGCCTACAACCCCCTCTTCATCTACGGCGACTCCGGGCTGGGCAAGACCCACCTGCTCCACGCCATCGGGCACTACGCCGAGAGCCTCTACCCGGGGATCCGCGTCCGGTACGTGTCGAGCGAGGAGTTCACCAACGACTTCATCAACTCGATCGCGAACAACCGCTCGAACCAGTTCCAGCAGCGCTACCGCGACATCGACATCCTGCTCATCGACGACATCCAGTTCCTGCAGGGGAAGGACTCCACGCAGGAGGCCTTCTTCCACACGTTCAACACGCTGCACGACCACAACAAGCAGGTCGTCATCACGTCCGACGTGGCACCGAAGCACCTGACCGGGTTCGAGGACCGCATGCGCTCCCGCTTCGAGTGGGGCCTGATCACCGACGTGCAGGCGCCCGAGCTCGAGACGCGCATCGCGATCCTCCGCAAGAAGGCGCAGTCCGACCACCTGCAGGTACCCGACGACATCCTCGAGTTCATGGCGTCGAAGGTGTCGAGCAACATCCGCGAGCTCGAGGGGACGCTCATCCGCGTCACGGCGTTCGCGAGCCTGAACCGGACGGCCGTCGACATGGCCCTGGTGCAGACCGTCCTCAAGGACCTGATCACCCTCGACGAGGACAACGTCGTCGCGCCGACGGACATCATCAACCACACCGCGGAGTACTTCAAGCTCTCCGTCGACGACCTGTACGGCTCGTCCCGGTCCCAGGCGATCGCCACCGCTCGGCAGATCGCGATGTACCTGTGCCGCGAGCTCACGAGCCTGTCCCTGCCGAAGATCGGGCAGCTGTTCGGCAACCGCGACCACACCACGGTCATGTACGCGAACAAGAAGATCACGGAGCTCATGAAGGAGCGCCGGTCGATCTACAACCAGGTCACCGAGCTCACGAGCCGCATCAAGCAGGACCGTCGCTACCGCTGAGATCGGCCCGTCTCCGGGCGCATCCACCATCTGAGACGGTTCCATGGGCCGGAGTTCTCACAGTGTGGATAGCCTGTGGATAACTGTGGAGGACACGCCGCCCGGTTGTTCACAGCGAGGGGGCATCCTGTGGAAACTGGGGATGGAAGTGGATAGATGAGATTCATTCATCCCGATGCCCCCCACAGACCACCCACAAGTCACAACGGTGTAGTTCCCTACGGCCGAGCGGCATGCACAGGGTTATCCACAGTGTGCACAGGCGTTAACACCATTACTCCTGGTTAACGATCCATCTCCGCGGGACAACCTTGTGGACGGCTGGATGACAAGAAATCCGGCCCACGTCCGCCTGTGCCAGAATGGGGCGGCCGGACAGTCCAAGCCGATCGACAGGGGTTCCAGCTGTGAAGTTCGAGGTCAACCGGGACGTCTTCTCCGAAGCCGTCTCCTTCGCGGTGAAACTCCTCCCACAGCGCACGACCCTCCCGATCCTGTCGGGTGTCCTGATCCACGCCGACGGCGATCGTCTGACGCTCTCGTCGTTCGACTACGAGGTCTCGGCGCAGACGTCGATCTCCGCGCAGATCGACGACCCGGGCACGGTCCTGGTCTCCGGCCGGCTCCTGAACGACATCGCGAGCCGACTGCCGAACGCCCCGGTCACCTTCACGACCGAGGACTCGAAGATCTCGGTCTCCTGCGGATCGGCGCACTTCACGCTGCTGTCCATGCCGGTCGAGGAGTACCCGACGCTGCCCGAGATCGGTCCGCAGACCGGGGTGATCCCCGGCGACGCGTTCTCCGAAGCCGTGTCGCAGGTGGCCGTCGCCGCGAGCCGCGACGACGTCACCCCCGTCATCACCGGTGTCCAGCTCGAGGTCGGCGACAACGACCTGTCGCTCATCGCCACCGACCGCTACCGCGTTGCCGTCCGGACCATCGCGTGGGACTCCGGCCGCGTCGGATCGGACCCGCTGCACGCGCTCGTCCCGGCCCGCACCCTGCAGGAGGTCGGCCGGACCTTCGGGTCGGCGTCAACCGTCTCGGTGTCGATCAGCGGCAACTCGGACCGTGAGCTCATCGCGTTCCACGCCGACGACAAGACCGTCACGTCCCTGCTCATCAAGGGCAACTACCCGCCGGTCCGTCGGCTCTTCCCCGAGAACGTCAACGACCACGCGGTCATCAACACCGCCGAGCTGGTCGAAGCCGTCCGACGGGTCTCACTCGTCCTGGAGCGCGAAGCAGCGCTCCGGTTCTCCTTCACGGTCGACGGGCTCACGCTCGAGGCGATCGGATCCGAACAAGCGCAGGCGTCAGAGTCGATCAGTGCGTTGCTGACCGGAGAGGAAACGGTGGTCTCGCTGAAGCCCGCCTTCCTCCTGGACGGACTGAACGCGGTGCACTCCGAGTTCGTCCGCATCTCCTTCACCAAGACGGAGAACCCCAACAAGCCGGGCCCGGTGCTGATCACCGGCCAGACTTCGCAAGAGGCTGCCGCGACCGATGGATACCGGTACCTGCTGCAGCCCAACCTGCTGCTGCGATAGGCGCAACAGGAACACTGCGCTGACCCACCACCTTCGGCCTCAGCGCGACGACGAAACAGAAGAGGAAATCATGCACATCGGTCTTGTCGGCCTTGGTCGCATGGGCAACAACATGCGTGCCCGTCTCCGCAACGCAGGGATCGAGGTCACCGGTTACGACGCCAACCCCGCCGTCTCCGACGTCGCGAGCCTCGCAGACCTGGCGAGCGCCCTGCCCGAGGGTCAGCGACTCGTCTGGGTGATGGTGCCGCACGGCAAGATCACCGACGACGTCATCACCGAACTCGCCGGCGTCCTGAACGAGGGCGACCTCGTCATCGACGGCGGCAACTCGAAGTGGCTCGACGACACCACGCACGCCGAGCAGCTCGGTGCGCGCGGCATCCGGTACATGGACGTCGGTGTCTCCGGCGGCGTGTGGGGCAAGGACAACGGCTACGGCCTCATGGTCGGCGGTGACGTCAAGGACGTCGAGTTCGCGATGCCGGTCTTCGACGCACTGCGCCCCGAGGGCCCGCGCGAAGAGGGCTTCTCGCACGCCGGCCCGATCGGCGCCGGTCACTACGCCAAGATGGTCCACAACGGCATCGAGTACGCGATCATGCAGGCGTACGGCGAGGGCTACGAGCTCCTCGAGGCCAAGGACCTGATCACGGACGTCCCCGCGGTGTTCGCCGGGTGGCAGCGCGGAACGGTCGTCCGTTCCTGGCTGCTCGACCTCATGGTCCTGGCCCTCAACGAAGACCCGAAGCTCGACGAGCTCGAGGGCTACGTCGAGGACTCGGGCGAGGGTCGCTGGACGCTGGAAGAGGGCATCGAGCTCGCCGTGCCGATGCCGGCACTGTCGGCGTCGATCTTCGCGCGCTTCGTCTCGCGTCAGGGCAGCGCGTCCCCGACGATGAAGGCCGTCGCGGCGCTCCGCAACCAGTTCGGCGGTCACGCCGTCAAGAAGTCCTAGGACCACCCGGGGAAACCCGGACTCGGCCCGCGTGCACGTCGACCATCTCCAACTCACCGACTTCCGGAACTACCGGGAGGCGGACGTCGACCTCGCACGCGGGCCGAACCTGTTCGTCGGACGGAACGGGCAGGGCAAGACCAACCTGGTCGAGGCGATCGGGTACCTGTCCACGCTCGGGTCCCACCGCGTCCCCACCGATGCCGCACTCGTGCGGCAGGGCTGTGACGCCGCGATCGTCCGGGCACGACTCGCGCACGAGGACCGCAGCATCCTCGCCGAGGTGCAGATCAACCGCACGGGTGCGAACCGTGCGCAGGTGAACCGGTCGGCGATCAAGCCCCGTGAACTCCCGCGCTACTGCACCTCCGTGCTTTTCGCGCCCGAGGACCTCGCCTTGGTCCGCGGCGAGCCGGCCGGCCGCCGACGCATGCTCGACGAGCTGCTCGGCCAGATCGCACCGCGGATGCAAGGGGTCCTGGCCGACTACGACCGGACGCTCCGACAGCGGAACACCCTGCTCAAGTCGGCCCGGGCCACGGGAGCGAAGGCGAACGCCCTGTCGACGCTGGACGTCTGGGACGACCGACTCGTCGGACTCGGTGCCGAGATCGTCGCCGCGCGCGACCACCTGACCCGGCGGCTCGCACCGTTCGTCGCCGAGGCCTACGCGACGGTCGCCGGTGAGCACCACGACGCCTCCATCGCCGGGGTGCGCTCCATCCGCGGCGGTGACCCGGAGGCCGCGGCTGCGACGGACCCCGTGCTCGGGACACCGGACGAGCCGGTCACGGTCGCGGCGGCGGCCGAGGCGTTCGCGGCGGCACTCGAGCGACGCCGCCGGGACGAACTCGACCGCGGACTCACCCTCGTCGGCCCGCACCGCGACGACGTGTTGTTCCAGCTGAACGGGTTACCTGCCCGTGGATACGCCAGTCATGGTGAATCCTGGTCGTTCGCGCTCGCGATCCAGCTGGCGAGCGCGTCGATCCTGCGGGCGGAGTCGAACCTCGGTGACCCGATCATCATCCTCGACGACGTGTTCGCCGAACTCGACGAATCCCGACGCGAACGGCTGGGCAACGCGGTGGCGGACTACGAGCAGGTCCTCATCACGGCGGCGGTGTTCGGCGACGTCCCCGCGCAGCTGGCGGCGCACACGGTGCGGATCGAGGCGGGCACGATCGTGACCGACGAGGCGGGCGCGAGCCGCGCCTCCAGTCCGGAGACGGACGCGACCAACGCGACCAACGCGACCAACGCGACCGACGCGGCCGACGCGGCCGACGCGACCGACGCGACGGAAGCGACCGACGCGACGCCGACGCCGCCGGAAGCCGACTCCTGATGCCCCGCCCCTGGAAGCCGACGGAACCGTCCCGCGTCTACCGCCACCTCCGCGCCGTCTTCGGCGACCCGTCGAAGCGCGGGGTGGACGCCCGCCGCCGTCGCTCCCGCGAGTTCGACGCCGACACCGTCCCCTACGGCCGTGGCCGTGAACCCCGGGGACTCGGCGACGTCGTCGGATCCCTGGCCAACGAACTCGGGTGGACCGAACCCCTGGCCCGCTCGGAGCTCTTCGTCGACTGGCCCAGCGTCGTCGGCGAGGAACTCGCGAAGCACTCCACCCCGGTGACCATCGACGATGGTGCGCTGGTCATCCGGTGCGACTCGACGGCCTGGGCGACACAGCTCCGGCTCATGCGTGCGAGCGTCACGACGACGATCGCCGAGCGGCACCCGGAAGCCGGGGTCGAGTCGATCCGGGTTTCGGGGCCGGACGTCCCCACCTGGAAACGCGGCCCCAGGACGGTCCAGGGGCGCGGTCCTCGCGACACCTACGGTTGAGCCGACGAAATCATCCTACGGTGCCAAAAAAGCCCGTCTGCGGGCCGGATGAGCCCTCGAAAGAGGGGCCTCTGCGGTAGACTGGGAGGTGCAGTGCGCGGGCGTTCCGCGCGCAGGCAGGAGCACGCTCGACATGGCATCAGAATCTGAAGACGACCCGCAGAACCCGCTCGACGCGGAGACCCCGCAGAGCGAACCGTCCTACGGAGCAGACCAGATTCAGGTGCTCGAGGGGCTCGAGGCGGTCCGCAAGCGTCCCGGTATGTACATCGGTTCGACGGGGCCCCGCGGTCTGCACCACCTGGTCCAGGAGATCGTCGACAACTCCGTCGACGAGGCCCTCGCCGGGTACTGCGACACCATCGACGTCACCATCCGTGAAGACGGTGGCGTCCGCGTGGTCGACAACGGCCGTGGCATCCCGGTCGGCATCCACGCGGCCGAGGGCGTCTCGACCGTCCAGGTCGTCCTGACCGTCCTGCACGCCGGCGGCAAGTTCGGCGGCGGCGCGTACGCGGTCTCCGGTGGTCTGCACGGTGTCGGTTCGTCCGTCGTGAACGCGCTGAGCTCCGAGCTCGACGTCGAGGTCCGCCAGCAGGGCCACGTCTGGCGCCAGAGCTACACCGACGGCGTCCCGGTCGCACCGCTGACCAAGGACGAGCCGTCCGACGAGCACGGCACCACGATCACCTTCTGGCCGAACGCCGAGATCTTCGAGACCGTCGTCTTCGACTACGAGACCCTGCGCACGCGCTTCCAGCAGATGGCCTTCCTCAACAAGGGCCTGCGGATCAACCTGCGCGACGAGCGCACCCCGGAAGAAGGGGAAGAGGCTCGCAACGACTCCTTCATGTACGAGCGCGGTCTCGCCGACTACGTCGAGTACATCAACGCGCAGAAGAAGGCCGACCTCGTCCACCCGGACGTCATCGGCTTCGAGTCCGAGGACACCGAGCGCAAGATCGCGCTCGAGGTCGCGATGCAGTGGAACACCTCGTACCAGGAGAGCGTCCACACCTTCGCGAACACGATCAACACGCACGAGGGCGGCACGCACGAAGAAGGCTTCCGTGCTGCGCTCACGACGCTCGTCAACCGCTACGCGCGCGAGACGAAGATCATCAAGGAGAAGGACGACAACCTCACGGGTGACGACATCCGTGAAGGACTGACGGCGGTCATCTCCGTGAAGCTCGGCGAGCCGCAGTTCGAGGGCCAGACGAAGACCAAGCTCGGCAACACCGAGGCGAAGTCGTTCGTCCAGCGCGTCGTCGGCACCGAACTCACGCACTGGTTCGAGAGCAACCCGACGCAGGCCCGCGACGTCGTCCGCAAGGCGATCCAGGCGTCCCAGGCACGGCTCGCGGCCCGCAAGGCCCGTGAGACCACGCGTCGCAAGGGCCTGCTCGAGTCGGGCGGCATGCCCGGCAAGCTGAAGGACTGCCAGTCGAAGGACCCGACCCTGTCGGAGATCTTCATGGTCGAGGGTGACTCCGCCGGCGGTTCCGCCGTGCAGGGCCGCAACCCGATGACCCAGGCGATCCTGCCCCTGCGCGGCAAGATCCTGAACGTCGAGAAGGCGCGGCTCGACCGTGCGCTCGCGAACCAGGAGATCCAGTCGATGATCACGGCGTTCGGCGCCGGCATCGGTGAGGACTTCGACCCGGACAAGGCCCGGTACCACAAGATCGTGCTGATGGCCGATGCCGATGTCGACGGCCAGCACATCACCACGCTGCTGCTCACCCTGCTGTTCCGCTACATGCGTCCGCTCATCGAGCGCGGCTACGTGTACCTCGCGCAGCCGCCGCTGTACCGCCTGAAGTGGTCGAACGCGGCGCACGAGTACGTGTTCAGCGACCGGGAGCGCGACGCCCTGATGCAGTCGGGCATCGCCGCCGGCAAGCGGATCCCGAAGGACAACGGCATCCAGCGCTACAAGGGCCTCGGCGAGATGGACTACAAGGAGCTCTGGGACACCACGATGAACCCGGACACCCGCACGCTCCTGCAGGTCACGCTCGAGGACGCCGCCGCGGTGGACAGCACGTTCTCGACGCTGATGGGTGAAGACGTCGACGCACGTCGCCAGTTCATCCAGCAGAACGCCAAGGACGTCCGCTTCTTGGACATCTGAACAGTCTCGACATCTCGACCCGGCCTGGAGGCGCGGTGCCAGCCGCGTGCTCTGGTCCGGACCACCTGTGGTCGCGTCCACCGCGACGAACGTCACCACGGCCTCCCGGCCGTCAGAAAGGTAACGCAAGCCAATGGCTGACGACAACGAGAACGCCCCCGACGAGCAGCCCGAGATCGTCCACGGCGACAGCGGGGACATCGTCGTCTCCGGTGACCGCATCTCACAGGTCGACCTGCAGCTCGAGATGCAGCGTTCCTACCTCGACTACGCGATGTCCGTCATCGTCGGACGTGCACTGCCCGAGGTCCGCGACGGCCTGAAGCCGGTGCACCGCCGCGTGATCTACGCGATGTTCGACGGCGGGTACCGCCCGGACCGTGCGTTCTCGAAGTGCTCCCGCGTCGTCGGTGACGTCATGGGGCAGTTCCACCCGCACGGCGACTCGGCGATCTACGACGCGCTCGTCCGCCTGGTGCAGCCGTGGTCGCTGCGGTACCCGCTCGCGCTCGGCCAGGGCAACTTCGGCTCGCCGGGCAACGACGGCGCCGCTGCTCCGCGGTACACCGAGACCAAGATGGCACCGCTCGCCATGGAGATGGTCCGGGACATCGACGAGGACACCGTCGACTTCCAGGACAACTACGACGGTCGGACACAGGAGCCCGCGATCCTGCCGGCTCGGTTCCCGAACCTGCTGGTCAACGGCTCCGTCGGCATCGCGGTCGGCATGGCGACGAACATCCCGCCGCACAACCTGCGCGAGGTCGCCGAGGGCGCGAAGTGGGCGCTCGACAACCCCGAGGCCACGCGTGAGGAACTCCTCGCCGCGCTCATGCAGCGGATCAAGGGACCGGACTTCCCGACCGGTGCGCAGGTGCTCGGCACCAAGGGCATCCAGGACGCCTACCGCACCGGCCGTGGTTCGATCACGATGCGCGCCGTCGTCAACGTCGAGGAGATCCAGGGCCGCACCTGCCTCGTCGTCACCGAGCTGCCGTACCAGGTCAACCCGGACAACCTCGCGATCAAGATCGCCGACCTGGTCAAGGACGGCAAGCTCGCCGGCGTCGCGGACATCCGCGACGAGACCTCGGGTCGTACCGGCCAGCGCCTCGTCATCGTGCTCAAGCGCGACGCCGTGGCCAAGGTCGTGCTGAACAACCTGTACAAGCACACGCAGCTGCAGGAGAACTTCGGCGCGAACATGCTCGCGATCGTCGACGGGGTGCCCCGCACCCTGCCGCTCGACGGGTTCATCTCGGCGTGGGTCGCGCACCAGGTGGACGTCATCGTCCGCCGCACCCAGTTCCGCCTCCGCGAAGCCGAGAAGCGCGCGCACATCCTGCGTGGCTACCTCGCAGCACTCGATGCCCTCGACGAGGTCATCGCGCTCATCCGCCGGTCGCCCGACGTCGAAGAGGCCCGCACCGGCCTGATGGACCTGCTGTCCGTCGACGAGATCCAGGCGCGCGCGATCCTCGAACTCCAGCTCCGTCGCCTGGCTGCCCTCGAGCGCCAGAAGATCCACGACGAGGCCGAGGAACTCGAGCGCAAGATCGCCGACTTCCAGGACATCCTGGGGTCGGAGACCCGGCAGCGCACGATCATCCGCGACGAGCTCGAGGAGATCGTCGACCGCTTCGGCGACGACCGCCGCACCGAGATCATGCTCGGCTACGACGGCGACATGTCGATGGAAGACCTCATCCCCGAAGAGGAGATGGTCGTCACCATCACCCGCGGCGGGTACGTCAAGCGCACGCGCAGCGACCAGTACCGCTCGCAGCACCGCGGTGGCCGTGGCGTGCGGGGCGCCCAGCTCCGCGCCGACGACATCGTCGAGCACTTCTTCGTCACGACGACGCACCACTGGTTGCTGTTCCTGACCGACCAGGGCCGGGTCTACCGCGCCAAGGCGTACGAGCTGCAGGAAGCCGGCCGCGACGCCAAGGGCCAGCACGTCGCGAACCTGCTCGCCATGCAGCCGGACGAGCAGATCCAGCAGGTGCTCGACATCCGTGACTACGAGGTCGCCCAGTACCTCGTGCTCGCGACCGAGCACGGCCTGGTGAAGAAGACCGCGCTCACCGAGTACGACACGAACCGCACCGGCGGCATCATCGCGATCAACCTGCGTGACGGCGACAAGCTCCGGCAGGCACTGCTCGTCGACGAGCACGACGACCTGCTGCTCGTCTCACGTCAGGGCATGTCGCTCCGGTTCACCGCGACGAACGACACCCTGCGGCCGATGGGCCGATCGACCTCCGGCGTGAAGGGCATGTCCTTCCGCGAGGGCGACTCGCTGCTCGCAGCACGGGTGGTCTCGGACGACGGTTTCGTCTGGGTGATGACCGAGGGCGGCTACGCCAAGCGCACCTCCGTCGACCAGTACCGCATCCAGGGTCGTGGCGGGCTCGGGATCAAGGTGGCCAAGTTGGCCATGGACCGGGGCGACCTTGTGGGTGCTCTCATCGTCGGTGAGGACGACGAGGTGCTCGTCGTGCTGCAATCGGGCAAGGTGGTAAGGTCTGCCGTGGCCGAGGTGCCCGCCAAGGGCCGTGACACGATGGGTGTCGTCTTCGCGAGGTTCGCGGAGAACGACAAGATCATCGCCGTGGCCCGGAACACAGAGCGGAACCTGGACGACCAGGACGACGCCGAGATCGAGCCCGCGGGCCCGGTGGAGACGGTCAGCCCTGCCGAAGCGGCCCCGGACTCCACTGATCCCATCGACACCGCGCCCGTCGAAGACGAGGCCGGAGAGGACCAGTCAAGCAATGAGTAGTGTCGCCGAGAAGCTCCAGAAGAAGGCGAAGCGACCCGTCGGCACCCGCCAGGTGCGGTTGCGGCTGGTCTACGTCGACTTCTGGTCGATGGTGAAGCTCAGCTTCCTCATCGCCCTGGCCGGCAGCATCGTGATCGTGGTCGCCACGGCGCTGGTGTGGGTCATCCTCAACCAGACGGGCGTGTTCACGCAGGTCGACGCCCTGTTGAAGGACGTCACCGGGCAGAACAGTTACTCGATCATGGACCAGTTCTCACTGGGTCAGGTGCTCGGGTTCTCCATCGTCGTGGGCATCCTCAACGTGGTCGTCGGCACCGTGCTCGGCGCCATCGTGAGTGTCCTCTACAACCTCAGTGTCCGCATCACCGGCGGCTTGCTCGTCGGCTTCACGAACAACTGACACACCCGGGCCGGGTGGGCCGACCGCTCGATTTCGTTCTGCGAGATCCGTACGGTAGGCTTTCATCCGGTCTGAGGGGCTATAGCTCAGGCGGTTAGAGCGCTTCGCTGATAACGAAGAGGTCCAAGGTTCAAGTCCTTGTAGCCCCACCAGTTCTCCGGAACACACGACAATTCCATCCCGTCGCCGAGCACCTCGGTGACACCCGGGGCCTTAGCTCAGTTGGTAGAGCGCCTGCTTTGCAAGCAGGATGTCGGGAGTTCGATTCTCCCAGGCTCCACTCGTGAAAGCCCCTGGTTGACGCCTTCGTCGTCTGCACAGGGGCTTCGTTCTGTGCCCATGCGCGCCGTCGCCTCGGTGGCGCGTTCGTCGTGCGTGCTCGGTTCGGGCGTGTGCCGCTGCGTCGAGGTTCCGAGATCTCGGCATCTCGAGCTCGCCGCGGGCCACCTGTGGAACCTCGGCGGGTAGCGGACGGCATGTCGTGGAACCTCGGCGCCGTCGGACGGGCGTGTCCTCGCAGCACCGGGCCCGGGAACGACGAAGGGCCCCGGCGGGGTGCCGGGGCCCTTCGTACGAACCGTGGAGGTCAGGCGGCGGGCTTCTCCGCCGTGTCAGCGTCGTCGGCGACCCAGAGGTCGTCGTCGGCACGGAGCGTCTGGTACGCGGCGTACGCAGCACCAGCAACGGCGACGACGCCGACGATGATGAGTGCGACACCGCCGAAGCCGATGCCCTTCTTCTGCTGCGACGGAACGTACTTCACAGCAGCCTTCTTGGCCTTCTTGCCCTTCTTCTGGGCGTTCTTCACGATCTTCTTGACCCGGGGGTCCTTCGCGAGGTCGGTGACGCTCAGCACGGAGCCAGCGGTCGACACCAGTCCGGGGATGACCTCGGACTGGAACTTGTGCGAAGCACTCTGTGCTGCGGACGTCGCAGCGTGTACCCCGGTCGCGACCGCGGGACGGATCCCGTTGTCGATCGCGTTCTGCACACGAGGGGCGATGTCCTTGCGGGCTGCGTCGGCTGCGTTCGACCGGGCTTCCGCCAGGATCGCGTTCGCGTGCTCGAGGACCTTGCGCTGCTCTCCGAGGAGCGAGGCGGTCTGGCCCTTGAGCTTCTTGATCTGCTTCCGACGCTTGCGCGGGATCTCGATCGTCGTCATCTGGTACCTCCATCGGATCGGCGTGACCCCATCCTGCCACCAGAGTCCCTGACAGGTCACGGAGCCTCACCTGTGGGTCCGGTCCGTACGCAGCCGGTACATGCGAGAATCGGAACATGTCTCTGCACACCGCTGTCGCAACGATCCACACCAACAAGGGCGACATCCGCGTCAACCTGTTCGGCAACCACGCTCCGAAGACCGTCAAGAACTTCGTCGACCTCGCAACGGGCCAGCAGGAGTGGACCCACCCGGGCACGGGCAAGGTCTCCACCGACAAGCTCTACGACGGCGTCATCTTCCACCGCATCATCAAGGACTTCATGATCCAGGGCGGCGACCCGCTCGGCCAGGGCATCGGTGGCCCCGGGTACCGCTTCGACGACGAGATCTCCCCCGAGCTCACGTTCCAGAACCCCTACATCTTCGCCATGGCGAACGCCGGCATCCAGGGTGGCCGCGGCACCAACGGCTCGCAGTTCTTCATCACCACGGTGGCGACGCCCTGGCTGCAGGGCAAGCACACCATCTTCGGTGAGGTCGCCGACGACGAGTCCCGTGCCGTGGTCGACGCCATCGAGGGTGTCCCGACCGACGGTCGCGACAAGCCCGTCGAGGACGTGGTCATCCAGAGCATCGACGTCGAAGGCGTCTGATCCTCACGTGACCGACCAGGCGTACAACCCGAACAACACCTGCTACCGGCATCCGGACCGGCAGAGTTTCGTCCTCTGCCAGCGCTGTGGGCGGACGATCTGCCCGGAGTGCCAGACGCCGGCGGCAGTCGGGGTGCACTGCCCGGAATGCGTGCGGGAACAGCGCGCACAGTTCGCAGCGAACCGTCGCGCGTCCGGAGCCCCGAGCGGGTTCACGGTCGCGCGACGGCGCTTCGCGATGCTCGACCAGAAGGCGACGGTCGTCATCGTGGCGGTCACCGCCGCCATCTGGCTGCTCGACCAGGTGAGCGGCCGGTTCTTCACCAGCCTGCTGGCCTACAACTCGTTCCTCTTGCCCACGCAGCCGTGGCGAGTCGTCACCTCCCTGTTCGTGCACTCGGGCATCTTCCACATCCTGTTCAACATGTGGGCGCTGTGGATCTTCGGCCGGATGCTCGAGAACATGCTCGGTACGTGGCGCTTCGTCGCGCTGTACTTCATCACCGGGATCTTCGGGTCGATGCTCGTGACGTTCCTTGCTCCTGGCACGACCGTCGTGGGGGCGTCCGGCGCGATCTTCGGTCTCTTCGCGGCGTTCTTCGTGCTGCAGCGGAGTCTCGGGCAGAACGCCGTGCAGCTCCTCGTGATCATGGGGCTCAACCTGGTCGTCGGGTTCCTCCCGGGGATCAACATCTCGTGGCAGGCCCACGTCGGTGGGATCATCGGCGGGTTCCTGGTGGGCTTCGTGTTCGCCAAGACCCGGAACGTCCGGCAGCGGCCGCTCCAGATCGGCCTGCTCGCGGCCACCGCGGTGGTCGGCATCGTGCTCACCGCAGTCGGGTACGCGGTCACCATCGGCTGACCCGACCCGGACACACGTCCGACCGAACGCCCCGTCGCTTCCGCGGCGGGGCGTTCGTCGTTCCCGGACGGGACGGCGCAGCCACCCGTCCATGTGTCGCTTCCGCGACCGAACGGCGGACGGGAGGCACGGTGCCAGGCCGCCACGGGCCTCCAGGCCGCCGTCCACAAGGCGCCCGCAGAGTTATCCACAGGTGTGGAGAAACCGGTGAGTTACACGCGTGTGATTATCCCCACTGTGGACTCAGCTGTGGATAACTCCGGGGTCGGGGTGTGGATGACCATGTGGAGAGTGTGGAGAAGTGTGGACAACCGCCCAGATCCTCGATGATCCGGGCGCTGAGGCCAGGAACTCCTGTGGAGAACGACGACGCCCGCCGCACCTGGTGGTGCGACGGGCGTCGGGAAGTCTCGCGGCTGGTGTCAGCGCCAGCGGGTGGTCATGAGGAAGCCGATGAACATGATGCCGAAGCCGATCAGGATGTTCCACGAGCCGAGGCTCGGGACCGGCAGGGTCGCGTTCGAGATGTAGAAGACGATCACCCAGACCAGGCCGATGATCATGAAACCGAACATGACCGGCTTGAACCACACCGGATTGGGGCTGTCCCCCGCGGTGTCGACCGAGTCGGCTCGGGTCCTCCGGGCGGGCTTGGTGCGGTCCTTGTCACTGGCCATGGCCGGTATCCTACCGTGACCACGTGTGTGGATCGGCCCGCAGACCGCTGCACACATCCCCCACGAGTACGGTGAACCGCCATGACCAGGATCCTCGTCGTCGACAACTACGACAGCTTCGTCTACACGCTGAACGGGTACGTCCAACAGCTCGGGGCCGAGACGGACGTGGTCCGCAACGACGCCTTCCCCGAGTCGGAGATCGCAGACCGCATCGCGGAGTACGACGGCGTCCTGCTGTCGCCCGGCCCGGGCACCCCGGCCGACGCCGGCGTCTCGATCCCGACGGTGCACGCAGCGATGGCCTCCGGAACCCCACTGCTCGGGGTCTGCCTCGGCCACCAGGCGATCGCGGAGGCCCTCGGGGCCACGGTCACGCACGCGGACGAACTCATGCACGGCAAGACGTCGCAGGTCGACCACGACGACAGTGCGCTCTTCGCCGGGGTCCCGCACCCGTTCACGGCGACGCGGTACCACTCCCTCGCCATCGTCGACGGGACGGTCCCCGACGAACTGACCGTCACGGCCCGGACCGGCGGCGGCGTCATCATGGGCGTCCAGCACCGTGACCACCCGCTCTACGGCGTGCAGTTCCACCCCGAGTCGGTCCTGACCGAAGGCGGCTACCGCATGGTCGGCAACTGGCTCGAGACCACCGGCCTGTCCGGTGCCGCCGAGCGCGCCGACGGCCTCGGCCCGCTCATCGCGACGCACCGCGCCTGAGCTGCCAGTGCACGCACGACGGCGTCGTGCTTGACGGTGGCGGCCGCAGCAGTGGACGCGACGACCTGACGAGCTGCGGTCGCGTGGCGGGGGTGCGCCGGGCCTCCTGGCCGTCAGCGTGCCGACAGGAGGCCCGTTACCGGCCCGTCACGCTGCACGCGCATGCGTGCGGTCGACTCGAGAGCCGCGGAGACGCCGTCAGTGATCGGAACGGTCAGCGACCGTCGCCGTTGTCCCCGCCGTTGTCCCCGCCGTTGTCCCCGCCGTTGTCGCCCTTGTCGTCCCCGTTGTCGGTCGACGGGGCGCGGGTCGGCTGGCTCGCCGCGCAGTACGTCAGCGTGACGGCACTGCCCTGGGCGATGTCGCCCTGGGGGGTGTCCTGCTGCGTGACGAGGCCGCCCGTGCACGAGTACGACGGTGACGGCGTCACGGTGAGGCCGAGCTGCTCGAGCGACGCCTTGGCCTCGGAGAACTGCTGGTTCGTGACGTTCGGCAGCTGGACCTTGCCGTTGGAGACCGTGAGGTTGATCACGATGCCCTTGGTGTGGAGCGAGCCGGACTCGGGGTCGGAACTCATCACGGTGCCCTCCGGCACGTCGGACGAGTAGTCGGAACTGATCGCGCCGACACGGAACCCGGCATCGTCCAGCGCCTGCTGCGCCGCTGCCTGAGACTGCCCGTTCAGTTCGGGTACCGGGACCCGCTCGGGGCCGAGGGACACGACGACGTTGACACTGGACTTGCGGCCCACGTTGATGCCGGAACCGGGGTCGGTGCGGATGACCATGCCCTTGTCGACCGAGTCGGAGTTCTCCTCGACCTTGACGGCCGTGAGGTCCTTCTTCTCGAGGGCGGTGGACGCGGCACTGAAGGTCGACCCGGTGACGTTCGGGACGCTCACGGACGACGACACCGGCGGCTTGCCCGGCTGCAGGTTCGCGACGAAGAACACCACACCGACGATGACCGCGACCGTCAGCAGGATCCCGACCCAGATCCACGCCACCGGCGGACGGTTCTGCGTGCGCTGCGGGCGGTGCTCAGCCGTGTCGTCGTCGAGCTCGCGGAACGCCGCGGCCGGGTTCGACGTGGTGCGCGGGTCGACCCCGAACAGCACCGTCGAGGCGTCGTTCGCCGCGTTCTGCTGGATCTTCTTGGTGGACGCCGGCACCCGGCCCGCAGCAGCCTGCTGCAGGTCCGAGCGGAACTCTGCTGCGTTCTGGAAGCGGCGCGTGCGGTCCTTCACCAGAGCGTGCAGGGTCACGGCGTCGAGCGCCGGCGAGACCGCTGGCGTGATCGAGGACGGTGCGACGGGCTGCTCGCTGACGTGCTGGTAGGCCACCGCCACCGGGGTGTCCCCGAGGAAGGGCGCACGGCCGGTGAGGAGCTCGAACAGCACGACACCGGTGGAGTAGATGTCCGTGCGGGCGTCGACGGTCTCGCCGCGGGCCTGCTCCGGCGAGAAGTACGACGCGGTGCCGAGGATCGACGTGGTCTGCGCGACGGTGGCCGAGGTGTCGGTGATGGCGCGGGCGATGCCGAAGTCCATGACCTTGACCTGGCCGCTGTGCGTGACCATGACGTTGGCGGGCTTGATGTCCCGGTGCACGACGCCGGCGCGGTGCGAGTACTCGAGCGCGGTGAGGATGCCCTCGGTGATGCGGACGGCCTCGGCCGGAGCGACGGCGCCCTCGGCGATGATGTCGGAGAGCGGGCGGCCCTCGACGTACTCCATCACGATGAAGGGGACCTGCACCTCGGCGCCCGAGGCCTCGGTCACGGTCTCCTCGCCCGCGTCGTACACGCGGACGACCGTCGGGTGCGCCATGCGTGCGGCGGCCTGGGCTTCCTGCCGGAACCGGGTGCGGAACGCCGGGTCGTTGGCCAGGCTCGGCTTCAAGAGCTTCACCGCGACCTTGCGACCGAGACGGGTGTCGTTGCCGAGGTGCACGGTTGCCATGCCGCCTCGACCGATGACGTCACCGATCTCGTAACGGTTGGCGAGGAGGGTGATCCCCGCGGTCACACCTTCTGGCACGTACTCCTCCGTCTGTCCGTCCGGGCTAGTGTACGGCAGCCGAACCTGGTGAGACGCTGGTCCGGGAGGGGTCGACCGAACCGTTACCGAACGGTGTCGACAGTCCCCGTCCGGGGGTCGTTCAGTTGCCGTCCATCGGGGCGTCGGTGGGGTCGATGCCGTCGTTCGGGTCCGTCGTGGGCTCCTCGGTGGGCTCGGTCCAGGTGACCTGCGCCCCGGGCGACGAGTCGGAGACGACCGCCGTGCCGGACTGCGGCGACTTGCAGGTCACCTTGTAGGACAGGGTCACCGTGCCGGACTGCGCAGCCGCGACGGTGACCGCCGTGCCGGAGGTCGAGCCCGAGCTGCTGCCGTTCGACGGGACCGTGCCGTTGTCGATCGTGTACGTGTAGCTCACGTCGGAGTACCCGGCGGGGCACTTGTCGTAGGACGGCCAGCTGAACGTGACGCGGCCGGAGTCGCTCACGGAGCCACCGGTCGCACGCTCGGGGGCCTCGGCGGTCAGCACGTCGCCGAACGCCTTGATCGTCACCGTCGTGCCCTGCTCGAGGCTGCCCTCGGGGCTGAGCGACTCGACGGTGCCGACCTGGTCGGAGGACGTCGCGTTCGACCCGGCGACGACCTCGGCGACCAGACCCTGACCACGGAGCTGGTTCGCGACCTGCTCGGCGTTCTGGCCCGTGTAGTCGGCCGCCGACACGGTCACGCGGGTGTCGACCGGCGTCTGGGACGGGGTCTCGGACGGTGTCGTGGTCGGACGCGGGGTCTTCGAGGCGGACTTCGACGGGGTCGGGTCCGGGTCTGCAGCACCGTTCAGCGCGAACGTTCCGACGACACCGGCGATCGCGAGCACGACGACGATGCCGACGACCCACCAGATCCAGGCGCGCTTCTTCTTCGGTTCCTCGGGCTCGTCGGTCGCCGGGGACCGCGGTCCGACGGGTCCACCGGCACCGCCGGCGGCCGCACCGGACTGGGTGCCGAGCAGCGCCGTGGCAGCGTCGTTGCCCTGACCCTGCGGCGGGTTGAACGCCACGGTGCCGCCCTGCGCGATGGCGGGGACGGCGACGGTGGCCGCCGCGACGTCACCACGGCGGAGCGCCTGTGCGGCGCGCGCCAGGTTGGCGGCGGTGGCGGGACGATCGGCGGGCTTCTTCGCGATGCACGAGATCACGAGGGCGGCGACGGGCTCGGGGATGTCCCCGGGCAGCGCCGGCGGCTGCTCGTTGATGTGCGCCATCGCGATCGCGACCTGCGACTCACCCGTGAAGGGTCGACGACCCGCGAGGGCCTCGTACGCGACGATGCCGAGCGAGTAGATGTCGGTCGACGGCGACGCCGGGTGCCCGCTCGCCTGCTCCGGAGAGAGGTACTGCACGGTGCCCATGACCTGGCCGGTCGCGGTGAGCGGGACCTGGTCGGCGATGCGTGCGATGCCGAAGTCGGTGATCTTGACGCGGCCGTCCGGCGTGATGAGCAGGTTTCCGGGCTTGATGTCGCGGTGCACGAGACCGACCGCGTGGGCGGCCTGCAGGGCGTTCGCGGTCTGCGCGACGATGTCCAGGACCTTGTCGACCGGCAGCGTGTGCTCGCGCTCGATCATGGTCGAGAGCGCTTCGCCGGGGACGAGCTCCATCACGAGGTAGGCGCTGCCGTCCTCTTCGCCGTAGTCGAAGACGTTGGCGATGCCCTCGTGGTTGACGAGCGCAGCGTGGCGGGCCTCGGCGCGGAAACGCTCGAGGAACCCGGGGTCGCCGAGGTACTCGTCCTTGAGGATCTTGAGTGCGACGGTTCGGCCGATGACGAGGTCGGTGGCCTGCCACACCTCTCCCATGCCGCCGATGGCGACCCGGGACGAGAGCTGGTACCGCCCACCGAAGGTGAGTCCGCTGGTGGGTCTCATTTGTTCAGCACCGCCTCCATGACTTTCTTCGCGACCGGGGCCGCGACTGTGTTGCCGACTCCCGACTGACCGAGCCCGCCGCCGTCTCCGACGACGACCGCCACGGCGACCTCCGGGTCATTCGCGGGCGCGAACCCGGTGAACCAGAGGGTGTAGGGATCGCCTGTTCCGCCCTCGGCCGTGCCCGTCTTCCCTGCGACGTCGACACCGTCGATCTTGGCATTCGTTCCGGTCCCGGCGTTCACGACGCTCTGCATGGCTTCGGTGAGGTCAGCGGACTCGGAGGAGGACAGCGGATCACTGTACTGCCTCGGGGAGAAGGACTCGACCGTCTTCAGGTCGCTCGTGGTGATCGAGTCGACGAGCGAGGGCTGCATGACCTTGCCGCCGTTCGCGATGCCGGCCGACACCATGGCCATCTGCAGCGGGGACACCCGGACGCTCGCCTGTCCGAACGCGCTCAGCATGAGCTGCGCGGTGGAGTCGACCTCGGGGTACTGGCTGGCGGTCGCGGACATCGGGACCTCGATGGCGTCACCGAAGCCGTACTTGTCGGCCATGCTCTTGATCGCGTCGTACCCGAGCTTCTGTCCGAGCTCGGCGAACGGGATGTTGCACGAGTACTGGATGGCCGTGCGGAGCTTGACCTTGTCGCCGCCGCCGCACGTGCCGCCCTCGGCGTTGTTGATGTACGAGCTCGTGCCGGGGAGCTGCAGGCGCGACGGGTTCGGGAACGTCGAGTCGAGGTTGTACTTGCCGCCCTCGAGGGCAGCCGACGCGACGACGAGCTTGAACACCGATCCCGGCGTGTACAGGTCGCCGCCGATCGCACGGTTCTGCAGCGGGGACGACGAGGCGCCGAGCAGGGCGTCGTACTGCTCCTTGACCTTCGCGGTGTCGTGTGAGGTGAGCGTGTTCGGGTCGTAGCTCGGCTTCGACACCATGGCGAGGATCTTGCCGGTCTTCGGCTGGATCGCGACCACGGCGCCGCTGTTCGAGCCGAGGGCGTCGTACGCGGCCTGCTGGACGGCGGGGTCGATCGTCAGGTTGACGTTGTCGCCCTGGACGTCCTGGCCGGTGAGGATCGAGTTGAGGTTCTGGAAGAACGACGCGTCCGAGTTGCCGGACAGCACGGTGTTCTCCGCGCTCTCGATGCCGGTGTTGCCCTGACCGATGGTGAAGTACCCGGTGACGGCCGAGTACAGGTCGCCGTTCGTGTACTTGCGCTGGTACTCGTACTGGTCGTCCACGGGGGTCGACTCGGCGATCGGGCTGCCGTCGACGAGGATCGCACCGCGCTTGGTCGAGTAACTGTCCAAGATGGTTCGTGAGTTGCGGGAGTCGGCGCGGAGCGTGTCCGCCGAGAAGAACTGGATCGAGGTCGTCGACACGAAGAGTGCGACGAACATGAGCACGATGACGGTCGAGACACCGCGGAGCTGTCGGTTCATCGACGACGCTCCTTCCTGGTCGCGCGCGCAGACCGCCCGCTCGCGGCGGGGATCGCACCCTGCTGGACGCGTTGTTCGGCTGGGATGGAATCGGTGAGTCGCAGCAGCATCGCGGCGATGATCCAGTTGGCGATGAGCGAGGAACCACCCGCTGCCATGAAGGGCGTGGTCAGGCCCGTCACCGGGATGATCCGGGTGATGCCGCCGACGACGACGAAGACCTGCAGCGCGATGATGAAGCCGAAGCCCACACCGAGCAGCTTGCCGAAGTCGTCCTGGGCCATGAACGCCACGCGCAGGCCCCGCGACGCCAGGACGATGAAGAGCGCGAGGATCGCGAAGACACCGATCAGCCCGAGTTCCTCGCCGAGCGAGGCGATGATGTAGTCGGCGTTGGCGACCGGCGTGATGTACGGGCGACCCTGCCCGAGGCCGGTGCCCGTGATCCCGCCGTTCGCGAAGCCGAACAGGCCCTGCACGAGCTGGTAGCTCGCCTGGGTGTCGCGGCTGAAGACCTCTTGGTTGAAGGGGTCGAGCCACTGCTCGAACCGACCGTGCACGTACTCGAGGGCGCTCTGCGCGACCAGGGCACCGCCGACGAACAGCGCGAGGCCGATGATGACCCAGCTGATGCGGGCGGTCGCGACGTAGATCATCACGAGGAACAGGCCGAAGTACAGCAGCGCTGTGCCGAGGTCGCGCTGGAAGACGAGGACCGCCATCGCGGCGCCCCACATCACCAGGATCGGTCCGAGGTCGCGGGCCCGCGGGAACGTCATGCCGAGGAACTTCTTGCCGACGATCGACAGCGAGTCACGTGCGGTGACGAGGTACCCGGCGAAGAACAGCGCCATCGTGATCTTCGCGAGCTCGCCGGGCTGGAACGAGAACGGGCCGATCTTGATCCAGACCCGCGCGCCACCGATGTTCGTGCCGATGCCGGGCAGCATCGGCAGGAGCAGCAGGACGATCGTCAGGGCCATGAAGATGTACCGGTAGCGCTGCAGGAACCGGTGGTTGCGGACGGCGACGAGCGTGATGATCGCCAGGACCATCGCGAGCATCGTCCAGACGATCTGCTTCACGCCGATGGCGTCCCAGCCGGACAGGCCGTTGTGGACGTCGATGCGGTAGATCTCGGCGATGCCGATGCCGTTCAGCACCAGCGCGATCGGCAGGATGAACGGGTCGGCGTTCTTCGCGACGACCCGCAGCACCACGTGCATCACGAGCCCGAGGCCGAGGATGCCCCCGCCGACCCACAGCACCGAGGTGTCGAAGAGCCGACCCTTCGTGCCGAGCTGCACGAGGACCATCGCGCCGGCGCAGATGCCGCAGGCGATGACGAGGAGCACGAGCTCGAGGTTCCGAGCGCGTGCGGGTTCACGGAGCTTGATCGTGATCGCCTGGGTGAACGACTGGGCGGTGGCGTTGCTCATCGCGAGCCCCGGGTCGGCGAGGGCGTCGACGACCGGGTCGGGGACGGCGAGGGCGAGGAGGTGGATCCGCCGTCGCCGCCGGTGCCGGCTTGGTCCTGCCCGGTCTCGGCGGCCTTGCGGAGGCGGTCGACGATGTCGCGCGCGTCGCCGAGCGACTGCGCGTTGATCGTCGAGCGGACGTTCTCGCGGGTGTAGTCCGGCAGCATCGACACGGTGATGTCGGTGTCCTCGTAGACGTCCGACAGCGCCAGTGGGCCGATCGACTGCTGGACGCCCTTGTAGATCGCGACGGTGCCCCGGTCGGTGCCGACGTAGTAGTGGTCCTGCGTGATCCGCCAGCCGATGAACACCGCGCCGACGAGCACGGCGACGGCGACCACGAGCGCGACGGTCCACGACACCCGGCGTCGGATGCGGCGTCGGCGGTCCTCGGCGATGAGCTCCGCGAAGAACTGGTCGGACTCGGGCTCGAAGTGCGAGTCCTCGGGCGCGGTGGTGACCTTGAGCGGGTGCAGCAGGATCGTGGGGAGGCGGATCGGCTTGCGGCCGGTCGATGCCTCGAAGGTCAGGGGAGCGGCCGCGGAGCCGACGGTGGTGGCCGCGTCGTCATCGTCGTCGACATCGTCCGCGGTGACGTCCATGACCACGACGGTGACGTTGTCGGGGGCGCCGTGGTCGAGCGTCTCCTTGACGAGGCGCTGGGTGACCTGGTTGGCGTCCATGTTCGACGCCAGGGCGTGGCGGATGCGTTCCTCGGCCAGGTACGACGACAGGCCGTCGGAGCACAGCAGCCAGCGGTCGCCCGGCTGGATGTCCATGATCGCGGTGTCGACCTCCGGTGCGGCGTCGACGTCGCCGAGCACGCGCATGAGCACCGAGCGGCGGGGGTGGACCGCTGCTTCTTCCGGGGTGATCCGGCCGCTGTCGACCAGGCGCTGCACGAAGGTGTGGTCCGACGTGATCTGCTGCAGCTCACCGTCGCGGTGCCGGTAGATGCGCGAGTCGCCGATGTGCGCGATCGCGATCTGCTCGCCGACCCGGATCATCGCGGACACCGTGGTGCCCATGCCGGTGAGCTCCTGGTGCTCGAACACCGTCTCGGTGATGAGCTGGTTCGCCGCGATCAACGCCGACTGCAACGCGAACTCGGCGTCGTGCGCCGACGGGAACTCGCGGTCGACCTCGCGGATGCGCCGGATCGCGATCGCCGAGGCGACGTCGCCGCCGGCGTGCCCGCCCATGCCGTCCGCGACCGCGAACAGGTGCGCCCCGGCGTAGCCGGAGTCTTGGTTGTTCGCGCGGATGCGGCCCACGTGGGACACAGCGGCGCTCAGCGTGCGAGCGGTCATGCCGGGTTACCGCCGCAGCTCGAACGTCGTCGTCCCGATCGTGATCGGCGTGCGCTCCGCGACGATCAGGGGAGCGCTCACCTTCTGACCGTTGACGAAGGTGCCGTTCGTGGACTCGAGGTCGGTGAGGAGCCAGCCGTCGGCGCGCAGGTCGAGCCGGGCGTGGTTGGTCGAGGTGTAGTCGTCGCGGATCACGACGTTGGACTCGCTGGAGCGACCGATCGTGATCGGTCCGCCGCCGAGGGGCATCTCCATGCCCTCGCGCGCGCCCTCGGTGATCACGAGACGCACCGCGGCCGGCGAGGGGGACTGGGTCGCGGCGGTCGGTTGCCCGATCAGGTCGGTGAACGCGCCGCCCGAGGCCGCTGCCGGCGCCGCCGCTGCGGGGATCGTCGGGGTCGTCGGGCCGGAGGGTGCCGACTTGGAATCCATGGGGATCGTGCGCACGCGCTGGCCGAAGAGATCACTGCGGAGGGCGAAGACGATCACGAAGACGAACAGCCAGAGCACCGCGAGGAACGCGAAGCGCAGGACGAGCAGGGTCAGGCCTGTGGTCATCGAGCACCTCCGTCGTTCTCCGGGATCACCCGGAACACCATACGGGTACGACCGATCTCGATGGTGGAGTCCGGCTCCACGATCGCCTGTTGGAAGTGCTGACCGTTCAGCTTCGAGCCGTTCGTCGAGCCCAGATCGGTGGCCTGGGCGTGCTTCCCGTCCCAGAGGACCTCGACGTGCTTCCGGCTCGTCCCGGTGTCCGCGATCGTGATGTCCGCGTCGCTGCCGCGGCCGATCACGGTGCGTCCGCGCTGCAGGCGGTGGCGCTGCGAACCGATGTCGAGCACGGCGATCCAGGCGACGTCGCGCTGCACCGTGGTGGAGTCGATCTGCAGGATGCCCGTGGAGAGCGTGCCGTCCTGTTGCAGTCGGATGGTGACCGGTCCGGAGAACGAGTAGTTCTGTGCGACGGCGTGCTGGTGGGCCATCTGCGTGAGTTCGTCGATCAGTGGACGACCGACGTCGTTCATGCGCGTGAAGTCCGGTGGCGCCAGACGCACGGTGAACTCGTTCGGCACCAGGATCCGCTCGCGGGACACCACGGCGGCCTTCGTGTCGAGCTCGCGGCGCAGGGCACTCGAGATCTCGACCGGCTGCACACCGGAGCGGAAGGTCTTCGCGAACGCGCCGTTCACGGCGCGCTCCAGCCCTCGCTCGAAGTTGTCCAGCAGGCCCATGTGTCTCCAGAATCGTCGGTCGCCAACCACTGCATGGTAGTGGTTGGCGCAGGGGGCAGTCTGTGCGTGGTAGTGTTTTGGGGCTGGCGCGAGTGGCGGAATTGGTAGACGCGCACGGTTCAGGTCCGTGTGCTGGAAACGGCGTGGGGGTTCAAGTCCCCCCTCGCGCACCAGGCGAAACGAGGAAGGCCCCGGAGGAATCCGGGGCCTTTCCTCGTTCTCGGGGTGTGCCGCCCGGAACGGTCGGCGGGGTGCGGATCAGGTCCGATCGGTGCCCGTCGCATGGTCGGGATCCGGCCTGGAGGCACGGCTCGGCCCCGACACGCCGGTTCCGGAGAACCCGTGGCCGGTTCTTCCCGCACCGCTCGGTGCGAAGAACGGGCGCGCGCTGGGCAGGAAGAAGAGGACCGCGGCGACGACCGACAGTGCGATCGTCAGGAGTCCGAGTTCGCCGCTCGTGAGGCTGAGGGCAGCGCGGGCCGCTGCGACGACGACCAGCACGATGCGTGCCACCCGCGACCCGCCGGCCATGCGGACGACGGCCCAGCCGACGAGCCCCCAGACGACGACCGCGACGAGCACCGTCAGGACCGTGCCGAGGCCGGTCGTCGCCGTCCCCGCGACGAACTGCAGGACGGTCGCCACCAGGCAGACGGCGACCCAGACGAGCCAGAGCACGAACGACACGGTGACCACCTGCGGTCGGTCCGGGCGGCGGGTGAACAGGGTGCTGGTCATGGCTGCACGGTACCGGGCGTGCAGGTCCTGCGGACGGCCCCGCCGCTAGCGTGACCGGGTGACCGATGATCGTGCAGCAGCCCCCCGCCCCGGTGTCGACGTCCCCGATGCCCGGGGGCGGACCGGACTCGACGCCGTCGGCCGTGACCTCGACCGCAACCCCGACGTCGTCGTGCGGGACGTCGAGGTCGTGTCGGACGGTTGGCACGTGCTCCGTCGCACGACGCTCGACGTCCGGCGCCGGGACGGCCGGTGGGACCGGCAGCAGCGTGAGACCTACGACCGCGGGAACGGTGCCACGGTGCTGCCGTACGACGCCGAGCGCCGTACGGTCCTGCTCACCCGGCAGTTCCGGTGGCCGGCGTACGTGAACGGCCACCCGGACGGCATGCTGATCGAGGCAGCGGCGGGGCTGCTCGACGAGGACGACCCGAGACCGCCGTCCGACGTGAGGCCGCCGAGGAGCTCGGCATCCGGCTCGGCGCGCTCGAGCACCTGGGGGACGTGTTCATGAGCCCCGGTTCGGTGACCGAGCGCGTCCACTTCTACGTCGGTGCCTACACGCCGGCGGACCGGGTCGAGGCCGGCGGTGGGGTCGAGGACGAGGGTGAGGACATCGAGGTGCTCGAGTTGCCGCTCGACGAGGCGCTCGCGATGGTCGAGGACGGCCGGATCGCCGACGGCAAGACGATCATGCTGCTGCAGTGGGTGGCACTGCGGCGGGTGTCACCCGGCCAGCGCTGACGCGTCCAGGCCGACGGCGCGGGCGATCGTCGTGCGGACCAGGCCCTCGCGGGTCGGGCGGTCGAGGTAGTCGACGAGCGCGTACCCGTTGGTGGCGTCGACGAGCGCGAAGAGCAGGCGTCCGACGCCGTCCGGGTCGTCGGTGCGCATCGCGCCGGCGTGCACACCGTCGACGACGACCGTGGTCGCCAGGAGCTGCCAGTCGTCCATGACGTCGCGTGCCGCGGTCGCCAGTGCCGCGTTCGTGCGGCCGATGCTCCACGCGTCGGCCCAGAGGGCGGCGACGTCGTCGCGTGCGGGGTCGGCGATGCAGCCGAGCAGGGTGCGGAGGCCGGAGACGGGGTCGGGGACGTCGGTGACGATCGCGCGGACCTCGGCGACCTCGGCGTCCGCGACGGTGCGGAAGGTCTCGCCGACCAGGTTCTCCATGCTCGGGCGGTAGTGGGCGACGAGCGAGGGCGCGACCCCGATCACCGCGGCGACCCCGCGGAGGGTGACCGCCGCGAGGCCCTCGGCGCGCGCCAGGTCGACCGCGGCGGCCGTGATCTGGGCCTCGCGTTCGGCCGGGCTGAGGCGCCGGCGGGCCGGTGTCGACGGCATCGTCCCACCGTATCCGGGCGTCACGCGCCCTCGACGACGAACGCCGCCCACAGGTCGGCTCGGGTCGCGAAGACGGAGAGGTCGCGGTCCAGGAGCCGGCCGGCGTGCTCGACCCGGGAGCGTGCGGTGTGGCGGTGGATGCCGAGCACCTGGGCGGCCCGGTCGTACTCGCAGTTCTGCTCGAGCCAGGCGCGGACGGTGCGGGTGAGCTCGGTGCCCGCCGACCGGTCGTGTTCGAGCAGGGGAGCGAGGAACGCGCGGGCGACGGCTCCCGCGTCCACGTCCACGTGGGCCAGGTGTGCGAGGACGCCCTCCCGGGCGAGGTCGCCGAACTCGGTGGTGCCCGGGCGTCCTTCGCGGCGGCGGTCGAGGGCCTGCACGGCCTCGGTGCGGGCGCGGCCGAACGAGCGGTACGCGGCACCGTCCGACAGACCGGCGCGCAGGTCGAAGCGCCCGACGAGCTCCTCGACGATCGCGGTGTCGTCGGCGCTCACGCACAGGAAGAGTGCGTCGTCGACGGCGAAGAAGAGCTGTCCGGGCCGGTCCTGCACCCACAGTTCGAGCAGGTCGACGACGGTGTCGAGGTCCTGGTCCGCGACGTCGACGGCCGCGATCCGGACCGGTTCGGCGGGCAGCGGCCCCCACACCTCGCGCGACGTCGACTGGACGACCTCCGGATCGCCGACCGAGAGCATGGTGAGGAGCCCGGTGCGCAGGAGCCCGCGTGCCCTGGCCAGCTCGCGGTTCTGCTGCAGTGCGAGGCCGGCGAGGGCGATCACGGAGGTCACCACCTCGCGTCCGGCGCGGTCGAGTGCTCCTCCGTTGGCGATCGCGAGCACGCCGCTCAGGTGGCCACCGCTGCCGAGGGTCTGCAGCGTGAACCCGGTGTGGTGCTCGGTCGTCACCGGCAGGCTCGCCCGCTGTCCCGCACGCAACAGGCGTAGTGCCTCGGTCCGGAGCAGCTCGAGGTCCTGGTCGGGCACGCCGTCCGCCGGGTGCCCACGGTCCAGGCGCCCCGAGACGTCGAAGAGTCCGACCCAGCCGTCGAGCTGCCCGGAGAGCTCGGCGATCGTCGCGCCGAGTCCGTCCGGGCGCATCGCCGCGAGCGAGATCGCCCGCTGCGCGGCGAGGGCCCAGGCGTTCCGGGCGTTCGCGTCACGGGCGACGGCTTCGGCGTTCGCCTGCGCCACCGCGATGAAGGAGGTCTCGTAGGGCACCTCGAACAAGGGGAGTCCGTCCTGTTCGCAGGCTGCGACGAGGGCGTCCGGGGTGCCGGCGCGGACGACCTCGGTGCCGAAGCCGAGTGCGACGACGCCACGCTCGACGAGCCGGCGGACGTAGGGGCCCGCGACGTCCTCCGGGACCTCGGCCTCGGTGCCGAACTGGGTGCCGGTCGTCAGCAGTCCCTGCCCGTCGGCCAGGAACCGCGTCGGGTCCTCGAGGTCGGAACTGTGCAGCCACGACAGCGGGGCGTCGAGTGCGCCCGAGTCGGCATCGGTGAGCAGGCGGAGGCGGAGGTCGGCTCGGTGCAACAGGGAACGCAGCGTCGCGGGCATGCGAGCACCTTATCCACCGGGGCGATCGAAGCGGGTGCCGGTGTACACGATGGACAGCCGTCCGGACCGCCGCAGGCTCCTACGATCGCCGCATGTCCTCCACCGCAGCACCCTCGATCAGTACGCCCACCGGCGGCCCCTCGCTGCCCCAGGAGCGACGGCTCGTCACGGCCGTCCCCGGCCCGCGGTCACGCGAGCTCATGGCGCGGAAGGCCGGTGCCGTCGCGGCCGGGGTCGGCGTCGCCGTGCCGATCGCCGTCGTCGCTGCCGGTGGTGGGGTCGTGGTGGACGCCGACGACAACTCGTTCGTCGACCTGGGCTCGGGCATCGCCGTGACGAGCGTCGGCAACGCGCACCCCGGTGTCGTCGCCGCGGTCACCGAGCAGGTCGCTGCCTTCACCCACACGTGCTTCACGATCGCCGCCTACGACGGCTACGTCGCCGTCGCCGAGGCCCTCAACCGCCTGACCCCCGGTGACCACGAGAAGCGGACGGCCCTGTTCAACTCCGGCGCCGAAGCCGTCGAGAACGCCGTGAAGATCGCGCGCAAGCACACCGGTCGACAGGCCGTCGTGGTGTTCGACCACGCGTACCACGGTCGGACGAACCTGACGATGGCGCTCACCGCGAAGAACCAGCCGTACAAGGACGGCTTCGGACCGTTCGCGCCCGAGGTCTACCGGGTGCCGATGTCCTACCCCTTCCACGACGGACTCTCCGGGCCCGAGGCGGCGAAGCGCGCGATCAGCCAGATCGAGAAGCAGGTCGGCGCGGCGAACACCGCTGCGGTGCTCATCGAGCCGATCCAGGGTGAGGGCGGCTTCGTCGTCCCCGCACCGGGCTTCCTCACCGCCCTGTCGGAGTGGGCCACGGCCAACGGCGTCGTCCTCATCGCCGACGAGGTGCAGACCGGCTTCGCGCGCACCGGGGCGATGTTCGCCAGCGAGCACGAGGGGATCGTGCCGGACGTCGTCACCACCGCGAAGGGCATGGCCGGCGGTCTGCCCCTGTCCGCCGTGACCGGTCGTGCCGAGATCATGGACTCCGCCCACGTCGGCGGGCTCGGCGGCACCTACGGCGGCAACCCGATCGCGTGCGCCGCCGCGCTCGCCGCGATCGACGCGTTCGAGCACGACGGGCTGATCGACCGCGCCCGCGAGATCGGGGACGTGCTGCTCGGACGGCTCCGGACGGCGCAGACGACCGACCCGCGGATCGGAGACGTCCGCGGACGTGGCGCGATGGTCGCGATGGAACTCGTGGACCCCGCGACCGGCGAACCGGACGCCGCACTGACCGGGAAGGTGGTGCGGCACGCGTTCGAGCACGGTGTCATCGCGCTGACCGCCGGCACGTACGGCAACGTCGTCCGGTTCCTGCCCCCACTGTCGATCGACGACGCCCTGCTCCACGAGGGACTCGACGTCGTCCTGGAAGGACTCGCAACAGCATGACCACCGTCACCACCACCGCCCCCGCGGCCGACCGCACCGACGCCGAACGCGAGCTGCTCGCGCGCGTCCCCACGGGCCTCCTGGTCGACGGCGTCTGGCAGCCGGCGGCCGACGGCCGGACCTTCGCCGTCGTCGACCCCGCCACCGGCGAGACGCTGCTCGACATCGCCGACGCAACCCCCGGAGACGGTGTCCGAGCCCTCGACGCCGCGGAAGCAGCCAAGACGGGCTGGGCGACCACGCCACCGCGACAGCGCGCCGAACTGTTGCGGCGCGCGTTCGACCTGCTCCAGGAACGACGGGAGGACTTCGCGCTGCTCATGACGCTCGAGATGGGCAAGCCGCTCGCCGAGGCCCGCGGCGAGGTCGCCTACGGCGGCGAGTTCCTGCGCTGGTTCTCGGAGGAGGCCGTCCGGATCGGCGGCTCGTACGGCGTCAACCCGGAGGGCACCGGCCGCGCCACCGTCTCGCACAAGCCCGTCGGTCCCGCGTTCCTGATCACGCCGTGGAACTTCCCGCTGGCGATGGCCACGCGGAAGATCGCACCGGCGCTCGCCGCCGGCTGCACGGTCGTCGTGAAGCCGGCCGAACTGACGCCGCTGACGACCCTGCTCTTCGTCGACCTGCTGCGCGAGGCCGGACTGCCCGCCGGCGTGGTCAACGTGGTGCCGACCACCCGCGCCGCCGACGTCTCCGGGCCGGTGATCGCCGACCCCAGGCTCCGGAAGCTGTCCTTCACCGGCTCGACGCCGGTCGGACGCACGCTGCTCGCCCAGGCGGCGCAGAACGTGCTCCGGACGAGCATGGAGCTCGGCGGCAACGCCCCGTTCCTGGTGTTCGCCGACGCCGACCTCGACCTGGCCGTGGAGGGCGCGCTCGCCGCGAAGTTCCGCAACACCGGGCAGGCCTGCACCGCCGCGAACCGGTTCCTGGTGCACGAGGACGTCGTCGACGAGTTCGCCCGCCGGGTCACCGCACGCGTCGAGGCCATGCGGGTCGGACGCGGCACCGAGGACGGCGTCGCCATCGGACCGCTCATCGACGACCGCGCCGTCGACAAGGCGCACCGCCTGGTCACCGACGCGCTCGACCGCGGGGCGACGCTCCGCACCGGCGGTCACCCGGTCGACGGCCCCGGCACCTTCTACGCGCCCACGGTCCTGACCGACGTGCAGCCCGGCAGCGACCTGCTCCGCGACGAGATCTTCGGGCCCGTCCTGGCGATCCGGACCTTCCGCACTGAGGACGAGGCCGTGGCCGCCGCCAACGACACCGAGTACGGTCTGGTCGGCTACGCGTTCACCGAGGACCCGGCTCGCGGCCAGCGCCTCGTGGAGCGCCTCGAGACCGGGATGCTCGGACTCAACACCGGTGTCGTCTCGAACGCGTCCGCCCCGTTCGGCGGTGTGAAGCAGTCCGGGCTCGGTCGCGAGGGCGGCGGCGAGGGCATCGCCGAGTACCTCGAGACCATGTACACGCTGACCCCGGACCCGTTCCGGAGCACCACCACCGAAGGAGCAGCACGATGATCGAGAGCGACGTCGTCGTCATCGGAGCCGGTGTCACCGGCCTGACCGCCGCGAACCGCCTGCGCGCGGCGGGGATCACCGTCACGGTGCTCGAGGCACGCGACCGCGTGGGCGGACGCACCTGGACGAACGACATCGACGGCGTCACGCTCGAGATCGGCGGCCAGTGGGTCTCGCCCGACCAGACCGCGCTGCTCGAGACCCTCGACGAACTCGGGCTCGACACCTACGACCGGTACCGCGAGGGCTCCAGCGTCTACGTCGACGCCGCGGGCACCCGCACCGAGTACACCGGCGACATCTTCCCGCTGCCCGAAGCGACGGCGAACGAGATCGAGCGGCTCGTCACGGTCGTCGACGAGTACGTCGCGACGGTCGATCCCGCACGACCCTGGGAGACCCCGGACGCCGCGGCACTGGACGAGACCTCGTTCCGCGCCTGGCTGCACACGCTCAGCCCGGACCGCGTCGCCACCGACAACGTCGAGCTGTTCATCGCGGGCGCCATGCTCACGAAGCCCGCGCACGCGTTCTCGGCACTGCAGGCCCTGCTGATGGCCGCCTCCGCCGGCAGCTTCGCGAACCTGGTCGACGCCGACTTCATCCTGGACAAGCGGGTCGTCGGCGGGATGCAGCAGGTGTCCGAGCGGCTCGCCGAGCGCCTCGGTGACGCCGTGCACCTGAACGCGCCGGTGCGCACCCTGCGCTGGACCGACGAGGGGGTCGTCGCGCTCGCCGACGGCGGCCTCGAGGTGCACGCCCGGCAGGCGCTCGTCGCCGTGCCGCCGCCCCTGTACTCGCGGATCTCGTACGAGCCGCCGCTGCCCCGTCGCCAGCAGCAGCTGCACCAGCACCTGTCGATGGGCTTCGTCATCAAGGTGCACGCCGTCTACGACCGGCCGTTCTGGCGCGGCGCCGGGCTCTCCGGCACCGCGTTCAGCCCCTACGAGGTCGTGCACGAGGCGTACGACAACACCGAGCACGGCTCCGAGCAGGGCACGCTGGTCGGGTTCGTCTCCGACCAGCACGCCGACGACCTGTTCACGCTGTCGGCCGAGGAACGGAAGGCCCGGGTGCTCGGCTCGCTCGCGCACTACTACGGCGACGAGGCCCTGCGTCCGGTCGTGTACTACGAGAGCGACTGGGGCACCGAGGAGTGGACCCGTGGCGCCTACGCGGCGAGCTTCGACCTGGGTGGGCTCGTCCGCTACGGCGCCGACCAGCGTGCTGCCGTCGGTCCGATCCGGTTCGCGTCGAGCGACCTGGCCGGGCAGGGGTACCAGCACGTCGACGGTGCGGTGCGGATCGGGCGCGAGGTCGCCGACGAGATCCTCGCCGTGACCCCGGTCAGCGCCGGCGCGGGCGCTGCTGGCTCGTCCGTCTGAACGGGCGCAGCGACGGCCGCGCGTAGCGTCCGGACCATGAGCGACACGACGGCGAACGGATCCAGCGACCCCAGCGAGGCCGAAGAGCAGTACACCGAGGACCTGCCGGACGGGTCGCCCACGGGCGACGCGACGAAGGACCCCGCGCAGGACAGCGACACGGACTCCGGCGGCGAGCCCGCCGACCCGCAGCAGTAGCGGCGACCGACGAGCGGACGGGAGGCACGGTGCCAGCTGGCACCGTTCCTCCCGTCCGTCGTGGAGCCGGGTCCAGAGCGTCCGTCAGCCGATGCGGATCAGCTTCTTGTTGACGAACTCGTCGGCCCCCAGGGGGCCGAGCTCGCGGCCGAACCCGCTCGCCTTGACGCCGCCGAACGGCAGTTCCGGGCTGTCCGCGCCGACGATGTTGACGTAGACCATGCCGGCCTCGAGCCGGTCCGCGACGCGGAGTGCCTGGTCGGCGTCCGTGGTGAACAGGTACGAGCCGAGCCCGTACGGGGTGTCGTTGGCGAGTGCCACGGCGGCGTCCTCGTCGGCGACGCGGTACACGGCGGCGACGGGGCCGAAGAACTCCTCGCGGTAGGCGTCGTTGTCCGGCGTGACGTCGGTCAGGATCGTCGGCACGAAAGCGTTGCCCTGGCGGTCGCCCCCCGTGACGACCGTGGCACCCTGCTCGACGGCCGCGGCGAGCTGCTCCTGCAGCCGGTCGGCGGCGGCCGGCGAGGACAGCGGGCCGAGCTCGGCACCGGGCGTGCTCGGATCCGTCGGCGCGACCGCAGACATCGCGGCGGTGAACTTCGCCAGGAAGTCGTCGTACAGGTCGTCCACCACCAGGAAGCGCTTCGGGGCGTTGCAGACCTGCCCGTTGCCCTCGAGGCGGGTGGTGACGGCCGACTCGACCACGGCGTCGAGGTCGTCGGTGGACAGCACGATGAAGGGGTCCGATCCACCGAGTTCGAGCACGACCTTCGTGAGGTTCCGGCCCGCGATCTCGGCGACAGCGGCACCGGCGCGGGCGGAACCGGTCAGCGAGACGCCCTGCACGCGTGGGTCGGCGATGACGTCGGCGGCCTGGTCGTTCGTCGCGAAGACGTTCGTGTACGCGCCCTCGGGGAACCCGGCGTCGTGGAAGACGCGCTCGATCGCCAGCGCCGACTCGGGGCACTGGGGCGCGTGCTTGAGCAGCACCGTGTTGCCGATGAGCAGGTTCGGACCGGCGAACCGGGCGATCTGGTAGGCGGGGAAGTTCCACGGCATGATGCCGAGCAGCACGCCGATCGAGGACTTCCGGATGAAGGCGCTGCCCTCGGAACCGTCCGCCAGGGTGATCGGCTGGTCGGCGAGGAACTCCTCGGCGTGGTCGGCGTAGTAGTCGTAGATGTCAGCGCAGAAGTCGACCTCGCCCTCGGCCTGGTCGATCGGCTTCGCCATCTCGCGCACGATCGTCGCCGCGAGATCGGCGCGCCGCTCGCGGTACAGGTCGGCGACGCGGTGGAGCAGGGCGGCGCGGTCGGCGACGGTGCTGCTGCGCTCGCGGTGGGCGCGGTCCGCGACAGCGATCGCCGCCCGGAGCTCGTCGTCGGTGATGGTCGGGAACGTCTCGAGGGTCGTGCCCGTGGTGGGGTCGGTGACGGCGTACATGGCGTCCTCTCGTGGTGGGTCAGGCCTGGTCGGTCAGCTGCTTGTTCACGCCGGTGACCGGCTGGTTCTCGTCGAAGCCCTTCGGTGCGACCCGGAAGCCCTTCGTGATGACGAGCAGGTAGGCGAAGCCGATCGCCGCCCACACTCCTCCTGCGATCAGTGCGTCGGCGTGGAGCTGCGACCAGAGCACCCCCGTCAGGACCATCGCGAGGCCCGGCAGCACGATGTACTTCCAGCGGTCGCCCGCCGTGTGACGACGACCCTGCCGCACGGCGAAGTGCACGATGACCGTGGCGTTGACGAACGTGAACGCGACGAGGGCACCGAAGTTGATGTAGGCGGCGACCGTGTCGAGCGAGAAGCTCATCGCGAGCAGGGTGACCGCGCCGACGAAGACCACGTTGAATACCGGGGTGTGCGTCCGGGGGTGCACGTAGCCGAAGACGCGCTTCGGCAGGACGTTGTTCCGACCCATCACCATGAGCATGCGGGCGACGCTCGCGTGCGACGCGAGCCCCGACGCCAGCGCGGCGACGAACCCGGCCGAGACGAGCACCGCCTGGAACACCGGACCGCCCACGAGCAGGCCGATCTGCGGCAGCGGGTCGTCGGTGAACTCGCCGAACGGGGCGTTCGTCGGGAACCGCAGCTGCGCGAAGTACGCGGAAACCAGGAAGATCGCGCCGCCGAGCAGCACCGTCAGCATGATCGCCTTCGGCATGATCCGGATCGACTTGGCCTCTTCGGTGTACATCGTCACCGCGTCGAAGCCGATGAACGAGAAGCAGACCACCGTCGCGCCGGTGAGCAGCGCCGACATCGTCACACCGTCGTGCACGAACGGTTCGGCGCTGACGATCGTGCCGGCACCCGCGCCGTGCGTGAGCTCGATCACGGTGAAGACCACGAACGCGATCATCGCCAGGATCGCGCCGACGAGCAGCACCATGTTGAGGTTCGACGTGCCACGCATCGACAGGCAGATCACCGTCGTCACGAACACCGTGTAGACGACGACCGTCACCCACGGGGGCAGCGCCGGGAACACCTGCTCCAGGTAGAGCCGGATGATGAGGGCGTTCACCATCGGCAGCAGCAGGTAGTCGAGCAGGGACGCCCACCCGACCATGAAGCCGAGGTTCGGGTGCATCGACTCCCGCACGTAGGTGTACGCGGAGCCTGCGGCCGGGTAGACGCGGACCATCTTGCCGTAGCTGATCGCCGTCAGCGCCATGATGACCAGCGCGATCAGGTACGCGCTCGGCACCGCCCCGTCGGTCTGCCCGGAGACGATGCCGAAGGTGTCGAACACCACCGTTGGGGTCATGTAGCCGAGGCCCAGGCCGACGATCGCCCAGAGCCCGAGGCTCCGCTTCAGGGAGCCGCCGCGCGCAGGTGGTGCCGAGGCCGTCGGTGCGGGGACCGCGGTCGGTGATGCCATGTGACTTCCCTGCTCTTCGGGGCCGGGCAGCGTCGCCCGGGCCGGTTCGGAGCACCATACCGACGCTCCGGCGCCGTGCGGACCGGCCGCGGTGTACAGGCATCGGGGAGTCGCTGTACACCGCGGCGATGGCTCAGACCGCCGGCTGTTGCTGCGTGATGCAGTGCAGCCCGCCGCCGCGCGCGAAGACCTCACGGGCGTCGATCGAACGCACCTGACGGCCCGGGTACACGTCGGCGAGGATGCCGCGGGCGCGGTCGTCGGCAACGGGGTCTCCGAAGGCGCAGGCGACCACGGCGCCGTTCACCACCACGTGGTTGACGTAGTTCCAGTCGACGGGGCCGTCGTCGTCGGTCAGGGTCGACGGGGCCGGTAGTTCGACGATCGTCGCGTCCGTGGCCTGTTCGAGTGCCCGACGGATCTGCGGCATCACCAGGTGGTCCGGGTGGCCGGCGTCGGGCTGCGCGTGCAGCAGGAGGGTGCGGGACATCGTGGTGGCGGTGGTGCCGCTGGTGGCCCTGGTGCCGCTGGTGTCACTCGGGGCGCCCGCGAACGTCGCGACCATGTCGACGTGGCCCCGGGTGCCGAACCCGTCGTAGTCACGTGCCAGGCCGCGGGGCAGCCAGACCACGTCCGTCGCGCCGATCGTCCGGGCGAGCTCGAGTTCGACGCGCTCACGGTCGGCGTACGGGTTCCGTCGCGGATCGAGCTGCACGGTCTCCGTCACCAGGACGGTGCCCGTGCCGTCGACGTGGATCGCCCCGCCCTCGTTCACGAGCAGCGACGGGATCCGCTCGGCACCGGCGGCGACTGCGACCGTGGCAGCGACCTCGGCGTCACGGGTCCACGTCGACCACGGGTTCGCGCCCCAGCCGTTGAAGACCCAGTCGACGGCGCCGAGCTCGCCGGTCACGTCGTCGACGACGAACGTCGGCCCGATGTCGCGCATCCAGAAGTCGTCCAGCGGCGCTTCGAGCACGTCGACCTGCTCCGACAGCAGCCGGCGGGCGTCGCTGCGCGCCACCGGGTCCACGACGATCGTGACGGGCTGGTGCTCGCTGATCGTGTTGGCGGTGGTCGCCCACGTCCGCCGCGCCGCTTCGGCGCTCGCCGCGTCGTCACCGAGCGTCAGGCCGGGGCGTGGGAACGCCATCCAGGTGCGTTCCTGTGGAGCCGTCTCGGGAGGCATCACCCACGTCATGCGCGTGCCTCCGGTCCGACGTCGGTCGCCCCCACCCCGATGGCCGCGTCGATCGCGTCGCGTGCGCCGAACGCGTGGCGGTCCTCGTCGACCGGGGCGACGAGCCCCGCGTAGAGGTCCGGTCGACGGGTCACGTAGAAGGGGAACAGCCGGAGCCACTCCGTCCGGGCCTCGAGGTCGAGGTCCGCCACGAGCACCGCGTCGGCGTCACGCGGTGCCTCGGCGAGCACGCGGCCGAACGGGTCCGAGATGAACGACGACCCGTAGAAGGTGATGTCGCCCTCGTCGCCCCACCGGTTCGGGACGACCATGAACTGGCCGGCGGTGATGCCGTTCGCGACGATGACCTGCCGCCAGATCGGGGCGGTGTCGAAGTCCGGGAACGTCGGCTCGGAGCCGATCGCCGTCGGGTACACCAGGACCTCGCTGCCGGCGAGACCGTACGACCGCGCGACCTCGGGGAACCACTCGTCCCAGCAGGTCGGCAGGCCGAGACGCGCGCCGAGTCCGGCGGGCTCGTACACCGGGAAGGCATCGTCGTCCGTCCCCGGGCGGAAGTAGGTGTCCTCGTGGTAGCCGGCGCTGATCGGGATGTGGGTCTTTCGGGTCCGGCCGACCAGGGTGCCGTCGGGGGCGACGAGGACGGCGGTGTTGTAGCCACGGGGGTCGTCGGGCTGGTCGTCGTCGGCAGGCCGCTCGTACAGGGAGGCGTGGACGAACACCTCGTGCTCGATCGCCTGTGCGCGGGCGAAGGCCACCGTCGGGCCGTCCTCGAGCGATTCGGCGAGGTCCTTCGGGGTGCCGGTCGCCGGGGTGTCGCCGGGGTAGCGGCGCAGGGTGAGCTCGGGGAGGAACACGGCGGTCGCACCGGTGGCGGCAGCGGAGGCGATGCCGTCGGCGAGCTGTGCGCGGTGGGCAGCGGGGTCCTCGAGCCAGTGCGTCTGCACGAGGGCGACGCGGGTCGTGCGGCGTGGCCTGCCGGTGTCCTGGTGCAGCGGAGACGGTTGCGGGGGAGCGATGACGACGTCCATCCCGCCATTGTTGATCGCATGGTCAACGAGCGCAAGGTTCGCTTTCACCAGTCCCGTCGCGGGTCGTCCTTGGTCAGCTGCCGGAGCGAGCTCCTTGCCGCTGCAAGCGCCGGGAAGGTGGGATCGAGTTTGGCGAGCAGCGAGAGCATGCCGTTGAAGCGATGTCGGACATCGACCTGGAGGAGGTTGTCGTGGTGCGCGACGCGGTTTCTCAGCCGACGCAGCATCTCGAGTTGGCTGCCGATTCGTTCCCGGCTGGCGTCGTCGGCGTCCGCTCCGGGGAAGGCTGTGCTGATCGCCGACCGCCAGAGTTGTTGCTGGCGCACCGGTGACTCCGATCGGGAGACCGGGCGGACGAGCTTCACCCACGATCCGAACATCAGTTGCGCCACGACGTCGTCGTGGCTGGGTGGCGTACCGCATCTCGGGTGGCTCGATGGTCGTTCCGCCATCTCCTGAGCGGCTCGGTTGCGAGCGTCCACGAGCTGCCGCCGGAGCAGCGAATACAGAGGGTCGACAGTGACGCCGGCCGAGGACCACTCAGGAACGCCTCCACTCTTGACGCTCCAGGCGGACAGTTCGATGTCGATCGCGTTCCGCACAGCTATCTCGACGAAGGCGATCTGTCCGTGCAGTGCACCGGCCAACTGCGCGGCCCAAAGGTACAGGGCGACGGCACGGCACCGGTCGCCGTCCGCGGCGTCGATGTAGGTTGCGAGCCGCGCGGGGCTGACGAGACGCTCGAGGGCGTCCGGTTGACTGAGCTGCGCTGAGGTCATAGCGTTGTGTTCACGAGCGTCAGGCTTGGACTGACGTGCTTACCTCGAAAACCCCCCGCTCAGCGGGGGGTTTTCTGTTCGTCCGGTGGCAGATCCGGGGCTCGTCATCAGCATGCATCTCGCAACGCTAGGAGTCCGGCGGCGTTGTGGGAATCAACCTTGCGATGGCAATGATCGTTCACGAGTTGGGTGGGGTGATGAGCGAACCCATCGTCACGCCGCTCGGCTTCGCGCACGTGCGCCTCACGGTCACCGACATCCACCGCAGCAAGGCCTTCTACGAGCAGCTGTTCGGCATGCCGCCCGGCAGTGACTTCAGCGACCAGATCGACGACCCGACGATCCACGACGACCCGTGGCGGACCTACGGCGGGTGCTCGTTCACGTTCGGTGGGCAGACACTCGGCCTGCGACCGGTCGCCCCCGCCGAGGACCGGTTCGATCCCAACCGAGTCGGTCTCGACCACGTGTCGTTCCGCGTCGGGTCCGTCGACGACCTGCACGCCGCCGTCGAGCGGCTGGACGCGGCCGGCATCGAACACGGCGACGTCACCGACCTGCCGCCGTTCGGGCTGGTGATCCTGTCCGTGCAGGACCCCGACGACGTCAACCTGGAGTTCGCGGCGCCGCGGCCCTGAGCCTCGGTGCGCTGGTGTCCGCTTGCCGCGTCCGTCACCCGGACCTCCAGGTGCCCCGGAAGCGGGGAGCGTTGCCTGATCGCGTCAGATCTCAGGAGGAGACAGCATGAGCAAGACCTGGTTCATCACCGGAGCGTCGAAGGGCTTCGGCCGCGAGTGGGCGGAAGCGGCACTCGAGCGCGGGGACTCCGTCGCCGGGACCGCGCGCAACCCCGACGACGTGCACGACCTCGTCGACCAGTACCCGGACACGTTCCTCGCACTGCAGCTCGACGTGACCGACCGTGCCGCGGACTTCGCGGCCGTGCAGCGTGCGGCGGAGCACTTCGGTTCGCTCGACGTCGTCGTCAACAACGCCGGCTACGGCCACTTCGGCATGGTCGAGGAGCTCACCGAGGACGAAGTGCGCGCGCAGCTCGAGACGAACCTGTTCGGTGCGCTCTGGGTCACCCAGGCGGCGCTGCCGATCATGCGCGAGCAGGGGTCCGGGCACGTCATCCAGGTGTCGAGCATCGGCGGGATCAGCGCGTTCCCGACGGTCGGGGCCTACCACGCGTCGAAGTGGGCGCTCGAGGGGATCTCGCAGTCGCTGTCCCAGGAGGTCGCGGGCTTCGGCATCCACGTCACCCTCGTCGAGCCCGGCGGGTTCTCGACGGACTGGTCCGGTCCGTCCTCGAAGCACAGCGAGGAGATCGCCGCCTACGCCGACGTGCGCGAGGCCGCGTCCAAGCGCCCGTCCGCCGCCGACCCGGGCAAGCCCGAGGCGACCCGGTCGGCGATCCTGAAGGTCGTCGACGCCGAGCAGCCACCCCTGCGCGTCTTCTTCGGCAAGGCGCCGCTCGGCATCGCGGAGCGTGACTACGAGTCGCGGTTGGCGACCTGGCGCGAGTGGCAGCCGGTGTCGGAGGAGGCGCACGGCTCCTGAGCGACCTCAGCTGATGATGTTGACCGCGCGCGAGATGACCAGGGCCAGCAGGATGAACCCGCCGAGTGCCTGGTAGGCCATGATCATCTTCGCGCGGACGGTCATCGGCATGGTGTCGGTGGGGCTGAACGCCACCATGTTCGTCATCGCGACGTAGAGGTAGTCGAGGTAGACCGGACGCCACGCGGCGGTCCTCGGGTCGGTCTCCTGCGGGAACTGGAAGTCGGCCTCGGCAGTCGCCCACAGCTCGGGACGACGACGAGCCACCGGCCCGCCCCGGTCGAGCTCCCAGTACACGAGCCCGAACGCGATGATGGTGCTCAACCACACCTGAAGGGCGGTGAGCAGGACGGTACCGCCGTCGGCGTGGCCACCGAGGAGCAGCTCGATCGTCCGGATCACGGTCAGCTGGTTCGCGACGGTGAGCAGGATCGCCAACGAGATGGACACCCACCGCGACCAGGTCGTCTCGCGGGTCAGTCGTCGCGGGTTGAAGACGACGAGCGGGGACAGCAGCAGGACGCCGAGCACCGGGACCACCCACGACGGGATGAACAGCACCTCGCTCGGCAGGAACAGGCTGAGCCCGAGGTTCGCCAGGATGGCGATCGCCACCGGTGCGCGGTGCTCGTGGCGGTGTCGGGTCCTGGTCGGGGTCACGGTGTGAGTGTCGCGCATGGGCCAGGCGCGGAGTTGACCCGTGGCGGCGCGTCGGTTCGGGGCGCCCGAGGTTCCACAACACACCGCTCACGTCCGTCGAGGTTCCACAGCGGTCCGCTCAACGCGTCGGGGTTCCGAGATTTTGGAACCCCGGGGGGGCGGGACGGTTCAGCGGGGGACGGGCGTCGCGAGCGAGAGCGGCTCGACCTCGGTGCCGAGCAAGCGCCCGGCCGCCCGCAGTCCGGACAGCAGCGCGCCGTGCACGGTCGCCGGGTCGTCGCCCCACGTGGCCTCGCCGGCGAGCTGCACCCGGCCGGACGGCGCACCGAGCCGGTCGTGGTCATCCGGCGACGCCCCGACGTGCAGGTACGAGTAGGAGCCGCGGGCGAACGGGTCGTCGGCCCACCGGGTGATCCGGAACGCCTCGGGTTCGGGGACCGAGGGGCCGAACATCCGCCGCAGGCCGCCGATGCCCTCGTCCACGATCATCGCGTCGGGCAGGGTCTCGAGGCGCCGGGCCCCGGTCCCGCCGACCAGGGCGGCCAGCACGGGCGCTCCGGTCACGCGGGACATGTCGTACCAGGAGTGCCAGTCGACACCGGCAGGTCCCTGCTGGCGGACCACCCACGAATCACCCCAGAACCGTTCCGGGAACCGCAGGAACACCTTGTCGTAGACCCCCGTCCCGAGCCGGCCCATCGCACCGGTGACCGTCTCGGACAGCGGCGGGTCGAAGGTCACGTCACCGGCCTGCAGCACTCCGAGCGGCACGGTCACGACGACGTCGTCCGCCGTGACCGTCGAACCGTCCGCCAGCCCGACCACGACGCCCGTCGTGGACTGCGTCACCGATCGCACCACCGCGGACAGCCGGACGTCGAGCCCCTCGGCCAGGGCGGCTGCGTACTGGGCGTAGCCACCGGGGAACACCACCTCGTCGCCGGGGACGTGTTCCTCTTCGAGGCCGCGGGCGTCGAGGACGGTCACGGGTGCGCCGCAGAGGTCCTCGGAGCGGTGCGCCGTGTACTCGCGGACCCGCGCGGCTCGGTCGCCCTGCCACTGCAGGGACCGCAGCACGGTGTCGACGGCGGCCGCGTAGGTCGAGGGCGGCGGTGCGTGTGCGACGACGGCGTCCAGGGCGGCGTCGACGGTGTGCAGGTCCGCAACGAACGCCGAGGCCGAGGCCTCGGACAGCGGCGCCCCGGACGGGCCGTGCCACGCGATCGGCCGGCCGTCGAACTGGAAGCTCCCGACGGTGAACTCGACGGTCTCGATGCCGAACCGGGGCGCCAGGGCCCAGAGCGGGTTGCCGTCGACGCCGTGGATCCACGAGGCGCCGAGGTCGACGGGCACGCCGATCTCGTCGTCGGTCCAGGTGCGGCCGCCGATCCGGTCGCGGGCCTCGAGCACGACCACCCGCTGGCCGTCGAGCGCGAGTGCCCGGGCAGCGGCGAGCCCGGAGACGCCGGCCCCCACGACCACCACGTCGGCGTCCATCAGTGGCCCCCGGTCAGCGGTGCCATCAGACGGGCGGCCAGGCTCGGACGCCCCGTCAGGGCCTCTTCGCGGTCGGCCAGGTCCGTCGCGACGAGCCCGGCGTTCGCCCCGAGGAACCGCAGGGGCTCCGGCTCCCAGTCCGGCGACCGGTGGTTCACCCACGGCAGCGCGGTCAGCGGCGAGGACACACCCCGCACGAGGTCGGCGAGCGTTCGCCCGGCCAGGTTCGTCGTGGAGAGTCCGTCGCCGACGTAGCCGCCAGCGGTGCCGACGTGCCCGTCCCAGGTCACGGACGCGCACCAGTCGCGCGGCACCCCGAGCGGGCCGCCCCACGTGTGGGTGATCGGTGCGTCGGCGACGGCGGGGAACAGCTCCACCAGGGACCGCCGCAGGTGCTCGAACACGCGCGGGACCCGGTCGTAGCCGGGGGTGATCGCCGACCCCCAGTGGTAGCGGGCTCCGCGCCCGCCGAACGCCAGTCGGTCGTCCGCCGTGCGCTGCCCGTACACGAGCAGGTGGCGGTAGTCGGAGAACGTCTGCCCGTGCTCGAGTCCGATGCGGTCCCACACCGCCGCGGGCAGCGGTGCCGTCGCGATCATGAGCGAGTACAGCGGCAGGATCCGCCGCTTCGTCTGCTCCAGCTGCGCGCCGTACCCCTCGACCGCGATCACCACGGCGCCGGCCGTCACGGTGCCACGCGACGTGACCACACGCCCGCGATCCCAGGACGAGGCGGGCGTGTGCTCCGCGATCCGGACGCCCCGGGCCTCCAGGGCGGCCGCCAGGCCACGCACCAGCGCGGCGGGCTGCACCCGCGCGCAGTCCGGGGTCCACGCGACCCCCGCCGATCCGGCGGCGTCGCCGGGTCGGGCCGCGCGCCACGTCATGTCGTCGCCCCACTCGGCCGACGCGGCGACCTCGTCGTGCGCCGCGCGCTCCTGCACGGCGGAGCGTGCGTACAGGACGGTGCCGCCCTTCACGTAGTCGCAGTCGACCCCGGCTTCGGACGCTGCACGGCCGACCTCGTCGACGGTGTCGCGCATCGCTGCGCGCAGCGCGAGTGCCGCGTCGCGGCCGTGCTCACGGGCGACGGAATCGGCGGACCGCGGGAACAGCGCCGAGCACCAGCCGCCGTTGCGTCCGGAGGCGCCGAACCCGGCGATCTCGCGTTCCAGGACGACGATCTGGAGGCCCGGGTCGGCCTGGTGCAGGTACCAGGCGGTCCAGAGACCCGTCAGTCCACCGCCGACGATCGCGACGTCCGCGGTCGTGTCGCCGTCGAGCGGCGGCCGGAGCGCCAGGTCGTCGTGTCCGGTGGACGCGAGCTGGTCGAGCCAGAACGAGACGCCCCGGTAGCCGCTCACGGTCAGATCTTCGACGAGGCCTCGGACAGGACGCTCCGCAGGATCGACGTGATCTCGCGGAACTCCGGCTGCCCGATGGTCAGCGGCGGAGCGAGCTGCACGACGGGGTCGCCGCGGTCGTCGGCCCGGCAGTACAGCCCGGCGTCGAACAGCGCCTTCGACAGGAAGCCGCGCAGCAGCCGCTCGGACTCGTCGTCGTCGAAGGTCGTCTTGGTGGCCTTGTCCTTGACGAGCTCGATGCCGTAGAAGTAGCCGTCGCCGCGGACGTCCCCGACGATCGGCAGGTCCTTCAGGGTGTCGAGTTCGGCCTTGAACAGCGGGGCGTTCTGCCGCACGTTCGCGAGCAGGCCCTCTTCCTCGAAGATGTCGAGGTTCTCCATCGCGACGGCGGCGGACACCGGGTGCCCGCCGAACGTGTAGCCGTGGTAGAAGGTCGTGTCGCCCTTGGAGAACGGCTCGAAGAGCTTGTCGCTGATGATCGTCGCGCCGATGGGGGAGTACCCCGAGGTCATCGCCTTCGCGCACGTGATCATGTCCGGCACGAAGTCGTAGGTGTCGCAGGCGAACATGGTGCCGATCCGGCCGAAGGCGCAGATGACCTCGTCCGAGACGAGCAGCACGTCGTACTCGTCGCAGATCTCGCGCACCCGCTGGAAGTAGCCGGGCGGCGGGGTGAAGCAGCCGCCGGAGTTCTGCACCGGCTCGAGGAACACCGCCGCGACGGTGTCGGGGCCCTCGAACTCGATCATCTCGCGGATGCGCTCGGCCGCCCAGAAGCCGAACTGCTCCTCGGTGCCACCCGGGAAGCCCATCTCCTCGGCGCGGTAGTAGTTCGTGTTCGGCACCCGGAAGCCACCGGGTGTCAGGGGCTCGAACATCTCCTTCATCGCCGGGATGCCGGTGATCGCCAGGGCACCCTGCGGAGTGCCGTGGTAGGCGACTGCTCGGGAGATCACCTTGTGCTTCATCGGCTTGCCCTGGAGTTTCCAGTAGTACTTCGCGAGCTTGAAGGCGGTCTCCACCGCCTCGCCGCCGCCCGTCGAGTAGAAGACCTTGTTGAGGTCGCCGGGGGCGTGCTCGGCCAGCCGGTCGGCGAGCTCGATGGCCGCCGGGTGCGCGTAGGACCAGATCGGGAAGAAGCTCAGCGTCTCCGCCTGCTTCGCGGCCATCTCGGCCAGGCGCTTCCGTCCGTGTCCGGCGGCGACGACGAACAGGCCGGAGAGTCCGTCGATGTAGCCCTTGCCGTGGCTGTCGTAGACGTGGTGGCCCTCGCCCCGGACCATGATCGGCACGTCGGCACCGGCCTGGTTCGCACCGTGCCGGGCGAAGTGCATCCACAGGTGGTCCCGGGACTTCCGCTGCAGGTCGGCGTCGTCGACCGGGGCGAACGGGTCGTAGGACCCGAGGCGGTTGGACTGGCCGGTGGCCTGGCCGCTGGTCGTTTCGGAGATGGTCATCGCGTTCCCCAGTCGTAGAGCTGTTTGCGGAGTTGCAGGTAGACGAAGGTCTCGGTGCCGGCGACGCCCGGGATGGCCCGGATCGTGCCGTTGAGCAGTTCGATCAGGTCGTCGTCGTCCTCGCAGACGACCTCGACCATCAGGTCGAAGCTGCCGGCGGTCATGACGAGGTAGTCGACCGCCGGCAGCTGTTCGAGGGCATCGGCGACTGTTCGGGTGTCGCCGCTGACCCGGATGCCGATCATCGCCTGGCGGTGGAAGCCCAGTTGCATCGGGTCGGTGACCGCGACGATCTGCATGACGCCGGTCTCGGTGAGCTTCTGGACGCGCTGCCGGACCGCCGCCTCGCTGAGACCGACGGCCTTGCCGATCTCGCCGTACGGACGGCGGCCGTCCGCCTGGAGTTGTTCGATGATCCGCTTCGAGGTGTCGTCGATCGGTCCCGGACGTCGTGGTGCTGCCGCCATGCCGGACAGCATGGCAGCGAGGTCCGGACGACGCAAGGGATTCCGTTGTGAACACCGTGTTTCGCGACGATTTCCGTTGTTACGGTTCTCCACAACCTCCGAATCCGTCTTCCGCACCGCCGGGATCCGTGTCAGGATCACCGCCATGTTGGACACGACGGAACCGGTGACCACGACGCACGAGGTGCGCAACTTCGTCGGTGGCGCTCCTGTCGAGTCGAGCGCGGACACCCGGTTCGACCTGGTCGACCCCACCACCGAGCAGGTCTACGGCACGTCGCCCGTGTCCACCGCTGCCGACGTCGACGCCGCGTTCACGAGCGCGAGCACCGCGTTCGCGACCTGGCGGCGCACGACCCCCGGCGAACGGCAGCTCGCACTGTTCCGGATCGCGGACGCCGTGGAGCAGCGGGCGGAGGAGTTCGCGGACCTCGAGTCACTCGACACCGGCAAGCCCCGAGCCTCCCTGGTCGAGGACGAGATCCTGCTGTCCGTCGACCAGATCCGCTTCTTCGCCGGAGCCGCCCGCAACCTCGAGGGGCGCAGCGCCGGCGAGTACATGACCGACCACACCTCGTTCGTCCGGCGCGAGCCCATCGGTGTCGTGGCCCAGGTCACCCCGTGGAACTACCCGCTGAACATGGCGGTGTGGAAGTTCGCCCCGGCGCTCGCCGCGGGGAACACCACCGTGCTCAAGCCGAGCGACACCACTCCGCTCTCCACCCTGCTGCTCGCCGAGGTGGCCGCCGAGTTCCTGCCGCCGGGCGTGCTCAACGTCGTCGTCGGGGACCGCACCACCGGCGCCGCGATGATCGACCACCCCACCCCGCAGCTCGTGTCCATCACCGGCTCCGTCCGTGCCGGCACGGAGGTCGCCCGTGCCGCCGCCGGCGACCTCAAGCGCACCCACCTCGAGCTCGGCGGCAAGGCCCCCGTGATCGTGTTCGACGACGCCGACATCCCCGCCGCCGTCGCCGGCATCGTCGCCGCCGGGTTCTTCAACGCCGGGCAGGACTGCACCGCGGCCACCCGGTTGCTCGTGCAGGACGGCATCCACGACGAGTTCGTGGCGGCGCTCGCCGCCTCGGCACGTGAGACCGCGACCACCGGCACCGACACCGCCACCCCGTACTTCGGTCCGGTGAACAACGCGAACCAGCTCGCCCAGGTCCGGTCCTTCCTCGACACGCTCCCCGACCACGCCACGATCGAGCTCGGCGGCGGGCGGCAGGGCGACGTCGGCTACTTCCACCAGGCCACGATCGTGTCCGGCCTGCGCCAGGACGACCGCATCGTGCAGCAGGAGGTGTTCGGCCCGGTCCAGACCGTGCAGCGGTTCTCGACCGAACAGCAGGCGCTCACGTGGGCGAACGACGTCGAGTACGGGCTCGCGAGCTCGGTGTGGACGACCGACCACTCGCGGGCGATGCGCTTCGCCCGCGACCTGGACTCCGGGTGCGTGTGGATCAACACCCACATCCCGATCGTCGCCGAGATGCCGCACGGCGGCTTCAAGCACTCCGGCTACGGCAAGGACCTGTCCCAGTACGGGTTCGACGACTACACCCGCATCAAGCACGTCATGTCCTACATCGGCTGACCCCGATCCTTCCGAAGCAGCAGGAGGCACCATGGCAATGACCGGCACGTTCGCCGAATCCGGAGCCGATCTCCGGCTCGAGCAGATCACCAAGTCGTTCCCCGGGCACACCGCCGTCGACGCGCTCGACCTGACAGTGCCGGCCGGCTCGTTCTTCGCCCTGCTCGGCCCCTCGGGATGCGGCAAGACCACGACACTGCGACTGGTCGCCGGGCTCGAGGAGCCCACGAGCGGCACCATCACGATCGGCGGCGAGGACGTCACCGACACGAAGCCGTACCAGCGGCCGGTCAACACGGTGTTCCAGAACTACGCGCTGTTCCCGCACATGAGCGTGCTCGACAACGTCGCGTTCGGCCTGAAGCGGCGACGGATCCCGGACCCGATGACGAAGGCGCGCGAGGCCCTGCACCTGGTCGAGCTCGACGCCTCGGCCGACAAGCGCCCCGCCTCCCTGTCCGGCGGCATGCAGCAGCGCGTCGCCCTGGCCCGCGCGATCGTGAACCGGCCGGCGCTCCTGCTGCTCGACGAGCCGCTCGGCGCGCTGGACCTGAAGCTCCGGCACCAGATGCAGCTCGAGCTCAAGACGATCCAGGCCGAGGTCGGGCTCACCTTCCTGCACGTCACCCACGACCAGGAAGAGGCGATGACGATGGCCGACACGGTCGCCGTGATGAACGGCGGCCGGATCGAGCAGATGGGCAGCCCGCAGGACCTGTACGAGCTGCCCCGCACCGCGTTCGTCGCGAACTTCCTCGGCCAGTCGAACCTGCTCGAGGGCGAGGTCCGCGGCACCGACGGCCCGCTGCTCGTGGTCGCGACCCCGGCCGGCACCATCGCCGTCCCCGCCGACCGCGCCGTCGCCACCTCCGGCAGCGTCGTCGTCGGCATCCGTCCGGAGAAGCTCAAGATCCGCACCTCGGAGCCCACGCCCGAAGCCGGCCGGAACATCCTCGGCCCCGGCCGCGTGGTCGACGTCTCGTTCTCCGGCGTCAGCACGCAGTACCTGGTGGACGTCCCCGGCGCCGGCCGCGTCTCCGTCTTCGCGCAGAACTCGAAGGGCGGGCCGCGGATCGCGACCGGCACCGAGGTCTGGCTCACGTGGGGCGTCGACCACGGGTTCGGCCTGGAGGCGCACCCCGCGTCCGACCAGGCCGTCACCACCCACGCCGCCACGGGCCTCCAGTCCGCACCCGCCACGGCAGGATCGCTCGCGTGACCGGCGGGGGACCCGGCCCGGACCTGCTGCGCGGACTGACGTCCGCGCGCGTCAGCCGACGCGGTCTGCTGGCCGGCGGAGGAGCCGCCGCGCTCGCGGCACTGCTCACCGGGTGCAGCATCAAGGGCTCAGCCGCCTCCGGCGCCGAGAACGCCGTCGACTGGACCGCGTTCTGGAAGGACGCCGAGGCGACGAAGCAGCTGAACTTCGCGAACTGGCCGCTCTACATCGACTCCGACCACGGCAAGTCCGAGTCGCTCGCGCTGTTCCAGCAGGCCACCGGCATCAGCGTCGACTACCAGGCGGTGATCCAGGACAACGCGACGTTCTACGCGACCGTGTCGCCGATCCTGCGGGCGCAGGGTGCCACCGGCTACGACCTCATCGTGATGACCAACGGCTTCGAGCTGACCCAGATGATCAAGAACGGGTTCGTGTGCGAGCTCGACCACTCGCGCCTGCCGAACTTCGCGGCGAACGCGGGCGACTCGGTGAAGGACCCGACGTACGACCCCGGCAACAAGCACTCCGTCGTCTGGCAGACGGGGTTCACCGGGATCGCCTACAACCCGAAGTACATCGACCGCGAGATCACGTCGTTCCAGGACCTGCTCGACCCGGCGTTCGCGGGCCGTGTCGGACTGATGAGCGACAACACCGAGCTCGGTTCCCTCGGACTGCTCGCGAACGGCATCGCCCCGGAGACGTCGACCCCGGCGGACTGGCGGAAAGCGCAGGCCTGGTTGCGGAAACTGCGCCCGAGCGTGACCGGCTTCTACGACCAGAGCTACATCAACAAGCTCGAGAACGGCGACACCTGGATCACGCAGGCCTGGTCCGGTGACGTCTTCCAGGCGCAGCAGTCCGGGTTCGAGGACCTGAAGTTCGTCACGCCGGAGGAGGGCCAGATGATGTGGCACGACAACCTCATGATCCCCCAGCAGGCGGCGAACCCGGTGGCCGCCCTCGAGTGGATCGACTTCTACTACACGCCGAAGATCGCCGGCATCGTCGAGGACTGGGTCAACTACGTCTGCCCGGTCCCCGGCGCCGAGGCCTACGTCCGCGACGAGCTCGACGACGCGACGGTGGCGGACAGCCCGCTGGTGTTCCCGGACTCCGACGTGCTGGACCGGTCGCACGAGTTCCGGGTGTTCGAGAACTACGACGAGTACTCGGAGTGGAACGGCATCTTCAACGCGGTGGTGCAGTCGTGACGGCGGTCGGGGTCGCCGGCCCGGGTGCCGCGCCGACACCGGGCGCCGGTCCGGCGCCCGTCCGTCGGGGGCGGCGTCGCAGCACACCGTTCCTGCTCGCGCTCGTGGGCACCGCGTACCTCTGCGTGTTCTTCGTCATCCCGCTCGTCTCGGGGCTCATCGTCTCGCTCATGTCGGGCAACCCGGACGACGGCTACACCTTCACGTGGAACTGGGGGATCTACGGGTCCCTGTTCGTCGACCCGCAGGTGCCGTACCTGACGTTCCTGCTCCGATCCCTCTGGTACGGCGCCGCCGCCACGGTCGTGACCATCATCGTGGGGTACCCGGTGGCGTACTTCATCGCGTTCCGGGTGTCCCCGCGGTGGAAGAACCCGTTGCTCATGCTCGTGTTCGTGAGCTTCCTGGTGTCCTTCATCATCCGCACCGACATGTGGGCGTTCGTGCTCGCGTCGCAGGGGCCGGTCGTCACGTTCCTGCAGGCGATCGGCCTGGCCGGCAAGGACTTCCACATCCTCGGCACGGGCGGCGCGGTGATCTTCGGAGACTCCTACAACGACCTGGCCTTCATGGTGCTGCCGATCTACGCCGCCCTCGAGCGCATCGACCCACGACTCGGCGAGGCCGCGAACGACCTGTACGCCGGCAAGTTCCGGGCGTTCTGGCACACCACCTTGCCGCTGTCCCGCTCGGGCATCTTCGCCGGGGTCCTGCTCGTCTTCATCGACAGCGTCGGGGACCCGGTGAACTCTGCCCTGCTGGGCGGCACGAACACGTACACGATCGGCCAGGCGATCCAGGACGCCTACTCCGGCAACCAGCAGTACAACGTCGCCGCGGCATTGTCGACCGTGCTCATGGTCGTGCTCGGCATCATCCTGTTCATCTACGCCCGCGTCTCCGGCACCGACGACCTCGAGGACCTCGTATGACCGCCGTCGCACCGACCCGTCCGTCCGCCGCCCCGGCCACCGGTGGGATCGCCCGCGGTCCGAGCCGCCACGGCGTGAACCGCCGCGGTCCCTGGCTCGCGATCGTGTACTGGGTCACCATCGCGATCACCCTCGTGCCGATCGTCTACATGATCGTGTACTCGTTCAACGACGCCCCGACGAACCGGCTGTCGTTCGCGTGGAACGGCTTCACGACCTACTGGTACGCGAACCTGGTCAACGTGTCCGGCCTCGGCGCCGCGTTCGTCACCTCGGTCGTCGTCGCGTTCCTGGCCGCGATCATCTCGGTCGCGATCGGGCTGCCGCTGGCCCTGGCCCTCGAGCGGTACCGGTTCCCCGGCCGTGGTGCCGTGAACGCCGTCGTCTTCGCGGACATCGCGGCGCCGTCCATCGTGGTCGGCTCGGCATCGCTCTCCTTCTTCTTGTCGGTGGGACTCGGCACCGGGTTCCTGACCGTGCTCATCACGCACGTGGCGTTCGACGTCGCGTACGTCGTGGTGGTGCTCCGGGCCCGGATCTCCGGCACGTCGCGGGTGCTCGAAGAGGCAGCGAGCGACCTCGGGGCGACGCCGTTCCAGGCCTTCCGGCTCGTCACCTTGCCGCTGCTGGCGCCGGGCATGCTCGCCGCCGGGTTGCTGGCGCTCGCGATGTCGATCGACGACTACGTGATCACCTCGTTCGTCGCCGGGCCCGCCGTCACCTTCCCCCTGTTCGTGTACGGCGCCGCGAAGGCCGGGATGCCGCCGCAGGTGCTGTGCTTCGGGACGCTCGTGTTCGCGGTGGGGCTGCTCGTCGCGCTGCTGAACGGGGCACTCAACCGGCGGTTGGCGCGGACGCGGGGGTAGGCGCCGGCCCGCACGGTGCGGCTTTCGCGGGCCGGTGCGCGGTTGGCGCGGGTCGCACGGTGCGAGGTGCGCGGGCTGGTGCGAGGTTGACCGCAGGGTGCGCGCTTGTAGCGGCGCACGGAGCGTGGAACCTCGCACGGGGCGAAGAGGTGCGCACGGTGCGGCTTTCGCGGGCTGGTGCGTGGTTGGCGCGGGTCGCACGGTGCGCGTTGCGCGGGCTGGTGCGGGGTTGCACGCGTGGTGCGCGCTTGTAGCGGCGCACGGAGCGTGCAACCTCGCACGGGGTGAAGAGGTGCGCACGGTGCGGACGTGAGTTCAGTGCTCGTGACGACCGGTCGACGACCGTGTTACGGGCACGAGTCGGGCGGTGTGCCGCGGTGCGCACCACAGGGCACACGCGTAGGTTCCAGCCATGAGTGCAGAGCTGACGCTCGGCGCCGAGGAAGAGCTGCACCTCATCGACCTCGAGTCCGGCCGACTTTCCGCGAAGGCCCCGCGCCTTCTGCCCAAACTGCCCACCGACCGCTTCGGCGCCGAGCTACAGCGCACGACGATCGAGACGAACACCCCGGTGGTGCGGACCCTCGACGACCTGCGGCGGGTGATCGTCGACCTGCGCAGTGAGCTCAGTGCCGCGATCGCCCCGGCCGGGGTCACGATCGCCGCCGTCGGCACCGCGCCGAGGTCGGAGTACGCCGACTTCGAGCTGAGCGCCGGCGGTCGGTACGGCCGGATGCAGGAGCAGTACCGGATGCTCGTCGACGAACAGCTCATCTGCGGCCTGCAGGTGCACGTCGGGGTCAGTGACCGCGACCTGGCGGTGCTCATCGCCCAGCGGGTGGCGCCGGTGCTCCCGTCACTGCTCGCCCTGAGCGCGTCGAGTCCGTTCTGGAACGGGCAGGACACCGGCTACGCCTCGTTCCGGAGCATCATCTGGCAGCGATGGCCGTCGGCTGGCAGCTTCGGTCCGGTGGAAGACGCCGCCGAGTACGACCGGGTACTCGACGACCTGATCGCCTCGGGCGTGATCGCCGACAAGAAGATGGCCTACTTCGACGTGCGGCCGTCGTCGCACGCCCCGACGCTCGAGCTGCGGGTCTGCGACGCGACCCCGGTGGTGGACGACGCCGTGCTCATCGCCGGACTCTTCCGCGCCGCCGTGCGCAAGGCCGAGAAGTCGGTCGTGTCCGGCGCCGAGTGGCACCCGCGGAGTGAACCCCTGCACCGTGCGGCGATGTGGCAGGCCGCCCGCTCCGGGTTGAGCGGGGAACTCGTCGGCCTCGGACAGCACCCCGAACGCCTGCCCGCCGAGGTCGCGGTGCGCCAGCTCGTGTCCCGCCTGCGCCCGGAGCTCGAGGAGCTCGGCGACTGGGGCACGGTGACGGAGCTCCTCGACGCGACCCTGGCCCGCGGCAACTCCACCGACCGGCAGCGCACCGCCTACGCCGAGCGCGGGGAGCTGGACGACGTCGTCGCCCTGGTGGTGGAGGACACCGCGGGGCTCCCGTCCGGACGCGACGAGGACCCGGTGGTCCCGATCCCCGGATACCGCGTCCGTGCCGGTGACGAAGCGGTCGGCCCCGGGGCACGCCCCCGTCCGGCGTTCCGCGACCTGGCGGCCTTCTTCGACGGCTGGGACGCCGAGACCGCGATCGACCGCTGCACTGCCCGCGACGTCTGGACCCGCGAGCACCACGTCGGCTTCGTGGTGGACGGCGACGCGCAGGCGTTCGGCTGCGACCTGGTACCCCGGACGATCAGCGCGTACGAGTGGTCGCAGCTCGAGCGTGGCCTGGGGCAGCGTGCCCGCGCGATCGAACTGTTCCTGCGTGACGCGTACGGCGAGCGGCGGATCGTGGCCGACGGCGTGCTGGACGCGGACCACTTCGTCGGCGCGAAGGGCTGGGATCCGGACGCCACCCGGCTGCCGGCGACCGCCGTCCGTGCGCCGGTGCTCGGGTTCGACCTGGTGCGGAACGAGTTCGGCGGCTGGCGGGTGCTCGAGGACAACGTCCGCTCGCCCTCGGGCGTCGCGTACGGCATCGCCCTGCGCGAGCTGATGGACGACGTCGTGCCGGACGCCCCGCGGCCGGCGCACCTGCGCGACCCGCACGGCGTGATCGACCGGCTGCGCCGGACCCTCTGTGCGAACACCACCGCGGTGACGGGCGCGACCGACCCCGTGATCGCACTGGTCAGCGACGGCCCCGGCGCCGGCGCGTGGTTCGAACACCGCAGGCTGGCCGACGGGGCAGGGTTGCGCCTCCTGTCCGGATCGGACCTGGACGTCCGTGACGGACGTGTTGTCGACGCGACGACGGGCGACGTGCTCGACGGGCTGTACCTGCGGATCGACCGCGACGTCAGTGCGCTGACGGCGGAGCACGCTCCCGACCTCGGTGCGCGGATCCTCGACGCGGCGGAGGCAGGCCGCGTCTACCTGGCGAACGCGCCGGGCAACGCGCTGGTCGACGACAAGGCGATGTACGTCACCGTGCCGGACCTGATCTGGTACTACCTGGACGAGAAACCCCTGCTGGCATCGGTGCCGACGTACCGCACGAGCATCGAGGTGGAACGGCTGTCGGTCCTGGACCGCGTCGGGGAACTCGTCACGAAGCCGGTCGACGGCGAGGGCGGGCGCGGGGTCTTGATCGGACCGAGCGCGAGCGCCCCCGAGGTGGCCGAGCGACGGCGCGAGATCGCCGCGGACCCCGCCGGGTGGGTGGGGCAGGAGGTCGTGCAGCTGTCCTCGCACCCGACGATCGGACCGGCCGGTCTCGACCCGCGGCACGTGGACCTGCGGGCCTTCGTCTACGCGACGGGGACCGGACCCGACGACGTGCACCTGGCCGACGTGGCCCTGACCCGCGTCGCACCCGAGGGCAGCATGGTCGTCAACTCGTCGCAGGGCGGCGGCGCGAAGGACACGTGGATCATCGGGACGACAGGGGAGCGCTGATGTGTGGACTCGCGGGTGAGATCCGGTTCGACGGCCGAGCGCCGGACGTCGGGGCGGTTGCCCGGATGACCGGGTGCATGGTGCACCGCGGCCCCGACGGTGACGGGCTCTGGGCCCGCGGGCCGGTCGCGCTGGGCCACCGGCGGCTGTCCATCGTCGACCTGTCCACCGCCGGTGCGCAGCCGATGGTGCTGCCCCGCGCCGGACTGACGATCGCGTACAACGGCATGGTCTACAACTACGAGCAGCTGCGTGACGAGTTGCGCGGCAAGGGCCACGAGTTCTTCTCGACGTCGGACACCGAGGTCATCGCCCTGGCGTACGCCGAGTGGGGCACGGCCTTCGTCGAGCACCTGATCGGCATGTTCGCCATCGCGATCTGGGAGCACGCCAGCGGCCGACTCGTGCTCGCGCGGGACCGGCTCGGCATCAAGCCGCTCTACGTCGCGCCGGTGCGGGGCGGGCTGCGGTTCGCGAGCTCCCTGCCCGCGATCCTTGCGGGAGACGGCGGGACGGACGTCGACACGTCCATCGACCCCGTCGCCTTCGCCTCGTACATGAGCTTCCACTCGATCGTCCCCGCGCCCCGCACGATCCTCTCCGGCGTCGGCAAGCTCCCGCCCGCCACCGTCCGGGTGATCGAGCGCGACGGCACCGCCCGCGACACCGTCTACTGGGAGCCGCGGTTCGAACGCGACCCCGCCAAGGCCGACTGGACCGACCGGGACTGGGAGCAGGCGTTCATCGGCTCGCTCCGCACCGCGGTCGAGCGGCGCATGGTGGCCGACGTCCCCGTGGGCGTCCTGCTGTCCGGCGGTATCGACTCGTCCCTGGTCGTCGGACTGCTCGCCGAGGCCGGGCAGCAGGACCTCGCCACGTTCAGCATCGGCTTCGAGGCGGCCGGCGGTGAGTCCGGCGACGAGTTCGAGTACTCGGACCAGGTCGCGGAGCACTTCGGCACCGACCACCACCGCATCCACATCCCCTCGACGCGCCTGCTCGACGGCATCGACGGTGCGGTCGCCGCGATGAGCGAGCCGATGGTCAGCCACGACTGCGTCGCGTTCTACCTGCTGTCTCAGGAGGTCTCGCAGCACGTCAAGGTCGTGCAGTCCGGCCAGGGTGCCGACGAGGTGCTCGCCGGTTACGACTGGTACCCGCCGCTCGCCGACGTCCCCCGCGACCAGGCGGCCGAGGCCTACCGTTCCGTGTTCATGGACCGCCGCTGGCCGGCACTGCAGGGGCTGCTCGGGGAGCGGTGGAAGAGCGACGACGACACCCCGTCGGCGTTCGTCGACCGCGAGTTCGCGCGTTCCGGAGCGGAGACGAGCGTCGACGCCGCGCTCCGCAGCGACACCACGATCATGCTCGTCGACGACCCGGTGAAGCGCGTCGACAACATGACGATGGCGTGGGGACTCGAGGCCCGCGTGCCGTTCCTGGACCACGAGTTCGTCGAGCTCGCCGGTGCGATCCCACCCGCACTCAAGCTGTCGGACGGCGGCAAGGGCGTCATGAAGCGGGCGTCACGCGGCATCGTCCCCGACAGCGTCATCGACCGCAGCAAGGGGTCGTTCCCGGTGCCCGCGATCCGCCAGCTCGAGGGCCCCTACCTGGAGCGGGTGCGCGCGGCACTGCACGCACCCGAGGCGCGGGAACGTGGCCTGTTCGACCCGGGTACGGTCGAGCGGATGCTCCAGGACCCGAACAGCACGCGGACCGAGATCGGCGCGAACGCGCTCTGGCAGCTCGGCCTGATCGAGATGTGGCTGCAGCAGCAGGGGGTGCGGTGACCATGGGTTCGCTCCGGACTGGAGGCGCGGCGAGCGTCGCGTCGTCGGCCGACGTCCGTCCCTCGGTCACGACCAGGGCCGCGGCCGACCTGGGGGAGCGGCTCGCCGCCGCCTGGGGGTCGTGGGGCCCCACCATGACCCGGAACGCCCGGCGCGTGGCGTTCGTGTCCGACCGGCACGGCACCCCCGAGGTGTTCGTGCAGGACGTCGTCGTCGACGGAGAGCTGCCCGAACCGGTGCGGATCGCGCTGTCCGACGACCCGGTGATCCGGGTGTCGTGGTCGTCCGACGGGGAGTGGCTCGCCGTGGCCATCGCGACCGACGGCGGCGTGAAGCAGCAGGTCTGGGTGGTGCGGCCGGACGGCAGCGACGCCGCGCAGATCGCCGGCTCGCGGTACCAGCACGCCGAACTCGGGCCGTGGAGCCGCAGCGGGCACCGGGTCGTCATCACCCTGCCCTCGACCGAAGCCGACCAGCCGGCCCGCTCGTACCTGGTCGACCCGGTCTCCGGCGACCGCGACGACCTGGCCGTCGGCGAACTCATCCACATCCTCGACCTGTCGGTGGAGGAACGCCTCGTCGTGCTGAGCGACGGGCAGCGCGGCCAGGAGTTCGTCGTCGTGGTCGACCGACTGACCGACGAGAGCCACGCCCTGTTCGCCGACGACCCCGACGGGTCCGCTGACATCGCGTTCCTGCGGCCCTCGCCCGCGAGCGAGACCAGCCCGCTCGTCGCCTACGTCGCCACCGAGGCCGGCCTGCCCCGCCGCGGACTCGTCGCCCAGCCGGTCGGACCGCACGGGTGGCGCGGCACACCCCGCCAGATCGCCGAACGGCCCGACGCCGAGCTCGAGTACCTCGACGCCGACGACGCCGGCCGCACGCTGCTGCTCGTCTGGAACGTCGACGGGCGCAGCGAACTCGACCTCATCAACACCCACGACGCCTCGCGCACCCCGGTGCCCGACCTGCCCGGGTACGTGGTCACCGACCCGGTGCTCAGCCGTGACGGACGGAGCGTGCTGCTCGCCGTCGAAGGGCCCACCCGACCGCGGGGCCTCTGGCGGCTCGACACGAACGCACTCACCTGGAACCGGGTCACCGACGTTCCCGCACTGCCCGACGTGCCGCTGGTCGAGCCGACCCTCGAGCGGTTCGCCGCCCGTGACGGACTGGAGCTGACCGGCTGGCTGTACCGGGCGGTGGAGCCGGCCGCGTCGTCGGCGGACGTCGACGGCGCGACGCAGGACGTTCCTCCCGGCCCGCGCGCAGCGCTCGTCCACCTGCACGGCGGACCGGAGTCGCAGGAACGACCCACGTTCTCGCCACAGCACCAGGCGCTCGCCGCCGCCGGGGTGACCGTGTTCGCCCCGAACATCCGCGGTTCGTCCGGCTACGGGCACGAGTTCGTGCACGCCGACGACCTGGCGTTGCGGTGGAACGCGCTCGCCGACGTCGTCGACTGCGCGCGGTTCCTGGTGACCAACGGGTACGCCGATCGCTCCCGCGTCGCCGTCGAGGGGCGCTCGTACGGCGGGTACGCGACCCTCGCGTCGTTGGCGTTCACGCCCGACGTGTTCGCGGCCGGGGTCGCGGTGTGCGGGATGAGCGACTTCGCGACGTTCTACCGGGACACCGAACCGTGGATCGCCTCGGCGGCCGCGACGAAGTACGGACACCCCGTCGACGACGAAGCGCTGCTCGCGGCCCTGTCGCCGATGCGTGCCATCGACGACGTCACGGCGCCGCTGCTCGTCGTGCACGGCGAGCTCGACACGAACGTGCCCATCGGTGAGGCGCACCAGGTCGTCGCGGCGCTGCGGGAGCGGTCGCACGACGTCGAGTACCTGGAGCTCGAGGGTGAGGGGCACGAGTACCGGCGGGCGTCGTCGCGGGCGCTGCTGGTGCGGCGGATGGTGGAGTTCGTGGCGGCGCGTTTGGCGTGAGGCGCCGGTCGCGGGTTCTCGGAGGGGGCGTCACGGGGTGCAACGATGCGCCGGCGGCGCTCGCCGCGGGCAGAGAATGGTGGGATGACGACGACTGCGCTCATCCGGCCCGGAGAGGTCCTCGTGGCCTCGGCAGCGGAGGTCGAGCAGGTCGTCCACCGTGCCACGAACCAGTACGCCTCCGGTGTCGTCGCTGACACCGCCGGGTGGGCCGACGGCGATCGTCGGCGGATCGAGGACCTCGGGTTCCGTGGTGGTGATGCCCGCGGCGAAGCGCTCCGGACGCTCGACCTGACCATCGCCGACGACGGCACCCCGACGCGCGTGCTCGACGCGCCCGCCATGGCCGCGCTGAACAGCCACCACGCGCGGTTCGCCGAGCGGCGCGGCGACGTGGTCCGCTACCAGACCGACGTGTCGGTGTGGACGGGGATCCCTGCGCGGCCCACGCCGCAGGACTGGGAGGACGTCCGGGCGCTGCTCGGGTCGGGCGGGATGCTCGGCGTCGGTGCGGCTGCCGTCCTGCCGTCGGGGTGGGAGCTGGTCGAGGGCGCCGGGGGCGTGCAGCTCACCGGTGAGGCGATCGAGGGTGCGCCGGACCCCGAGGCCGTCGTGCTGACGCCGGACGACGTGCCGGAGATGACCGCCCTGGTGGAGCGGACGAAGCCGGGGCCGTTCCTGCCGCGGACGATCGAGCTCGGCACGTACCTCGGCATCCGGCGCGACGGTCGGCTCGTCGCGATGGCGGGGGAGCGCCTGCACCCGCCGGGGTGGACCGAGATCAGCGCGGTGTGCACGGACGAGGGGTACCGGGGGCAGGGGTTCGGGCGGCGGCTGGTGCTCGCCGTCGCGCACGGGATCCGCGAGCGTGGGGAGGCGCCGCTGATGCACGCGGCTGCCGGGAACACCGGGGCGATCGGTCTGTACCAGCACCTCGGGTTCCGGCTGCGGGATCGCGGGGCGCCACGGTTCGTGCGGGTGCCGTGAGCTGGGTTCCGGTCTGACGGGTCAGAACGCGGCGAGGGCGCGGCGGAGCATGTCGTGGCCCTGGGCCTCGAAGCCCTCGTCGCCGACCGCGTAGGCCCAGGTCGCGGTACCCACTGCTTCGCGGAGTTGCAGCCAGCGCCAGGCGTCCGACTCGCGCGGATCGTCGCCGTAGCCGTCGAAGAACGCCGCTTCGAGGGTCGGATCGTGCTGCCAGTGGAGCACTGCGAGTCGGGTGAGGTCGAAGGAGGCGGGGCGCCAGCCGAAGCGGCCGAAGTCGATGACGCGGAGCCTGCCGTCGTCCACGATCCAGTTGCGTGGGTGGAAGTCGCCGTGGGTCGGCACTAGGAGCTCGTCCGGGTGGTCGGTGGGGAGCATCTCGAGCGCCGCGCGGATCCGGGCGACGACGTCGGGCGAGATCCGGTGCGGGGCATCGAGCGCGCGGAGGGCCTTCGCCTGCTCGTGCGGCAGGAACGTCGGGTCGTGGCGGGCGTCCTGGTCGTGCAGCCGTCGGAGCAGTGCTCCGGCCCGGCGGTGGACGTCGGGATCGTGCTCGTCCGGGGTCCCGAGGGCGAGGTGCCCGGGGACGCGTTCGAGCACGAGGACGCGGTGCTCCTCGTTCGCGGCGACGAGGGCACCGGTGTCGCCGTTGGCTCGGAGTGCGGCGGTGGCGGTGCGGTGCGCGTCGAGCTCGCGGGGGAAGTGCGTGTTGGTCGGGCCGGAGGCCTTCACGGTGAAGCTGTCGACGCCAGCGCGGACGTGCAGGACCCTCGTGTCGAGGAGCCCCCACGAGTCATCCGCCACCAAGACCGCGCCGGGGAGCGTCTGGAGCACGAACGCGATCTGGTGGTCGTCGAGTCCGGTGTCGCCCCACTGCATGGCGGCACGCTACCCGGTCCGCTCTGCGCACCGCGGCCGTTCTGGGGGCTTGTCGGACCTTCCGCTCCCTCGAACACTGATGCAGCCGTCCGCCACCGTGGTTCGGGTGCGGTGTGATCAAGGAGGGCGCAGTGCGCACGTCATCGAAGGCCGCAGCCGCGGTCGCACTCGGGTTCGTCCTGACGGCGGTCATCGCCGCACCAGGGATCGCGGATGTTGCGAGCTGCCGAGGCGACAGCATCTCGGTCCACGACCTCGCGTCCGGGTGTCACGTCGACTCCGGCGTGGTGGCGCTCGAGGACGGCCGGACCTTCGCGGTGCCCGCAGCCGGTGTCACGCTCACCGCTGCACCGGTCGCCGAAGGGGACACCGACCCCGGTGACGTGGTGATCGCGAACCGTGGTGCCGCGGGCGTCGCCGTGCAGGTCGACGAAGTGTGGGCCGGATCGCCCGTCGCCGTCCGGCAGGAACGCGCAGCCCAGCAACGGCGAACCCTCGGGCCGACGATCCGCGGGACTGCCTCGCACGGCGGCGCCACGACGTCCGCGAGCTGCGGGAGCAGGGCGTACGTGCTGACCGGCGCGCACTGGGAGTCGCCGATCCGGTGGCGGTACAACCCGACCGGGGCGAAGGTGTCGAAGGCCGCAGCGATCCAGCGCGGTGCCGAGGCCTGGACCGGCACGATCTCGGCGTGCGGTCAGACGGTCCAGTCGACGGCGGCGCAGGAGTACCTCGGCACCGCGACGCAGAAGCCTGCGGTCACCGCGGATGGTGGCTGCGGGACCTCGAACCGGGCGAGCGTCATCGGGTGGGGCAAGCTGCCGTCGAAGACCCTGGCGCTGACGTGCATCTGGTCCTTCACGGACGGGGTCGCCTTCGAGACCGACCAGCGCTACTCGACGAGCCACCGGTGGGGATCGACCAGCACCTGCTCGGGCAACCGTTTCGACCTGCGCGGCATCGCGACGCACGAGTGGGGGCACTCGTACGGGCTCGGGCACACGGCGCAGAAGTCCGGGCTCGTGATGAAGCCGTCGTCCACGGTGTGCGACACGGCGCAGCGGACGCTCGGACTGGGGGATGTGCGCGGGATCGCGGCGTTGTACTGAGTGGTCCCTTCGTCCATGCAGGCACGGGAAGGCTCCGGCCCTATCGGTGCGACGCTCGACGTTTCGACCCCCACATGTGGGGGTGCGGTGGTGAGCGATGCTCCGTAACGTTCTGTGGAGTTGCACAGTGCAGCCATGGGGGCTGTGCGCTGGTGCGACGTGCTGAGGGGTTCTTTTCGCGTGTTCGCTGCGTCGTTGTCCGGTCGTGTTCGTGGAGTGATGCTGGCAGTGGTGACGTTGGTCGCCTTGCTGGGTTCGTTGTTGGTGGTGGTTTCGCAGCCGGCACCGGCGCAGGCTGTGGTGACCGGTACGGGCGGGCAGTACGTGCCGATGCCCTCCAACGCCCGCGTGTTGGGCGGTGCGACCGAGAAGGGCGTGTTCCGCACGGTGAAGGTCGCCGGAGTAGCCGGACTGCCGTCGTCGGGGATCGGCGCGGTGACGATGATGGTCACCATCGCCGATCCGTCCGGGTCGGGTCAGTTGCAGATGCGCGCCGACGATGACGACACGACGACGCTGATGATGATCTACAACTCTGGTGTCGGCGGGAACACGTCGAACACGGGACTGCTCGCGGTCGCGGATGACGGTACGATCCAGGTGCGGACCGAGACGGCGCAGTCGAAGGTCGTCATCGACATCACCGGCTACTACACGTCGACGAAGAACGGCGTGTCTGCCGGTGGGTTCGTGGCGATGTCGCCGTCCCGAGTGCTCGATTCCCGTGGCGGCATCGGTGCCGCGCAGGGGCAGATCCCAGCAGGTTCGCAGCGCACCATCCAGGCAACCGGCTCGAACGGCATTCCGGCTGGCGCTGCGGCGGTCGCGGTGAACATCATCGTGATCAACCGCGAAGCCAAGGCCGGTTACGTCCGTCCCACCCCGACCGGTGAGACCCGCAGCACGGGTGTCCTGAACTACAACTCCGTCGAGGGCCAGTCGACCGCGATGAACGCGCAGGTCGCGTTGAACGCCGATGGGAAGTTCAGCATCGACACCGCTGAGGGCGGGGGGAAGATCGACCTCGTCGTCGACATCCAGGGCTACTTCCTGCAGTCGAACCCGGGTGGCGGCTTCACCCCGCTGAACGGTCGACTCATCGACACCCGCAACGGTGGGAGCATCGCTTCGGGTGCATCGTTCACGGTGCAGGTCGGCGGTGTCCAGGGTGCTCCGACGGTCGAGGGCGGCTTGTCGGCTGCCGCGGTGACGTTCACCGCGGTGAACGACAGTGGTGCTGACTCGTACGCGAAGATGTGGGCCGATGGTGCGGCGGAGCCGGAGTCGTCTGCGATCAGCTCCGACCGGACGTCGAAGATGACGAACACCGTGGTCGCGCCGGTCGGTGCGAACGGGAAGATCCGCATCAAGAACATGGGTACCGCGGCGATGAACTACCTCGTCGACCTGCAGGGTGCGTACAACTCGCTCCCTGGTGGCCCTGGCAACACGAACCGGACCGGTCAGCGGACGTCGGCGACGACGTTGCCGTTCCCGATCACGGACCAGACCAACGCGTCCGTCGATGTCGGGACCGGGAACCTGCTGGTCACTACGTCGGCGATGAGCCTGCCGGGTGTGACGCAGAACACCACGATCGGTGCCGCGTACAACTCGCGCAGCACCACCGTTGGTGATGCGAATACGATGGACGCGAACCGGTGGCAGTACGCCCTCGCCGGCGCGGGTGATCTCACCGCGAACGCGCAGGGTGTCATCTACACCGACGCTGTCGGTACGGCGTGGCAGTTCCGTCCGTCCGGGGCGCAGGGCGCGTTCATCAGCCCGGCCGGTCTGCAGCAGACCCTGACCCGCGTCGACAACAGTACGACGCACGAGTACACGCTGAAGGGGTGGACGTCGAACTCGACCACGCACTTCAACCTCGCCGGCCAGCCGACGTCGATCGTGGACCGGAACAGCAACCAGACCAGCTTCAACACCTCCGACGGGTACGCGCTGACCACGATCGTCTCGACCGCCGGGGCGACGGGTGCGAAGACGGTGAAGTCGTCGTACGCGAACAGCACGCAGACGTTCTCCCAGACGTCCGGCTCGAGCTCGCGGAGCGTGTCCTTCGCGAAGAGCTCCGCGGGTGACGTCACCACCTACACGGACGCGACCGGCAAGAAGACCACCTTCGCGTACACGAACGGCGATCTCACCTCGATCACCGCACCCACCGGCGGCGTGACGGCCTTCACCTACGACTCATCCGACCGAGTCACGAAGGTGGAACAGCGCAACACCACGGCCGGTTCCGCCGGTACTGCTGTGACGCGGTTCTCGTATGCCTCGGACACGTCCACCGTGGTCGCTGACCCGCGGTCGGACCAGTCGGCGACGGTCGCCGCCGCGGCGCACACGACGTACACCCTCGACGGCAACGACCTGGTGACCAAGACCGTTGACCCGGCGAACCGTGAACGCTCGAAGACGTACAACCCCGCGAACAACGGGGTGTTGAAGTCCACGACCGGCGCATCGGGTGACAGTGGGACTGGGACGACGTCGAACGAGTACGGCAAGAACACCAGCCAGTCGCTGACGAAGTCCACCACTGGCTCCGGCTCCTCGAGCTCCGCCGAGTACGGCTCGGGCTCGGCGACGGCGTACCTGCCGTCGAAGGTCACCGACAGCTCGGGTAACAGCACGACTATTAGTTACGACGGTGTCGGCAACCAGACCTCGTCGCAGTCCGGGTCGGACACCACGGTCCAGGCGAAGGTGGCGTACAACTCCGACGGCACGGTGAAGAGCGCCACGGCGCCGGGGAACGGGTCGAACTCGACCACGTACACCTACGACGGCAACAAGCAGCTGTCAAAGATCACTCCGCCGACCGGCACCACTCTCGGTGTGAAGAACTACACGTACGACGCCTTCGGCCGGGTCGCGACCGAGACCGACGGGCGTGGGAACACGACTACGTACGGGTACGACGCTGATGACCGGAACACGTCCACTGCGTTCAGCGACGGGACGGCGACGGTCACCAACGTCTACGACGGCAACGGCAACCAGACCAGCCAGACCTCCGCGACCGGCACGATCACCAACAGCTACGACCAGCGCAACCGACTGGTCGCGACGGTAAACACTGCCGGCGGTGGAACCGTGTCCTACGGGTACGACCTCGCCGGGAACACGACGCAGGTCACCGACTCCACCGGCACCGTCACCCACACGTACGACGCGTCGGAGGTGCTCACCGCGACGACGTATCCGACGAGCGCGGGCACGGCGAAGCAGATCTACCTCACCGACAAGCAGGGCCGCCGTACCGACACGTGGCTCGGTGCCAACGCATCGGCAATCCCCGGTGTTGCACCGTCCACGTGGAGCGCGCACCAGAAGCTGAGCTACGACAAGTCCGGCAAGGTCACCAAGGTGCAGGCGTGGGCTGCGAACGAGGATCCGCAGCTCGTCGTCGACACCGACTACTGCTACATGGCCACCACCACCGCCCCGACCTGCACCGCCACGGAGGGCAACGACCGCACGAAGCTGCAGTGGTCGTACGACAACATCAGCAAGCAGGCCACCACGTACGGGTACACCGACACGGACGGGAAGACCCCGACCAAGCACCTCACCGGGATCACGCAGTCCGGCGGCACGAACCCGACGAACTGGGCGTTCACCTACGACGACGCCGGCAACCGCACCGAAGCCAAGGCCACCAACGCTGTCACCAAGGCGACGATCAGTGACCAGAAGCTGGCATACAACGCCGTCTCGCAGATCACCACGGACGGGTACACGTACGACGGGACCGGGAACCTCACCAAGGCGCCGGGGGAGACGTATACGTACAACGGGGCGCAGCAGCTGACCTCGTCCACGAAGGCTGGTGTGAAGACCAGCTACGAGTACGCCGGCGCGGATATGAACAAGCTGCTCTGGCAGTCCACCGATGGCGGAGCGGAATACGGTTACACGTATGGCACCACCGACTCCAACGGCGTCCCCGTGGTTGCTACCCGCGAGCAGATCGGCACCGGCACCGCATCAGTTGTATCCGACCCGGTCACCGGGCAGCCGCTGGATCTCCGTACCAGCGACGGCGTGACCAGCCTCTACGTGCTCGACGGGATCGGAAACCCGACGATGTCGATCGCGGACACCGGCAGGATCGCCTACCAGATCTCCTACGACGCCTACGGCGCCGAAACCGTCACCAAGGGCAACACCGGCACGCAGTGGCAGCAGAACCCCTACGGCTACAAGACCGGCCTCCGCTCCAGCAACAGCGACAGCGGGCTGACGAAGTTCGGGTATCGGTGGCAGTCCGCAACGACCGGCCAATGGATCGAGCGTGACACCCTCGATGCGCCGCTCAGTCCTAATGACGCGAACCGCTATGCGTTCGTTGGCTGCGACCCGATCAACGGGTCCGATCCGACGGGGCGTCTTTCAGAGGGCGTGAAGTGCGGATTGGTGTTTGCAGGCGTCGCGCTCGCCATTGGTGCCTTGGTTGCTGCACCCTTCAGTGTGGCTGCGGCGGGCGCAGCCACAGTCGCCGCGGCGGGCACAATCTCTGACATCGGTGGATTAGTTGGTCTCGGGGTCGGCTTGGGTATCGGCGTTGGAGGAGCATTCGCATGCGCTTGAACGACAGTCCCGAGCGGCACGGACACCGGCCCATGATCCTCATGATCGGCGGCATAGTCTTCATCGCTGTGTTCGGCGTCTTGCTTGTAGCACTCCCGAGCGGACCAACCTTGCCCCTCATCTTTATTGGGTTCGGCGTAATCCTTCTGGCCGCTGGCGCGTGGTTACGGCTGAGAGACCGGAAGCGCTGATCATCTTGAATCGAAACGGCGACGCAACCCGGCGCAAGGACAGGATCTTCAAGCACGGCTAGATCTGTTCCGATTCCCGCGAGTCGGCGGCATCCCTCTTAGAGGGATGCCGCCGAATTTTGTGCGCTGAGAAGCAACATTGGCGCAGAGACAGGGTGGTTTTCGCCGCTTCCACACGCGCCGAGATGTTCCGAGAAGAACTATTATCGGAACTGAGGCGGGACGTGTGCACAGGGCCGGCGGCGCCAGGAGAAGAGGCCAGGTGAACCAGGACGTCGCAGTCGAGGATCCCGCGCCGGTGCCCCCGCAGCGTGGTGCGCGCGGTCGGGCTGCGTCAGCGGAGCAGCGTGCGGCCGCGGAGCGGTCCCGGACGGCATTCGCGCGGCTCCGCGCGGTGGTGGGGGAGGGGAGCCCGGCCGCCGCTGCCGTGACGGTGCCGGCGGATGCCTCCCCGCGACTGTTCGCGGAGGCATCCCTGTCGCCGAACACGATCCGCGCGTACCGGTCGGACCTCCTACAGTTCGCCCGCTGGCGTGCCGGGTTCCTTGACCACGAGATCTCCAAACCATCCGAGCTCGAGCAGATCACCACGGCACCGGTCGACCCTGCGGAGGTTGCGGCGTTCCTCGCGGACAAGGCCAACGCGGTCCTGCCTGATGGTGGGCAGCGGTATGCGCCGGCGACGATCAGTCGCTACGTCGCCGCGATCGACTGGGAACACACCCGTCGCGGCCACACCCCGCCCGGCTCCACCCCGATCGTCCGCGACGTACTGAAAGGAATCCGCCGGACCCGGTCAGTGCCGGTCCGGCGCGCGAAGCCGATGACGTTGCAGGCCCTGCAGACGACGCTGCTGACGATTGACGTCACCGACCTCCAGGCCGGGGCATTGGCGACCCGGGATCACGCGTTGCTGCTGTTCGGGTTCGTCGGTGCGTTCCGCGAGTCCGAGCTCACCGCACTCACCGTCGCCGATCTCCGCATCGTCGATGGCGAGGGTGTCTACGCGCGCGTGCGGCGGTCGAAGACCGATCAGGACGGGGTTGGGCGGGTGAAGGCGCTCAAGCAGGGCGCGAACCCGGTCACCTGCGCGCCGTGCGCCTTCGTCCGGCTCTATCGGCTGATGGCCGCACAGGACACCCGAGGAGAAGCCGGCCTGTTCGCGGCACTCGCTGGCGCGGGCTTGTCCGTCCATGTCTGTGCAGATGGGCTCGGACCCGATCGGTTGCCGCCGTCGATGCCGTTCTTCCGCGCAGTGTCGAAGTGGGGGCTGTTCCGGGACACCGGCATCAGCCCGACAACGGTCGGGAAGGCCGTCGCGCGCCGTGCGCGAGCGGCGGGGTTGGGGGAGGAGGGGTGGTCCGGGCACTCGCTCCGTGCCGGGTTCGTCACCGAGGCGCGGAACGCGGGCGCGACGGATGTGGAGATCATGAACCAGACCCACCACACCAACGCCGCCACCCTGCAGATCTACGACCGCGAGTACACGCCCCTGGTCCGCAACGCCGTCACCCGGATGCGGCTATGACCCCCCAAGATTCCCCCAAACTTCGCAGCGAGCAGGGGTCGTTTGGGGCGCACTGGAACCGGTTCGTGGCATGGTGCGCTGCGACCAGCCAGGCGTCGTTGCCGGCGGCGCCGGCAACGATCGAGCAGTTCCTCGCCGCGTTCCCCGGCGCGGCGTCGACGCAGCGACTCCGGCGCTCCAGCATTCGCGCGCACCACCTCGCCGCCGGCTATCCGGATCCGCTTCCGGCGTTGCAGGGGCGCGTGTGGCCGCACCAGTCGGCCCCGCACAGTGTGGATGTCGGCGAGGTGCTCGCGGCGATTCCGAAGTACCGCTATCCGCTTGGTCTCCGCGGCCGCCGTGACGCCTTCCTCATCGTCCTCCTTGGCGTGCTGCACCTCACCCGCCGAGAGGCGCAAACCGTCACGGCGGGCGAGGTCGCGGTGACGAGCATCGTGCGGATCCGCGGAAAGGTGGTCCCTTCCGCGGATGATCCGGCTGCGTGTGCTGCGTGCGCGGTGACCCGGTGGTTGCGGATCGTGGGTCCGGTGTGGACCGGCTTCCGCGGCGACGTCGTTCGTTTGCTCGATCCCACGAGAGGCAACCTCGACGTGCATGACTGCGAGCAGCCGGTACCGGGGGAGTGGCGGCGAGCGGAGCAGCTGCTGTTGCCGTTAGACGTTCACGGGTGGGCCCAGACCGGGGTGACCTTGTCCGGTCGGTCGATCACGGGCATCGTCCCCGTCAGACGCGTCGCCGCTGCGCACGGGACGGAGCGGGAGGCTGTCGGGCCGGTAGTGCGCGCAGGGTCCCGCTTCGACGAACTCACGCTGCCGGAGACATACGCCGCGCTCGGCGCTGCTGACAGCGCTGCCGATCACGTACTCGCTCGCATCACGGCCCTCTGGCAAGATGCCCGAGCCCTCGATGCTGCACTCGAACCCTTTGCCAGCACCAGCAAGCATGGGATAGCGCCCGATAGCGATCGCTAGCTCGAACCAGCATCACGGGGCGCTTCGGTTGTCAGGCCCACTGGACCCAGGCGGGCCCGCGACGCGGTAAAGATCCGACAGACGTGGAGTGAGGGGCGCATCGGCACGATCGCCGTGGCGCTCTCGAGTGAGCGACAGAGCACTGTCGCGTGGAAGTCCGGAGCCGCTGGTGAAGCTGTCGTCAGCCGGGTTCTCGACGCCGTTGCCGCCGAGCACCTCGCCGTGCTCCACGACCGCCGTATCCTCGGCTCCCGAGCGAACATCGACCACATCGTGATCACCCGCGTCGGCGTCTGGGCCGTCGACGCCAAGCGATACCGCGACAAGCGGCCGCGGCTCCAGGTCGAGGGCGGCCTGTTCCGAGCCCGCACGGAGAGGCTCATCGTGGGCGGCGACCGAATGAAGCTCGTCGACGGTGCACTCCGTCAGGTGGCGCTCGTCCAGGAGGTCGTGGGCCCGGTACCCGTGCGCGGTGCGTTCTGCTTCGTTGACGCGGACTGGCCGCTCTTCGGCGGCTCGTTCACCACCCGCGGCATCGACGTCTGCTGGCCGAAGAAGCTCGCGAAGCAGCTCGCCGCTGTCGATGGGCCGGTGGACGTGGTGGGCGTCGCGGCGGCGGTCGCGCGGCGCTTCTCATCTGCCTAACCAGCGCGCCAAGCCCGCGGAACCTCCGTGGCAGCATCTCTGGCGTCGCTGTCACTTATTCTAAATAACTGACATTATCGACGTAGCTATCGCCAGAAAGGAGCCGCGATGACGAACTGGCTGGCGCACAGCAGGCGCGTCGTCCCCTGGACGAGCACGAGCCGTCGCGGCACTCGGGAGGACCGGACCCTCGCAGCGGTCACGGTGTCCATCCCGCCGATGATCGCAGACGCCGACGTTCCGGCCATCGCTGAGCGCGACCTCGCCCGGGCTCGCTACGAGGCCGCGGACCTCGAGCGGGTGGCAGACGGCGTGCTCAGTCCCCTCGCAGGGTTCCTCATCCGCATGGAGTCCGTCGCGTCCAGCCGCATCGAGCACGTCGAGGCGTCCCCGATAGCGTTCGCTCGCGCCATTGGCGGGCTGAAGGAGAACACGTCCGCGATGTCGATGGTCGCCGCAGGAGCTGCGATCACGAAGCTCATCGACGCATCGAGCCTGGTGATCGCGCTCGACGAGATCCTCGCTGCGCACCAGGCGCTCATGCAGGATGACCCGGACGTGGCCGAGCGTCCCTACGCTGGCCGCGTCCGCGACGTGCAGAACTGGATCGGCGGCTCCCAGTACTCGCCCCGCGGCGCGCTCTACGTCCCGCCGCCGCCGGAAGAGGTGCCGGCGCTGCTCGAGGATCTGATCGTGTTCGCCAACCGCGACGACGTCGAACCCGTCACCCAGGCCGCGATCGCGCATGCCCACTTCGAGAGCATCCACCCGTTCACCGACGGCAACGGCCGCATCGGCCGGGCGCTCATCGGCGCCATCCTGCGTCGGCGGGGTGTGACGCCGCACACCGTGCTCCCGGTCGCCAGCGCCCTCGCCGCCGACACGACGCACTACTTCTCGCTCCTCACCGCCTACCGCGCCGGGAACGTGGAGCCGATCGTCACCGACCTGGCGCTCTGCGTCGAGACGGCGGCCCGCGAGGCCCGCGGTACCGCGCGCGCATTCGCACAGTACGAGGATGCCTGGCGAGAGCAAGCCAGCCCGCGCGCAGGCAGCGCTGCCGACCGCATCCTGCCGGTCCTGCTCACCATGCCGGTCTTCACCGTCGAGCAGCTCGTCGACGAGGTGCAGGACATTCCGGAGCGAAGCGTGTACCGCGGCGTGCAGGTTCTCGAGGAGGCCCGCGTAGTCGAGGCTGTCACTGACCGGAAGCGAGATCGCACGTATGCCGCAATGGACGTGCTCGACGAGTTTGAGGACCTTGATGCTCGCATCCGGGAACGGATCACGCGACTCCGCGCGCTGGGCGCGGAGTACTGGAAGCAGAACCCGCGGGTCGCAGTGTGGTCCTGAACGGATTTTGTCGCCCGTCAATGAGGACGAGGTATGGCTTCGTATGTCAGATAGCAGATTGCGAGGCTTCGGTGTCAAGTGCCCGAGTATCCAGAGGGTAGCTTGCCGCCGGTAGCCATCAGGAGCGGCGTGCGCATCCTCCAGTGAGGAGTTCGACATTGAAGCCTGCTATGAGGCGGGCAGTACGTGGATGTGGTGGAACAGCGCGTCGAACCCTGGCGTCGTCCGCGCGGCGATTGCTCGCTCTTTGTCTACTGCTTCGATGGCCTGGACCATGCCGGCGACAGCGTCGAGGTGCTGTTGCACGAGGGGACCCCAGATCCCCTGGATCGCCCCGGTGATCCGGGGGAGGAGTTCGATCTGTGCGCGGATAATCGAGCCCGCGACCACGTGCAGCAGGCTGGCGTCCCTCGCCAGTGCCGAGCGTGCCGGCTACGACCCCGCGGACGCGCTGTACCAGGCGTGGACGAAGGACACCCTCGGCGGTGCAGCGAACGAGCCCGCGGTGCTTGCCGCCCGCGTGAAGGCCGACGTGGCCGAGTACACGGAGTCGTTCGGCGCGGACGAGCCCGACCACCGGGTGCCCCGCTCGATCGCCGACCGCGGCGCGCTCGACTCCCCGCACACCGACCCGGCCTGGCGGGACCACCTCCAGGAGCGGTACGAGTACATCGCCGTCCGCCTCGAGGAGCGGGGCGCGACGATCGCCGCGGAACAACCTGCGTGGGCCGAGCAGCTTGGCGACGTCCCGGCGGCCGCTGAGCGCCGTGAGGCGTGGACGCTGCTCGCTGCCGAGGTGGACACGTTCCGCACCCGCTACGGGATCGAGGACGCTGGCGTGGCCGTGCCGAAGCAGTACCGGGAGCAGACCATCGGTGTGGAGCTGTATGCGCGAGTGACGGCCATGCACAAGTCGGCTCTCACGACGCAGCCGCCGGCCGAGCAGGCGGTGCGCGAGCGCGCGGCCGCCGAAGTGACCGCCGCAGCGCGACGGACCCGCGAGCAGGTCAGCCCGACCCCGGCCCGGCCCCGCAGCGTTGCCGAGACTCTCCGCGAGCAGAACCGTCAAGAGGCCCAGCGCCGAGCCGAACGGCTCCGCCAGGTCGGCGTCACTGCCACCGCCCGCGACCGCGATCCCGCCGACGAGCAGCGCAAGGCCGCCGAGCGCGACCGCCAGGCGCGCGAGCGTGACCGCACCCGTGGCGACGACGGGCGGGAACGGTGACCGCCCACCCCGCCGCGGTGCTCACCTGCGACACTGCGGACTGCGAGCACATGATCGCCGTCTCAGGCCCTTCCGCCGACACCTACCAGCGCGCCCGCGACTACGCCGCAACCTTTGGATGGGTCACTGCCGATTGGGCCCACGACTGTTGCCGCGACTACAACTCACGCCTCAACGTCAGCGTCTGAGCGCTCCCGGACCAGACGAAAGATTCGGCTGTGACGATCAAGGAGATTATTCGCGGTTGCCGAGGCTGGTTACGGGACGGCAAGCGTTCCAGCCGGCGATCAGTGTGACCGCGAGCGAAGCGATCAGCACTGCGTAGGACGAATCCCATGATCCGGTCGCAGTGTTAAGCGCTCCGAGTGCAAGTGGCCCGATACAGCCGATGCCGTAGCCGACACCTTGCACGATGCCGGAGAGCGACGCGGACTCGGCCGCGGTACTGCTCCGCAGGCCGATCAGGGTGAGTGTCAGCGGGAACGTGCTGACCCCGAGGCCGAGAAGCACTGCCCACAGAGCTGCGCCGCTGGCTGGAGCGCTCAGCATCCCGAGGTACCCAGCGAGGAGGAGGGCGACGCAGATGACGACGATCGGAAACGGGTTCCGCATGTGTCCTGCAAGTCCTGGTATGACCAATGCGGCGAGCAGACCCATCGCGGAGAACAGCGATAGCAGCGTCGCGCTCGTCACGGCGCTGAGCCCGGCGTCGGCGAACATCGACGGTATCCACGTGATGAGCGCGTAGGTATGCAACGCCGTCATGGCCATCAGGCCGACGAGTCCGAGAGTCGCGGTCGACGGACGCTGGCCGGTGACACGCCGAACCGGTGGTGCAACGCGTGGGGATTCAGCTTCGGCTTCGGCCAGGCCGGCCCGTCGGCTCGTCCTGAGCACGACGACCAACCAGAGCAGCGTCGCGATCCCGGTGAGCGCCGGCCACAGCCCGAGCGAGACACGCCAACCGGCAGCGGTTGCCAGTTTGACGCCCACCACCGGCGCCACGAATTGCCCCACCTGTAGCAAGAGCATGTACAGCGTGCTGACCGCCTTCACCCGGTCGGGGAAGTGCTCCTTGACGATCGGGATCAGCAGAACGTTGGCCGCGCCGACTCCGGCGAAGCCGACGACCGTCGCCGCAATCAGCATTCCAGCCGACTCGGCCGCCGCGCGGAGCGCGAGGCCGACAGTCGTGATCGCCACGGCACCCAGGACTGCATGCTCGAGCCCGAAGCGTCGCGCGAGTACCGGCGCGACGAACGCGCACGCCGCGAAGCACCCGGTGATCAGCGTCCCGAGCAGCCCCGTGACCGTCGGCCCGAATAGCAGGGACTCCTGCACGATGTCGACGACTGCTGAAAACCCGGTCACGGCGGTGCGCAAGTTCAAGGCCGTGAGACACACCGCAAGGAGGAGGATGAGGCCGCTAGCCCTCCTCGGGGCGGGCAGGGCAAAAGGAGGCATAGATGGGATCATCCCATGAATTTCATTGTCTAAGTTGGAGGCGTGTCTGTGCATGAGTCCCGCGGAGCGCTCGGTGACCGTGTGGTCGACGCCATCCGAGATGAGATCACGTCGGGGCGCTGGCCTGTTGGGTTGCGCATCCCGGTCGAATCCGAGCTCGTTGCTTGGAGCGGTGCTGGACGCAACACGGTTCGTGAAGCCGTCAGTTCACTCGTTCAGGCGGGGATGCTGCGCCGTGAGCAGGGTCGGGGCACGTTCGTCACTGCGCGATCGGACCTCGGGGGTGCGTTGAGTCGTCGTGCCGCCGCGAATCCGCGGCGTGACACCCTCGAACTTCGACTTGCGCTCGACACGGTTGCCGCACGGTTGGCGGCTCGGCGCCGGTCGGACGCGCAAGCCGAAGGCCTGCTGGCGCTGCTCGAAGCGCGCCGGACGGCATGGTGCACAGGTGATCGGGCAGACCGTCTTGCCGCAGACACTGCACTCCACGTCGCGATCATTATCGCATCGTCGAACACGCTCCTCGCAGAGGTTTACGAGGGCCTGGTCGCGGTGTTCGCGGATGCACTCGATGCCGACGTGTCTGGTGATGAGGACCAGTTCTCTCGTGAACACCGGGATTTAGTGCACGCCATCGTGGCGGGGGATGGTGAGGCTGCTGGCGCTCAGATGCACGCAATCCTCCAACCACTGATCGACGCCCTCGAAGACTAAATCGTTCCGCGAAACCTGCAACAGTTTTGTCCCTGAAGCAGCGGCTGTGTTAGATGACCTGCTCGGCGAGTGATCTCGGTGGTACGCACTCGGGTGTGAACGCTCGATGGGACGGCTCACGATCCTGCAGCTGCTCGGCAGAATCCCGATCGCATCTGCCGCTGCCGGCACCGCGGCGTTGTGGTTCACGTTTCGGCGCCTGGTGATTGCGGGGCTGTGCCGGGGTCGGTGCTGCGGATGATGACTCGGCCGGCCAGGGGGTCAGTCTCGGAGGGTCAAGGTCTCGCCGAAGCCCTCCGGTTTGTTCACGTCCCGGTAGCCGATCTTTCATCGGACGCTGAGCCCTGCCCGACGCGCTTGCGTTCCGCGCTGAACCTCTATCGCAGTGGGTTGTGGGACAGGCGCACGCTGGTATCCCCGCCGGTCTCGATGCCGGCGAGGAAGATGTTCAGGCCGTTGATGAACTGCTCACGGTCGTCATGCTCCACGAGGGCCGCGGCAGTCTGCTCAGAGACGGCATCAGAGTCGCTGCGGGTCAGCTCGGCCGCGAATGCCTCCAGGTATGCTTGCCTGTCGCTGTCGGAGAGCAAGTGGTGAGAGGCGGCTGCGTTCTGCGCCGCCGCTCCGAGCAGGTAGTTCATGAGCGCCGCTCCCGCATCAGCGCTGGCGCTGCCGGACACTCCCAAGCGCCCGAGGCCGGCTCCGATGCCCTTCCAAATGCGGAGGACGGCAGGCTGTCGTGGCTCCCGCGCCAGTTGCTTCCCTACCCAGTGGTGCTCAGTGAGGGCATCAAACACGGCTAGGGCGAGGTGCCGGAGCGATTCGCGAGGGCCTAGAACGTTCGCGGGGCTCTCGAGCGCCGCGCTGATGATGCCGTCCGTTGCGGCCTCGAGGAGCTCCTCCTTGCCCGTGACGTAGTGGTAGATCGCACCACGGCCGGTCGAGAGATGCTCGGTGAGCGCCCGGACGGTCAGCGCGCTCTCACCGGATGAGTCGAGCAGCCGGATCGTCGCCTGCACGATCTGCTCGCGGGAGAGGGCGTCGACGCGCTTGTGGATGCGGGGCGCCGGGTTCGTCATGTGCCCATCTTGACACAAGTGGACCGTCGGTCCACACTTCGGTTGGACCAACGGTCCAACTTCGAAGAAAGGCACACCATGACTCCTTCAGTCAGCATCGTCGGCGCCGGGCTCGGCGGCCTCACCCTTGCCCGGGTCCTGCACCTGCACGGCATCGACGTCACTGTGTTCGAGGCAGACGCCGACGCCGGCGCCCGCTCCCAGGGCGGCCAGCTGGACCTGCACGAGCACAACGGGCAGCTCGCCCTCCAGGAGGCCGGCTTGATGAACGAATACCGGTCGATCATCCATGTCGGCGGCGCAGGACAACGCGTCCTCGATCGGAACGCCACGCTTTTGGCCGACCTGCCCGACGACGGGTCGATGGCAAGTCCCGAGGCGCGACGGGGCGACATCCGCCGGATCCTCCTCGAGTCCCTCCCGGATGGCACGGTGCAGTGGGGCAAGAAGCTCCGCGATGTCGCCCCTCTCGGCGACGGCCGCCACGAGCTGACCTTCACGGACGGCTCCACCGCCCACAGCGACGTGCTCGTCGGCGCCGAGGGGACGTGGTCGAAGGTGCGAGCGTTGGTCTCCGTCGAGAAGCCGGTGTACGCGGGCATGAGCTACATCGACACGTTCCTCCACGACGTCGACGAACGGCACAGCACGACGTCTCTGGTTGCTGGCGACGGCGCCATGTACGCCCTCATCCCAGGCAAAGGATTCCTTACGCATCGCGAGGCGGGAGAGATCATCCACACTTACGTGATCTTGAGCAGACCCCTCAGCTGGTTCGACGACATCGACTTCTCCGACGCGGCAAGCACCAAGGCGCGCATCGCCGCGGAGTTCGACGGCTGGGCGCCCGAGCTCGTCGCGCTGATTGCAGATGCCGATACGCCTCCCGTGCTGCGGAGCATCTACAAGCTCCCCGACGACCACCGGTGGCCGCACACCCCAGGCGTGACCCTCATCGGCGATGCAGCGCACGTCACACTCCCCGGTGGCGAAGGCGCGAACACCGCGATGCTCGACGGCGCCGAGCTCGCCGAGGCGATCGTTGCCCACCCGGACGACATCGACGCCGCGCTCACCGCCTACGAGGAGGTCATGTTCGCCCGCGCCGAGGAAGAAGCCATCGCCGCACACGAGACCATCGACCTCATCTTCGGCGCCCGCGCACCCGAGGGACTCGCGAACCTGCTGAACGGGACCGCGGAGGACGCCGCGAGCTGACGCAACGTCTGTCTCGTAAGCCGGTCGTCCACCGGACGATCGCCGGCCACGACCGCTCCCCCCTGAGTGTGGGCTTTATCGCTTGTTGGTGGCGTTTTGTGATCGCTCAGCGGCGGGTGCGGCTCGCAAGGTGGCCTCATCGCCGAGTCTCACACGACGCGAGCGGCGGCAACGTCGCCCGACTAGCACTGATGAACATGCGAAAAAGCCGGGACATCTCGCTTCTGGCGTATACGTCTGCGACCGTGCACCCATGACACCCCCCCCGGCACGGTTGTTCTCCGCGCTCAGGGCCCCGAGGCACGGTCGCTCAGGTGGCGGTCACAACGTGTTGGCGATCTACGGGTGACGCCATGTCGGGGTGGAGGTGGACTTCGAGGGTCGAGGCGATGTTGCGCAGCTGTGCCAGCTGCTCCGCGGAAAGGGCGTCGACGAGGAATTCTCGAACGAGCCGGTCGTGACGAGGCGTGGCTGCCTTCAAGACGTCTTCGCCCTTAGGTGTCAAAGTGACGATGACAGCTCGGCCATCGGTCTTGCAGGTGGATCTCGTGATGAGCGCGTCCGCCTCGAGCCGCGCCACGATGCGGGAGGCGCGAGGCAGGGAACGCACGTCAGCACCTCGTGGCGGTGCTGACCCGAACGGGCCCGCCAACTCCACAGCGCACCGGTTACCCGATTGCTCCGTGATGCGTCTCGGCATGGCGCGATACAGCGGGTACCGGTTGATCTCGCGTGGCCGCGGGGCGTAGGGACGGTAGGTCAGCCGGAGGGATTGTCGACCGGGCGGTCGTTTTCGTCGGTGCCGTCGATTGGGTCGACGTCCTTCGGGTTGGCGACGTCGTCGGCAGGCTTGTCGTGATCGGGGTGTGCGGGGTCGATCATGATGCGTCCTGTTCCGGGGAGGTGGGTTCTCCGCCCGAGTTGGTGTCGCTGTCCTGGTTGGGATCTTCTGTGGCGTTTCCGGTAGGGGAGCCGTCGGGCAGATCGGCGGTGCGGTCCCGGTCGGCATCGGAAACGTTCGTCGAGCCATCCGGTGTTGGGGGGTTCTCGGTCATGGCTGGCAACGTACGCGGATGCGCCGGCATCCCTCATCAGGCGGCTTCACTCGCGGCCTCGAAGGGTGCCGCATCGGGTCTCTTCGCGGGATCAGGGCGGTGCGTCGCGGTGTTCCCGGATTTCCTGAGAGGTTGGGGTGTGCTGTTGACGTATGGTCGGTTTTGTTGCCCTGCGGACCCTAGCCGCGGGAGCCCGACCCCCTGTTACCGGGCTGGCCTCGTCAAGACCATCGCGTTGAACCTGACGGCGTCGTAGCGCGAGGGCGTCTGTCCCAGCCCCGAACCAGTGGCAGACGTCCTCGCAGCACCACGGCGATGGGTAAGCTGCTCGGTTCCTGTCTGGTCGTGTTGTCAGGCAATAGCGCTCGATGATGTTGCGGTGGGCCGGGAAGCGGCCCGGCCCGCGCTCACCCGAAGAGCAGCGGGACGGGCCGCCCTGACCCGTCTTGCGTGGAGCATTCGAAGCCGAGTCGTTGTCGGGTTGGTGCCCCGCACGTCCCAGGTCCGCACGTTGCGGGGCGGGACCGTTGGTGGTCGTGAACGATCAGGCACTCGAGGAAGGAAGCTCTGTCTCACGCGGGCCTGGTTCTCGTGCAGCCCACGGGATCGAAACTCCTCACGAGCGCGTGTGGTGGTTCTAGGTTTGTACCGTGTGTCTGCGGTGGGAGAGGTGCCGGCACCGTTGGGGGGACCGGTGCCGACACCTCGGTGGCGGTCCCGACCCGAACAGGCTCGCCACGACGTCTACTGTGCACCGGTTGACCAGTTCGTGGGTCATTGTTGCGGCATGGCGTCGAACTGTTGGACGACACGTGATGGCGAGCGGAGTGCCCGCGGCGCGGCGTAGGCGACAGTGCGGGACTACCTTGACTGGTGGCGCTGCTGGCCTATCGGGCCGCGCGTCCGGGCGTGCCTCACCATGTGCGCCTGGGGGCTGCCGCTCCCATCCGATCAGGGTAACCAGGGTGGTTGATGCGGCGGCCCCACCCTTCCTGTTCCCGAGCTGATGACGCCCCGATACCGCTCGTAGCGGGCACTGCGTTGCGGGGGAGTCGTGTCCGTGGCGGGTTAGAGGCGGGTGCCGTGGAGTCGCTGGAGAGCGTGCTGGCTGAGTCCAAGAGTGCGCACAAGTGCTGAGTTTTCCCGGAGTGCGCGGTCCTTCGAAGGGTTCCCCGTCAGCTGCTCTCGCTGCTGGAGCGGGTCGTGCTCACCGGGCACCGATGTCACAGCGCTGTCGATTTTCATGGGGTCCTGGACATCGTCCGGTGGGGGCGCTGTGGTTATGCCTGGCCGCCGACGGCGGGTTCGTTGTCGCTGGTGAGGGTGGTGGCGATGGTGTTGAGGTGGCGGGCGAGGAGCGCGTTGTCTGCCGGGGGAAGCTGGTCGAGGGCTTCGACGAGGACTTGGTGGAACCGGGTGTAGGCCTGGTCGATCTTCGCCGCGCTGCCGTCGATGGGGTGGAGGAGCATGGCTCGGCGGTCGGTGGGGTGGGGCTCGCGGCGGAGCTCACCTTTCCGGACGAGGTTGTCGACAATCTTGGTCACGGACGCGTTCGAGACGTTCAGCATGACTGCGAGGTCTTTCGGGCTGATCTGCCGGCCGTCGCGTTCTGCTTGCACGAGGTACCGGATCGCGGCGAACTCGTTCTTCGTCAACCCGCTGGCCCGTCGAGCGTGCTCAACTTCCTGTTCCTCGGCGCGGTGAAGGCGCAGGAGCGCGTTGACCGCGTCTTTCGCTTCCCGAGTGCGGGGTTCCCGAGCGTAGAGGTGCGTGGCTTCGTGACGGACAACAGTCAACGGCATCGGGTCAGGTGCTCTCTCGAAACGTGCGGGCGGGGTCCAGATTACTGCGCGGGTTCTGTGAAGAAGTCCGCGTATCGGGGCCCGGCCGGGCTCGCGAGCAGGGTGGGGTCGTCGATCCGGCGGATCACGTAGGAGGCGATCACGGCGGAGTCGGTCAGCCCGATGGGGAGGTGCGTGGTCACGGCGTCGGGGGAATAGGGCGGCTGGTAGGTGGTGATCATCAGTGCTGGCCTGTCTGTTCCAGGATCGGACGCATATCGATCGGCTCCGTCGCCGGCAATGCTGTTTCGATCGCATCGAACGGGTCGTCGTGAGAGCTGGGAGTCACCGTGTGAACGCGATGGCCGCAGCACCGGTTGCTGCCAGGGCGGCAGTGCCGGTGACAGTCCCTGCGATCATGAGGGCACGTGCGTGTGCTGCTTCGCGGACTTCGGTGAACTGGCTGAACAGCCTCGTGGTGCTCGGGTTAGGGGTGAGTGGCATCGCCCGCTCCTTTCCATCTGGTGTGGTGGCCCGGTTCCCCGGGGATGCGTCGACCGTCCCACACTCCAGATGGTTCACGCAAGAAACTATCCGCAGAGTGTACTTTTCCCGCCATGAACGATGCGTACGTATCGAATTCGGGCTTGCGTCAGACCGGCGCTGGGACGCTGCCGTGCGCTATGCCGTGGGGTGTTAGTCGGAGCATTGGCTCGACGAGCTGGGCTGCGCGACACGGGCTATCGCCCGAAGTCGTGGGTGTTGGTGTCGGTGTCGGGGGAGAGGACTGCTGCGGTTCGGCGGTCCAGTTCGCTCAGGAGCGCGGTGTCGTTGGGTTCGAGTTCGTCGTCCGGAGCGGGCTCGAGCGCGATAGCGATCGCTGGGGCAAGGAGTAGCTGCACTGTGGCGGTGGTGCCGAACAGGTCTGCGGTGGGCACCGAGACGATGTCACTGAGCCGGGCTCGGTTGAGTGCGGCGGCGTAGCGGATCACCTTGTCAGCGATCGTGTCAGCGGTCATCACCCGGATGGAGCCGCCGTAGTTGATGTACTTCACGATTGACTCCTCGGAAGAAAAGGCCGCCCGGGGTAGGCGGCTCCGGTCAGTGCCCGGGCCGGGATGCGGTCTCCCTGACAGGTGATGGGGTTCCGCGCTCACCGGCTGCCACGTGTCGAACCGAACCGTGACGGTTAGGGACGCGGGTGCTCATCGTCGGTGAGAAAGTCGGCGTAGGTGTCCTCGACTGGTGTCGGGGTTGTGGTGTCCGGGACGACGTAGATGACGTCGGTGTCAGCTCCGACGATGTCCCGTAGCCGGTGTACGGCGGCTGCTGCCGATGGTGCTTCGACGGCTGCGTGCTCGATGGTGCCGTCCTCGTCCGGTTCGTATCCTGTGCTCCAACGCATCCACCAATCCTTGCGCATCAGCAGGACGCTATTACTGCGGGCCGGTGATCTGCGTGGGTCAGGTGGTGCGGGTGGTGTGTTCGAACAGGTCGTTCAGAAGCGGCGCAGCCGTGTCGGGAGTGGAGTGTCCCTGGCGTTGCAGTTTCCGCAGCCGGCGGATCGCCACGATCCGGGCCGGTTCGACTGTGTCATCCATCTCGTAGTGGCTCATGCACCCGTCATACCGGGAACTACCCGACGATGTCGCAGTGGATCCTGGTTGTTCAGCTGCTGGGTGTTCGCATGAGGAACAGGGTCAGGGTCCCGCCGATGCAGGCGACGAGGATGAGGATCCAGGCGGCGATGGTGACCAGGCCATCCCAGGGGCTCAGGAGTAATCCGATGCCGAGCAGCAGGCAGGCGGCAGCGGCGGGAAGCACGAGTCGATGCGGCCGCCGTGTCCACATACGTCCCATGATGGCCATGCTACTCAGCCGTGTCCAACGGAAGACGCGTTAGCCCCGGCTGGTGGAGTTCCTTGCGGGTACGGGGTCAGGGTCGGTGCTTCCCGCTGCCGAGGGGTCCCGCGGACGCGGCGGTGTCCGGGGTGGGGATGGTGATGGTGCGGGCGATGACGTCGCGGGCGGTGTCGGCGATTCGGGCTTGGTGTGTGCGGGCGTAGGAGCGCAGCAGGGTGAACGCGGTGTCCATGTCGACCTGGTGGGTGTGAGCGAGGAATCCTTTGGCTTGCTCGATCGCGACGCGGCTGTTGAGTGCGTGCTGGAGCTGCGTCTCGACGAGGTTCGCGTGTTCGGTGGTGCGTTGTTGCAGGATGCTGATCGTTGCGACGTCGGTGAGTGCCCGTGCCGCGATCGCGTCGTCTTCGTTGAGTGCGCCGGGTGTCTCGCGGAACAGGTTCATCGATCCGAGGACGGTGTCGCGCAGCCGCAGCGGGATGGAGTGCACGGAGGTGTAGCCGGCTTCCTGCGACGCTGCCGCGAACTGTGGCCACCGTCGACGCATCTCGTCGGCGTCCTGCACGGACACCGGTGACCCCGTCGTGAACGCCTCCACACACGGCCCCTCCCCGGCTTCGAGCTGCAGCAACCCGACGAGCGCGCTGCGCTCACTGGTGGAGACCACCACTTCCAGGTCCTGCGACTGGTTGACGAGCAAGATCCCGGCCGCAGTCGCGTCGAACAGCTCGGCTGCGTTGTCGACGAGGGACTGCAACAGTTCGACGATGTCGTAGTCGGCGACGAGTGTGTCGGGGTGACGAACGTTTCGACGAGTTGCTGTTCTCGGGTTCTGACCATGGCTGCTTCCTTCCTCAGAAGCCGGAGCCGTCGCGGTCGGTGAAGTCGACCGTGCGGTGGATCACGTCGTTTGCGAGGTCACGGACGGTGCGGCCGGCGGTGTACGCGGACGCGCGGAGGAGCAGCAGGGCGTCGTTCACGTCCGCGCCGGTCTGCGCGGCGACCATGCCCGAGGCCTGGTAGATCTCGCGCCGGGAGTAACGGCTGACATCGTGGGCGCCGGCACCGGTGTCTTCGCGGCGGGCGAGAGCACGATGCAGCACCTGCCGGCTGACGGCTTCAGTGAGCGCGGCCGCATCTGCGACGACGTCTCCGGCAAGGGCAGTAGCGGCTCGGTTGTACAGGTCAACAGTGCCGATGTTGAGCGTGCCGACATGCATCGGGAACGCGAACACCGCGCCGAGGTGAATGACCTGGAGCGCCATCAACGTGACCGGCCACTGCTCAGACGTCGATGCCTGCAGATCCGGCTCGAGCACCGGCAGCCGAGACCGCATCGCGTCCCAGGACGGACCTTCCCCCAGGTCGAACTGGATCTCATCCAACCGGACTGCCGTCGAGTCGCTCGCACACACGGTCTCAGGCCCGAAGGGCTCACCAAGCGTCGAGATAGCAACGCCGGTCACCGGCAACGCCGACAGGAACGGTGCGCACAGGTCATCCTGATCGCCGGCGCCGTACAGCGCAGCGACCGCGTCGATGAACCCCTCGTCGCTCATCGCCCGAACCCGCAGCCGCAGGTCGCGCTCCAACCGGACGGTGACACAGCCATCACGAACCTCCCCTGCTCAGAGCGCAGTGCTAGGTCCGGGCAAACGACTCAATACGCACGCTACCTCGCACCTCACCTCCCGCGACACGATCCACCCGAGGTTGCGCATGGTGGCTCAACCGACGCCCAACATACGGGGCGAGCCCGATCGGCTTTCGGGCGGTGTTGCTCGAGGGTGGGAATGAGTGGTGGTGGCGTATCCGGTTAGGTCGGTGTGGTGCTGCCGGGTTCGCTCCGAGTGCCCGCGGCGCGTTATGGTCCCCGTCGCGGTCGTCGCGGTCGTCGCGGTTGTGCGATGCCTTTGCGGGGGAGTGGGGGTGGGTCGGTGGTGACGGGAGTGCGCTGGGAGGTGCGGTGTGCTTGGCATGATTGCCGGCCCCCGGGAGTGGTTGCGGTTTCGTTTCGTCCGCACGCGGTGGGGCCGTCGGGGTGGGCGTTGACGGTGTGTGAGCATCATGCTGTCCCGGTTCCCGAGAGCGCGGCTGGGCAGGGATGGGGTGTTGGTGTGAACGCGTTGCGGTTGCGGGGACGGTCGGAGACGGAGTGGGACATCATCGAGAGCCTGACGGACCGGATCGTCGGCCGGGTGATTCTCGAGAACGGAGCGTTTTTCCTCACCGATGTTGGCGGTGAAACCGAGGTCGGCGCGTTCTACCGCCTCGAGCAAACCGTGCCGGCTGCGGCGGCCGTCCTCGGGGGAGGCTTTCTCGATCCGTGACCGTGGTTGGTGGGCTGGGTCTACGGTCGGTTCATGTCGACGTCGTCGGACGAGCTTGCAGCGGTGGGGATCGATGTTGGCGCGCAGAAGCCGGCGGTGGCTCGAGCGTTGGAATGTATCGGGTCGCGGTATCGGGGGCGGCTGACGGCGCCGGAGATCGCGGCGGCGAGCGGCTACAGCAAACGGGGCCTGCAGGAAGCGTTCCAGCGGGATCTGGGGATGCCGCCCTCCCTCGTAGTCCGGGTGCTGCGGTTGCATCGGGCACGACAGATGATCCTCGCGAACCCGTATCAGCCGGTCGGAACGGCCGCGGCGGCGAGTGGGATTGCGCACTTCGGCCGGTTCTCCGCCTACTACCGGGGCCAGTACGGTGAGACACCGTCCGAGACCGCACACGCTGCACGCGCCCAGTTGCCGGCCTGACGGCTCCAGCGAGTGCCCTGGAGTTGCGGCTGCCGGACATGCCAGCGGCCGTGCATCCCCGCCAGTACGGGGCGGGCGGGCCATCCCTCCCTTGTGGGACTCACCGGTCCACCCGGCGAGTGTTTGAGTCGGTCTCACGGACGTGGACAGGGAAGCCGCGGCCGGCGGGGATGCCTCGACAGGATCGAGCGGGGGATGTCTGGCTGTCTTCGGGTGGCAGCCAGACACACCCCTCGGCTGGCCTCGACGTCCTCTGGAGTGCTGACTTGTCAGCACATGCGCGTGGTCGCATCGTTGATGGTGCGTCTCCTGTTCGGGTCAGGATGTGGCGTGTGCGGGATGTCGGTGGCGTGTGGTGCGTGGCCGACATCCCGAACCTCTTCCGGGGAGCCGGTCAGCAGGTTCCGCCGGCACCAGGTCGGTTCTACGCTGTGTGGAGCGCTCCGCGGCAGTGATGCTGCGTGACACTCGAAGGTCTCCCATCGGTTGAGTCGGCGCTCCGGTCCGCAACCATCGTCGCGGAAGAAGGCACCATCGACGATGGTTGATCTGGCGCGACCAGCGCCGTTCAGTTGGCCACTTGGTCCTCGGCAGCCGTTTCAGCTGTCAGCGCGGGGGAGCGCGAGGGTCAGATCCGCTGCTTCGCCTCGAGCGAGCGCTCGGTACACGGTGGCGCGGGCGACGTCGAACAGTTCTGCGAGCTCGCCGGTCGTGTAGTCGCCGGATCGGTGCATCGACACCAGGAGCGCTTCGCGCTTGTCGGAGAGCTTGGGCTTCCGGCCTTGAGCCGGTTCTTCGTTCGGGCGGTGGCCATGCCCTCCGTGGTGTGGGCACTGACGAGGTTCGCGTCGAACTCAGTGAACACCGACAGCATGCCGAAGATCATGCGCTCCATCGGGGCGAGGGGGTCGTACACGGATCCGTTGGGCAGCGTCCTCCCGCGCATCTGCACACGGACAGCACTCCGAGGAGTCCTATCGCAACGCTGGCGACGCTGAGGAGCGTGCCCCATCCCGCGATGGTGAACTTGCCCGCGCGGTCGTCGCGCGCGAAACCGTTTTGCCCGCCATCACCGAACACGCATAGGACCGCAAGAGGGAGGGCGCATCAACACTTCGTCCTGGAGCCCTGTACTCCACTGCGCTGGCGCTGACTTGTGCGCTGCTCCTGTGCTCGTACCCATCTGATGCGAGAACGGTGCGGTCGGGTGCTGGACCGTTCGGGTCGCGACGGGGCCCGACGAAGGCCAGCTCACCACTGCGACCCTGGCGGGCGGGAAGCGAGGCCACACCTCTCCGGCTCAATCCCAGAGTCCAGCGTCATGCGTCCCCTGCGACGAGTCAGTAATCGGTGCCAGCGTCAGCGCCCCTCGCCCCTTGCGCAAGAGGAGGGTTTCGAGCTACCGGCGGAGCTGTTGGTGTGCGCGCTCTTCGAGCAGTCGTACTGCGAGGAGCTCGCCGAGTGCGTCGCCGTACCGATCCAGGGCTGCTCGGTGAAGCGCGGCCGAGGCATCGAGCACCGGGCTGTCGACGCCGCTGTCTGCTCGCAGGGATGCGACGGTGTCCAGCTCTTCGACAACACGGTCGATGCCGAAGGTGGTGAGGTAGTCCCCGTCCAAGAGTCGGTCGGCGTCGTGTTCGAGGAATCGGCTCGACCCGGCGCTGACGCGGAGCAACCGGTGCAGGTGCTCGGTCGGGATGCCCAGCTTGGCGCCGATCAGCATCGCCTCGGACGCGGCGGCGGCGTTCGCGAACCACAGCGCGTTGGCGAGGAGCTTCACGATCTGGCCGTCCTCGACGCGGTCACCGACACGGCGAATCCGGTCGACCGCCGCGAGGTGCTCAAGGATCGGGATCGCACGCTCGACCGCCATGTCGGCACCGCTGACGAAGAACCCCAGCTCCGTGGCTGCTGCTTCTGCAGGTGAACCACCCATCGGCGCGCTCACCACCTGCACGCCCCAAACGGCCGCGTCCTGCGCGAGCGACATCGTCGTCGCCGGCGACCCGGAGGTGCAATCGATCCACAGCGAGCCCGCCTGAAGCAACGGCAGGGCTGAACGGGCGACGACATCGAGATCCCGAGGGCCCGGGAGTACCGTGACGAGGACTCCGCACGACCCCGCGAGGTCCTCAACCGAGTCACACCGCTCGATCCCGTCGCCCTCGATGGCACGCATCCGACCGGGATCGGTGTCGTGGACCGCGATCGCGAACGATCGCTGCAACGCCCGAGCGATCGGCGCGCCCATCCGCCCGACACCGACAACCCCGATCCGTCCCGTGCCCATCATGGGGTCTGCTGCGTCCATGAGCCCACTCTGTCCCACGCAGCAAGCCACCGCATCCGCCCCGCCCGGGCATGCGGGCACCGGGCACCGGGCACCGGTCGAAGTGTGCACGAGGAGGGCACGAGATGACGAACTGCGTGCCGCCAGCGATGCCTCGCAGCCTGCCCTTTCTGCATCGGCCTACGCCAGACCCGCAGCGTTGAGCGCTGCGAGCAGTCCCAGACGCCTTCACGCTACGACGCCGCCCGGTGCCCTTTAGACGGCTCGTCGTTCCCGCGGGCAGACTGAAGAGCATGATGCACGACTTCCGACGGGACGCGATGTCGGGCAATCTTGGTGATTTTGAGAGCCGCCTGGCCGAACTCTTCGGGCGATCCCCAGGCGGTGACGTCACGAACCGTGTCGAGTTGCGGCGCGCCGGCGATGACACTGTCTCGATCACCAGGGTGCTGTGTGAAGGCCGCCGCCGTGGCACGCTCGAGCAGCACACGCACCATCTGCTCGTCATCGTCGGTGACGGCGAAGCGGCGTTCACCCCCGAGGACGGGGCAACGGTCATCGGCCTCCCAAACGCACCGGTTTTGCTGAGCGGTGGGCACCGGTACGCCTACGACGTGTCCGCTACCCGGTTCACGTTGCTGCAGATCTCCAGCAACTTCGTCCGAAATCGCGCTGCGCAGCGCGGTGTCGTCATCGGTATCGGCGCGGTGTTCTCGCAACCGGCAACGGACACCGATCGGCTCTCCCTGATGTCGCTTGTTCCCGAGCTCGGCGCGGAGATTGCGTCTGCGGACACTGATGCGCTTGCCCGCATTGACATCGCGAACACGGCCGCGGATGCGCTTCTGCAGGCGCTGCACGTCGTGGAAACCGAGGCGGGGTTGTCGGCGCATGTCGCGGCAGCGGAAGCGTGGATCCGTACACGGCTGCGTGAGGACATCACGACCGGTGACATCGCTGCAGCGGTGGGGATCAGCGTGCGGACGCTGCAGGAAGTGTTTCGGCGAGAGTTGAACCAGACGCCGACCGCGTTTCTGCGGGCGCAACGCTTGGAGCGGGTTCGGGAGGCGCTGCTTGACCCGGCTGACGGAGTCACCGTGAGTGGGGTCGCACGCGAGTGGGGGTTCCGGCACGGCGGCCGGTTCTCCGAGGCCTACAACGACCGGTTCGGGGAATTTCCTCGCATCACCCTCTCCCGTAGCAGGCGCCGGGCAGCGCACGCCGACGTTCACCGACCGGTCCGCTGAGAGGTGATCGTGCTTTCGCATGCTGATGGCCCGCCACCTGTGGCGGGCCATCAGCCTGTTCGACGCTGCTTACTTGAAGGCGTCCTTGACGTCTTCGCCAGCCTTCTTCGCCGACGCTGAGGCCTGGTCCTTCTGGCCGTCGGCCTGGAGGCTGTCGTCACCCTTGTGCTCACCGACGGTCTCCTTCGCCTTTCCGGCGAGGTCCTGCCCGGCGTTCTTGATCTTGTCGTAGAGTCCCATGTGTTCCTCCTCCGCGAACGGTCCGCAGAAGCGGTCCGCTAACCCCGGGAGGTCAGCGCCTCACCACCGCTGCCCGGACGGGCCGGGATCGAGCGGCGCTCTCCCGGCCCGTTCTTCTGCGATCACCGAAGACTGCTTCCGGCGCTGAGCTGGGTCAATGGTCCGAGGCGGCGGGGAATTCGCGTGCATCGAACGACAGCACTGCGAGAGTGCGACGCTGCAGCTCGAGCAGCAGCGCGGCATCTTCCGGTTCGAGTTCATCGTCCGGTGCCGGTTCGATCGCCACTGCAATCGCCGGCGCGAGCAGCACGTCGACACTTGCCGCTGCACCGTACTGGTCAGCGGTGGGCACCGTGACGACATCGCTTAACCGGCTCTGGTGCAGTGCGGCAGCGTAGCGGATGACCGCCGCGGCGATCGCGTCCCCGGTAATCACTCGGAGCGCACCCGCGTAGTTGATGTACTTCATGGACGGCTCCCCGGTGGTGTGGAGCAACCGTCCGGATGACGGCTCCTGATGGTGGGCGACAGTAAGCCGCGGCGCCCGATGCCACGGTCAAGGATCGCGCACGGCGGCTCACAGGAGCCCGAACGCGGTGTCCATGTCGTCCCGGTGCGTGTGCGCGGAGGTACCCCCTTCGCCTGTTCGATGATCACCCGGCTGTCGAGCGCGCGTTGCAGCTTCGTCCTGGCAAGTGCGGCGTAGTCGGCGGTGCGTTGTTGCAAGATGCCGTCGTCCACCGCTATACGGCAACTGCCGCTTGGATCTGCTGCGATGCTACTGCTGTCTCACCTGGGTGTTCCGTATGCCTGCCCCGCAACATGGCCCCGTGAAGGTGCGACAAACGCAACACCTTATCCGTCCCGGGAAACTATAGTTTTTCGAGACGCCGCCGTGAGACGGTTCGCGGCTCGAGCGGGCCTAGTGTTTCCGCGAGTCCCGGGTGTCTCGGGAAGTCGTCTCGACGGTAATGGTGCTTCGGTGGGTGGTTGTAGGGTTTTCTGAGACACTTGGCTGGTGAGGCTTCTCGGGTATACGCGTATCAGTACTGGTGCACAGGATGCGCAACTGCAGGTTGATGCATTGGTGGCGGCGGGGGTGCAGGAGCGGGACATCTTCGCCGACGTCACTTCGGGCCGGAAGGAGGCCGCGGCTCGTCCCGGGATGGGCCGTCTGCTCGAGCACGCGACCAGCGGGGACACGGTGGTGGTGTGGCGAGTGGACCGGCTCGGCCGGTCGCTCGTTGATGTGTTGAGCACGGTGGCGATGTTGGGGGAGCGGGGGATCGGTGTCCGGAGTGTGTCGGACGGGATTGATCCGGCGACGTCGACGGGGCGGCTGATGTTGAACCTGATGGCGACGTTGGCGGAGTACGAACGCGAGCTCATCGTCGAGCGCGTCACCGCCGGCATCGCTGCAGCGCGGGAGTCCGGGACTCGGTTTGGCCGGCCGCCGTCGGATCCGGCGGTGATTGGCCGGAAGCTCGCGATCGTGAACGAGGCTCGCGCTGCCGGCCATACCGCGGCGGACGCTGCGAACCTCGTCGGATGGTCACGCGCGACGCTGTACCGCCACCAGGCCGCTACGGAGCGCGTCATGGGGGAGGAGCGGTGATCAACGAGTGTGCGAAGGGATTCGCGATGCGACAGCCGGCGGAGTTCGTTCGGTGGTGGCGTGGCCGCGAGGGGTGGGAGTCCGAAACCATCGCCGGCATCCCGACCGGCTGGTCACCGAAGGGCCTCTACGTCCGCGTCGACGGCCGCACCGTGGTGCTCGACCGGGACGAGTGGTCGTACTGTGACAGCAGCAGCTGAGCGGTAAGGCCTCTTTGCTTTGACGACGTCCGTGCCTCCGGTTCAGGCGGCGCCCGGTTATGCGTGAACTCGGCCCTTTGGTGCTTTCGCAACCGTGCGGCTCCAGGAGTTCTTCACGGGCGGGAGCGACTTGAGGAGCTCGTTCGCGCGGCGGACGTCGGCTTGCGGGGCCTTCACCTTGTGGCGGTCCTGGACAGCGTTCAACTCGCGGACGACTTTCGACACCTCGATGTACAGCACTGGGGCGTGAGCGGTTACCCATCCGTTGCCCTTGACGCCCTCCACCACGACGGTGAGTCGCGCAAGGCGTTCGACCTGGCGGGCGTATGCCGCGGTCACGGCCCGGCGGTTGCGCCGGCTGAGCCGTCTTGCGGCGGTTGCGTCCACGATCGTGGCGCGGTCGGCGCGAGCAGCATCAGTGGAGAGCGTGTTGAAGCTGGCCATGACGCTGCCGGTGTAGCGGCTCCCCGACGCGATCGACACGCTCGCGATCGCCGCCACGGCTGACATTGCGGCGGTAGCGAGTGACAGCCACGGAATCACATCGAGTGCCATGGGTGCGCCTTCCGATGGGGTGACGATGCGAGCGGCACCACGTTGGCGCCGCTCGGGAGGTGCCTACTGCTGGGCTTGGAGCCAGATGCTGACGGCGACGATAATCGCAGCGAAGAGACTTGCGGAGATGACCATGCCGTTGTCACGGCTGTGCTGGTCATGGTGGATGCTGCAGTACCCGCCACGTGGCGTCGGGTTCTGGCAGTACACGTTCCGGCCACGAGACCGGTTCGGAGCAAGGCACGAGCGTGCCGGCTCCCGACGCGTATGGCGGTAGCGCGCGCGAAGAACTGCGCCACCCACAACCGCAATGGCCACCAGCACCGCGAACACGATCAGCATTTCCAACCCCCGCACCGGCCTATCGGCCGGGTTGACGGATGCGGTAGCCGCTTCGCACATGCGAATTGCTCGGGCTGTGCAGCCTGTCCCGGTTTCCGTCGGGATGGCAGGATGGGCCCATGGGGGATATCAAGCAGCGAACGTGGGCCATCGGAGCCGCCATCACCATCACGGTGGGATGCGCACTCACCGGATGCGCCTCGAGCGGCAACGCCGACACTGACCGGGGCGAGGGAACGAAGACCGCGACTGCAACACGGTCCGCACCTGCCGGTCTGACGGAGGACGTGCTGTCTGGGGCGGTGCTGACCACAACGGAATTACCGGTTGGCGGCTGGGCCGAAAAACCCAGCAGTGCCTCCGCCAGTGACGGTGCGACGTCGACCGATGCGGAGGGGCCCGGTGCATGTGGCGCCGACTTCTCCGATGAACTCGGCGAGGATCTCGAGAACACTGCACAGAGCGGTCGGGACTGGACCCGAGAGTCCACCGGTGCGTACCTCAACGTCGGTACGTTCGCCGACCCAGCCGCCGCCGAGCATGTACAAGCGATCACGAATGCTGTGCGAGGGTGCCCGACCGAGGGAAGCACCTTCACCATTGACGGTGCTGAGGAAACCATCGTCACCACGGTGAAGGACCTCGGCTCCTGGGGCTCCGCCACGTACTGCGGCGGATTTGAAGCGCGCGGAGCCACAACGGTCGCGGGAACGACCTGCATGATCGCTGGCGACGGGTTCGGCGTCATGGTGCTCGTTGGTGCCGCGTACTCGTTCGATGTGCCAAAGGACGCCGAGGTGCAGCAAATCGTCGAAGCCGCGTACCGGAAGGCCGCCGCGCAGCTCGACTGATGCGGATGGGTCCAGACCCATGCTCAGATCTGTAGCGGAAACCGCGAGCTCGGCCCCAGCGCCACGCGAATCTCGTTGATCAGCGCTGTGGTGCTGAGGCATACCTAAATACCACACCTATGACGAGTCAATGACGTTCGAGATGAACTACGCTCATTGAGTTGCGTGCCACTGAAGGCACGACTGGACCTGAATCGCGCTGATGCGCCCTCCCGGAGGTACTCCTTGGCAATCGGAGACGACGTCCTGACTATCGACGCGCTGGGCGTCCTGGACGAGTTCGATTATCAGCTTTCCTTCAGAGAGGCTGCCGAGCGTATTCGCATTGTCTACGCGCCAAACGGTCGCGGTAAGACCAACTTCATCAAGGCAGTGAACTTTTTGCTCACTCCCTCGATCGAATCGCTCCAAGCACTCATTGAGATCCCAATTCGAAACTTGCATATCACGTTCAAGTCAGGAGGGGCGATTTGGCTGCAGAGAGCCAGCGCCTTTGATGGCGGGTTTACGATTGGAGCATCTCGTACCGCAGATGCAGAAGACATTTCCCTCGAAGTAGACCCTTCCGACTTCGCCGGACGTCTCTATCGGCGAGTCTGGAGTGACAGACAAGACTTCGGTCGCTTTGTAGAACTGACCACCTCAATGACCAACGGTGCCGTGCTGATCGGGGATGACCGGTTAGCGCCGATCGGCGGAGAAGAACTTCGCGAAGGCACTCGTATCGACGCCCGACGGAGGAATGCTGGAAGCGTTTCACGCCTCCTAGAGCGCGTCGAACGCATGCTCTCGCAGTCCGCGTTTGCTGGGTTGGCGCGGGAGCGAGCTAACATCGGCGTGTACGCTCAGATCACAAGGACGACCCTAGCGGGCACGCAAACTTTGACTTCAGGTGCAGCTAGAAACGCTCTTGAGACGCAGATTGCAACACTTCTGCGAGCGGGAAGCGCCCACGAACGGTATGGGCTTCTTTCAACGCGACAGCTTCACGAGATTCAGGCGCAACTTGACGCTGCTCGACAGAATCATCGCCAACTGCCAACGCTGCACCGGATCCTCAAGCCCTTCCTCGATAGCGTTCAAGCGCAAATCGATTCTCTCGCACCTGCGCTTCAACTCATCGATACCTTCGTGTCCGGCGTCAATAGATTTCTTGACCGGAAGGAACTCGTCTTCTCCGCAGCTACGGGTATCTCCCTGGTCGGGCGCGACGGGGCAACCCTGCAGCCGGACGCGCTTTCAAGCGGTGAGCGACATCTTCTCTACCTCATGTCGCACGCAATTCTAGCCACCGCTGACCGTCCCCTGGTGATCATCGACGAGCCAGAGCTGTCCCTGGGGATCGAGTGGCAGCGTAACCTCATTGACGAATTACTGCAGTGCACGGAGGCAGCCAGCGTTCAATTCCTGATCGCTTCCCACTCGCTACAGGTCATGAACGCTGTACCTCGTGAGGAAATCATTCAACCTGGCGAGTCGGAATGACGCGAACCGCCCCGCCCCGGCTGTCTTTGGATGAATTGTTTCTCGAGGTCTCACTGACCAACCAAAAGCATCTTGTCGTTGAAGGGCGTACTGACGAGCGGTTCTTGCGTGCGTGGCTGCGAGCGGCAGCCGATTCTCATCCCGTGGCGGTTACCCCGGTAGAAAACCTCGAGGTTGACGCCTTCGAATTAGCAAGTCATGGACTGTCGGATGGTGCGCGTGGCCGTGTTCTGATCGTCGCGCTACACGCTCACGAACAGGGTATTGACATTCGTTGCGTTGCGGACCGCGACACGGGTAGTTCGGTGGCCGCGCACTCATACGATACGCTTCTTTGGACGGATTATCCTGCGATCGAGAGCTATGCTCTGCATGCTGAAACTCTTGATTTGGCTAATCTGCTGAGTTTCAATGAGCAGTTGCCCTCCGGGGCGGAGCTCGTTGACAGTCTCACGGACCCGTTACGAGAGCTCTTTGCGATTCGAAGCATGCATCCAAATCTTCAGCGCCCAAATTATGGTGCCGCATTCAAGGGTGGCGGATCGCTGCGCCAATTTGACAGCTCCAAGGTCGTCCCGCCGGAGATTCAAGCGGTGATGTCTGCATATCCTCGACCCGAGGATGCGGACTCAAGGCTATTTGCTTACGGCCACGATATCGGTGAACTGCTGCTAGGGGCGTACGGTGGCAAGTTGAAGAACAAAGCGGGTCTTGCGAACCTCGGGGCAGTGGAAGCCGCGTTGAGAAGTGCGCTCCTTCTTTCCGGATACATCGCGACGGAACCGCTGTTCTTGAAGCTGTCGGTGTGGGTCGCGACCTGACATAAGAGACCGCTATCGGTGGCACACCTGATCGGGTCGACGGGGCTCCAACTCTCGCCGTAGCTGTCCCTAGCGCGGGCGCTAGGGGGCCGCGTCATATCGTGGGGCGAGGTGGAGTAGTTCGGAGACGTCGCCGGCGACTTCGCGTATGGGTTGTCCGCGTTGGAGTAGCACGGCTGGGCCTGCTGCGCTGTGCGAGGTCGGGTGCCCGCCGATGGTTGCGGAGTTCCTTCCGTCGCTCTCTGATTTGAGTTGGAGCCAGGTGCCTTCTCGGAGGCCGAGGACGGCGGCGTCGTTCTGTTCGAGGAACTCGGCGAGTCGTTGCTCGCGGGTTTCGCCAGCGTGGGTCGAGGTCGGGTCGGCGTCGAGGTAGTGCGGGTTGATCTGGAAAGGCACAAGGCCGAGCGTCGTGAATGACGTGGGTTCAGCGATCGGCATGTCGTTCGTGGTGCGCATTGTCGGGGCCGCGACGACTGTGCCAGCACTTGCTCCGCCGTAGCGGAGTCCGCCGCTGGCCACTGCTGTGCGGATGGCGTTGATGAGGCCGTGACGGTGCAGCGCGGCGGTCAGTCGAAAGGTGTTGCCGCCGCCGACGTAGAGGGCCTCCGCATCCCTCACGGCCGCAGCGGGGTCTTCGACGGTGTGGAGTCCGCGAACGCTGATGCCGATCGTTCGGAACGCCGACGCGACCCGCTCCACGTATTGGTCGTGATCGGCGAGGGCCCACGGCGCGAAGAGGACCTCTGCGACGCCTGCGTAGTGGTCGGCGAGGACGTCCAGGGCGTGCCCGAGGTACGCGCCGCCGTGGTTGGTCGAGTTGGAGAAGAGGAGGGCCTGGGTCATCGGGGTCCGTTCGTCGTTGTGGTGCCGCGGCCGCGCCGCCAGTCCCGTCGGGGAGCGGCAGGCGGCCGGTTCGAGAGGATGTCGCTCAGAGCGTCGGCCGTGCTGCGGAGCGCGGGGAGCGCGTCGATCAGTGGATCCTCGTGCTCGGTTGTCTTGTCCTCGAGCAGGGACAGCGAGCCGACCGGTCGACGACCGGCGAAGACCGGCACGGCGATCGCGCGCGACGTGGCGTCGAACTCGCCCTCGGAGGCGGCGTACCCGCCCAGCACCGTGCCGTCGAAGAGCTGACGGAGTGCGTCCTCGTCGACTTCGGTCAGCTCCGAGTACCTCGCCGAGGGGCGCCCGTGCAGCAGGGCGGAGCGTTCGGTCGGCAACAGGAACGCGAAGTACGCGCGCGAGGTGGCCCCTGCGTGCGCGGGGAAGACATCGCCGATGTACGGGTGCGCCCGCCGGGGGCCGTCGACACCGTCCACTGCGGTGATGCACCGAACGTAGGCGCCGTCGGGCGTGCAGAACAGCGCCGTCCGGTCGGTCTCGCGGGCGAGGTCCGCGAGGAACGGCTCGCTCAGGGCTGCGAGTCCACCACCGCGTTCCCACATCGCCGCGGTCTTCCAGATAGCCGGGCCGAGGCTGTAGCGCCGGGTGTGCGGATCGGCGTGCAGGAACCCGCGGGCGGCGAGAGCGGCGAGCAGGCGCTGGGCCGTCGATCGGGTCAGTCCGAACTCCTCGGCGAGCTCCAGCACGCCCCACTCCTTGCGGTACTCGTCGAAGGACAGCAAGACCTCGAGCGCTCGATCGACGGTCTGCAGCGGTGTCGGAGAGGGAGTCGGCACACCGGCAGCCTAGGGAGGTTTCGCCCGAAATGTGACTGTAACTCCCAGATAGTGGGATTCGCTTCCGCTCTCCTCGATCGAGACGGCACAGTACCTGCCATGGCCCAGCAGACCGTCACACCTCCGACCGCAGCGCGGTCGGAGCGCCACCCGAGCGCCCTGCAACCGCTGATGCTCGTCATCACGATCTTGGTGAGCATCCTCGGTGCGTTGATCGGCATCCACATGATCACGACCCTCGGCGTCTCGCCGAACACCAGCGTCATCGGTGCCGTGATCGCGATGCTCATCGGACGCATCGGGTTCTTCGGGCTCCGGAAGATGCGCGACGTGAACCGGCAGAACCTCGCCCAGAGCGCGATCTCCGGATCCACCTTCGCCGCGGCGAACTCGCTCATCACGCCCATCGCCGTGCCGTTCGCGTTCGGCCGCGCCGACCTGGTCTGGCCGATGCTGCTCGGCGCGTCGCTCGGACTCGTCATCGACGCGTTGGTCCTGTACAAGGCGTTCGGCTCGAAGTTCTTGCCGGCCGACGCCGCGTGGCCTCCCGGGGTCGCCGCAGCCGAGACGATCAAGGCGGGCGACCGTGGCGGCAAGCAGGCCCTCTGGCTCGTCGGCGGGACCGCGGTCGGTATCGGGGCGTCCTTCCTCGGACTGCCGATGTCCGCCGCCGGCATCGCGATGATCGGGAACGTCTGGGCACTCACGATGTTCGGCGTCGGCCTGCTCGTGAACCAGTACGTCCCGGTGCTGCTGGACGTGAACCTCGCCGAGCTGTACATCCCGCACGGCGTGATGATCGGCGCCGGCGTCGTCGCCCTCGTGCAAGTCGGCATGATCCTGGCCGGCCGGGTCAGCAAGCGCGAGCGAGCAGAGGCCGAGGCAGCGCGCGATGTCGTCGCCGCCGACCCCTCGCTGGCTCCGACAGTCCAGCCCCGGCAGCTCCGACGCGTGCTCGGCTCGGGCTACGTCGCGTACGTCATCGGCGCGCTCATCCTCGCCACGCTGGGCGGCGTCTGGGCAGACATGCCCGTCGCTGCGGTGATCGCCTGGGTGCTGTTCGCCGGTGTCGCCGCACTGGTGCACGAACTCATCGTCGGCCTGGCCGCCATGCACGCAGGGTGGTTCCCGGCCTTCGCCGTGACGCTCATCTTCTTGGTCGTCGGGCTCCTCCTGCAGATCCCCGCCGTCCCGCTCGCGCTGGTCGTCGGCTACTGCGCCGCCACCGGCCCCGCGTTCGCCGACATGGGCTACGACTTCAAGGCCGGATGGATCCTCCGTCGCGACCGTCGTCCGTACACCGCCTACGAGATGGACGGCCGCCGCCAGCAGATGATCGCGAGCATGATCGGATTCGCCGTCTCGATCGGCATGGTGGCGTTGCTCTGGCGAGGGCTCTTCGCCGACGGAGCCATCCCTCCGACCGCCATCGTCTACGCCGACACCATCCGCGCCGGTCTCGGGGACGGCCACGCGATCGGCAACCTGCTCCTCTGGGCGATCCCCGGCGCCGTCGTGCAGATCCTCGGCGGTCCGAAGCGCCAGATGGGCGTCCTGCTGGCCACCGGCCTCCTCATCAGCACCGCCAACGCTGGCTGGATGGTCCTCGGCGCCCTGGTGCTCCGTGGCATCTGGAAGAAGGCCCGTGGTGAGAAGGGCGAGCGTGAGGTTTCCCTGACTGGCGCCGGACTCATCGCCGGCGACTCCGTCTTCTCCCTCGGGAAGATCCTGTGACCCGCCTCGGCGTCGTCACCATCGGCCAGGCCCCCCGCACCGACCTCACCCCCGAGCTGTCGCGCTGGCTCCCCGGCGTGGAACTCGTCGAACGCGGCGTCCTCGACGGCATGAGCGCCGAAGCACTCGCCACGATGGGCCCAGCCGACGACGACCACGTACTCACGACGAGACTGGCGGACGGTGGATCCATTGAGATCGGCGAACGCCAGGTCCAGGAACGCCTGCCCGGCGTCCTCACAGCGCTCGAGACCGAGGTCGACGCCGTGTTCCTCGCGTGCACCGGCCCGTTCGATGCGCTCCCGCACACGAAGCCGTTGTTCGTTCCGGATGCGCTCATCTCCCTCGGGACGGCAGCGCTCGCGACCGCGGTCGGTGGTGCCGGCGGTGCTCGGGTCGGCGTGGTCTGTCCACTCCCGGCGCAGCAGGACTTCACCGTCGCGAAGTTCGCCCGACGCCTTGCCGGGCAGCATGTCCTGACCGCGCCGAGCTCTCCGTACACCGGGACGGACGCGACCCTGACAGATGCGGCGCGCACCTTGCTGGACAGCGGGGCGGAGCTCATCGCGCTCGACTGCATCGGCTACACCGAGCACATGCGGCAGGTGGTCGCAGCCGCCACGGGCCTCCCGGTCGTCCTGGCGCGTTCGGTCGCGGCCCGCATGGCTGCGGAGGTCCTCGACGGGCTGCGGACCGCCACGGCGGTCGCCCGGTGACGGGCACGGTCGGTCTGGTCCGCGTGCTCACGACGGACGACGTGGACCTCCTGGAGGCCCATGGCCGCGTCGTCGCCGCGGCCCACGGCCTCGACGTGGTCACACGGTGCATCCCGGACCAGCCCCACGGGGTCCACGACGACGCATCGTTCGACCGGGCAGCGCCGAAGGTCGCGGACCTGGTGGCGGAGCTCGCCCCGCACGTCGACGCGGTGATCGTCTCGTGCGCAGCCGACCCTGGCCTGGCGGCCGCGCGGGCACGGACCGACCGGCCCGTCATCGGGGCCGGCTCGGCCGCAGCGGAGCGCGCGCTGGCACTCGGGGCACGCGTCGGGGTCCTCGACCTGACCGTCCGGACGCCCGCGTCCGTGACCGACGTGCTCGGCGACGCGTACGTCGCGGCGCTCGTGCCCGAGGGCGTCACCGAGTCACGCGATCTACTCACTCCGGCGGGCACCGCTGCGGCCGTCGCCGGAGCGCGCGAGCTCGTCGCCCGCGGTGCCGACGTCATCCTGCTCGCGTGCACCGGCATGACGACCATCGGACTCGCCGACCGACTGGCCACCGAGATCGACGTCCCGGTCGTCGACGCGGTGCTGGCCGCCGGCGCAGCCGCCCAAGACGCCATCAGCTGAACGAACGACCACCCCCACACGAACCACGCAAGGAGCACCATGTCCTGGACCCACACCCTCGCCGCGTACGACCTGCTCGACGACCCGAACACGTCCGGCGCCGCGGTCGCCGCGTTCCTCGCCGCGTACACCGCCGACGGCGGCCCGACCGCCGAGGTCGAGACCGTGACGGGCGCGAAGGGCGCCACCGACTTCGTCCGCATCACGATCCCGGGCCGACGTGGCAAGACCGTCGGCGGCGACGCCCCGACGCTGGGGCTGCTCGGCCGACTGGGCGGTCTCGGCGCCCGTCCCGAGCAGATCGGCTTCGTGTCGGACGGCGACGGTGCCCTGACGGTCATCGCCGCGGCCGCGAAGCTGCTCGACATGGCCCGTCGTGGTGACGTCCTGGACGGCGACGTCATCGTCGCGACCCACGTCGACCCCGATGCCCCGACTCAGCCCCACGACCCGGTCCCCTTCATGGACTCGGCCGTCGACATGGCCATCGCGAACGACCTCGAGGTGCGACCGGAGATGGACGCGATCCTGTCGGTCGACACCACGAAGGGCAACCGGGTCCTGAACCACCGCGGCTTCGCGATCACCCCCACGGTCAAGGACGGCTGGATCCTCCGCGTGTCGGAGAGCCTGCTCGACGTGGCCGCCCGGACCACCGGGGTGGCACCGGCCGTCCTGCCGATCACGACGCAGGACATCACCCCCTACGGCAACGGCGTCTTCCACGTGAACTCGATCCTGCAGCCTGCGACCGCCACCGACGCTCCCGTCGTCGGCGTCGCAATCACGACCGAGACCGCCGTCGCCGGATCGGCCACCGGAGCCACCGACCTGCGCGTCGTCGAGAGCGCCGTGCGATTCGTCATCGAAGCCGCCAAGGACCACGGGCGCGGCATTGTCTCGTTCCACGATGAGGCCGAATACGCCAGCCTCCTCAGCCAATACGGTTCCATGTCACAGCTTCGAATCCCATCGCCTCAATCGGCTTAGGCCCCCATCATTGGCGTGTGAACCGGTCAACTCGGCTGATTGACATAAATCCGCCATATCGGCGCGCGGGGAGAGGTCATCGAGCAAGCCCGGCGGCGACATGAGCGCGATGCCGCCCCGACATCGAAGAAGGTGACGGCCGCGGTGTAGCCTGGCTCGGAGCCTTTCCACCGAGCCCGAGTCGTGAATTCTCTAGGATCGACCCATGTCCACGACCATGCCCGGCTTCGGGACGGAACGCATCGCGCAGCTCGGCCTGCGTGACCGCGTGTACGACCGGGTGCTCGAGGTCCTGATGGGCCACGACGTCGAACCCGGCATGCGGCTGTCGATCGACGGGCTCGCCCGAACCCTCGGCGTCTCCCCGACCCCGGTGCGCGAAGCCCTCGTGCAGCTCGAACGCACCGGGCTCATCACCCGCGAGGCCAACAAGGGCTACCGGGTCTCCCCGCCGCTGGCCGGCGACCAGCTCGAGGCACTGTTCGACGCCCGGCTCATCGTGGAGAGCGGCGCCGTCGAGCTCGCTGCGCGCGGTGACGTCGACGCCCTGCGGGAGCGGCTCAGCACGGCGCTCGACGAGCAGGCTGCGGTGGCCGACGAGGTCGCGGCGGTCGGTGTGGCTGAGGCCTCCGAGGAACTCATGGCCCGCTTCTTCCGCAGCGACTGGCAGTTCCACCAGCTGATCTTCGATGCCACGCGGAACCCGTTCCTCGAGGAGATGTCCGAGATCATCACGACGCGGGTGCACCGTATGCGGCAGATCGTCGAGGGTGGCGGGGACGACACCGACCGCGCCGTGCACGAGCACCGAGCGGTGGTCGATGCCCTCGCGGTCGGGCCGACCGAAGCAGTGGCGGCGATGCGGCACCACATCGACGCCGTCCGGCTCCGGTCGCGCGAGGACGCTTCGCACACGAGCTGATCCTGCAGGGGTTGCGCTCTGTCGAGGTGCGAGTATCTTTCCTATAGGAAAGAGGTTCACTGCCGAACCCCGACATGCGAAGGAGCATTCCGTGAGCACACCGCAGGATTGGGTCGACCAGGATTGGGACCCCACCACCTGGACGTCGGACACCTGGCCGATCGCCGCCTGTCTGCACGGCTTTGCCCAGGTCACGCGTGACGGCACTGCGTTCCACGATGCCCCGGCCGAGGTCTGGGACGACGTGTTCGCGCAGATCGAGGCCGTCGGCTTCTCGCTGGCCGAACTCGCCGACAGCCACATCCGGCCCGCTGACCTCGAAGCCTCGCGCCGCGACGAACTGTTCGCCGTCGCGAAGGCGCACGGTATCGGGATCCCCTCGGTGCACCTGCAGCGCAAGAGCGTCATCCAGCCCGGGCACGAGGAGGACAACCTCGCCTACGCCCACCGCACCATCGACGCGGCGGCCGAGTGGGGCATGCAGGTGTTCTCGACGGGCCTGCACCAGCCGTTCACCGAGGCCCAGAAGCGCGCGCTGTGGTTCTGGACCGCGCAGGGCCCGAAGGACCCGGACGACCCCGAGGTCTGGAACGCGGCGGTCAAGCGCCTGCGGGAGCTCGGTGAGCACGCTGCGAGCGTCGGACTGCCGATGGCGCTCGAGTTGTACGAGGACACGTACCTCGGCACCGCCGACAGCGCCGTGCGACTGGTCGAGGACATCGGGCTCGACAACGTCGGCTTGAACGCGGACGTCGCGAACCTCATCCGGCTGCACCGTCCGGTCGAGGACTGGCGGGAGCTCTTCGCGAAGACCATGCCGTACACGAACTACCTGCACGTGAAGAACTACACGCGTGACGAGGCCGGCGACGGCAGCTGGGCGACGAGCGCGCCGAGCACCATGGAGACGGGCCTCATCAACTACCGCCAGGTCCTGCGCGACGCCGTCGCCGACGGGTTCCGCGGGATCGTCATGACCGAGCAGTACGGCGGGGACAGCCTCGGCGTCTGCGCCACCAACCAGCAGTACATCCGATCCGTCCTCGCGACGACGAAGCTCGACGCGACGGCGACGGCGACGGCGACGGCGACCCCGACTGCAGCAACCAGCACCGAAGGAGCAATCCGATGAGCACCCTCGACATCGCCGTCGTCGGGTCCGGCTACATGGGCGGCGGGATCGCCCAGGTCCTCGCCCTCGCCGGCCACACCGTCCGGATCGCCGACGTCTCGGCCGAGATCGCCGCGTCCAACCGAGCCCGGCTCATCGCAGAGACCGAGCAGTTCGTCGCGGACGGCCTGTTCCCCGCGGACGCCGTGGCGCGCGTCGACGCCCACCTCAGCGCAGCCGCCTCCATCGAGGAAGCGGTCGCCGAGGCCGACTTCATCGAGGAGGCCGTCCCCGAGAAGATCGAGATCAAGCACGCGACGCTCCGTCGCATCAGCGAAGCCGCCCGCCCCGACGCGATCATCGGCTCGAACACCTCGACGATCCTGATCGAGTCGCTGGCCGAGGCCGTCGTGGGCCCGGAGCGGTTCCTCGGCGTGCACTTCTCGAACCCGGCACCGTTCATCCCCGGCGTCGAGCTCATCCCGCACCCGACCACGAACGAGCACGCGATCGAGGTCGGCGAGACCGTCGTCGCCGCGACCGGCAAGCAGTCGGCGCGAGTGAAGGACTCGACCGGGTTCGTCCTGAACCGCCTGCAGTACGCGCTGTTCGAGGAGGCCACGAAGATCGCCGACGAGGGCATCGCCACCCCCGACGACATCGACACCATCGTGCGGACCACGTTCGGGTTCCGCCTGCCGTTCTTCGGCCCGTTCGCGATCGCCGACATGGCCGGTCTCGACGTCTACGCGTTCTGCTTCGAGTCGCTGCAGACCCGTTGGCCCGAGCGCTTCGCCACCCCGCCGTCGCTGCAGCAGCACGTCGATGCGGGCGAACTCGGTACGAAGTCCGGCGCCGGGTACCTCGAGGTCCCCGCCGACCGCACGCCGGAGCTCGTCGCCTACCGCAACAAGGCGTACGTCGCGATGCAGAAGCTGCTCGACGACCTCGGCCCGGCCCCGATCCACTGAGCGGCACGACGATGCGCAACGAACAGCGAACTGTGGTCCTCACCGGAGCGGCATCACCGCGCGGCATCGGTCGCGCCACCGCCCACCACCTGGCCGAGGCCGGCTGGGACATCGGCATCATCGACCTCGACCAGACCGCGAGCGAACAGGTCGCCACCGAGATCCGCGAGCAGCACGGCGTCCGCGCGGTCGGCGTCGGCGCGAACGTCGCCGACGAGACCGCGGTCCGGGCAGCGTTCGACACGATCGAGGCCGAACTCGAACCCATCGTCGCCCTCGTCAACCTGGCCGGCGTCTCGTCCGCGCACGCCTACCTCGACCTGCCCGAGGGGGAGTGGCACCGCGTGCTGTCGATCAACCTCGACGGTGTGCACTTCGCCAGCCTCCGGGCGGCGGAGTCGATGGTGCGGTCCGGCCACGGGCGCATCGTGAACCTGTCGTCGGTCTCCGCCCAGCGCGGCGGCGGCACCTTCAGCAAGACCCCGTACACGGTGGCGAAGGCCGGCGTGATCGGCCTGACCCGTGGCCTGGCGCGCGAACTCGGCCCGCGCGGCGTCACGGTCAACGCCATCGCCCCCGGTCCGATCGACACCGACATCATGGGCGGCACCCTGACCGAGGAGCGCAAGACCGAGATGGCCGCCGATGGCGTGCTGCCGCGCATCGGCACGCCGCGGGACATCGCCGCGGCGATCGCCTACCTGATCAGCGAGGACGCCGGCTTCGTCACGGGCCAGACGCTCAACGTCGACGGCGGCCTGTACATGCACTAGGGCCAGCCGCCCACGGAACGCGCGCCGACCGCGCGACGCGATCCGTGCCTCCCGTCCGGACGACCGAACCGACCGCCGGACGCCACGAACGACCGCACCGTGCTCGCAAAGGAGCGAACCCGTGTCACTTCCCCCTGCCCCCGCGCTCGGGTCGACCAACGACCCCGGCCTCAAGTCCGCCATCGGCAAGGCGACCAAGCACCTCATGCCGATGCTCGTCATCCTGTACTTCGTCGCGTTCCTCGACCGCACGAACGTCGGGTTCGCCGAAGAGGCCCTGAGCGTCGACCGCGGCATCTCCGACGCGGCGTTCGCCCTCGGCGCCGGCATCTTCTTCATCGGCTACGCGATCTTCGAGATCCCGTCGAACCTGCTGCTCAAGCGGTTCGGCGCCCGGTTCTGGCTCGCCCGCATCGCGGTCACGTGGGGCATCGTCGCCGCGCTGTTCGCCTTCACGACGAACGACACGATGTTCATCGTCCTGCGGTTCATCCTCGGTGTGACCGAGGCGGGGCTGTTCCCGGGCGTGATCATGTACCTGTCCGAGTGGTTCCCGAACAAGGTGCGCGTGCGCATGTTCGCGATCTTCTACCTGGCGCAGCCGTTCTCGCAGATGATCGGCGCCCCGTTGTCCGGCGGACTGCTGAGCTTCGGTGACCAGGCGACCCCGTTCCACGGCTGGCAGGTCATGTTCTTCGGCGAGGGGATCCTCGCGGTGCTCGCCGGCATCGCGGCCCTGGTGTTCCTGACGAACAGTCCGCAGCAGGCGAAGTGGCTCGAACCGGGCGAGAAGGCGTCGCTCACCGCCGCCATGGAACGCGAGGACACCGCCCGAAGCGCGGACGGTCCGACGGGCATCTGGAAGGCCATGGCGAGCGGCCGGGTCTGGTACTTCACGATCATCTACTTCTGCCTGCAGGTCGCCGTGTACGGCACGACGTTCTACCTGCCGCAGCAGGTGTCCTCGCTGCTCGGGCAGGACGTCGGGTGGCAGGTCGGGCTCGTGACCGCGATCCCGTGGCTCGTCGGCCTCGTCGCCTGCTACCTGGTCGGGTCGAAGGCGGACTCCGTCGGTCGCCGCCGACGCTGGGGGACCATGTTCTACGTCACGACCGGCCTCTCGATCCTCGGCTCGGCCTGGGCCGGTGCGAACGGGCAACCGATCTTGGGCATCGTGTTCATCACGCTGGCGGTCGCGAGCTTCCTGGCCGTCGGTCCGATCACCTGGGCGTACCCGACCGCGTTCCTCACCGGGGCGGCGGCCGCGGCGGGCATCGGCCTGATCAACTCGCTCGGCAACCTGGGCGGGTTCGTCGCCCCGATCATGCGCACGGCGATCAACGAGGTGGTGCCGACCGACAGCGGTGCGTTCGGGATCGTCTCGCTCGGGGTCCTGGCGTTCGTCGCGGCGGTGATGATCTTCTGCACGAAGTTCTTCCGGGGGTCGAAGGCGGATGACCTCCTCGACACCTCGCATGTCCGCACCACGACGTCGAAGGAGACGAACGCGTGACCAGACTGTTCAACGACCCGGCGGACTTCGCCGACGAGGCGACCGACGGCTTCGTCGCCGCGAACGAGCGGTGGGTACGGAAGGTGCACGGCGGCGTCGCCCGCGCCACCACCAGCCCCGACGGCACCGTCGGGGTCGTGATCGGTGGCGGCTCGGGCCACTACCCCGCGTTCGGCGGACTCGTCGGGCCGGGCCTGGCAGCCGGTGCCGCGATGGGCAACCTGTTCGCCAGTCCCAGCGCCCAGCAGGTGGCCGGTGTCGCCAGGGCCGCCGAGCACGGCGGCGGGGTGCTGCTGAGCTACGGCAACTACGCCGGTGACGTCCTGAACTTCGACGCCGCGGCCCGAGCGCTCGAGGCCGACGGCATCCCGGTCCGCACCGTCCGCGTCACCGACGACGTGGTGAGTGCGCCCGCGGACCGCGCGCAGGAACGCCGCGGCATCGCGGGTGACCTCTGCGTCTTCAAGGTCGCCGGTGCCGCCGCCGAGCAGGGCCGCAGCCTCGACGAGGTCACGGCCGTCGCCGAGCGCGCCAACGAGCGCACGCGGTCGTTCGGCGTCGCGTTCTCCGGGTGCTTTCTGCCCGGTGCCGACGAACCCCTGTTCACGGTGCCCGAGGGCCGGATGGCCATCGGCATGGGCATCCACGGCGAACGGGGGATCGACGAGACGGACGTGCCCACCGCGGACGGCCTGGCCGAGCTGCTGGTGTCCCGTCTGCTCGGAGAACTGCCCGACGGCGTGACACTCAAGGGCCAGCGCGTCGTCCCGATCCTGAACGGGCTGGGCAGCGTCAAGTACGAGGAGCTCTTCGTCGTCTACCGCTCGGTGCAGCAGCGGTTGGCCGACGCCGGGGTCGTCATCGTGGAGCCCGAGGTCGGCGAACTCGTCACGAGCTTCGACATGGCCGGCGTCTCGCTCACCCTGTTCTGGCTCGACGACGAGCTCGAGGAACTGTGGGCAGCACCCGCGGACACCCCCGCCTACCGCAAGGGTGGCGCCGTCCCGCAGGAACGCGTCGACCCCTCCACCGTCGAAGCGGACGCCGAGGCGGTCGCCATCGGCGCAGCGAGCGACGACTCGCGAGCGGTGGGCGAGCAGGTCGCAGCCGGCTTCGCCGCCGTCCGCGCGCTCCTCGACGAGCACGCCGACGAACTCGGACGCATCGACGCCGTCGCGGGCGACGGCGACCACGGTATCGGCATGCAGCGGGGGTCGCACGCCGCAGCGGCTGCGGCTGCGGACGCAGTAACCGGCGGCGCCGGTGTCGGTACCGTCCTGCGGATCGCCGCAGACGCCTGGTCCGACAAGGCGGGTGGAACGTCCGGTGCGATCTGGGGGGCCGCCCTGGAGGCACTGGGTCGCGTCCTCGGGGACGACGAGCGCCCGTCAGCCGCCTCGGTCCAGAGCGCGGTGCACGCCGCCACCGAGGCCGTCCTCGCGTTCGGCGCGACCGTCGGCGACAAGACCATGGTGGACGCGCTCGTACCGTTCGACGAGGTGCTGCGCACCCGGATCGACGCGGGAGCGTCGCTCGGAGAGGCCTGGACGGACGCCGTCAGCGCCGCCCGCGAGGCCGCCGACGCCACCGCCTCGCTCGTGCCGAAGATGGGCAGGGCCCGCACCCACGCCGAGCAGGCCGTCGGCACCCCGGATCCCGGCGCGGTGTCGTTCGCCCTGATCGTGGAGACCGTCGCACCGTGATCACCATCGGGGTGTCGCTGAAGACGTACTTCTCGCACGCCCGGACCCTGGAGTGGGCCGGAGCCGTCGCCGAGATCGCCCGGCGGCACCCCGCGACGCGGTCGGGAGCGGCGACGCTGTTCGTGGCGCCGACGTTCCCGGCGCTCGTACCCGTGCGCGATGTGCTCTCCGGGTCGGGAGTGCTCCTCGCCGCGCAGGACCTGTCGTGGGCCGACGAGGGAGCGTTCACCGGCGAGGTCTCCGGCACCGAACTGCGGGAGATCGGGGTCGACCTGGTCGAGATCGGGCACGCGGAGCGACGCTCCCTGTTCCACGAGGACGACGCGACCGTCACCGCGAAGGTGCACGCGGCCTTCCGCAACCACCTGCGTCCGCTCCTCTGCGTCGGGGAGACGACCCCGTCCTCCCGATCGGGTGCAGCGGAAGCCGTGGCGGAGGTGACCGCGCAGCTCGACCGCGGTGTCTCGACTGCCATCGCTGACGGACTCGCCGGGGCGCTGACCGTCGCCTACGAACCGGTGTGGGCCATCGGCGCTCCCGCGCCGGCGCCGGACGACCACATCGTCGCGGTGCTCGCGGGGATCGAGCAGCACCTCGCCACGCGGCCCGAGCTGCGCGGGAGCACCGTCCTGTACGGGGGCAGCGCCGGGCCCGGTCTGCTCACCCGGGGTGCCGGACGGATCAGCGGCCTGTTCCTCGGTCGGTTCGCGCACGACCCGGCTGCGGTCGAGGCGATCCTCGACGAGGTCGCAGCGGGCTAGGACCCGTCACGGGTGCCCGCCAGCCCGTGGTCGTGCGCGTAGACCACGAGCTGCACGCGGTCCCGCAGCGAGAGCTTGCCGAGGATGCTCGAGATCTGGGTCTTCACGGTCGACTCGGTGACGTACTCCTTCGTCGCGATCTCGGCGTTCGAGAGCCCGCGCGACGCCCAGCCGAACACCACCCGCTCCCGCTCGGTCAGCGCCTGGAACTCGGACGGCTGCGGAGCCGGTGCCCTGGCGACGTCGGCCCCGAACAACTGCGCGAGGTCGTTCGGCGCGATGACGGAGCTGCCCTCGTGCACCGCCCGGACCGCAGCGAACAGGAACGTCGGAGTGGCGTCCTTGAGCAGGAAGCCGCTCGCGCCGAGCCGGATCGCGGTCGCGGCGGCGGGGTCGAGGCCGAACGTGGTGAGCACCACGACGCGGGGGAGCGGCCCCTCGACGGCGCCGGAGAACAGCTGACGAACGGTCTCGACGCCGTCCATGCCGGCCATCCGCATGTCGAGCAGCATCACGTCGGGTCGGAGCTCCCGGATGCGGTCGAGGGCCTCGGCGCCGTCGGAGGCCTCGCCCACCACGTGCATGTCGTCCTGGGCGTCGAGCACCACGCGCAGACCGGCGCGGAACAGCGCCTGGTCGTCGGTGAGCAGGATCCTGATCGGTTCGGTCATCGGACGGGTCCCCCTTGGACGTCGAACGGGATGCGGGCGCGTGCGGCGAACACGTCGTCCAGCGCGGCGGCGTCGAACGACCCGCCGAGTGCGGTGAGGCGGGTGTGCATGCCGTCGATCCCCCGGCCGGAGCCACCGGTGGTGCCGTCACCCACGACGTTCTCGACCTCGAGCACGACGTCGGCGCTCCGCCAGGTCTCTCGGACCACGACGGGCAGCCCCGGTGCGCCGTGCCGGAGTGCGTTGGTCAGCATCTCCTGCAGCACGCGTCGGGCCGCCGTGCCGGTGTCCGGCCGGAGCGGGACCGGGACGCCACGCACCGTGCGGTCGACGTCGACACCGGCCTCGCGGATGCCCTGCACGATCTCCTCGAGCGAGCCGGGGTCGGTCGTCTCCCCGGAGCCGTCGATGTGCCCGAGGACCTGCCGGACCTCGACCAGCGAGCTGCGGGCGGTGCTGGCGATGGTGGCACTGACCTCGCGGATGCGGGTCTCGTCGGCCAGGAACGGCACCGAGTCGGCCTGGGCGATGATCACCGCGAGCGAGTGGCCGACGACGTCGTGCACGTCGCGGGCGATGTCCGCGCGGATGCGCTCGGACTCCGCGACGTCGATGGCGCGGGTGGCGGTGGCCTCGGCCTCGGTGGCGACGGCCTCGGCGCGCGACGCGGCAGCCTCGGCATCGGCGCGGCGGACGGATTCGCGGTCGCGCGACCGGAAGGCCCGGACGGCGACCCCGCCCGCCCACACCCCGAGGAGCGCGGCGACCGGTGCGGCCATCGCGAGGAACGCCTGGTCGCGGGGGCCGTTGAGCAGCACCAGGTACCGGAAGCCGGTGACGGCGAGGTAGAACGTCGCGCCGATGCCCGCGACGAGCGCGAGCACTCCGGAGAGGATGACCTCGGTCCGGGTGCCGACCACGGCCGCGGTGCCGATGACGACGAAGATGGCGAGGTCGACGAGTGACGGGCGCTCGCCGCCGCCCACCTGGATGATCCCGAGGACGACCACCATCAGCATCGCCGCCGACGGGGAGACCCGACGCAGGGCGATCGCGCCGGCGGCGGCGACCACCGCGAAGAAGCTCGCGTGCTCGAGCTCGACCTCGATCGGCAGCAGGAAGACGAACGCCGCCAGGACCGCCCACGCCACGTCGACGACGATCGAACGGGTGGCGAGCGGCCGGATGAACGTGCGCCGGTCCGTCACGGCTCGATCATCGCATGCCGCCCGCGTCGGGCGGCGTGCGCCGACGTCACGCGCCCGGGGTCATGGCGGCGAGGGCGATGACGGTGGTGGCGACGATCGCGGCACAGAGCAGCAGCGTGGCGATGGTGTGTTTCGTCGAGGACTCCATGTCACCAGACTCGCGGTCAGGAGTCCCCGGGGGCATCGGGCGCAGGGGCGAAGCGCTTCGTCCCTGCGGGTGAAGCTCCGCCGGGACCTCCACGCGATCGGTGTCGGTGCATGGCCGTAGCGTTCGGCGCATGCGCCCGTTCCGCCTGCAGGTGTCCGCTGACGACCTCGACGATCTCCACCGGCGCCTCCGAGACGCCCGCATGCCCGACCCGGTCGGCGGGGCCGCGTCTGAGAGTGCACTGTCGCTGGATCGGCTCGGGGGACTCCGCGATCACTGGAGGAACGGGTTCGATTGGCGACGGATCGAAGCCGAACTCGCGGCGGTCGACCAGTACGAGGTCGACGTCGACGGGCAACGGCTGCACTTCGCCTACCTGCGCGCCAGCGGTTCGGCGACGGTGCGGACACCCGTCATCGCCGTCCACGGCTGGCCGTACTCCTTCGTGGAGATGCTGCCCCTTGCTCATGACCTCGCCAGCCGCACCGTCGACCTCGGGAACGGGCGCACCATGGGCTTCGACGTCGTGGTGCCGTCGCTGCCCGGATTCGGGCCGTCGACGCCGCTCGCCGATCGGCCGTTCACCGGGCCGGTCGTCGCTCAGCTGTTCCACGGGCTCATGACGGACGTGCTCGGCCACCCTCGGTACGTCACCTACGGTGAAGACGTCGGTTCGACCACGAGCGACTGGTTGGCTGCGCTGTTCCCGGAATCGACCATCGGTTTGTTCGCGACGCACGCCGCGTTCCCGCCGCCGTCCCGAGCGCAGGACCTGACCGATGCAGAGTCTTCCTGGCTCCGGCGGCACGATGCAGCGTGGGCGCGCGGCCTGGGGTACGCCCGCGTCCAGGCCACGCGCCCCGAGATCCTCGCCGCCGCGTTGAACGACTCGCCGCTCGGTCTCGCGGCCTGGATCATCGAGAAGCTGCTGGCCTGGTCCGGTGCAGGGACGTGGTGGACCGACGACGAATTCCTCCGCACGGTCTCGTTGTACTGGTTCACGAGGAGCGTCGGAGCGTCGTTCCGTCCGTACCTCGACTTCCCGCAACAGCCGGAGTTGCCGGCCATCGACGTCCCGGTCGCCGTGGCGGTCCAGACCGGAGAGCGCGGCCTGCCGCGGTCGTACGTTGCGCGGACGTACCGAGACATCCGCAGCTGGCGCGACCTCGATCACGGTGCGCACTTCACCGCTTGGCAGGTGCCGGGCACCGTTGCAGAAGCGATCGCGGCATTCGCAGCCGACGTCGCGGGCAACGAGCACGATCACGTCAGCGTGGACGCCTCGGCGTGGTGAGGAATGCGATCCACGACAGGACGGCACTCGTGAGCAGCCCGAGGTGGATCAGTGTGTGCTGGACGTCGGGGACGACAGGATGGTCCGAGACGGGCGGCAGGAGGCGCAGGTTCCCCGAGTACTCGGCTTCGTAGGTCTCGGGCGTCACCTCGCCCGAGGCAGCACCGGAGAAGTAGGGCACCCACCAGTTGTTCAGTGCGGCGACGGTGACCGAGGAAAACCACACGGCTGCGGCGAGTTTCGGCCATCTCGAGCGACGCGCCACGCAGGAGGCCATGACGATGCCGGCTGCACCGTGGATCACGGTCGACGGAAGCCTGTCGTGCGGCGCGGAGTGGTCGATGTTGCGGTTCAGCGGCGTCGGCAGCCAATCCATGAGGACCATGAAGGTCGTCGTCGTCGCGATCGCCACCACGGCGGCCGTCGTCACGGACGTCGCGCTCGCTCCGCCGCGGGTTCGTCGACCGATCCCCATCCGTTCTTCCCCTCTGCACGCCACGCGCTGCGGCCGATCCCTCGTCAGCCGGGGCAACTGTAACGCGACCCGGCCGAGGCCGACGATGCGCCAGCACGGCACAGCGACCCCGATCCGGGATCAGACGACGACGGACCCCCGCTGGCGGTGCGCGATCGAGACGGACTCGCCGGACACCGCGATCAGCGGCGACGACAGGAAGGCGATGAGGTCGGCGATCTGCTGCGGGGTCGAGTCGCCGGGGCCTCCTTGGCGGACCTCGGCGGACGGGGTGTCCGTCACCGTGCCGGGGTTGACGACGTTCACCGTGACCCCGGTCCCCGCCACGTCGTCGGCCAGGTTCTTCGCGATGACGCTCACCGCCGTGTTCCGGAGCGACGCCGTGATGTTGCCGGAGAAGTAGGCGTTCTGCCCGCTCACGACGACCACGCGGCCGAACCCGGCCTCGCGCTGCGCGGGGAGCACGGCGTTCGCGACCCGGAGGAACCCGAGGGCCTTGCCGTCGATCGCGTCGAGGACCTGCGCGGGGTCGGACTTCCGGGCCGGGTCGAGGGTGCTCGCACTCGGTGCTGCGGTCACGACGAGCACGTCGATGCGCCCGTGCCGCTCGAGGACGGCGGCGATGCCCGCGTCCACCGAGTCCTGCGAGGCGGTGTCGATCGACACGCTGCCGTCGGAGTCCTCCGCGCTGCGGGACGCGACGACGACGGTCGCTCCCTCGGCCCGGAGGCGGTCGGCGACTGCGGCACCGATGTACCCCTTGCCTCCGACGACGAGTGCGACACGGTTCTTGAGTTCGAGGTCCACGCGCCCACGCTATGCCGGGCCCGCGCCGCTGTCCGCGAGCCGGTCACCCGAGCAGCGGTTCGAGCCGCGTCACCGCCCGGCGCAGGTGCACGAGCGCGTCGCCCGGCGACGACACCCGGGCCGCCGGCGCCGACAGGGTCAGCCCGGCCACGAGTTCTCCGCGTTCCCCGCGGACGGGGAGCGCCAGGCACCCGAACCCCGCCGTGAACGCGCCGACCTGGTGCACCGGGCCGAGGCCGCCCTCGGCGTGCAGCCGCCCCATCGCGCTCGACCCGGGTGTCGCCCGCAGTGCGGCCTCGTCGAGCAGGGGGAAGTCCGGGTCCACGTCGATGTCGCGCACGCCGGCGACGTCGTAGCGCGCCAGGTGCACGCCGGCCCGGACGGCGGATCGGACGTCGGCGAGCACCGACCGCACGGCACGGGGGAGCGGTGCGAGTGCCGGAGCCGCCGACACCCCGGCCAGGTCGGCGACCTTGTGGCCGAGGGCGAAGCCGCGCAGGTCGGGGAGTCGGACGAGGTACTCGTCCTCGACGAGCAGCGTGATGAGCCGGTAGGTGGTGGCCCGCGGCATCCCGAGGGCCTCCGAGATCTGCTGGGCGGTGACGCCCGGTCCCGCGTGCGCGGCGGCCTCCAGCACCGCGAGGGCGTTCTGGATCGCCTTCGGCTGCCGTGCGCGGAGTCCGGGTTCGCTCACCGCACCCCCGCCTGGTGGTCGGTTCCGGCGGACGGACGGGAGGCCCCCAGCAGGTCCGCCTCGACCGGCACGTCGTACACGGCGCGGCTCCGACCCCGTCGCCAGGGTCGTCGACGTGTGGCCACCAGGAACGCGACCACCACCGCGGCGACCGACCCGACGGCGATGGCGACGGCCGGCCAGCGGGGCGACGCTGCCTCGACTCCGAGGTAGGTGAGCAGGACGGCGGTGAGCAGGACCCCGGTCGTGACGGCGACGACCGCGACCCCCGCCGTCAACTCGCCGATGCGCCGCAGGAACACCGGTGCCGCGAAGCACGTCAGGGCGTAGGCGGCGATGTACCCGAGGGCGGCGACGACGAGCTCGGCCTCCATCAGGGTCCAGGTCGGGATGCCACTCGCCAGCCCCAGGACCGGCAGGACCGTGAGCACGCCGCAGGCGACCGCGCCGGCGAAGAACGGCGTCCGGAAGCGCGGGGACGCCCGGCCGAGCACGCGGGGGAGCACACCCTCGCGGCCCATCGCGAACAGGACCCGCACGAGCGCCGTCGTCGAGGCGATCGCGCACGCCGCGAACGACGCCGCGATCCCGATGTCGAGCGCCCACCCGATCCACTGCATGCCGAAGGCGTTCGCCAGTTCGTTGACGGGCGAGGCGCTCGACGCGAGGTCGGCTCCCATGGCCGCGAACCCCATCTGCTGGGCCGCAGCGCTGACGACGTAGAGCGCCCCGGCGACCAGGACGGTCCACGAGATCGCGCGGGGGATCGCCTGGAACGGGCGCCGGGCCTCCACGCCGAGCACGGACGCGCTCTCGAACCCGACGAACGCGGTCACGGCGAGGGCGGTACCGACCGCGAACGACGCGGGCTGCGTCGGCCCGAGGGCGACGGCGGAGGCGTCGACCGGGTGCAGGCGCGCGACGAGCGCGACGATCAGGACCACGATGACCGCCACCGACAGCGACTCGACGAGCAGCGTCAGCCGGGTCGACAACCGGACCCCGAGCGCGATCACCGCGAAGACGGCGGCGCCCATCACCAGCACGACGACGATCGTGACCAGGGCGTCGTCGCCGGCGGCCGGGACGAAGCGGGACAGCAGGTAGTCGAGGTAGTACCCGCTGCCGGTGAGCGAGAACATCGCGATGAAGCCGTAGCCGAGCAGCAGGGCGGCGCCCGCGACGACCCCGGCGACCGGGCCGAGCCCGAGCGAGACGTAGGTGTAGAGCGAGCCGGTGCCGGCGACGCGTCGGACGAACTGGTTCACCGTGCGCCCGACCAGGAACGACAGCGCCATCGCGGCCAGGAGCGACCACGTGGCACCCTGCCCCGCGACCGTCGCGACGAGGACCGGGATGGTGGTCGCGGCGGCGGACGGTGCCACGGCGGACACCGACTGCGCGAGGACGTCGACCGGGCCGATGCTCCGCCGGGACAACCCGTCGACGGGGGAGCGCGTGCCGATGCCGGGCACCCGTGGCGGGTCGGCGATGGCTCGGTCGAGCGCGGTCATGCGGCAACCGTAGGGCTGTGCCGTTGCGCCCGTGTCTCCGTGGTGTTTCGGCGGTGTCTCGTGCAAATGAGACGTCCCCGGCGAGCACGTCCCATTCGGCGGCGACAGGGCTTCACGCCGGTGGAACGGCACCGCAACGGCGGCACGGGACCGTGGTCTCACCCAGCACCACCACCTGCGTCCCACCCACCCGAACCGGAAGGCCACGATGTCCAGCATCACGAAGGACCCCGCGTCACTCGGAGCCGCACCCGCGCCGCAGCGGACCATGCGCGGCTCGCTCGGCGTCACCGCGATCGTGTTCATGGTCGTCGCGGCCGCCGCCCCGCTCACCGTCGTCGGCGGCGCCGCCCCGCTCGGCATGCTGCTCGGCAACGGCGTCGGGTTCCCGTCGCTCTACGCCGCGTCGGCCGTCGTGCTGCTGCTCTTCTCGGTGGGTCTGGCCGCGATGACCCGGCACGTGCCGCGGCCCGGCGCGTTCTTCACCTTCGTGGGGCACGGGCTCGGTCGTCCGGCCGGAGCGGGCGCCGCGGCCCTGGCGCTGCTGACGTACACGACCATCCAGGTCAGCGTGCACGGCTACATCGGGTACCTGCTCGGCGTCACCGTCACGGGCCTGGGCGGACCGGACATCCCCTGGTACGTCTGGTCCCTGGTCGTCGTGGCCCTGGTCGGGATGCTCGGCTACCGGCACATCGACCTGTCGAGCAAGGTGCTCGGCGTGATGCTCGTCGGCGAGGTCGGCATCGTGCTCGTCCTGGTCGCGGCGATCGTGTTCCGCGGCGGGGCCGACGGCCTGTCCCTCGCACCGTTCGAGCCGACGCAGATCATGTCCGGCTCGCCGGGCGTCGGGCTGATGTTCGCCATCGCGGCGTTCATCGGGTTCGAGGCCACCGCGATCTTCCGCGACGAGGCGAAGGACCCGGAGCGGACCATCCCGCGTGCGACGTACACGGCCGTGATCGGCATCGGCGTCTTCTACACGCTCGCGTCGTGGGGGCTCGTGATGGCCTGGGGCCCGGACGGCATCCTCGCCGAGGTCGCGAAGGACCCGGGCTCGCTCATCCTCACCACCGCGGCGCAGTACATCGGCAGCGCGGGGGAGGCCGTGCTCAACGTGCTCCTGCTGACGAGCATGTTCGCCTGCGTCCTGTCGTTCCACAACGTCATCACCCGCTACCAGCACTCGATGGCGAACGCGTCGCTGCTGCCCGGCCGGCTCGGCGACGTGCACCGGAAGCACGCGTCCCCGCACACCTCGAGCCTGGTGCAGACCGTCACCGCCGCCGTCCTCATGGTCCTGTTCGCGGTGCTCGGCCTCGACCCGGTGCTGCAGGTGTTCAGCTGGTTCGCCGGCGTCGCCACCCTCGGCGTCGCGATCCTGATGGCCGCGACGAGCCTCGCCGTGATCGTGTACTTCCGCCGCAACCCGGGCGACCGGCGGGTGTGGAACACCGTGGTCGCACCGGTCCTCGGGTTCCTCGGCCTCGTCGCCGCCGCCGTCCTGATCTGGGTGAACTTCCCGACCCTGGTGGGTGACGTCGATGCATCGGGCGCGAGCGTCTTCGGCGTCGTGAGCATCGTGCTCACCGGCCTGGTCGTGGTCGTCCCCGTCATCGGCGTGGTGCAGGCGGTCGTGCTGCGACGCCGCAGCCGGAGCCGCTACGAGCAGATGCTCGACCGTCTCGCCACCGAGAGCTGACCCGCCGGGCGCACCGCGCGCCTCCCGGCCGAACCGACCAGACCCCACGCACGACGCAACGCGCAAGGAGCACCACGCACATGACGATCACCGACCCGACCACCGCGACCACCGACGCAGCCACCACCACGCACCCGCTCGGCAGCCTGACCCCCGAGGAGTTCACCGCCGTCCGCGACCTCGTCACGGCGCAGCCGGACTGGACCGACACCACCCGCTTCGCGTACGTCGGCCTCGAGGAACCGCACAAGCAGGAGGTCCTGGCGTGGCAGGCCGGCGACGGCCCCCTGCCGGACCGGACGGCACGCGTGATGCTGCTCGACATGGCGACCGGCCGATCCACGGACCGCGTCGTGTCGATCACCACCGGCACGGTGCTGCGGACCGACGTGCTCGACGGATCCCGCGGTCAGTTGCCCGTCCTGATCGAGGAGTTCGACGCCGTCGGCGAGATCGCCGGCGCGGACGAGCGCTGGGTCGCCGCCCTGGCGAAGCGCGGCCTGTCCGTCGACGAGGTCAAGTGCGTGCCGCTCTCGGCTGGCTACTACGACTACCCGGAGGAGCAGGGGTGGCGCATCCTGCGCGTGCTCGCGTTCCAGCAGGACCACCCGGCCGACCACGTGTGGGCGCACCCCGTCGACGGTCTGTCGGCGTACGTCGACGCCGCGAACCGGGCCGTCACGCGGATCGTGGACGTGGCGGAGATGCCCGTACCGACGACCTCGGGCAACTTCGACGACCCCGCGGTGCAGGGCGAACCGCTCGACCTCAAGCCGATCGTCATCACCCAGCCCGAGGGGCCGTCGTTCCGCGTCGACGGCGAGTTCGTCGAGTGGGCGAACTGGCGGTTCCAGGTCGGCTTCGACGCCCGCGAGGGACTGGTGCTCCGCCAGCTGTCGTGGCAGGACGGCGAGCGGCTGCGCCCGATCGTGTACCGGGCGTCGATCGACGAGATGCTCGTGCCGTACGGCGACCCGTCTCCGGTGCGGTTCTGGCAGAACTACTTCGACACCGGCGAGTACCTGTTCGGTCGGTTCACGAACTCGCTGGAGCTCGGCTGCGACTGCGTCGGTGAGATCCAGTACTTCGACGCCGTCCTGGCCGACGAGCTCGGCAACCCGCAGACCATCCGCAACGGCATCTGCATGCACGAGGAGGACTTCGGCACGCTCTGGAAGCACGGCGACATCTACACCGGTTCGCAGGAGGTCCGTCGATCCCGTCGCCTGGTGATCTCGTTCTTCACCACCGTCGGCAACTACGACTACGGCTTCTACTGGTACCTGTACCTGGACGGCACGATCGAGTGCGAGGCGAAGCTCACCGGCGTGCTGTTCACGAGCTCGTACCCGGGGCGCTCCGCCGACGGCGACGACTACCCGTACGCCTCCGAGGTCGCCCCCGGCCTCGGTGCCCCGTACCACCAGCACCTGTTCTCGGCGCGACTCGACATGATGGTCGACGGACTGTCGAACGCCGTGGACGAGGTCGACGCGGTCCGGGTGCCGGTCGGACCGGGCAACGAGCACGGCAACGCGTTCACGAAGTCGGTGACCCGCATCGCATCGGAGTCGACGTCCGGCCGTCTCGCCGATGCCTCCAAGGCCCGCACGTGGTTCGTCTCGAACACCGAGGAGCGCAACCACCTCGACCGCCCCACCGGCTACGTGCTGTACCCGCAGGACGCCCCGGTGCTGCTCGCCGACGACTCGTCCTCGGTCGCGGCCCGTGCCGAGTTCGCCCGCAAGCACCTGTACGTCACGCAGTACGACCCGGCGGAGCGCTTCGCGGCCGGTGACTTCGTGCACCAGAACCCCGGCGGCGACGGCGTGGCCCGGTACGTCGAGGGGGACCGATCGCTCGACGGCGAGGACATCGTGCTCTGGCACACCTTCGGCCCGACGCACTTCCCGCGACCCGAGGACTGGCCCGTCATGCCGGTCGACTACGCCAAGTTCACGCTCAAGCCGTACGGCTTCTTCCCGCGGAACCCGGCCCTCAACGTGCCGGCGGCCATCGGGGCCACCGCGGCGTCGCACTGTTCGCACCACGCGTCCGGTGGCGTCGAGGCAGCGCACGACGCCGTCGCGCACGACCACGGGCACGGACACTGACGTGACCGACCTGCTCGGGCTCGCCGCGATCGTGCCGGCGTCCGCCGGAGCCTGCTGCACGGTCGGGGCGTGGCGCCCCGGCCGTGCGGTCGACGTGGTGGCAGCGGTCGTGATGGTGGCCGCGATGGTGGACGGGGCCTTCGCGCCCCGAGTCCTGCCCGGCGTGCTCTGGTTCGTGGTGCTCGCGCTGCTCGCCGTGGTGGTCGCCATGGTGCACCGCGTGCAGAGCGCGTCCGGTGCGTCGGGTGCGTCCGGTTCGGACGGGAGGCCCGGGTCGGCTCCGGTGGTCCGCGTCGCGACGGCGCACGGTCGGTTCGGGCGGTTGCACGCCGCGCTCGGGCTGCTGGTGATGGGCGCGCTGGGGGTCGGCATGGCGCACGACCCCGGCATGCCCGGCATGACGGGTGTCGGCATGCACGGACACGGTGGCGCCGTCGCCGTGACGTGGCAGGTCGTCCTCGGCGGCCTGACCACCGGCTACCTGCTGCTCACCGCCCACATGGTGCGGGACGGCATCCGGCGTCGCGCTCGGGCTCTCCCCGTCGTCGAGACGCTCGCCATGGGGATCGCGGTCGCGGTCATGGCCACGGCGATGGTCTGACGCTGTCGGCTGTCGGCTGTCGGCTGTCGACTGCTGGCTTCGCTCGCGACGTGAACGGTTCGGCGCGCGAAACGTACATTCCCCGAATCGTTCGTTGCGGAGAACGTTCACGTTGTGAAACAGTTCTCACGTCCGCAGGGGACGAACGGCCGCAGAAGGGCGGGATCAGACATGCACAGCACGTACTCCGGGATGCCTCGGGCGGCACGGATCGGCGGCAGCCACACCCGCATCGGTCTGACCGACCCCGCCGTCATCGACGCCTACGTCGAGCGCCGCATCGAGGACCCGTCGCTGCTCGCCGCGCGCGCCGAGCCGGCGTACGCCGACTTCTTCACCGTCCCCGCCGCGTAGCAAGGAGCGCATGATCGCATGCCGTTGACCGTCGTCCGTCGAGAACACGTCCACCTCTACGCCCGCGAGCCCCGGTCCGAGGCCGCGAAGACCGCCGTCGACGCACTGCTGCGCCTCCAGCACGCCGAGGAGCAGCAGGTCGAGTCGGCGCGCATCGAGAGCGGCCTGAGCAAGAACGAGTCACTGGCGATCCGGTACATGCTGCAGGCGCACCGGGACGGCCGGACCATGGGGCCGAAGGACCTCGCCGTCATGCTGACGGTGTCGAACGCCTCGGTCACGAAACTCGTCGACTCGCTCGTCGACAAGGGACTCCTCGTCCGCACCGCCCACCCGACCGATCGACGAGCGCAGGTCCTCGAGCCCACCGACCTCGCCGCCGAGAAGATCGACGCCTCGTACGCCCGCTTCCACGAAGCCGTGGTCGAGGTCCTCGACAACCTGTCCGACGCGGACAACGCCGTCCTCGCGGAGTCGCTGACGAAGATCAGCGACGCCCTCGCCGAGGGGCTGCCCGTGCCGGTGGACGAGTACACGGTCGACGACCGGGGCTGACGCGGTGCGGCCTGGCCACGGGCCTCCAGTCCGGGGGTGGCGCTAAAACCTTCCAGCGGTAAGTTGGGTGCATGACGCACCCCGCCGACGACGACGCGGCCCCGCCGCGACGCGGCGGGTACCGCAAGGGTGCCGAGCGCCGGACCCAGATCCTCGACGAGATGATCCGGATGGTCGCCGAACAGGGCGTCGACGCATCGTCACTGCGGTCCGTGGCCGAGGCCCTCGGGATCACCCACGCCGCGCTGCGCCACTACTTCCCGAGCCGCGACGAACTGCTGCTCGCCGTCTACCGCGAGCACGAGGTGCGCGAGCAGGGTGCGCCCGACCGGTTGAAGTCGGCGATCGGGGACATGCGCGACAGTGCCTCGCGCAACCGCGCGGTGCCGGGGCTCGTGCAGCTGTACACGACGCTCGCGGCCGACGCCGTGCAGGAGGGGCACCCCGCGACCCGTGACTTCATGCGGGAACGGTTCACGCGGCTCCGGGCTGACCTGGCCGCGCTGATCGAGGCGGACCAGGTGGCGGGGCGGATCCGCGCCGACCTGGACCCGGTCGACCTCGCGAGCTTGAGCATCGCGGCGTCCGACGGGCTGCAGGTGCAGTGGCTGCTCGACCCCGAGGCCGTCGACGGTGAGAAGGTGCTGCGGTTGCTCGAGCAGATCGTGCCCGCGCCGCCGGAGTGAGGCCGGTGCTTCGTGCGCGCGCTTCGTGAGCGCGCTTCGTGAGCAGAAATGGTCGGGTCCCGTACGGGTACCTGACCATTTCTGCTCACCAAGTGGTGCGCGTGGTGCGCGCCTACGCCGTCAGGACCGCGGCCGCGGGGTCGAAGTCCTCGGGCAGCGGCGGGATGGCGTCCACGGTCGACGTGATGTCGACGGCCGACCCCGACGCGGCGGCGTCCCGGATGCCGAGCAGCACGTCGAGGACGTGCAGCGCGACCGCACCCGAGGCACGCTCGGGACGGTCCTCGGCGATGGCCCGGGCGAGCTCGACGACGCCGGTGCCGCGACCCCACGTGGAGCCGACCGCCTCGAGCGTCTCGGGCTCGTCCTGCCCGTAGCGCCACAGCTGGGACGGACCCTCGAACGTGTTCGGGTCCGGCAGCGAGATCGTGCCGAGCGTGCCGTTGATCTCGACGAAGCCCATGCGGGGCAGCGCGTGCTGGAACGAGAACGTCGACTGGGCGGACTGTCCACCGGCGAACTCGATCAGCGCGGCGTGGTGCGTGGGGACCTCGACCGGGAACGTCTCGCCGGCACGGGGTCCGGACGCGATCGTACGACGGTCGAGCGACTTCGAGGACACTGCCTGCACGCGCGACGCGGTGCCGAACGCGTGCACGAGCGTGGTCACGTAGTACGGACCCATGTCGAACAGCGGACCGGCACCCTGGGCGAACAGGAAGTCCGGGTTCGGGTGCCACGCCTCCGGGCCGGGGACGTGGAACAGCGTGGTGGCGGAGAGCGGCTCGCCGATGTCGCCACGGGCGATGGCACGCAGGGCCGTCTGGATGCCCGCACCGAGCACGGTGTCCGGTGCCGTCGCGACGCGCAGGCCCTTGGCCTTCGCGGACTCGAGGACCGCTGCGGCCGACGCGTGGTCGGTCGCGATCGGCTTCTCGCTCCACACGTGCTTGCCGGCGTCGATGATCTGCTGGTCGACCTCGGCGTGCGCCGCCGGGATCGTCAGGTTGATCACGATGCTGACGTCGTCACGGGCGAGGAGCTCCTCGACCGTGCCGGACGCTGCGACGCCGTACTCCGCGGCCTGGGCGGCTGCGCGGTCGAGCAGCACGTCGGCGACGAAGCGGACCTCGACGTCGGCGAACTTGGTCAGGTTCTCCAGGTACTGCGTGGAGATGTTGCCGGCACCGATGATGCCGAGACCGACACGGCTCACTTGTCGTTGTCCTTCAGCCATGCGAGCGACTCGGTGATGCCCTCGAAGACGTCGCCCGAGTAGGCGTCGAACTCGACGACGCGGATGGCCTGCGGTGCCGCGGCGAGGATGCCCGTCACGTTCACATCGCCCTGACCGGCGGGGGTCTGGTTCTCGAACGCGCGCTGGAGCGCCTCGGGCACGACGAGCGCGCTCTCGGACGAGGGCAGCGCGGTGAGGATGTCACCGTCGACCTTGCCGTCCTTGACGTGGATGGCGACGACGCGGTCGCCGAGCGCCTTCAGCACGGCGGGGGCGTCGGCGCCGCCGACGGTGGCCCAGAAGGTGTCGAGCTCGAGCACCGTCTCCGGGCTGATCTGCGACACGAAGTGGTCGTAGACCGTGCGGCCGTCGACCTTGTTCGTGAACTCCCACTGGTGGTTGTGGTACCCGAACTGCAGGCCGCGCGAGGCTGCCTCGGCGGTCAGGACGTTGACGCGCTCGGCGATCTTCGCGACGTCGTCGGCGGTCTGCCAGCGGTCGGTCGGGATGAACGGGTCGATGACCGTCTGGATGCCGAGGCGCTCCGCGGCGTCCCAGATCGGGGCGGTGTCCTCGGCGTCGATCACGGCGACGTGGCCGGACGGCGCCTTGAGGCCGGTCGCGGCGAAGGCGCGCTCGAGGTCAGCGGCACGCTCGACGAACGCGTAGGGCTCGACGTTCTCGTACCCGATCTCGGCGACGCGGGCGATGGCCTTGTCGAGGTCTTCGGCGATGGCGTCTCGCAGCGAGTACAGCTGCACGGAAGTGGTGGGCATTGCAGAGGCTCCTTCGGTCCTGTCTGGGTGTCGCGACAACCAGGTGTCGCAGTCCGTCGAGGAGCGATGCTCCGCGGCGAGATCGATGATGACGCTACCCCAAAAACCACCCGGTGTGTAGTTTTGCGGCGGCCGGTGACACGGCCCCCGGGTGGAACGACCGAGCCCGTGACGTCGTCGTGGACGTCACGGGCTCGGCCATCGCGCAGGATCCCGACGGGATCGCACGTCGTGGCCGCGTCCGCTACGCCGGGTTCGTCGGGTCCGGTCGCGGAACCGACCCCGCGATCGGGTCAGCGACCCTCGGTAGCGTGGACGCCATGCTCGACGCGACCCCAGCCCCCTTCGACACCCCGGCCGGGCGCATCATCGGCACCGTCGACGGCGACGTGATCCGCGTGCTCGGGATCCCGTACGCGCGGGCCGACCGGTTCGCGCCGCCGGAGCCGATGCCGCCCTTCGCCAGCGAGCTGCACGCCTCCACGCCGTCGCCCGTGGCGCCGCAGCCGCACGCGCAGTTCGTCGACCAGCTGCTGGGCGAGGTCGAGGACATCACCGTCGACGAGCACTGCCAGCGCCTGTCCGTCACGCTGCCCGCCGACGTGGCACCGGACGAGCACCTGCCTGTCATGGTCTGGATCCACGGCGGCTCGTACGTCATCGGCGGCGGTGACCTGCCGATCTACGACGCCCGCGACCTCGTGACCGAGCAGCGGGTGATCGTCGTGTCGGTGACCTTCCGGCTCGGGGTGCTCGGGTTCCTGGGCGACGGGGACGCGATCCCGGCGAACCTCGGCCTGCTCGACCTGATCGAGTCGCTCCGCTGGGTGCGGGCGAACATCGCCGCGTTCGGTGGCGACCCCGACCTGGTGACCGTGTTCGGGCAGTCCGCCGGCGGTGACGCAGCTGCTCACCTGATGATCAGCGAGGGGGCTACCGGCCTGTTCCGCCGTGCGATCATCCAGAGCGCACCGCTCGGGTTGTCCCGTCGCCGATCCCGGATGAACCGCGCGATGGTCCGGGCGGTCGGCACGGTGCACGCCGACACCCCGCTCGACGACCTGCTCGAACGGCAGGCCCTCGGCACCCGGGCCGCAGCGCCGTACGGCCTGGCGGGCGGGATGCCGTTCGGCACCCAGTACGGCTTCGCCCCGTTGCCCGCCGAACGCGACCTCGACGCGGCCTGGAGTCGAGTCGCACCCGACGTCGACGTCCTGGTCGGTTCGGCGACGGACGAGACCGGCATGTACGTGCCGCTGATCCCCGGTCTGTCGCGGGTCGCGCGGTCCCGGATCCTGCGCCCGGCGCTCCGTTGGTGGGTGGTCCGTCCGCTCTCCGACGTCATCTACGGCCGCGACGTCCGGCGCTTCACCGCGCGGCACCGTCGAGCCGGTGGGCGGGCGACGTCCTACCGACTCGTGCGCGGCGTGACGACCGCGCCGACCGGTGCCGTGCACATGAGCGACCTGCCGCTGCTGCTCGGTGGCCGCGAGGCCTGGGCCGGCACCCGCTTCGTGCCCGAGCGCGACTGGCCCGAGGTCGAGCGGCGCGGCCGGGCCTTCCGCGCGATCTGGGCGGAGTTCGCCCGGACCGGCGTCGTGCGGGCTCCGGACGACGAGACGCTGACGTTCGACCGGGACTGACGTCCGACCGGGACTGACGTCCGACCGGCGCTGTCCCGGGCTCGCGCCCCCTGAACTGGCGGTCGCGTGGTCGCCGCCGGGACCGGACAATCGTCTCCATGTCCACGCCCGACGCCGAGCTCCGTGCACGCATCGTGTCCGGTGCGATCGAGGCGTACCGCGCGACGGATTTCCACCGGGTCGGTCCGGACGAGGTCGCCGAGCACACCGGTGTCCCGGTCGCCGCGGTCAGCCACGCGTTCCCGATGTGGGAACTGCTCGTCGTCGCGGTCATCGACCGGTGGAACAACGGCAGCCGACTCGTGCTGTGGCCGATCGCCGAACGGGAGGGTGCCGTCGCGTACCTCCGGGCCCGGCTCGAGGCCGGCATCACGGACCCCGCCCTCGTCCGGCTCCGGATCGCCGTGCTCAGCGCCGCGTCGAACCCCGATCACCCCGCCGCCGGGTGGTTCCGCACCCAGTACACCCGCGCGTTCGAGGACCTCACCCTCGCTCTGGTCCGTGATGTCGTCGCTGCGCGCGAACCGCGTGGCGCCTCGCCCCGGCACGCCGCCGAGCAGCTCCTGGCGCTGTACGAGGGGCTGCAGCTGCAGGCGATGGTCCGCGACGACGCCGAGCCGCTGAGCGGCTTCGACCGCGCCGTCGCCCGGATGCGCGTCGGTTGGACGGCAACGCGCGTCGACGCCTGACGACGCGGTCCGGGGCACGGACGGGAGGCACGGCGCGGCTTGCGTGCGTCGGCTCGCCCACCTGGCATGGTCGGCCCATGGAGTACACCGACTACGACACCCGGCTCGCCGCGTACGGCGTGATCACGGATGGTGACCGTGTGCTCCTGGCGAAGCTGCGCTTCCCCGAGGCCGGCACGTGGACGCTCCCTGGCGGTGGCGTCGAGTTCGACGAGACCGTCGAGCAGGCCGTCGTGCGCGAGGTCCGCGAGGAGACCGGGTACGAGTCCCAGGTCGGCGCCCTGCTGGGTGTCCGGCACCACGTCGTCCCCGCCGAGCGTCGGATCCACGCCAACGGGCGCCCGATGAAGGCCGTGCAGGTCGTCTTCCGCGCGACGGTCGTCGGCGGTGCGCTGCGCGACGAGGTCGACGGATCGACGGACGAGTCGCGGTGGCTGCCCATCGCCGAGCTCCCGCACCACCGGCACGGGCTGCTCGTGCCCGTCGCGCTGGCGTGGGCGGGCGCGCTCACCTGATGACGTGGTCCGTCACTCGGCGACGACGCTGAGGACGTTGCCCGACGGGTCCGTGAACCAGGCGATGAGCGGTCCGCCCCGGCGGTTCACGCCCTTCTCGTCGGTCATGCCCTCGTAGTGCAGGAACGTGACGCCCTTCGCGACGAGCTCGTCCACCGCGGCGTCGACGTCCGGCACCGGGAAGTTCAGCACCGTGAAGGCTGCCGGTTCGTGTGCGGGGCCCTTCGGGTAGACGAGGACGCCGTGGCCGTCGCCGAGCTGCAGGAAGAGCATGCCGTGGTCCTCGGTGACCTCGACCCCCAGGACGTCCTGGTAGAACGCCTTCGCCTCGGGGACATCGCGCACCGAGAACCCGCTGAACGCCTTCGTCGCATCGACCATGCGGCCAGTGAACCACCGCGGTCCGGTGTCGGCGCGCTCTGCCAGGATGGGGCCGTGAGCCACGGGGACAGCAGCGTCGACGAAGCCGTCGAGCGTGCGGTCGAGCTGGCCGCGGCGGGACCGCGGGCGGTGCTCGGCATCGCGGGAGCTCCCGGCGCGGGCAAGTCGACCCTGGCCCGACGCGTGGTCACCGCAGTCGACGAGCGACTCGGGGCCGGCACGGCGGTCCAGGTGCCGATGGACGGCTTCCACCTGTCGAACGCAGCGCTCGACGCCCTCGGCCGACATGACCGCAAGGGCGCCGTCGACACGTTCGACGCCGACGGCTACGTCGCCCTGGTCGGACGACTCGTCTCCGCCGACACCACCGTGTGGGCGCCCGACTTCGACCGCCGCATCGACGAGCCCGTCGCGGGCAGCATCGCCGTCCCGCCGACCGCCCGGCTCGTGGTCTCCGAGGGGAACTACCTGCTCGACGACACCGAACCGTGGGCATCGCTCGGCGACCTGTTCACCGAGACCTGGTTCTGTGCCGTCGACGACGGGGTGCGGGTCGACCGCCTGGTCGGTCGCCACATGCGCCACGGACGCGACCACGAGGCCGCGCGCGCCTGGGCGGTGGAGGTCGACGGCGTGAACGCGGCGAGGGTCGCACCCACGGTGATCCGTGCCTCCAGGACGGTGCGGACGTGACCAGCAGACCGACGCGACACCGATCGAAGGAGCGACCATGACCATCGCCATCACCGGAGCGACCGGCAACATCGGGGGCGCCGTCGCACGCGCGCTCGCCGCGGACGGTGTGCCGTTCCGGATGATCGTGCGTGACGCGTCGCGCGCCCCGGAGCTGCCCGGCACCGAGGTCGCGGTCGCGACGTTCGCCGACGCCGAGGCCAGCCGGGCGGCGCTCGAGGGGGTCGACGTGCTCCTGATGGTCTCGGGGGCCGAGGCCGAGGACCGGCTCGACCAGCACCGCACCTTCGTCGCGGCGGCTGCCGCGGCCGGCGTCCGGCACGTCGTCTACACCTCGTTCCTCGGCGCGGCCGAGGACGCGACCTTCACGCTCGGGCGCGACCACTGGGCGACCGAGCAGGCGATCCGCTCGACCGGCATGACACACACGTTCCTGCGGGACAGCTTCTACCTGGACTTCGTCGAGGACCTGGTCGGCGAGGACGGGGTGATCCGCGGGCCGGCAGGCGACGGTGCCATGGCGGCGGTCGCCCGTGCGGACGTCGCACGGGTCGCGACCACCGTGCTGCGGGACCCGGGAGCGCACCTGGACCGCACGTACGAGCTGACCGGGCCGGCAGCGATCACGCTGGCCGAGGCGGCTGCCGTGGTGTCCGAGGTGCGCGGCCGCACGGTGACCTACCACCCGGAGACCCTCGACGAGGCGTACGCGTCGCGGGCGCAGTGGAACCCGGAGCCGTGGCAGGCCGACGCGTGGGTGAGCACCTACACGGCGATCGCCGAGGGGGCGCTCGCACACGTGTCCGGCGACGTCGAGCGGATCACGGGCCGGGCGCCGATGTCCCTGCGTGAGGTGCTCGCCGGCTGACGGGCACGGGCAGGACGAAGCGCAGCGAGCCAGTCAGGAAACGCGACGCGCGGCGATCGTGCCGACGACCCCGAGCGTCAGGACCGACACGAGCACGACGAGCAGCGGTGCCGTCCAGTCCCCGGTCGCCCCGTGCAGCGCCCCGGCGACGAGCGGCCCGGCCGAGCCGAGCAGGTACCCGCCGCCCTGCACGAACGCGGACATCCGACGGGCATCGGCGTCACTCGAGACGATCCGCACGATCACGATGAAGATCACGGTGATGCCACCGCCCTGTGCCGCGCCGCCGAGCACCGACCACAGCAGCCAGAGCTGCGGGGCGAACAGCAGCCCGAGCGGCATCGCCAGCCACAGGGTGCCGACCAGGGCGATGATCGCCGCCGGACGCCACCGGGTCGCGAGCAGCGGGACGCCGAGCGCCCCGACGACGGCCAGGATCTGGAACACCGACGAGCTCGCTCCGGAAGACGCCTTCGAGAACCCGATCTCGTCGTGCAGCAGCGTCGGGATCCAGGCGGTCAGGGCGTAGTACGAGAACGCCTGCCCGCCGAACGCCAGCGTGAGACCCCACGTGATCAGCCGTCGCGCGGGGCGCACCGGCTCGGCGGCGGTCGCCGCTGCGGCCGCGGCAGCAGCCCGCTCGGCGCGGATCGTCCGGATCGCCCCGGTGTCGAGCACCTGGTCGATCGGGCCGGTGATCGGCAGGGGTTCGTCGTCACCGGACCGCACCGGGCGGCGCCACGCGGCCCGCGCACCCACCGCGGAGGTCCAGGCGACCCCGGCGATGACCGCGAAGACGGCCCACACCGCGATCGCGACCGGCCAGCCCCACAGCGCCGCCAGGGGAGCGGTCGCCAGCGAGGTGATCATCGACCCGACGTTGAGCGCCGACGTGTAGACGCCGGTGACCAGGCCGACGCGTTCCGGGGAGGTGTCGCGCCGGATGACGACCGGGATCACCACGTTGCCGATCGTGATGCCGATGCCGATCACCGCGGTGCCGACGAGCAGCGCGGCGGACGACGGCATCGACCGGACCACGGTGCCGGCGAGGACGATGACGAGCGACAGGGACACCGCACGCTCGGGGTCGGCCTTCGCGATGACCCAGCTGGCGAACGGCGTCGCCAGCGCGAAGCAGAGCACCGGGATCGTCGTCAGCAGTCCGGCGATCGTGGCGGTCAGGCCCAGGTCGACACGGACGTCGCCGATGACCGGGGCCGTCGCGACGATCGGGCCGCGGAAGTTCAGGGCGATGAGGACGATGGCGGCGGGCAGCACCCACGCGGCAGCGCGCAGCCCCTGCCTGGCCGCGGCGGTCCGGCCGGTGCCGTCGGTCGCGCCCGTCACGGCAGCAGGATCGGGAGCAGGTCGAGCGGGGTGGCCGCGCTCGCGATGGTGCCCTCGGCCTCGGCGGGGGAGCCGTACCCCCACTCGGCGAAGACCACCGGGACGCCGTGCACCGTGGCACCCTCGACGTCGTGCACCCGGTCGCCGATCAGGACGGGACGGCTGGTGTCGAACCCGCGGGCGTGCAGGCGGCGCAGCGCTTCCTCGACCACGTCGGCCTTGCTCGACCGGACCTCGTCGTCGCTCGCGCCCGTGATGATGTCGATGTCCCCGGTGAGCCCGTAGTGCTCGAGGATGTAGGTCGCCGGTGTCTCCGGCTTGCTCGTCGCGGTCGAGATCGGCAGTCCGGCGTCGTGCAGGGTGCGCAGCACGACGTCGATGCCGGGGAACATCGTCGAGTCGAGGGCGCCGTGCGAGAAGTAGTGCTCGCGGTAGACGGCGAGCGTGTGCTCGGCCTGCGCCTCGTCCATGCCCATCGCGACCCGGAACGTGTCCATGATCGGCGGGCCGACGAACGACATCAGGGTGTCGTGGTCGGGCACCGCGACGCCGACGGTGCGGAAGGTGTGCGTCAGGCTCTCGAGGATGCCCGGCGCGGAGTCGCTGATGGTGCCGTCGAGGTCGAACAGGATGGCGGAGAACGGGCTGGTCATGTCCTGTCCACCCTAGCCGGGCCGTGGCGGCGACCATCCGGGATCCGTCGGCGGCGGGGCGGGGGTGCGCCGCGCCTCCAGACCGGACGGTCCGACGTGGCTCAGAACAGGCGGGCGTGCCCGCCCTCGATGCCGCGCATCGCGTCGTAGTCGAGCACGAGGACGCGGATGCCGCGGTCCTCGGCGAGGGTGCGCGCCTGCGGCGCCACCGTCTGCGCCGCGAGCACGCCCTGCACCGGACGCAGGTGCGGGTCGCGGTTCATCAGCTCGAGGTAGCGCGTGAGCTGCTCGACGGCGTCGATGTTGGCGTTGCGCTTCATCTCGACCGCGACGCTCGCCCCGGCGTCGTCACGAGCGAGGATGTCGACCGGCCCGATGGCGGTCATGTACTCGCGGCGGACCAGCGTGTGACCATCGCCGAGCAGTTCGATCTGCTCCGCGAGGAGCTGCTGCAGGTGCGCCTCGACCCCGTCCTTCACCAGGCCCGGGTCGACGCCCAGGTCGTGGGTCTCGTCGGAGACGACCTCGTACAGGGAGACGATGAGCTTGTCCTGCGTCTTCTTCTGCGTCACCGTCCACACCTGCGTGATGCCGGCGACCGACTGCTCGTCGTCCGGCTCGGTGATCTCGATCGAGCACGGCGGGCTCATCCAGTTCAGCGGCTTGTAGCTGCCGCCGTCGGAGTGCACGAGCAGCGATCCGTCCGCCTTGAGCATGAGCAGACGGGTCGCGAGCGGCAGGTGGGCTGAGAGCCGGCCGGCGTAGTCGACGGAGCAGCGGGCGATGACGAGACGCACCCGGGAAGCCTAACGGGCGTCGCGTCCCGGCCCGGACGGCGCGCTCGTCGCGTCGGCCGTGCTGGTTGCGTTGGCAGCGCTCGTCGCGTTGTCGGCGTTGTCGGCGCTGTCGGCCGGGAGGCGCGGCTCGTCCCCGCCGTGTCGGTCGCCACGCCCGCGGGTCGGCCGGGCGGCGGCGCCGGTCTCACGGGCAGCACCCGACGCGAGTCCCGCCGCGATGATGAACACGAAGACGACCAGGAGCGCACCGAGCAGTCCGATCTGCTCACCGAGGAACCCGATGAGCGGGGGCCCGGCCAGGAACGCCACGTACCCGATGGTGGCGACGGCACTGACCTTGGCGGCAGCGGTGCGGGGGTCGTCGGCCGCGGCCGACATGCCCATCGGGAAGCCGAGGCTGGCACCGAGGCCCCAGAGCACGACACCGACGATCGCGAGCGGCACGTTGTCGATGAAGATGAGCATGCCGAGGCCGACGACCGCGACGGCAGCGCTGATCCGCAGGATCGGGACGCGACCGAACCTGTCGATCAGGGGGCTGCCGGCCACGCGGCCGACGGTCATCGCGGCGAGGAACACCGTGAGCACTCCGGCACCGGCGGCGTTGTCGAGCCCGTGGCCGTCGATCATCGCGAGCGGCAGCCAGTCGTTCGCAGAGCCCTCGGCCAACGCCATGCCGAGCACGATCACACCGATGAGGATCGTGGAGGGCTGCGCCCAGACCTGCCAGCGGGTGAGCGGCGTCGCGACCGGGCTGGTGTCGGTGGAGACCTGCTCCGCGAACCGGTGCTCGTCCTGGAACTTCGTGACGGCGACGAGCATGGCGGCACTCGTGATGACGACCAGGACGATGAAGTGCATGGAGACCGGGATGTCGAGCTTCTCGGCCAGGGCTCCGAGGCCCGCACCGGCGAGCGTGCCGAGGCTGAACGCGGCGTGGAACAGCGGCATGATCGTGCGCCCGCCGGCCTTCTCGGCGGCGGCTCCGGAGACGTTCATCGACACGTCGCACAGGCCGTTGCCGAACCCGAAGGCGATCAGGGCGATCCAGATGGCGGCGAAGCCCCACTCGAGCGTGACCGCGATGCCGGCGAAGACCATGCCGAGTGCCAGGCAGGCGGCGGCCACCTGCACACCACGGCGAGCTCCGAGCTTCGCGACGATGTGGCCGGCGAAGGTCAGGCCGGCGATCGAGCCGACGGCCATGCCGAGCACGAGCAGGCCCATCTCGAAGGTGCTCGCCCCGAGGGAGTCGCGGACGCTCGGGATCCGGCCGAGCCAGGTCGCGATGTCGAGCCCGGACAGGGTGAACACGACGAACACCGCGATGATCCAGGCCCTGGTGGTCGGAACGGTGCGGGTGGACGGCGTCGTCATGGTGGTCCCATCGTGCTTCGTTGCGTGTTCTGGTGCGTGCGTTGCGTCGATCGAATCGATTCGACCGCCTGTTCCGGCTACGCTAACCGGCGATGGACGAACCGGCAACAGCACCCGGCGCGTCGCCTTCCCGCGGCGGCGTCGCCCGTCCGTCGCGCCCGACGCTGGCAGCGGTCGCCCGCGCCGCCGGTGTCGCACCGTCGACGGCCTCGCTCGCGTTCAGCGGCAGCGGCCCGGTGTCCGAGGACGCCAAGGCCCGCGTGCTCGCCGCCGCCGCAGAGCTCGGGTACGGCGGTCCCGATCCCCGTGCGCGTTCGCTCCGTCGAGGGCGTTCCGGCGTCATCGGCGTCGTGATGGACGAGCGCCTGAGTGATGCCTTCCGCGACCCGGTCAACGTCCTGACGCTCGACGGCATCGCCGAGGTCGCGGGTGCTGCGGGAGCTTCGCTCTTGCTGGTCCGGAGTCCGCTCGATGACGAACAGGGCGCCGGGCCACTCGTCGACGCCCCGATGGACGCCGTCGTGCTCGTCGGGTGCAACGTCCGGATCGACCCGGCCGTCGCGGTGCTGCGGCGTCGGCAGATCCCCGTCGTCGCGATCGAGGCGGACGAGATCGAGGGTGCCGTGCCGGTCCAGCTCGACAACCGGGATGCCTCACGCCGTGCTGCTGCGTACCTGCAGGACCTCGGGCACACCGCGGTCACCGTCGTGACGCTGCCGCTCGACGCTGCTCGTCGCCGGGGGCGCATCGACGACGACCGCTTCGCTTCGGGGATCGCGTTCACGACGCTCGAACGGCTCGGCGGTGTGCGCGAGGTCTACCCCTCTGCCGTGGCGATCGAGACTGCTGGCAGCTCGGTGGAAGAAGGACGCCTGGCTGGTGTCGAGCTGTTCGCCGCGGACGGCCCCCGACCGACCGCGGTGATCGCGCAGAGCGACCTGATCGCCGTCGGGGTGATCTCGGCCGCTCTCGACGCCGGACTTCGGGTGCCCGAGGACGTCAGTGTCGTCGGGTTCGACGGCATCACGGTGGACGACAGCCTGCTCCACCGCACCCCGATCCGACACCTGACGACGCTCGTGCAGCCGTTCGTGCAGAAGGGGCAAGCGGCAGCCCGTGCTGCCCTGGCCATGCTGGAGGGGGCGGAGCCGCAGCCGGCGTCGTTCCGCTCGGAGCTGCGCGTGGGTGACACGACAGGGCCGCCGCCCCGTTCGCGCTGATCCCACGCCGTCCGGGATCCGCCGGACCGGGGCGGCGGTGCAGGCTCGACTGGCTCCGTGAACAGCACGACGACAGCAGCAGCCAAGATGAACGCACTGTCCTGACCCGAGCAGGCGGACGCCTCGAGGGGCGGTCCCCTCTCTCGGATCACGAGGCGCGATCGGGGCCCGCGTGGGTGGCGAGGAGGCGTGGGTCGCCCACCTTCCGGAGGGGTGACGCGGCCACCCAGACGACGGTGAGGAGCGTGCCGGCGCACCCCAGGGCGATACCCGTGCGAGTGCCGAGGGACTCGCCGACGATGCCCCCGACAGCGGCGCCGATGGCGATGACGCCGTAGGAGAGCCACCGCATCGTGGCGTTGACCCGGCCGAGCAGGTCGTCGGGGGTCCGGAGCTGGCGGAGTGTCAACGCGACGACGCTCGACAGTGACGTCCCGGCTCCGTTGATCGCGAAGACGACGACGAGGACCGTGACGACCACGGGCGCCGTCCACGACGCATCGACGACGGGGAGGGCGGCGAGGGCGAGGCACTCGGCCGCGGCGCACCCGACCATGACGAACCCGGCACCGAGACGTCTGACGCTCACCGGCGCGGCAGCCGCGCCGAGGACCGCCCCGATGGCGCCGAGACTGAACACGAGCCCGAGTTGCCCAGCGGTGAGGTCGAGTTCACGAACGGCGTGGACGGTGAAGAGCACCATGACCCACTGGGCGAAGAGGTTGTAGATGCCGGCGAAGCCGACCAGGGACACGAGGTAGCGGTCGCGCTGCACGAACCGCAGCCCGTCCGCCAGGTCGCGCAGAGCGCTCCTGCCCGTGGGGACGGGGTGCCGTTCCGGGGTCGAGATGCCGAGGAGCGCCACGGCCGAGACGACGTAGGTCGCGGCATGGGTGAGCAGTGCCCACGGGGCGGACAGTGCCTGGATGAGCAAGCCGGCAAGGCCGGGGCCTCCGATCTCCGCCGCAGACGCCGTCGCCTGCAACCGACCGTTCGCGCGCTCGAGGTGCTCGCGGCCCGCGACCGTCGGCAAGAACGACTGGTAGCTGACCTCGAACAGGACGGTGAACGCCCCGAGCGCCCCCACCAGGACCACGAGGGTCGGCAACGTGAGCAGGCCGGAGAACGCCAGTGCCACCACGACGATCGTCAGGGTCGCTCGGGCGATGTCGGACGTGACGAGCAGCGGGCGTCGTCGCCGCCTGTCGACCAGGACCCCGAGCGGCAGTGCGAGCAGCAGGAACGGTACCCACCGAGCTGCGCCGAGCAGCCCGACCTCGCCCGCCGACGCGTGCAGCACCAGGACGGCGAGCAAGGGCACCGCGAGTTCGCTGATCTGACCACCGATCGACGACGCTGCCTGGGCGACCCAGAACTTCGCGAAGTCCGGCCCGGTCCGCTCTGACGCATGACTAATGGGCGCAGGTCGTTTCATGCATTAGACCCTGGCAGGACATCGCTAATGGTGCAAGAGGCCATCGCGCATTAGGATGACGTGATGACGAAGCCGGCCGTTCGACCGTCGTACCCCGAGGTGGGTGGGCACCCGGCGTTCGACCTCGTCGACACCGTGCACTGGCGTCTGGACGAGGACCGTGCGATCGACACGCTCGCCTCGTTCGAGGACGTCGTGGCGTGGTGTGTGCAGCTGGGCGTCCTGGGACGTGACCCAGAGGGCCTCGACCGTGCTGCACATCAGGTGCCGGGTTCGGCCGAGGCTGAACTCCAGGCGGTCATCGCGCTCCGCGAAGCGATCTACGAGGCGGTCTTCGAGTCGTCGACGCCCGCGGTGGACCTGATCGCACGCGAGCACGTCGCGGCACTCGGTCGATCGACCCTGCACCGGGACGCAGGCGCGCCGACGTGGTCCTGGCGCGTCCCTTCCGATCTCTCGGGGCCGCGCGCGGCCATCGCCTTCGCCGCGCACGACCTCCTGACGTCGGACCTCGGCTCCGCGCGGCAGTGCGGCGACGACGCCTGTGGCTGGGTGTACCTGGACACCTCCCCGCGACACAACCGGGTCTGGTGCACCGCCGCGGGCTGCGGGAACCGCAACCGCGTCGCACGGCACCAAGCCAAGAAGAAGCACTGAGGCGCACGCGCGGGGTCGATGCGCTCGGCCCGTGCGTCTGACATCCTGATTGAGTACACCCGTACTCGAACGGACGGATTCCCTGTGACCCTCATCGCCATCGTCGTCTGCGAGATCGCTTTCTGGATCGCGATCCTGGGCGGCCTGACCGCGCGGTACGTCTTCCGCCGCCCGCGACTGGGCACCGCGATGCTCGTCGCCGCGCCGGTCGTCGACGCGGTCCTGCTCGTACTCGTCACGATCGATCTGCTGGGCGGCGGGACGGCGTCGTGGCACCACGGGCTCGCGGCGATCTACATCGGAGTCTCGGTCGCGTACGGACACCGGATGATCGCCTGGGCGGACGTCCGGTTCATCCATCGGTTCGCGGGCGGTCCGGTCCCGGAACGACTGTCCGGACTGCGCTACACCGTCCGGTGCTGGGGTGACGTCGCGCGGACCGGGCTCGCCGTCCTGATCGCCGCGGGGATACTCGGTGGCCTCATCGCCCTCGTCGCCGACCCCGAGCGCACCGCCGAACTGCAGGGCACGTTCGCACTGCTCGGTCTGGTCCTCGGCGTCGAGGTGCTCTGGGCGATCAGCTACACGCTCTGGCCGCGCAAGCCGTCTGCAGCGCCCGCGGGACCGGCCGTAGGCTGAGTGCGTGCCACGCCGTGTCGACCTCGAGGAGCGAGGCGCGCTCGTCACCGCGGCCTGCCTGCGCATCCTCGAGCGCGACGGACTGGCTGCACTGTCGGTGCGCAACGTGGCCGACGAGGCCGGGATTGCCGCAGCCTCGCTCCGGCGGCTGTTCCCGACGCAGGACGCCCTCCGCGAGCACTGCCTGACGATCATCGAGGAACGGGTCACTGCGCGACTGTCGGCGTTGCACTCGACCGGCCGAGCACGCTCCCTGGACATCCTGGCGCAGGTGCTCCCACTGGACGCCGAACGCACGACGGAGATCCTCGCCCAGGTGCAGCTCGGGGTGCTCTCGCGAACCGACGAGCACCTTGCCCGCAGTGCGCGCCGCCTGAACGCCGGCGTCGGCCGGGTCTGCGCACGGGCCATCGACGTCCTGGCGGAGGCCGGTGGACTCGGCCCCGGACGCGACTCGTCCGACGAGACCGATCGGCTCCACGCCCTGGTCGACGGACTCGCAGTCGAGCACACCTGGGAACCGGCGGCACGCACCCCCGAGCGGGTCATGGCGCTCGTCGAACTCCACCTCGACGGTCTCGGGGACCCACGTTGACGCGTCGACGCGGTCGTGTCGTCGTGCGTGAGGGCGCCTGCTTCGAGTTCGGGTCTGGAAGCAGGCACCCTCGGTGACGACACTACTATCCGGAGAGCCCTCTCCGGATAAGAACCGGTAGGTTGCTCGCATGTCGGACAACCACCGCGTGCGGGCGGAACGTGTCGAGGTGCGGCGCAGCCGTGAGGCGATCCTCTCGGCGGCGGAGGCCCACTACGCGGTGAAGGACGCCGACCCGTCGATGGTGCAGCTGGCGCGGCTTGCCGGCGTGGGCATCGCCACGCTCTACCGCCGGTACGCGAGCGTCGACGACGTCATCCGGGCGCTCCACACTCGACTCCTCGTCGAGTTCACGCGAGTCGAAGACGTGGTCGCCGCACAGTCGACTGCATGGGATGCCGTGGTCGCCCTGATCACGGGCATCATCGACGTCCTCCAGGAGCACCCGGCCATCCCGCGTCTGAACCGGAAGATGGTCGCGTTGGACGACGACGACCAGTTCACCTCGACGTGGAACGACAAGCTCGACACCGTGATCCGAGCGGCGCAGGTTGAGGGATCACTCCGGACCGACGTCACCGCGAACGACGTGACGTTCGCCGCCTTCCGCATCGGCAGCTACTCGAACCTCCCCCCGGACGACGCTGGTCGCATCATCGGCCGGCAGATCGGTATCGTGCTCGACGGACTGCGCGCTGATGGGGTCCGCCGACCGCTGCCCGGAGACCCCATCACCATGACCGAACTGCGCGGCATCTTCCAGCACGAGGCCGACCACCCCGTCGAGTGAGGTCGATCTCTCCGGGACTGGCAGGGTCGTCAGCGCCGCCACGCCCCGAGCCCCACCACCGCGACCAGGTTCACCGCACTCCCCACCAGGAACCCCGTCGTCCCACCAGCGACTCCTGCAACGGGCCCGAGCACCGCCATGAGCACCGCCCCGACGACGAACCCGGCGACCGACGCCAGCGCGACCTGACGTGAGCGTCCAGCGGCGAGCAACAACGCCGCTGGCACGAGCCCGACGGTGAACACCCACACCGCGACCATCAGGTACCGCAGGTCGGCGACGGCAGCTGTGCCCTCGGTGGGGTAGACGATCGGCAGGAACCACCCGGCGAGCAGCGCCACCAGCCCGAACACGACGGCCGAAGCAGCCGCGAACCCGACGACGAGCAGCAGCGCCCCGCGAGACCGCAGCGAGCCGCCGTCCGTCCGGTGCGCGAACGCCGGCACGAGCACCTGCCCCAACGCTTGCCCGAGCATCGACGCCGGCGTCGCCAGGGTGAAGGCAGCCGCGTAGACACCGGCGTCGTGCGCCGACGACGTCACCTGCGCCGAGATCATCGTCAACTGCAGCAACCCGTTCGAGGTCACCACCGCCAGCACGTTCCAGGCCGCGAAGCCGAGCACCCCGGCCGTCGGTTCCGACTCGCCGGAGAGCGCGTTCCCCCGCGGCCAGCACGCGATCGCGAACACCGTGTACCCGATCGCCAGCGGCAGCAGCACGACGGGCTCGAGGCGGGCGACGCACGCCACCACGAGCAACCCGAGCGCCAGCACGCTCGTCACGGAGTCCCACAGCGCGACCCGTGGTGCCCGGTCGTAGCCGAGCTGCGCACCGCGGGTGTAGCAGTAGAGGCCGTAGCCGACGACGACCGCGGCACCGCCGAGCACCATCCCGGGGCCGTTGCCCCAGGCCAGCGCGATCGGCACGGTGACCGCGGCGAGCACCACGCTCGACACCAACATCGAGACCCCGAGCAGCCGGTTCACCGCGGCGTCCGACCGCCGACCCCGCAACGCGATCGCGAGGAACCGCGACGCAGTGTTGCCCGCGGCGTTCGGCCAGAGCAGCGCGACGAACACCGACAGGGACAGCAGGGCGGTGGTCTGCCCGAGGGTCTCGGTACCGAACACCCGACCGACGACGACGGTCACGAGCAGCTTCGCGACACCCTGCACCCCGATGCCGACCGTGGCGAGCACGGCCGACGACGCCACAGACGACGACGGAGCCACCGGCGCAGAGGGCCCACCAGGAGAACCAGACCTGCTCACCGCGCCAGCGCCTGTTCCACCCAGCCGCGCCGGTGCGCTCGCACCCCGAGCGTCACCGCCCGGACCCCGATGTACCCGAGGGCGAACGCCGCCCACAACCCCGCGAGCGTCCCACCGGCCCACCACAGCAGCGGCAGGTACACGATCAAGTTCACGCCGCCCGCGATCGCCAGGTACCGCGCATCGCCGGCCCCGATCAGTACCCCGTCGAGTACGAAGACGTACCCGGCGACGGGCATCCCGACCGCGATGAGCACCAGCACGACGGGCAGGGCGTCCCGCACCGCCTGCGAGTCCGAGAACACCGGCCCGAGCACTCCGCTCACGGCCAGGGTCAGCACCCCGAGCAGCACACCACCGGCGATCCCGAGCAGCACGAGCCGCCGCGTCACCAGGCGCACCCGCTCCGGGTCACGCCCGCCGAGTCCGTGCCCGACGAGCGCCTGCCCGGCGATCGCCAGGGCGTCGAGCGCGAACGCCAGCGTCGAGAACACGGTCAGCCCGACCTGCGTCGTCGCCAGCCCGGTGGTCCCCAACCCGGCAGCAGCCCCGACGGTCGCGAGCATCGCGATCCGCAGCGACGCGGTCCGCAGGAACAGCCAGGCGCCCGAGCGCAGCGCCCGAGCGACGCCCGAGGCGCCGGGTCGCAGCGGCGCGCCCGACGACCGAGCGGCCCGCACCGCGATGCGCACGTAGACGATGGCCATCGCCCACTGCACGATGACCGTACCGGCGGCGGACCCCTCGACGCCCCAACCCGCCCCGTAGATCAGCAGGGCGTTGAGCAGCCCGTTCGCGACGAACCCGACGGTCGCGACGACGAGCGGGGTCTTCGTGTCCTGCAGCCCACGGAGCAGCCCGGTCGAGGCGGTGACGACCAGGATCCCGGGCAGTCCGATCAGCGAGACCGTCAGGTACGCGGTCGCTGCCGCCGAGACCTCGTGCGACGCACCGAACAGGTCGACGAGCGGACCGGCGAGCGGCCACCCGACCAGCGCCAGCACCACCCCCAGGACGAGCGCGAGCCACATCCCGTCGATGCCCGCGTGCACGGCTCCGCGACGGTCGCCACCGCCGAGCGCGCGCGCCACGGCCGGCGTCGTCGAGTACGCCAGGAACACCAGCAGCCCGGTCACGGTCGACAGCACGGCACTCGCGAGCCCGACGGCCGCGAGGGGCGTCGCGCCGAGGTGTCCGACGAGCGCGGTGTCGGTCAGCAGGAAGAGCGGCTCGACCACGAGCGCGCCGAGCGCCGGCACCGCCAGGCGCACGATGTCGCGATCGACCGCGCGCCGTTCGGCAGTGACTGCGGCTGTCGTCGTTCGGGGCACCGGGCCATTCTGGCGGGGATGCGGCACGGGCGTCGTTCGCACACCCGGTGATGGTCGCCATCGTCGACTTGGCCGGTCCTGCTGGATGGCTCGGTGCACAGGTCCCTACGCTGCTCGGATGCGTTCTCTCGTCAAGCTCGATGACTGGTCTGCATCTGACGTCGACGCGGTCTTCGACCTGGCTGACGCATTCCGTGCGGGCCGGGGGCCCGTGACGGAGGGCGCGGCGGTCATGTTCTTCCCGTCGACGAGTCTGCGCACCAGGGCCACGTTCGAGCGGGGCGCATCGCTCATGGGGCTCGAACCGATCGTGTTCCCGGACACGACACTCGACAAGCCGGAGGCGCTGTCAGATGTCGCTCGCTACCTCGAGAACTGGGTCGACATCGTCGTGGTGCGCCACCACGACCTCGCCGTGGTCCAGGCCTTGACTGCGGCTCACGCGTTGCCGGTCGTGAACGCGATGACGGACGACAACCATCCGTGCGAGGTGCTGTCCGACCTTCACGCCTTGCAGCAGCGGGGCGACATCACCGCGATGCGCTTCCTCTTCGTGGGCGCTGACGGCAACATCGCCAGAGCGTGGCAGGAAGCCGCTCGCGTCTTGCACCTCGACCTCATCCAGTGCTGCCCGGCCGAACTCGCAACCCCGGGGGCTGCGTGGACCGACGACCTCGAGGCAGCTGTTCGGTCTGCGGACGTGGTCCTCACCGACGGTCCCGGTGCGCATGCTGACGCGCTCGAGCAGTATCGGATCACGGCGGCGCTCCTCGACCTCGCGCCGCCGGGAGTCCGCTTCAACCCGTGCCCGCCGTTCGTGCGCGGCCGTGAGGTCAGTGTCGACGCGGTCGAACACGCCGCATTCGTCGGACACGACTTCAAGGCCGGACTCCTCCCGGTACAGCAAGCCGTCATGGCGTTCTGCCTCGGCCTCGGCTGAGCAGAGGCGTTCTGATCACCGATCCGCTCCAGGTCGCGGCTCCTGCAGCTCACGGCCGAGGCCGCCGAGGCTGGCCGTGAGGACCTCTGTCAGGAGTCGGGCATGTGTGCCGTCCGGGTCGAGATCCGGATCGTAGACGGTGATCGATGCGCCGACGGCACGGGGAGCGAGCGCGCGGAGCAGCTCGATCAGCTCGTGTGGCGTGCAGCCGCCCGGGTCGGGACTGTCGACGGCGGGCATCACCACTGCGTCGAGCACGTCGACGTCGACCTGCAACCAGTAGCCCGCCGCACCCGCCGTCGTCCGCAGGGCCTTGACGACTGTGGCAGTGCCACGGGCGCGCCACTCCGAGGTCGGGACGACTGCGCCGAGCACAGAGCGGACCTCCGCGAGCTCGGCGTCGTCGTCGCGACAGCCGACGTGAGCAGTTCGTGCAGCATCGAAGTACGGGCCGGCACCGTCGATGTCGGACAGCGCCGGCCAGTGGTGCCCGACGGCGGCGGCGAGGTCCTCCCCGGCCACGCTCGCGCACGCGTCGCTGTTGCCCGGGTTCCGGAAGTCGGTGTGGCCGTCGACGTGCACCAATCCGACGCCGTCCCGTCGTTTCATCGCGAGGCCAGCGCCGAGCAGCACGCTGCAGTCTCCGCCGATGACCAACGGTGCGGCTCCGGAAGCGAGCACCGTGTCGATGCGGTCGGCGAGCCGCCGCGCGTGGTCGATCACGGCGCGTTCGTTGCGAACGACACCGGGCGCACGGGTTGCGTCATCGTCGACGTAACGGCCGGGAACGACCACGCCGGCATCAGCAGCTCCCTGCTCCGCGAACCGGCGGTGGAGGCCGGCTTCGCGGAGCGCCTCGGGTGCTTTCGCCGTGCCGGGAACCGCGCCTGGCTCTGGTGGCCGCAGGCCGAGGTTCGTCGGGGCAGAGACGAGCGCGATCACCCGACTGAGTGTGTCAGACCGTGCCCGCCTCGCTGTCGGTCAGGTGAGGTGGTTTTCGTGGGCGTAGATCGCTGCGGCGATGCGGTTGCGGAGGCCGAGCTTGGTGAGGACTCCGGCGACGTGGGTCTTGACGGTGACTTCGCCGATGCCGAGCGCTGCGGCGATCTCGGCGTTCGACTGGCCCTTCGCGACGAGGAGGAGCACCTCGTTCTCCCGCTGGGTGAGGTTCGGGAGTGCGCGCCCGTCCGGTGCCTGCAGCGGCCCGGTGGGGAGTTGCGATGCGAAGCGGTCGAGCAGGAGCCGCGTGATGCGGGGCGCGGTCACGGCATGGCCGGCAGCGACGGCGCGGACGCCCGCGAGGAGCTCGGCGACCGGCGCGTCCTTCAACAGGAATCCGCTGGCACCGGCACGGAGCGCCCGGTAGGCGTACTCGTCGAGGTCGAAGGTGGTCAGGATCAGGATCTTCGCGTCGGGGTCGTCGGCGAGGAGTCGTCCGGTGGCTTCGAGACCGTCCATGCCGGGCATCCGGATGTCGAGGAGGACCACGTCCGGGCGAAGTGCGTTCGCCTGACGGATGGCGCTCCGACCGTCCGGGGCCTCGCCGACGACCGTGATGTCCTCTGTGTCGTCGAGGATGAGCCGGAATCCCATCCGGATGAGGGCCTGGTCGTCGACGAGGAGCACGCGGATGGTCATGCTCGTGCTCGTCCGGGCCGGATGGCGAGGGGGATCGAAGCAGCGATCCGCCATCCACGGGTGCCATCGGGTCCCGCCTCGAGGATGCCGCCGAGCTGGGTGACGCGTTCTTCCATCCCGACCAGCCCGGAGCCTCCGGCTCGGGTCTCGTGCGCGCCTCCGGTGCCGTCGTCCTCGATGCTGAGGACGAGCTCGTGTCGCGAGGCCGTGATGTTCACGGTGAACGTGGTCGCGCTCGCGTGCTTGAGGGTGTTCGTGATGGCCTCCTGGGTCACCCGGTACACGGCGACCCCGATCGCTGCCGGAACTCGGTCGACGGCGCCGTCGGTCTGCAGTGTGGCACGCAGGCCGGCTGCGGTGACGAGGTCGAGCAGCGCCGGTACCCCGTCGATGCTCGGCGTGGGCAGCAGTCCATCGCTCGCTCGGATCGTCCCGACCGCGTGACGGGTGTCGGCAAGGGCCGTGCGGGCGGTGCGTTCGATCAACCCGACGGCCTCGTCCACGCGCTCCGGTTGCCGAGCCGCCCTGCCCGTGCTGGCCGCCGCGAGGGTGACGATCACGGCGAGGCCATGGGCGATGACGTCGTGCATGTCCCGTGCGATCCGGGTGCGCTCGTCGGCGACCGCGAGCAACGTCTGCTGCTCACGTTCACGCCGTGCCCGAGCGCTCTGCTCCTGCAGGACCGCGACCACGCGGCGGTGGTTGCGGACCGAGGCACCGCACGCGGTCGCCGCGAGGACGAACACGGTGAGGACGGTCAGCATCTCCGTGACGTGGAGCCCGTGCGGCCACGTGACGGACGCTGCCACCGCACCCACCTCGGCGATCCCGACCGCGACCGCGGTGTCCCGCACCGGGCGGTGGGCGGCGACCGTCGCCAGCGCCACCAGCACGCTCACGTCCGCAGCGAGCTGCACCCCGATCGACCACTGCACGGCAGCGACGACGCTGATGCCGAAGAAGACGGCAACGGGCCATCGTCGACGCACAGTCAGCGGCGCGATCATCGCCAGCGACAGCGTGACGTACGCCACGAGCAGCGGGTCACCGGCCCGGGCGTGGAAGACCAGCTGCGGTGTCACCGCGACGGCGAGAGCACCGGCCATGACGGCATCCGCCACGATCGGGTGCGCCCGCCACCACTGCCGCACCGTGCTGTCGTGACCCAGGACCCTCACATCCCGCTGCCGTCGAAGAACGCGGCCAGGGCGGGTGCCGTGTCCGCGACGGTCGACAGGTTCGCCAGGAGCACGATCCCGAGGAACAACAGCATCCCGGGGAGCAGGATCCCGCCGCCGGCGAGCACCCGGCGGAGACGCCGATCGGCCTTCGGGGTCCGGGCCCGCTGCACCCAGATCGCCGCTGTCCCGGCGACGACCACGATGAGCGCAGCGACCGTGGTCACGACGAGTGCTGCGTGGTAGCGGCGGAAGTCATCGATGAGCGCGGCCAACGGCGGGGTCATCGTCCCGGACGCGAGCTCACCGCGGACCTGGAGCACCGAGGTGCCGTCCATCGGGAGGAAGTTCAGCACCGATGACAGCGGAGCCACCGCACCCTGCACGTTCGCCATCACGACCAGCAGCACGGCTGGGGTGATCGGAGCACCCAGGATGCCGACCAGGAACAGCCCGACGCGACGCCCCCGCGATCGTGCCCGTGCGAACGCGGTCCAGACACGTTGCCCGACCGGGACCAAGACGACCAGCAGGGCGACCGCGACGATCGCCTTCACGACGTGGAACACGGTCCAGAACGACACCGCGGCGGCCAGCGGCGAACTCGACGTCCGCCCGGACCCCACCCACTGCGCGAACCCAGAGGCCACGGCTCCGGGAAGCGCCGCGACGGACAGGTGCGTCCCCGAGGACCAACCGGCGATCGCTGCCGGCCACACGACCACTGCGATCGTCAGCGCTCCAGCCAACGTGAACCACACCACCCCACGGCGATCCACAGTTGCCGGCGTGTTCGTCATCGTCATCATCACCCTCCACCACGTCGGGCGCATCCCGACGAGACAACGGTAGGGAGCGTGACCACACCGCCGCGTCCTCCCCGGACACGAGATGTGGGGTCGGCGAACCTCCTCCTCGGGGAGGACCCGGCAGACGGAACCCGCGAGTTTCACACGCTCGGCACGGTTCCGGGGTTCAGTCGCGGACGACCTCGTTGATCGCGGCCCAGCCGAGCGTCGGTGGTGCCGAGACCACAGCACCCGGCGTGCCGAACATCTGTGCAGCCCAATCGCTGGCGACGCTGTACGCGGCTTCGGCGATGGCCGATCCAGCGCTGATCCGGCTCGCCCCCGCTCGTGCGAGGTCACCGACCGACAGGGTCCCGGGCCCGAACGCGACGTTGAGGGGCAGCTCGATCGCGTCCACGAGCATCGAGATCGTGGCGGCCGACAGCGCTCCGAGCACGAAGACGCCACTGGCGCCGGCCCTGGCGTAGGCGTTCGCACGGGTGAGCGTCTCCTCCACCCAGACGTCGCTCCCGGGCGCGCCCAGCAGGTGGGTGTCGATCCGAGCGTTGACGAAGAGTGGGATGCCGGCGTCATCCGCAGCCTGGCGGGCTGCGCGGATGCGGTCCTCCTGTTCCGCCACCGGCCGGAGGGAGTCCTCCATGTTCACGCCGGAGACCCCGAGCTCGAGGAACGCGGACACGGTCGAGGCGACGTCGCCCGGTGTCTCGCCGTACCCGCGCTCGATGTCGGCGGTGAACGGGACGTCGACTGCCGCTGCGATCGGCCGCACGGCGTCCAGCGCGCCGTCCCGGGTCAGATCGTTGCCGTCCCGGTGACCGCGTGACCAGGCGACGCCGGCGCTCGTCGTCGCGATCGCACGCGCTCCGGCCGAGAGGACGATGCGTGCGGACGCGACATCCCACACGTTCGGCAGGACGACCGGTGCACCGAGGACGTGCATCGAGTGGAAGTCTCGGGTGCGCTCGAGGTGCGTGCTCATCGTGCAATCTCAGCACATCGCCCATCGCGACGCTTCCTGGAGATACTGGGACATGCTCGAGCTGGTGAGACCACAGGCGACGTCCTTCCGAGCGTGGTCCGACGCGCATCGTGAGTGGGGCCCGGGCCTGCACGAGGACGGGTTCGGCATCACACCCCACGACGACGTCGACGACGAGGACGGCTTCCGCACCTGGGTCGATCGGCTGCACACCCGCCCCGGCGCGCACTGGTGGATCGTCGAGGACGGTCGGGTGCTCGGCGGCATCGCGCTGCGCTCGCCGGGGGACCCGAGCGTGCCGCGGATGGGCCACGTCGGCTACGGGATCCGTCCGTCGGACCGTGGCCGCGGTGTGGCGACGTGGGCGCTGGGACAGGTGCTCGCGCATGCGTCGCGGATCGGCATCGATCCGGTCCTCGCCGTGTGCCGCGACGACAACGTCGGCTCGATCGCGACGGTGGAGCACTACGACGCGACCCTCGTCTCGACCGAGCGACGCGGGACCGTCCGCCTGCGGCACTACGCGATCTCGAAGTCCCACCGACGTCCCGGGTAGCGGAGCCAGCAGGGTCCGTCAGCAGCGCGGCGCCGCCACGCCCGTCGAGACGGCGGGTGCGAAGGGCCAGTCTGCCGGGTAGGCGAGTGGCACGGCCACGATCTGCACGTCGTCCTCGTAGGTGGTCCTCCCCGGACGGTCTGTCCGGAGCTCCACCCACCCGACGCCGTACCGATCGAGCAGATCCAGGTACTCGGCGCTCATCGTGAGCAGGTCGGTCGCGTCCGTCCGGAACCAGGACCGCGCTCCCGGGTTGCGCACCTCGTCGAAGCACCCCGGCTCGACGGTCGAGGGATCGACGTACATGCCCTCGGCTCGCTCGTTCGCGGCGGCCAGCCAGCGCCGGTCGGTGTCGGTCAGCCGACCGGCGTCCCGCAGGCCGTTGGCGAGGGCGAAGATCCCGGGGAAGCGGCCGCGTCGGTTGGGCACCGCGCTCTGGAAGCGGACGAAGTGGGTCACGGCTCGACGCGAGCCCGCGCGGGCGGATGCGCAGCCCGCTGGTCCCACGTCGTCACGCCGGACGCGCGCTTCGGCCGACCGCTCGCATCAGTCGGCGCGCGGCTTCGCGGGGACGGCGCCGGTGGCGGCGTGCGCGGGGTCGGCGACCTCGGTCGGGGGCGCGTCGGTGCCGCGCGCCCGTCCGATCAGGTCCATCAGGTGGTAGACGACGATCGCGGCGATCGTGCCGAGGATGATGCCGCCGAAGCTCGCCTGCCCGAACGCGAACGTGAAGTCCGCGATGCCGATGATCAGGGCGATGCCGGCGGTCAGCTGGTTCTTCGGCTTCGAGAAGTCGACACGGTTCTCGACCCAGATGCGGATGCCGATGACGCCTATCAGGCCGTAGAGCGCGGTGGTGGCGCCGCCGAGCACGCCGGCCGGCACCGAGGAGATGACGGCGCCGATCTTCGGGGAGAGGCCGAGCAGGACGGCGGCGATCGCGGCGACCCAGTACGCGGCGGTGGAGAAGACGCGGGTCGCGGCCATGACGCCGATGTTCTCGCCGTAGGTGGTGGTGGCCGAGCCGCCGCCGACTCCGGCCAGCACGGTGGAGACGCCGTCGGCGAAGAGCGCGCGCCCGGTGAGCGGCGTGAGGTCACGGCCGGTGAGCTGCCCGACGCCCTTCACGTGCCCGACGTTCTCGGCGACGAGCGCCAGGACGACCGGCACGAACGCCAGGTAGATCGCGAGCTGCGACGGGTCGAACGCGGGAGCGGTGAACGTCGGCAGGCCGATCCAGGCGGCGTCGCCGACCTTCGAGTAGTCGACCTGGCCGCCGATGAGTGCTGCCACGTAGCCGACGAGCACGCCGATGACGATCGACAGCCGGCCGATCAGCCCCTTGAACAGGACGGTGACCAGGATGATCGCGGCGAGGGTGATGACCGCGACGACCGGGGCCGCCGTGAAGTTGTCCTTCGCCGCGGGCGCCAGGTTGAACCCGATCAGGGCCACGATCGCACCGGACACCACCGGGGGCATCAGCCGGTCGATCCAGCCGGCGCCGGCCAGGTGCACGACGAGCCCGACGATCGCGAGCAGCGCACCGACGACGATGATGCCGGAGAGCGCGAGGGGGATGCCGCCGATCTTCGTCGCGGCGCCGATCGGCGCGATGAACGCGAACGACGACCCGAGGTAGCTCGGCAGGCGGTTGCCCGTGATGAGCAGGAACAGGATCGTGCCGATGCCGCTGAACAGCAGGGTCGTCGACGGCGGGAAGCCCGTCAGCAGCGGCACCAGGAAGGTGGCACCGAACATCGCGACGACGTGCTGCACGCCGAGACCGATCGTCCGGCCCCAGGTGAGTCGCTCGTCCGGTGCCACGATCGTCGTCGCGGAGACGGTCTTGCCGTCGCCGTGCAGCTTCCACGGAAGTCCCATGCGATGACCGTACCGGCAGCCGTCCACAGCAGGCGACCCGGATCGACCTGCCCCATGGGGTCGGTGGCTATCGTGGACCGCATGACCGACGTCGCACGTGCCTCCGGCATCCACACTGACGAACTCGACCCCGCGGTGCGCCCCCAGGACGACCTGTACCGCCACGTGAACGGCACCTGGATCGCCGAGACGCCGATCCCCGACGACAAGGCCCGCTACGGCTCCTTCACGGTGCTGGCCGAGGCCGCCGAACTCGCCGTCCGCGAGATCATCGAGCGCTCGCAGCAGGCCGCACCCGGTACCGAGGAACGCAAGGTCGGTGACCTCTTCTCCTCCTTCACCGACGAAGCCCGACTCGAGGAGCTCGCCACGGCGCCGATCGAGCCGCTGCTCGCCGAGATCACGGCCATCGAGTCCGTGCCCGAGCTCATCGCCACCGTCGGACGCTTCGAGCGTCTCGGCCTGCCGAGCTTCCTGCAGCTCTTCGTCGACAACGACCCGGGCGACCCCGAGTCCTACGTCGTGTTCCTCGAGCAGTCCGGTCTCGGCCTGCCCGACGAGTCCTACTACCGCGAAGAGCGCTTCGCCGACATCCGGACGAAGTACCGCGAGTTCGTCGCGGCGATGTTCCCGCTCGCCGGGTTCGAGGACGGCGGCGACCGCACCGAGCACGTCATCGCGCTCGAGACCGCCCTGGCGTCGAAGCACTGGGACAACGTCACCACGCGCGACAGCCAGAAGACCTACAACAAGCTGCCCTGGGCCGAGGTCGCGGCGCTCGCCGAGGGCATCGACCTGCAGACGTGGTGGCAGGCCATCGACGCGCCGGCCGGTGCGTTCGAGACCGTCGTGGTGCGCGAACCGTCGTTCATCACGGGCCTGGCCGAGCTCCTGCGCGACCAGCCGCTCGAGGTCTGGAAGGACTGGCTGCGCTGGCAGGTCATCCGTGGCTCGGCCGCGTACCTGACGAGCGCGTTCTCGGCCACGAACTTCTCGTTCTACGGCACCGCACTCACCGGTGCGCCGAAGCAGCGCGAGCGTTGGAAGCGTGGCGTCTCCCTGGTCGAGGGCGCGATGGGTGAGGCCGTCGGGCGGATCTACGTGCAGGAGCACTTCGACGAGTCCTCGAAGGCGAAGATGGACGACCTCGTCGCCAACCTGGTCGAGGCGTACCGGCAGAGCATCACGGCGCTGGACTGGATGACCGACGAGACCCGTGCACGTGCCCTCGACAAGCTCGACAAGTTCACGCCGAAGATCGGGTACCCGGTCAAGTGGCGTGACTACTCGGCGCTGCCGGTCGTGTCGGACGACCTCGTCGCGAACGTCCGCGCCGTCGCGTCGTTCCAGGTCGACCGCGAGCTCGGCAAGATCGGCAAGCCGATCGACCGCGACGAGTGGTTCATGACGCCGCAGACGATCAACGCGTACTACAACCCGGGCTTCAACGAGATCGTGTTCCCCGCGGCGATCCTGCAGTTCCCGTTCTTCGACGCCGACCGCGACGCCGCCGCCAACTACGGCGCGATCGGGGCCGTGATCGGTCACGAGATCGGCCACGGCTTCGACGACCAGGGCTCGCAGTACGACGGCGACGGCAAGCTCGAGAACTGGTGGACCGAGGCCGACCGCACGGCGTTCGAGGAGCGCACGAAGGCCCTCATCGCGCAGTACGACGCACTCGTCCCGACCGAGGTCCCGGACGGGCACGTCAACGGCGCCCTGACGATCGGTGAGAACATCGGCGACCTCGGTGGCCTGTCGATCGCGTGGAAGGCGTACCTCCTGTCGCTCGACGGCCAGGAGCCCCCGGTCGTCGACGGCCTGACCGGTGCCGAGCGGTTCTTCCTGAGCTGGGCGCAGGCGTGGCAGATGGCGATCCGTCCGGAGGAAGCCGCGCGCCTGCTGTCGATCGACCCGCACTCGCCGAACGAGTTCCGCTGCAACCAGGTCGTCCGCAACATCGACGTCTGGTACGACACGTTCGGCGTGACCGAGCAGGACGCGATGTACCTCGACCCCGCCGAGCGCGTCGCGATCTGGTGATGGTGGAGCCGGACGCGGCTCGGTCGTCACGCCGTCGGCGGCCGGGGGACCGCTCAGGTGGTGGCGATCGGGCCCGCGGTCGGCACAGCGGTCGGACGGACGACCGCTTCAGCGCCACGGTCGAGGCCCTCGGTGCCCTCGCCCTCGACGGCGCCGGGGTCAGTGCCTCGGTGATCGACACGTCGTCGGGCAAGGCCCTGCTCGCGGTCGACGACACCCTGGTGCAGCCCGTCGCGAGCCTCGGGCGCGTGCTGCTGCTGATCGAGGTCGCGGCGCAGCTCGAGGACGGCCGTCTGCACGGCGACCGTCTGCAGCGCATGGCGCGGGACACCGCGACCGGCGCCGGCCTGTGGCAGTTCCTGCAGGAGCCGACGATGCAGGTGCCCGACCTGGCGACCCTGGTCGGCGCCACCGGCGACACGTGGGCGATGAACGCGCTGCTGTCGACGGTCGGCATCGACGCCGTCCGAGAGCGTGCGGAGTCGCTCGGCATCGAGCGGACCGCGCTGATCGACCGGGTGCGCGACCGTCGTGGCCCCGACGACGCCCCGGACGCCTCCGTCGCCCCGACGGGCGAGCTCGCGTGGGTGATGCGCGGGCTGGCGCTCGGTGAAGTCGTGGACGAAGCGGTCTCGAACCGGGTGCTCGGGTGGCTGTCACTGGCGAGCGACCTGAACCTGGTCGCCGGCTCGTTCGGCCTCGACCCCCTCGCGCACCGGGCGCTCGACCACGGGTTGCAGGTCGTCGCGGTCACCGGATCGAGCACGGGCGTCCGCGCCGAGGCCGGGATCCTCCGCGGTCCGGGCTCGTCGGTCAGCTACGCCGTGACGGTGACGTTCGACGACGCCTCGTTGCAGCGGCGTCTCGCGGTCATCGAGGCACTGCGCACCATGGGTACCGAGGTGCTCGAGGCCGTGCACGCCCCCGCCCGCCGCTGACCCCGGCGGGCGCGGTCCAGCGTCGGTCCGGTGGCGTTCCGCTCAGCGGAGCAGGACGAACGACCGCAGCGGCTGCGGCTCGACGTCGTGCACCTCGACGAACCCGCGCGACTCGTAGAACGCACGCTGGCCCGGTTCGGCGTCGGTCAGCAGGACGGTCTGCCGGACGTGGGAGTACCGACGCCGGACCGCGTCGAGCAGTGCGCCGCCGACGCCGGAACGATGCGCCGACGGCACGACGAGCACGTCCTGGAGGTACACGATGGTCTGGCCGTCCGAGATCGTCCGCAGCAGACCGAGCAGCTGCCCGTCGTCGTCACGGGCGGTCACCACGGCGTGCGACCCCGCGACCGCGGCGGCGAGGGCTGCCGGATCGCGCGTGTAGGCCGTCCACCCGACGGCGTCGTACAGCGCCACGAGCTCGTCCGTACCGGGCCGTTCGTCCCTGATCGTGAACGTCACGGCTCCATCGTGCCCGAGTCAGGGCGCGAGACGCGGCCGCACAACCAAAGCCGCCCGGAACCGTGCGATCACGCGGTTCGAAGACACTTTGGTTGTTCGCGCCCACCCCGCTGCGCGGCCCGCCGCGGTCCCGCCGCGGCGCCCCGCCGCCGCGTCCGCTACGACGTCGCCTGCCCCTCCGGCACGAGCGCCTGCACGGACAGCAGCGACGCATCGGCGGACGCGCACGCCTGGTAGTCGGCGCTCTTCACGAACAGCGACTGCTTCGACCCAGGCGGGTACACGCGGAACCCGTCCGGGGTCTTCGGCGAGCAGTCCGCCTTCGAGTAGTTCCCGGCCTGGACGATCTTGAGCGGCGCCACGGCGGTCTGCCCGGCGGCCAGGGTCACGGTCGGGTGCGGTGAGCTCTTCTCCTGCGTCGCCGCGGCTCCGATCTGGGTGCCGTTGCCGCCGCCGACGAACGAGACGCCCGGCCAGCCCTGCAGCGTGCAGGCCGTCGAACCGGTGTTCCGCAGTGCGAGGTGCACGATGACGCTGCCGGCTGCTCCTCCGCTGCCCGGCTCGATGCTGGCGGCGAGCGACGACGCGGCGCACCTGCTGCTGGCCGCAGAGCCAGAGCCAGACCCGGAGCCGTCCGACCCGGTACCGGCTGACGCCGAGGCGCCGGACGACGGTGTCGCGGAGGACGACGACGAGGACGAGGAAGCCGACGGCGACGGCGCGAGCGCCGTGACCGTCTCGGTGGCGGAGGGTTCCCCGCCGGAGGCACAACCCGCCAGCGCCCCGACTGCGACGAGCCCGGTGACGGCGAGCAGGAACTTCGATCGGCTGCTGCGTTGCATGGTGCACAGGCAACCACCACCGGGAGGTCCAGGTTCGGTCAGCATCCAGGGACCGCGAGCACACTCCGGAGGCAGGAACCCGAGCAGCGGAGGTCGGACATGACGGGCAAGCACGAACAGGCACGTGGCGACGAGGGTCGCGCGGACGGGGTCGAGACCCGCGCAGGAGCCTTCACGGACAGCGACATCCCCGGCGAGGAGCACGTCACGACGACGGAGCCGGTCGGCGAGTTCGTCGCGAGCGACATCCCGGGCGAGGCCCGTCCGGATTCGAGTGGCCCGGACGGTGAGTACGTCGAGTCGGACATCCCCGGCGAGGCCGAACCGACGCAGGACGGCGAGACCGGCCACTACGTCGACACGGACCAGGCCTGACGACTAGTCGATGCGCTCCGCCGCCACCAGGCGGCGGAGCGTCTCCACGCCCGCCGGCGGGCAGCGACCGGCGTCCGCCGAGGTGACCCACTCGACCTCGTCGACCTCTGCCGAGGCGACGGGCGTGGCGGAGTCCAACGGGCCTCCCGGTCGGACCAGGAACAGGGTCATCGCGACCATGGTGCCGGGCGCCTGCCCGTGTGCGGGTTCGAGGACGACGCCGAACGGGTCGACGTCCTCGGCGGCGACCCGCAACCCGGTCTCCTCGTGGGCTTCACGGATGACGGCGTCGACGTCGGTCTCGTGCGGCTCGGCCTTGCCGCCGGGCAGGTAGAGCACGTCGCGCGCTCGCGCGCGCACCATCAGCACCCGTCGATCACGGATCAGCAGGAGCGCACTGACACGCAGCGTGGGTGGTTGCGAGCCTGTCTGGAGGCTCAGCTCGCGTCCGCCCGGTCGTCGCGCTCCGAGACGGTCGGGTCCAGGGCGGTGCGGTCGGCGAGCGGGACGACGGGCGCCGGCAGCTCCGCCTCGGGCTCGGGCCGCACGCCGAACAGGGCGTCGATGGCCCCCACGAACTCCTCGCCACGACCGGCGCGGCCGAGCTCACGGGCCCGGACGGAGGGGCGGTGCAGCAGGACGCCGACCAGGTGCCGGAGCGCCCGCTCGGTGTGCTCGGCGGACTCGCCGTCGGCGTCGCCGCGGCGCTTGGCGCGGTCGATCTCGTCGTCGAGGATGTCGAACACGTGCTTGCGGAAGGCGACGAGGGCCGGGGTGGTCGACTGCTCGAGCGCCTGCGCCCGGAAGCGGGACACGGCGTCGTCGACCATCGCGCGGGCCTCGGACTCGGCGTTCAGCTCGGAGATCGGGGCGTGCAGGCTGATGGTCTCGAGGTCGAGCAGCTCGACGCCGTCCACACCGGCGGCGGCCGGGTCGACGTTGCGGGGGAGTCCGAGGTCGATGACGATGCGGCGGATGCCGTCGTCGAGGTCAGCCGGTGCGACGACCGGCACCTCGCTCGACGTGCAGGTGATGACGACGTCGCTGGTACCGATCGCGTGTCGCAGGTCACGGGCGGCGACGAGGTCGTGCTTCGCGGCGAACCAGGCGGCGCGGCCCGAGGGCGAGAACACCTGGATGTGCACGGCGCCGCGGTCGCGCAGGGCCGCGATGGTGGTGGCCGCGTAGCTGCCGGTGCCGATGAGCAGCACCCGGGTGTGCGCCCAGTCGGTGACGCGCGACGAGGCGAGCTGCAGGCCGAGCCGGACGAGCGACCGACCGGCGGCACCGATCCGGGTGCGGGTCTTCACGCCGCGCGAGGTGTGGGCGGCTTCCTGGAACAGCCGCTCGAGGTCCGAGGTGGTGGTGCCGTTGCTCCGGGCGTCCTCGAGCGAGCGGCGGACCTGGCCGGAGATCTCGGTCTCGCCGACGACGACGGACTCGAGCCCGCTCGACACGGCGAACAGGTGCTGCACGACGTCCTTGCCGCCGAGCACACTGACCGAATCGCGCAGTTCGGTGGCGTCCAGGTCGCTCGCGGCCGCCACGGCCTGCACGGTGGCGGCGACGGCGGAGTCGCGGTCGTCGCCGGCGATGTCGAGGTACGCCTCGAAACGGTTGCACGTGGCCAGCACCACCGCACCGTCCAGGACGTCGGAATCCGTCACGAGGTGGCCTGCTGCGGCCGGGGCGGCGATGCTCAGTCGCTCCAAGAGGTCGAAGCTGGCGTTGCGATGCGACGCCGTGAGACAGATGAGCACGTAGCCAATGGTAACGCGCTCGATGGGACAATCATCCGGTGACCGACGCGACGACCACATCCCTCCCCGACTCCCACCCCCTGGCATCAGGGCGGACGAGTGGTTCCCGCCTGGTGCGGGCCCTGCGGGGTGACCGTCCGGAGACCCTGCCGGTGTGGTTCATGCGGCAGGCCGGCCGGTCGTTGCCCGAGTACCGCGAGCTCCGGGTGGGCACGGCCATGCTCGACGCGTGCCTCGACCCCGAGATGGCGTCGGAGATCACGCTGCAGCCCGTCCGCCGGCACGGAGTCGACGCCGGCATCTTCTTCAGCGACATCGTCGTCCCGATCAAGCTCGCGGGCGTGGACGTCGAGATCGTCCCCGGACGCGGCCCCGTGCTCGGGTCCCCGATCCGCACCGCGGCCGACGTCGACGCGCTGGAGCCGCTCGACCCGGCCGCCCTCGAACCCATCCGGCAGGCGGTCGCCCGCACCGTCGAGCAGCTCGGGGACACCCCGCTGATCGGGTTCGCCGGTGCGCCCTTCACGCTCGCCGCGTACCTGGTCGAGGGCGGTCCCTCCAAGGACCACATCCGCGCCCGCACCCTCATGCACGCCGAGCCGGAGACCTGGTCGCGGCTGCTGGCCTGGGCGGCGGAGGTGTCGGGTGCGTTCCTGCGGGCCCAGGTGCTCGCCGGGGCCTCGGCGGCGCAGCTCTTCGACTCGTGGGTCGGCTCCCTGTCGCGCGCCGACTACGTCCGGTCCGTCGCACCGCACTCGGCGCAGGCCCTCTCCCACGTGACCGACCTGGGTGTGCCGCGCATCCACTTCGGCGTCGGCAGCGGCGAGGTCCTGGCCGACATGACCACGCTGGGCACCGACACGGTCGGCGTCGACGCGGTCGGGGTCGACTGGCGGCTCCCGCTCGACGAGGCCGTGCGCCGGGTCGGTACCGGCGTGAGCGTGCAGGGCAACATCGACCCGGCGATGCTCTCGGCCCCGTGGGAGGTCCTCGAGGCCCACGTGCGCGAGGTCGTCCGCCGCGGTGGCGCCGCCCGCGCCCACGTCGTGAACCTCGGCCACGGGGTGCCGCCGGAGACCGACCCGACGGTGCTGACACGTGTCGTCGAGCTCGTGCACTCCCTGGGCGACGGCACCGACGGGACAGCCGGAGCCGCAGCGTGACCGACGTCGTCGTGGTCGGCGGCGGGATCGCCGGACTCGTCACCGCCCGCGACCTGGCGAAGGGCGGCGCCGACGTCGTCCTCATCGAGTCGTCCGGGGTGCTGGGCGGCATGATCCGCCGGCACACGGTGGGCGGGCTCGACCTCGACATGGCGGCGGACTCGTTCGCGACCCGCACCGATGCCGTCGGCCGCCTGGCGATCGAGCTCGGCCTCGGCAACGACGTCGTCGCCCCGGACCCGCGCGGCGCCTGGCTGATGACCCGCGACGGTCGGACGTCGCCCATCCCCGCGACCGGGCTCCTCGGCATCCCGAGCACCCCGATGGCCGCCGACGTCCTCGCCGTCGTCGGGCAGAAGGGCGGGCTCCGCGCGCAGATGGACTCGCTGCTGCCCGGACCGGTCGGCGCCAAGGCGGAGTCCCTGGGCGAGCTCGTCCGGCGGCGCATGGGGGAGCGGGTCCTCGACGACCTGGTCGTCCCGATCGCCGGCGGAGTGCACTCCACCCACCCCGACCAGCTCGACCCGGAGCGGGTGGCTCCCGGTCTCCGCGCGGCGCTGCTCCGCGAGGGCTCACTCGCCCGCGCGGTCCTGGCGCTCCGGGCCCGCGCTGCCGCCGGCACCCCGGTGCAGGGGATCCGCGGCGGGATCGTCCGGCTCGTGGACGAACTCGTCGCCGACACGGAGACCTACGGCGTCGACGTCCGGCTGCACACCCGGGCGACGCGGATCGAGGCACACGCGGTCGAGGTCGTCTCCGCCGACGGCACGGTCGAGCGCCTGCCCGCGCAGCACACCCTGTCGTCGGTGCCCGACCCCGAGCGCACCGCGGCACCGGACCGCACCGGCATCGAGCTCGTCACGCTCGTCGTCGACCAACCCGAGCTCGACGCGGCTCCACGCGGGACCGGCATGCTCGTGCACCCCGATGCCCGCGCTGTGGCGGCGAAGGCCCTGACGCACGCGACGGTGAAGTGGCCCTGGCTCGCCGAGGCGGCCGCCGGGCGCCACGTGCTGCGCCTCAGTTACGCGACGCCGGCCGACGCGACCAGCGTGCACGGCGCGACGGGCCCCGACGACGCGGCCACGAGCCTCCCGGTCGACCCGGACGGACCGGTCGGGACCCGGGCGCTGCACGACGCGGCCACGCTGCTCGGCGTCCCCCTGACGGCGACGCACGTCGCGGGCGCCGCACGCGTCCGCTGGCACGGTCCGGACCTGACCGCCGCCGGTCTCGCGGCGGGTGTCGTCGGCGTCGGCGAGGTGGCCACCGGACGGGGGCTGGCCGGCATCATCGGGGCCGCGCGGACCGCCGCTGGACAGATCCTGGGTTCCTGAGCGGACCCCAGACCGCCCGGGGGCTACTGTTGGTGAGACCGTCGGACGTATTCCGTCCGGCGCATGACCACCGCACACTGAACCAACGGAGGAATCGCACATGCGCGGAAAGCTCCTGTTCGTCGCCGGCGCCGCACTCGGGTACGTCCTGGGATCGCGAGCCGGACGGGCGCGGTACGAGCAGATCAAGACCGTCAGCGGCAAGGTCTGGAACAGCAACGGCGTCCAGAAGGGCGTGCACGTGGCTGAGGACTTCATCGCCGACAAGACCCCGGACGTCGCCGAGTTCATCGGTGAGACGACGAAGAAGGCCGTCCGCAAGGTCGGCCAGAAGAAGGACACCACCACCTCATGACCGACACCCGCGACCGCAAGTCGCGTTCGCTGTTCGGTCTGGTGGGCGACGTCCCGAAGCTCGTCAAGGGCCTGGTCAAGGGCGAGATCGACCTGCTCAAGGCCGAGATGCTCACCAAGGCCAAGATCTTCGGACTGGCCGCGGGGCTGCTCGTCGGTGCGCTCGTCATCGTGCTCTACGCGATCGGCGTCTTCCTGACCGCCGCCGTGATGGGCCTGGCGACCGTGATGCCGGCCTGGCTCGCAGCGATCGTGATCGCCGTGGTGATGCTGATCATCGCCGCCATCCTCGGGTGGATCGGGTGGAAGCGCCTCAAGAAGGGCCTGCCGATCACGCCGAAGCGCACGATCGACAGCGTCAAGAACGACATCAACGCGGTGAAGGGGATGGGCAAGAAGCCCACCCCGCCCAGCCAGTACGGCAGCCGCAAGCCGGACGTCGGCGGCCGGTTCTGAGCCCCGACAGCCGCACCACCGACGGAGGAACCGTGACCGATCCGCACGACGATCTCGCAGACCGCGTCGCCGCGACCCGCGCCCAGCTGTTCGACACCCTCGACGCGATCGAGGACAAGCTCAACGTCCCGAAGCAGATCGGCATCGCGGCGTCGAAGCTCAAGCGCGGGATCGACGAGAAGCCGGTCCCGTACCTGGCCGGGCTCGCAGCCGGAGTAGCGGTGGTCGGGGGTATCGTCGTGATGGTGCTCCGACGGCGGTAGACCGCCCGAGCGCGGTCCACCGGGTGCGGGGCGGCCACGACCCTGGCAACCGATAGGACAAGGATCCATGAGTTCCGACGCGCCCACGAACACCGCGCCCGCGCATTCCCCGCACGAGACCGACCCCGCCACCGGGATCGATCCCAACCTGATGACGGCCTACGCGCTGTGGGCCGTCTTCCGCCGTCCGCTCGGACCCGTGCACCGAGTCGGTGAGGACGCCGTGGCCGAGCTGGACGCCGTGATCGCGTCCGCCGCCGAGCGTGGCGTGACGACCCGGGGCTTCTACGACGTCTCCGGGTTCCGCGCCGACGCCGACGTCATGATCTGGCTGCACGGCGACGACGCGCAGGCCGTCCAGGCGGTGCTGCGCGAGATCCGTCGCACCGGGCTCTTCCAGGACGCCGAGCCGGTCTGGCACGTCATGGCGATGCACCGCGAAGCCGAGTTCAACAAGCGGCACACCCCCGCCTTCCTGCGCGGCAAGGACCCCGAGGCGTGGATCACGGTGTACCCGTTCGTCCGCTCCTTCGAGTGGTACCTGCTGCCCGAGGACGAGCGCTCGAAGATGCTCCGCGACCACGGGATCGCCGGTGCGAAGTACCGCCGCGTCCTCACGAACACCATCGCGACCTTCGCCCTGAGCGACTACGAGTGGATCCTGCCGCTCGAGAGCCCCGAGCTCGTCGACCTCGTCGACCTGATGCGCGACCTGCGGGCCACCGAGGCGCGCCTGCACGTGCGCGAAGAGGTCCCCTTCTTCACGGGTCGTCGCGTGACGACCGCCGAACTCCCGGAGGTGCTGTCATGACCGACACCAGCATGATCACGAACGGCCAGCCCGTCCTCGCCGCCACCCCCGCGGCGGCGTCCGGACCGGAACACGTCGAGGTCCCGACCGCCTACGACGCGATCCTGCTCGCCGGCTTCGGTGGGCCCGAGGGCCAGGACGACGTCATCCCGTTCCTGCGCAACGTCACCCGCGGCCGGGGCATCCCGGACGAGCGGCTCGAGGAGGTCGCCCACCACTACCGGCACTTCGGCGGCGTGAGCCCGATCAACGCGCAGAACCGCGCGCTGAAGGCCGCGCTCGAGGCCGAGCTGGCGTCGCGCGGCATCGACATGCCCGTGCTCTGGGGCAACCGCAACTGGGAGCCCTACCTGGAAGGCGCCTTCACCGAGGCATCCGACAAGGGCTACAACAAGCTCATCGCCATCGCGACGAGCGCCTACTCGTCGTTCTCCAGCTGCCGCCAGTACCGCGAGGACTACGCGCGCGTCCTGGACGAGACCGGGCTGCTCGGCACCATCGAGATCGACAAGATCCGGCAGTTCTTCGACCACCCCGGCTTCGTCCGGCCCTTCGTCGACGGTGTCCGTGACGGCATGGCCCGTGCCATCGCCGAGAACGACGGGCTCGACGTCGCCACCGAGCTGCACGTGCTGTTCTCGACCCACTCGATCCCGTCGACCGACGCCGCGAAGTCCGGCCCGGACTACCGCGGCTTCGACGAGCACGGTGCCTACGAGGCGCAGCACCTCGCCGTGGCGCAGGTCGTCCTCGACCAGGCATGGGCGGAGCTGCTCGAGCAGCCCGAGCACGCGCACCTGCAGGGCACGTCGAAGCCGGCGTGGAAGCTCGTCTACCAGTCGCGCTCCGGCCCCCCGACGCAGCCGTGGCTCGAGCCCGACATCAACGACTACATGAACGAGGACCTCAAGGGCGGCTCGACGCGGGCCGTGCTGATCGTCCCGCTCGGCTTCGTCAGCGACCACATGGAGGTCATGTGGGACCTCGACGAGGAAGCCACCGAGACCGCCGGGGAACTCGGCTTCTGGTCGCTCCGCACGCAGACCCCCGGCATCGACCCGGCCTACGTGTCCGGCCTGGTCGACCTGGTCCTCGAGCGCGTCAACGGCACCCCGACCAGCGAGCGTCCGCACCTGACCGACATCGGCCCCTGGTACGACGTCTGCCGCCCGGGCTGCTGCGAGAACGTCCGCGCCGGCTTCAAGCCCGCCGCCGCCGGCGTCGCGCCGTGACCGACGGACCGACCCCGATCCGGCTCGGCACGCGCGCCAGTCGGCTCGCGGTCGCGCAGTCGCAGGACGTCGCCGACCGCCTGGCAGCGGCGGCCGGCCGCCCGGTCGAGCTCGTCACCGTCACGAGCGAGGGCGACACGAACCGTGCCTCCCTGGCGTCGCTCGGTGGCACCGGCGTCTTCGCCAGCGCCCTGCGCGAGGCCCTGGTCGCCGGCGAGGTCGACGTCCTCGTGCACTCGCTCAAGGACCTGCCGACGGCGCCGTACCCGGGCCTGACGATCGCCGCCGTGCCGAAGCGCGCGGACGCCCGTGACGTCCTCGTCGCCCGCAACGGTGCCACGGTCGAGAGCCTGCCCGAGGGGGCGAAGGTCGGCACGGGCTCCCCGCGTCGTGTCGCACAGCTCAAGGCCAAGCGCCCCGACCTGGACGTCATCGACATCCGCGGCAACATCGACACGCGCCTGGGTCGCGTGGACGACGACCTCGACGCCGTCGTGCTCGCCGCCGCCGGGCTCGGTCGCATCGACCGGCTGTCGGCCGCCACCGAACTGCTCGACCTCGGCTTCTGGCCGAGTGCTCCGGGTCAGGGCGCGCTGGCGATCGAGACCCGTGCCGACGAAGCCGACACGAACCTGCTCGCCGCGCTCCGGAAGATCGAGCACGCCCCGACCCGCCTGACGGTGACGGCCGAGCGCGAGGTCCTGGCGAAGCTCGAGGCCGGCTGCTCCGCCCCGATCGGTGCGACCGCGGTCGTCGACGCCGAGCTCCTCCTCGTCTCCGCCACCGTCTACAGCCCCGACGGCAGCGAGTACCGCACGGCGTCGCACGCGGCCGTGCTCGAGGGATCCGCGCAGGACCGTCTGGCCGAAGCGCTCGAGGTCGGTGGCCGCGTTGCCGCCGAGCTGCTCGAGAACGGTGCCGGTGACCTGGCGGACCTCGCCGACTCGGTGAAGTAGAGCCCGCCACGGACACGCCCGCTCCCGTCGTCGTCATCCCCCGGGGTGGCGCGTGGGGCGAGCGTGTCGCGGCGTCGGCCCGGCAGCGCGGGCTCGATCCGCGGGTCGTCCCCCTCATCACGACCGAGCCACCGCTCGACGGCGGCCCGCTCGACCGTGCGGTCGCCCGCTTGGCCGCCCGCCCCGCCCATCTCCCCGCCGCCCGCTCGCCCGAGGTTCCGAAATCTCGGCATCCGGAGGGGCACAACCGAGGCGGTTCGGAACCTCGACGGCGCACCGACGGCGAGTCTTCGCACCTGGACGGCGAGCGTGCACCCGCGGACGGTGACCAGACCGCGCTCGCCGGGTACACGTGGGTCGTGGTGACCAGTGCGACGGCCGTGACGGTGCTCGCGGAACGCGTGGCGGGCCTCCCGTCCGGGGTGCGGGTAGCGACGGTCGGGGGGCCGACCGCCCGTGCCGCGCGTGCTGCGGGCTGGGTCGTCGACCTCGTGCCGGACGAGGCCTCGGCCGCCGGGCTCGTCGCGGCCCTGCCGGACACCGACGGCACCGTGCTCTTCCCCCGCTCCGAGATCGCTGCGCCCACGCTCGTCGACGGGCTGCGGGCCCGCGGCATCGACGTGGACGACGTGGTCGCGTACCGTACCGTGGGGACCGGCGACGAGCCGATCACCCTCGACGCGGTGCCCGACGCGGTGCTCGTGACGAGCGGCAGCGTCGCCCGCGAGATCGCCCGCCGGGTGACCCCGCTCGACCCCCGCACCCTCGTGGCCTGCATCGGCCCCGGAACCGCCGCCGACGCGCGCGCGGCCGGACTGCCGGTCCACGTCGTCGGACCCACCCGGTCCGCAGAAGCACTGCTCGACGCCGTCGTCGAAGCCCTGAACCCCACCGTCCCCGAACAGGAAGGCCACCCGTGACCGGCCGTTTCCCACAGGTCCGCCCCCGTCGACTCCGCGCCACCCCCGCGATGCGACGGCTCGTCGCCGAGACCCGGCTGCACCCAGCCGAGCTCGTGCTGCCGATGTTCATCCGCGAGGGCGCGACCGACGCCGTCGACATCTCGAGCATGCCGGGCGTCCAGCAGCACTCGCTCGACTCGTTCCGGCGAGCACTCGTCGAGGCCGCGGGCCAGGGCATCGGCGGCGTGAACCTGTTCGGTGTGCCCACCACGAAGGACGCGACCGGGTCCGGCGCGACGGACCCCGACGGCATCCTCAACGTCGCCATCCGCGTGGCGAAGGAAGAGGTCGGTGACGACCTGGTCGTCCAGTCCGACCTGTGCCTCGACGAGTTCACCGACCACGGGCACTGCGGTGTCCTGGCGGCGGACGGCTCCGTCGACAACGACGCGACCCTGCTGCGCTACCGCGACATGGCGGTCGCGCAGGCCGAGGCCGGTGCCGAACTGGTGTGCCTGAGCGGGATGATGGACGGCCAGATCGCCGCCGCCCGCGACGCGCTCGACGTCGCCGGCCACACCGGCACGGCACTGCTGGCGTACGCGGCCAAGTACGCCTCCGCCTTCTACGGCCCCTTCCGCGAGGCCGTGTCGTCGTCGCTCGTCGGCGACCGACGGACGTACCAGATCGACGCCGCCAACGGTCGTCAGGGCCTGCGCGAGGTCGCGCTCGACGTCGACGAGGGCGCCGACGTCGTGATGGTGAAGCCCGCGATGAGCTACCTCGACGTGCTCGCCGAGACGGCCGCCACCTCGCCCGTACCGGTGTGGGCCTACCAGATCTCCGGCGAGTACGCGATGATCACCGCAGCCGCGCAGAACGGCTGGATCGACCGCGACGCCGCAGCGATGGAGTCGCTGGTCGGCATCAAGCGGGCCGGCGCCGACGCGATCCTGACCTACTTCGCCGTCGACATCGCACGGAAGCTCAACCAGGAGGCCGGCCTCCGGACCTCGGGTACCACCGCCGCAGTCGCCGGCATCGCCTCGACCGGGAAGGCCCCCGAATGACCACGAACGACCAGCTGTTCGGCCGCGCGAAGAACGCGATCCCCGGCGGCGTGAACTCGCCCGTCCGTGCTTACGGTTCGGTCGGTGGCACCCCGCGCTTCCTGGTGTCGGCGAAGGGCGCCTACGTCACCGACGCCGAGGGTCGCGAGTACGTCGACCTCGTCGCGTCGTGGGGGCCGGCGATCCTGGGCCACGCGCACCCGGGCACCGTCGAGGCCGTACAGCAGGCCGCCGCACGCGGGCTGTCGTTCGGCGCCTCGACCCCGGGCGAGACCGAGCTGGCCGAGCTCGTGAAGCAGCGGGTGTCGGTCGACGGCGACGGCCCCATCGAGAAGCTCCGCATGGTGTCCACCGGCACCGAGGCCACGATGACGGCGATCCGGTTGGCCCGTGGCTACACCGGCCGCGACCTGCTCGTGAAGTTCGCCGGGCACTACCACGGGCACTCCGACTCCCTGCTGGCCGAGGCCGGCTCGGGCGTCGCCACCCTGGCGATGCCGGGCAGCGCGGGCATCACGGCCGAGACCGCCGCGCAGACGCTCGTGCTGCCCTACAACGACCTCGACGCGGTCCGCCGTGCCTTCGACGAGCACTCCGAGCGCATCGCCGCCGTGATCGTCGAGTCGGCCGCGGCGAACATGGGCGTGCTCGCCCCCGAACGCGGCTTCAACCGGGCGCTCGCGCAGATCACGCAGTCGCACGGGGCGCTGCTCATCGTCGACGAGGTCCTGACCGGGTTCCGCGTCGGGTCCGCCGGATGGTGGGGCCTCGAGGCGTCGAAGGTCGTCCCCGACGGCGCCGGGTGGAAGCCCGACCTGATCACGTTCGGCAAGGTCATCGGCGGTGGCATGCCCCTGGCCGCGCTCGGTGGTCGCCGCGAGGTGATGGACTTCCTCGCCCCGCTCGGCCCCGTGTACCAAGCGGGCACCCTGTCCGGCAACCCGCTCGCGGTCGCCGCCGGCATCGCCACGCTCCGCGCCGCGACACCGTCCGTGTACGAGTCGCTGAACCACACGGCATCGGTCATCTCCGCGGCGACGTCGGACGCCCTGTCGGCGGAGGGCGTCGCCCACACCGTGCAGCGCGCCGGCAACCTGTTCTCGTTCGCCTTCACCGACACTGCGCCGCGGAACTACGACGACGTGCGGGCGCAGGACGTGTTCCGGTACGCGCCGTTCTTCCACGCGATGCTCGACGCCGGGGTGACCCTGCCGCCGAGCGTGTTCGAGGCGTGGTTCGTCACGGCCGCCCACGACGAACGAGCGGTCGGGCGGATCCTCGACGCCCTGCCCGCAGCGGCGAAGGCCGCGGCGGCTGGTTGACTGGACACATGCAACTCGCCGAGGCCCTCATCGAGCGCGCCGACCTGCAGAAGCGCATCGAACAGCTGCGCGGCCGCATCGCCGCGAACGCCCGCTACCAAGAGGGCGAGGAACCCGACGAGGACGCCCGCGAGCTCCTCGCCGAGGCGGAGCGGTCGATCGACGCGCTCGAGGTCCTGCTCGCCCGCATCAACGCGACGAACGCCAGCACCACCGTCGCGTCCGGGCAGACCGTGACCGCGCTGCTCGCCCGCCGCGATGCCCTGCGGCTGCGGCACGCGCTCGTCACCGGGGCGGCGGACGCCACGGCCGGTGCCACCGGCGGCTACCGTCAGCTCCGCAGCGAACTGCGGACGTTCGCCGCGCTGCCGACCGCCGAGCTCCGGTCGCGGGCCGACGCACTGGCGAAGGAGATCCGCGAGCTCGACGCCGTCGTCCAGCGCACCAACTGGGAGGTCACCCTGGTCGACTGAGCAGCGGGCGGTGCGTCGGTAGACGGACCGGGGCGGGTACGGACCCGATGACCGGCGGGCAACCCGGTCCCTGTCGGCGCAGTGGGCAGCGCCATGGCGAGAGCCGTGCACATCGCAGCCCAGTACGGCGCACCAGGTACGGTGCACACCGCACCACGCACAACCGCGTACCGACCGGACCGTCGAGGGCGGGACAGGGGACAGCACCGCCCCCACCCTCGACGACTCAGGAGCAGTCGGACTTGGTGAACGTCGTGTCGAGTGTCTTCGAGGAGCCGTCGAACGCGTAGGTGTACCGCATGTCGACGTCCTCGTCGAGGAGTTCCTTGGTGTCGCTGTTCGAGCAGAGTGTCGGGCCGACCGAATCGCGGATGGCGCTCTCGGTGATCGAGGCCGGGTCGACGCTGGACGACACCGTGTAGTCGTAGTGGATGGCGTTGCCCTCGGCCTCGACACCGGTCCACGTCGTCACGGAGTCGACCTGCTTCGGCAGGTCGCTCTGCTCGCGGATCTGCACGACGGCCTTCGAGACCTTCTCCTCCGTCGAGTCACTGAACGCGGCGGTCAGCGCCTGGCGGACCAGGATCGCGACGACCACGGCGACGACGACGCCGAGCAGTGAGATGAGGACGCGCTTGCCGCGGGACTGCTTGGGCGGCGGCGCGTACGGAGCGCCGGCGGGAGCGGGCTGCGCGTACGGCTGCTGGCCGGGCTGCTGCTGCGCCCAGGGTTGCTGGACGGGCTGCTGCTGGCCGGCGTTCGGCTGCGGTTCGGACCCCGGGTAGGGCGGCGGTGTGGTCGTCATGGTGTTCCCCCTCGTTGCAGTGCGCGGCCTGACACCGTCGTCCGGCATCGGGTCCCTCCCCGACACGGGCCGCGGACACCTGAGCGACCATTCAAGCACGGGCAGGAGCGGCGCAGCGCGGCGGTCCGTTCCCCGCGCCGGTGCCGCGCCGTCAGGCGGAACGCCGTGCTGCCCAGCGCCCCTCGGAGCGCAGGATCGCGAGCGGGAAGTCGAACGCGTGCGACACCGCCGACGACGTGATGACCTCGTCCGCCGTGCCCTGTGCCACCACGGCGCCGTCGCGGAGCAGCATCGCGTGCGAGGTCGACGCCGGCAGGTCCTCGAGGTGGTGCGTGACCATGACGCTGCCGAGCTCGGGGTGCCGGTGCCGCAGCGCGTCGACGGTCTCGAGCAGGTGCTCGCGCGCTGCGACGTCGAGGCCGGTCGCCGGCTCGTCGAGCAGCAGCAACTGCGGCTCCGACATCAGTGCGCGCGCGATGAGGGTGCGGCCCCGCTCGCCTTGGGACAGCACGGGCCACCGGGCGTCCCGCCGTGCGCTGAGCCCGACGTCGGCGACGTGCTGCTCGGCCGCCTCGACCTGGGCCGCCGTGGGCTCCCACCGCATCATGAGGTCGGTCGTGCCGGTCAGCCCGGTCAGCACGGTCTCGAGCACGGTGAGCGGCGAGAGCATCCGGTGCCGGGGATCGACGTGCCCGATGTGCTCGCGGAGCTCACGGACGTCGACCCGTCCCAGGCGTCGGCCGAGCACCTCGACCGTGCCGGCGGTGGGGTGGCCCGTCGCGCCGAGGACCGCGAGCAGCGTGGACTTGCCGGCGCCGTTCGGCCCGAGGAGCGCCCAGTGCTCACCGCGCCGGACCGTGAGGTCGACGTCGTGCAGCAGGTCGCGCCCGGACCGGGTCACGCGGACACCGGTGGCGTTGATCAGGACGTCGGTCACCCGTCCATCCTGGCCCGTCAGCTGCGTGCGGAGCGGACGGACTCGATGTGCTGCTCGAAGTTCCGCGTCAGCGCACGCCCGGCCTCGGCGGCCGTCTCGCCGTCGCGCTCGTCGAGCGCCTCGCCGAGGATCGAGAAGAACGCCTCGGAACCGTACTGCTCGAACGCCGGGGTGGGGTTGAGCGTGAAGCGGACGCGCTCGAGCGCACCTTCGGCGGCGACCTGCACGAGGGGGTTGCCGGAGTGGGCGATGGCGAACTCGATGATGTCGGTCACGGCACCGCTGAACCCGAGGTCGCGGACCTTGCGGAGTCCGTCGGCACGGTCGAGCAGCTTCTGCATCGCCGCGACGTCCGCGTCGTCGTACTCGGGGACGCCCCAGCGCAGGCTGAGCTCGAAGAACCCGGCCGTGGCACGGGTCGCGGTCACCCAGTCGTCGAACGTGGGGGTGGCGACGCGGGTGTACCGGTTCGCCTCCATCTCGACGAGGCCGATGTCGACGAGCTTCGCGATCGCCTCGCGGATGGGGGTGCGACTGACTCCGAGCCACTGGACCAGCTCGTCGTCGTTCAGGCGTTCGCCGTGCTGGAGTGTGCCGTCGCGGAGGGCTGCCAGCATCTTCTCGTACACGACGTCGCGGAGCAGCTTGCGGGGTGAGTTCTCGACCGTGGACTTCGGGACCGGCATGTCATCTCCTCGTGCATCGGACTCGGTACTGGAATCCTAACGTGTCAATTTGCAAGCGCTTGTAAAATTGTGGTACAGGAGTATTTCAGCGCCGCAGGTCGACGACCGTCCGACCGTGCACGCGCCCGGCGACCACGTCCGCGCCGACCGCGATCGCCTGCTCCGGGGTGACGGTCCGGGTGACACCCGCCAGCAGCGCGGGGTCGAGGTCGGTCGCCAAGCGCTCCCACGCCCGACGCCGGAGCTCCAGTGGGGCGTCCACCGAGTTGATGCCGAGCAGCGACACCGACCGCAGGATGAACGGCAGCACCGTCGTGGGCAGCGCGGAGTCCTGGGCGAGCCCGCACGCCGTGACGGCACCGCCCCACCGGGTGCCGGCCAGCACGTTCGCCAGGGTGGCCCCGCCGACGCTGTCCACGGCACCGGCCCACGTCGCACGCTGCATCGGCTTGCCGGGCTCGGACAGCGCACTCCTGTCCACGACCTCCGTCGCGCCGAGTCGTCGGAGCGAGGCCTCGTTCGCGCTCCGACCGGTCGACGCGGTCACCCGGTGACCCCGGGCGGCGAGCAGGGCGATCGCCACCGTCCCCACCCCGCCGGACGCACCGGTCACGAGCACCGGCCCGGCATCGGGCGCGACGAACCGTTCGAGCGCGAGGACGCTGAGCATCGCCGTGAACCCGGCCGTGCCGATCGCCGCCGCGAACGAGTCCTCGATCGTCTCCGGCAGCACCACGAGGGAACCGGACGGCACCACCGCGTGCTGGGCCCAGCCACCGTGTCGGGTCTCGCCGAGCCCGGCGCCGTTCAGCACGATGCGGTCGCCGATCGCCACGTCGTGTACCCCCGGACCGAGGGCGGACACGGTCCCGACGACGTCGATGCCGGGCACGAGCGGGTCGACCCGGGCGACACCCGGGTTCCGGGCGAGCGCGAGGCCGTCCTTGTAGTTGACGCTCGAGTACGTGACGTCGATGAGGGCTTCGCCCTCGGTCGGATCGGGCAGGTCGACGTCGGCGACGGTGGGCGGGGCGGAACTGGACACGACTACGGCGCGGGTCATGCGCCGGACGCTACCCCGGGCCTCCCGGCCAGCGGTCCGTTCTTTCCCAGAACGCGAGCGATCCCTGGCGGAACCGGGCGTACCGAGTCGAAAGAAACGACCAGGTACGCCCGGAACGACCAGGTACGCCCGAAACGCCCCCGCGCTACCCGAACATGATGGCGGCCTCGTCGAACCGGGCCTGCGGCACGGTCTTGAGCTCGCCGAGCGCCTCGTCGAACGAGACGTGCACGATGTCCGTGCCCTTGAGGGCGACCATCCGGCCCCAACGCTCCTCGACCACCGAGTCGATGGCCGCCAGGCCGAGCCGTGTCGACAGCACCCGGTCGTACGCGGTCGGCGTGCCGCCGCGCTGGATGTGCCCGAGCGTCGTGGCGCGCGTCTCGATGCCCGTCATCTCCTCGATGAGCGGCGCGAGGCGCTCGCCGATGCCACCGAGCCGCGGACGGCCGAAGGCGTCGAGCCCGCGCTCGGTGTGCGCGTTGTCCTCGTGGTCGGGGACGAAGCCCTCGGCCACCACGACGAGCGGTGCACGCCCGCGGTCGTAGGCGGCGCGCACCCACTTCGCGATCTGCTCCATGCTCGTCTTCTGCTCCGGGATGAGGATCGCGTGCGCGCCCGCGGCCATGCCGGAGTGCAGGGCGATCCAGCCGACGTGCCGGCCCATGACCTCGGCGACCATGCAGCGGGAGTGCGACTCGCCCGTGGTGCGCAGGCGGTCCATCGCCTCGGTCGCGATCGCGACGGCGGTGTCGAACCCGAAGGTGTAGTCGGTGGCGCCCAGGTCGTTGTCGACCGTCTTCGGCACGCCGACGATCTTCAGGCCCGCGTCGGTGAGGCGCTTCGCCGCGGCGAGCGTGCCCTCGCCGCCGATCGCGACGATGGCGTCGATGCCGTGGCGCTCGAGCATGCGCTCGATGTTCTCGACCCCACCGTTCGGTCCTTCGAAGGGGTTCGTGCGGCTGGTGCCGAGGATCGTGCCGCCCTGCTTGGCGATGCCCTGGATGTCCTTACGGCCGAGCGGGACGATGTCGCCGTCGACGACGCCGCGCCAGCCGTCCCGGAACCCGACGAACTCGTGGCCGTGGATCGCGATGCCCTTGAGGACGATCGCGCGGATGACCGCGTTCAGACCGGGGCAGTCGCCTCCGGAGGTGAGGATGCCGATGCGCATGGGATCTCCGTCGTCGGGTGGTGCGGGTGGGGGTCGTGGGGGACTGCGACCATCATGACTGACGGTGGTTGCGCATTACCATCCCGGTGTGACCCTGCTCGCCTCCGCCTCGTCGTCCGGCGACGCGTCCGGCGATGCGTCCGGCGATGCGTCCGCCGGTGCGTCCGGCGACGCGTCTGGTGCGCCCGGTGCGTCCGGCGATGCGTCTCGCGTCGACACCGTGTACCGACCGGGAGGCCCGGTGGACGTCACGTCGACCCTGCGGCCCCTGCAGCGCGGCTCCGGCGACCCCGCCTACAAGGTGGTCGGGTCGGTCGTGTGGCTCGCGTTGCGGACGCCCACCGGCCCGGCTGCCGTGGCGATCCGGCCGGCCGGCGGCACCATCGCGGTCTCGGCGTGGGGCGACGGTGCTTCGTGGGCGGTCGAGCACGCGCCGGAGCTGCTCGGTCGCGGCGACGACTGGGACGGGTTCGACGTCTCCGGGCACGCCTTCCTCGCTGCCGCCCGGCAACGGCAGCCCGGGCTCCGCCTGCTCCGCACGAACACCGTCGTCGCGATGCTCGTGCCGGCGATCATGGAGCAGAAGGTGACCTCGAGGCAGGCGTGGGGAGCGTGGCGGTACCTGCTCCGCCGGTACGGCACCGCGGCACCCGGGCCGGCACCCGACGGTCTCGTCGTGCCGCCGACCGCCGACGAGTGGGCGCGGATCCCGAGCTGGGAGTGGCACAAGGCCGGCATCGAGCCCGGACGCTCGGCGACGGTGATGCGCGCGGTGCGTGTGGCCCCTGCGCTCGAGCGGACGCTGACGCTCGGCCGCGGCGGATCGGTCGTGTCCGCACGGCTGCAGTCGATCCCGGGCATCGGGAAGTGGACGGCTGCCGAGACCGCGCAGCGCTCCCACGGCGACCCGGACTCGCCGAGCGTCGGGGACTTCCACGTCCCCGCGCTGGTCGGGTGGGCGCTGACCGGGGGACCGGTCGACGACGACGGGATGCTCGAGCTGCTCGAGCCGTGGCGGGGGCACCGGGAGCGGGTCGTCCGGCTGATCGGCGGCTCGGGGTTCCGGAAGCCGGCGTTCGGGCCGCGGCTCACGATCCAGGACCACCGCGGCCACTGAGTGCGGGGGCGTCAGGGGTGGCGGGTGCCCTCGCCGGCCAGCACGGCGCGGTAGCCCTCGCGGAAGGTCGGGTACTGCGGAGTCCAGCCGGTGGACCGCAGCAACGCGTTCGACAAGCGCTTGTCACCACCGGACTGCCGGGCACCGCCGTCGCCGGTGACGGGATCGGGAACGCCGAGTTCGTCGGCCAGGAACCGCAGCACGTCGTCCAGCCGGCTCGGTTCGTCGTCGGTGCCCAGGTAGGTCGGCGCCGGGTCCGGCACGGTCGCCAGGTGCACGAGCGCGGCGGCGGCGTCGTCGCGGTGGATCCGGTTCGTGTGCGGTGAGGCACCGGGAGCCAGGCGGGCGGAACCGGAGCGGACCTGGTCGATCAGACGCTCGCGGCCCGGCCCGTAGACCCCGGACAGGCGGACGAGCACGGCGTCGGGAGCGCGTTCGCGCAGCAGCGCCTCGGCCTCGACCAGCACCTGAGCGGTCGGGGTCCCACCGTGCGCCGGGGTGTCCTCGGTGACCACGCTGCCGTCGTCGACGTCGTACACCGCGGTCGACGACACCACGAGCAGTCGCGGGTCGGCATCCGAGGCGTCGATGCCGTCGAGCACGTTCCGCAGGCCGTCGACGTAGGTGGCGCGGTACTCGTCGACGTCGCGGCTGCCGGCGGCGAAGGCCACGACGACGACGCTCGTGTCGGCGGGGATCTCGGGGGCCTCGTGCCGCAGGTCGACGCTCCGGCCGGTGATCGGCGCCGGGACCAGTCCGGCGCGGCGGCGGAGGCCGACCACGTGGTGTCCCTGTTCGGCGAACCGCAGGCCGGCCTCGGTTCCGAGGTCGCCGCAGCCGGCGATCACGACGGTGTCGTTGTTGTGCACCCGTCGACCTTGGCACGGCCGGTTGGTGGAAGGCGGGGAGGCATGCACATCACGGATCGCTAGGGTCGGCGCATGGGGCGGCAGCGGCGACGGGTGGTGCGTGACGTGGCGATCGCCCTGCCCCCGGTCGTCGAGATCGTGCTCGTCGTCGCCGGCTCGATCGTCTCCGTCGGAGCCGTGGGGGAGAGCGCGGAGTCGTGGGCGCCGTTGTCGTGGCCGCTGTACGCCGTCCTCGTGACGTTCCCGTTCGCGGTCGGCGCGCTCGTCGCGGCGGTGCGGCTCCGCGGACTCGAGGCCAGGACGCCGGCGATCTGCTTCGCTGCCCTGTCGGTAGCCGTGGGCGCCATCCCCTTCGTCGGGATGCTGAGCGTCCTCGTGCAGTCCTGGAGCGTCTCGTCTCGATGAGAACGGTCATCGTCCAGAGCAGGACCGCGCCCGCACCTCGGACTGCAACCCGTTTGAACGATCCGCCCCGCCACCTCGTTGACCGGGTACGGGACTCCGCACACGCACCAAGGTCATCATCGGCATCTCCACCGGCGTCGTGGTCATCGCGGCCGCCGCCGTCATCGCCGGCCCGTCCATCTACGCGAACACCGTCAACGGGCAGGCCGCCGCAGCCCCCTCGTTGCAGGCGACGTCGTCCGCCAGCCTGGACGCAGCGGACGCCGACGGCACCTGGACCAGCCAGAGCGGTTCCTACGCCGGCTACCGGGTGCACGAGGTCCTGCAGGGGAATGATGTGAACGTGGTCGGACGCACGAAGGACGTCGAGGGCACCGCCGAGGTCGACGGCGGCTCCCTCGCGAAGGCGACCGTCACGGTCCAGGTCGCGAAGATCACCACCCCCGAATCCGCACGCGACGCCTACTTCCGGGACACCGCGCTCGAGACGGACGAGTTCCCGACGGCGACCTTCACCCTCACGAAGCCCGTCGACGTCTCGAAGGCGCTCGACGGGAGCAAGCAGGACGTCACCCTGACCGGCACGATGGACCTGCACGGTGTCACGAAGGCCGTCACCGCCGACGCGCAGGTCGCCGTCGGCGAGGGCGGAACCGTGCAGGTCGCCGGTTCGGTGCCGATCACGTTCGCCGACTACGGCGTGGAGGCCCCCTCGCTCGGCTTCGTCACCGTGGACGGGAAGGGCTCCGTCGAGTTCTCCCTCGACCTGCAGAAGTGACCGTGACGAGTCGTTCCGCCGACGAGCTGCTCGCGACGCTGTACCGCGAGCACGGCGACGCGCTCACCCGGTACGTCCGGCACCTGACGCGGGACGGCTCGGCGGTCGAGGACGTCGTGCAGGAGACCATGGTCCGCGCCTGGCAGCGCCCGGCGGTGCTGGAACGTGCGCCGGACAGTGCACGCGCCTGGCTGTTCACCGTGGCGCGCAACCTGGTCGTCGACGACGCCCGGTCCGCCCGGAACCGCCGGGAGTTCGGCACGGAACACCCGGTCGACCGCGCGGAGTCGGACCGCACCGACGCCGTCCTCGACCGCATCGTCGTGGCCGACGCGCTCGCGTCGCTCTCGCCGGACCACCGTCGCGTGGTGGTGGACGCCTACTGGCTCGGCCACACGGTGCCGGAGATCGCACGACGACACGACATCCCCGAGGGCACCGCGAAGTCGCGGTTGCACTACGGGCTGCGAGCCCTGCGGCTCGCACTGCAGGAACGAGGAGTGACCCGATGAGCGACGACCGCTACGCAGAATGGGATGCGGCGTACGTGCTCGGGTCTCTGTCCCCGGACGAGCGGCTCGAGTACGAGCAGCACCTGGAGACGTGCGACCGCTGCACGGCCGCCGTCGCCGAGCTGGTCGGCCTGCCCGGTCTGCTCGCCAAGCTGCCGGCCGACCAGGCGATCGAGATCGCGGAACCGGACGGGAGGCCCGACACCGGTTCCGAGAGCACCCTCGCCTCCGTCGCGCACCGCGTTCGACACCGCCGCCGCCGTCGCCGGGTCTGGGTCGCCGCCACCGCGGGGCTCGCGGTGGTCGCCGCCGTGCTCGGCGGGCTCGCCGTCGGCACCGCGGGGGACCGCGGCACGGTGCAGGCCGGACGGGACGTCTCGGCATCGGCGACCGCGGACCGGTACGACATGACCGGCGCCCGGGGACTCGACGTCGACCTGGCCGTCAGCGGCGAACAGTGGGGCACCCGCTTCGACTGGGGCTGCTCGTACGGCGGCAAGGAATGGGCGGCGGACGGCTCGGTCATGTACGACCTGGTCGTGGTGCGGTCCGACGGCTCCACGCAGATCGTCGGCTCGTGGACGGCCGCCGGCGAGGACGCGAAGGGATTGTCGGCGTCGACGGACATCCCGCGCGACGACATCGCGAGCGTGCAGGTGCGGCTCCGCGGCGAACAGGGCGCCCTCGCCGTCGTCGACCTCTGACCGAGCCCTCCGCCCTCCGCCCCGAGGTTCCGAAATCTCGGCATCTGGGCGCGACTCACGGCTGTTCGTGGAACCTCGGCGCTCCACGGGCGGCGAGTCGTGGAACCTCGGCGGAAGCGCCCGGGGGAGTCCTCATCGGACGCGCGCGGGCAGTCAGCCGGAGACGGCGTCGTCCGACACGTCGGGGCCGATCGCGTCCTGGACGCGCGCACTGACGGACCGGAGTGTGTCCGCGTCGGTCCCCACGGGCCTCCAGAACAGGTCTTCCAACGCACCGGTGTGCGCACGGATGCCCGCGAGGACCGCGCGACGGCCGTCGAGGGTCATCTCCACCCAGCTGCCGCGGCCGTCGGTCGGGCAGTCGGCGCGGCTGACCAGGCCGCGGGAGACCATGCGCGTGACCTGGTGGCTGACGCGCGACTTCTCCCAGCCGATGCCGGCGGCGATGTCGCGGACGCGCAGCCGGTGGTCCGGCTCCCGGTGCAGGCCGATCAGGATCTCGAACTCGGGGATGGAGATGCCGGCACCCGCCTGGACGGCCTGGTCGAGCGCTCGGTCGAGGCGTCGCCAGACGTCGTGGTAGGCGTCCCACGTCGCCCAGTCGTGGCCGTCCTTGCCCTGTGTCGACATTCCTTCAGCGTATCCACCGTCGGGGCCGACCGACCCCGACGCCGCGTACTTCATCCGTCCGGATGACTCCTGGCCGACGTGCGGCGCGCTCCAAGGTGAGGTCGGAGGTGCGGCATACGATCGGAACATGCCGAGCGCCCGCCTCCAGGACTGCACCGACGATGCCGTGGCGCTGGTCCGCCGGTGGCTGGCGGCGTCCGCCGGGGCGAAGCCGGACGCCGGTGCCGCTCGCCTCGCCGAAGCCCTGCGGGACGAGCGTGGCCTCGACTTCACGCGCAGCTTCGTCGACAAGGTCATCCGCCCCGAGGACCCCCGGGTCGCCGCCCGCAACCTCGAGCAGGTCAGCCGCGACGTCCCCGACTTCCTCGCCTGGTACCTGCGCGGCGCGGTGACGCTCGGCGGTGGGTTCGCGACGATGGCGCCGTGGGCCGTCATCCCGACCGCTCGCCGGATCCTGCGCCGGATGACGGGTCACCTGGTCATCGACGCGAGCACGGCGAAGCTCGGTCCGGCGCTCGCGAAGGTCGGGGGCCCGGGCACCCGGCTCAACGTGAACCTGCTCGGCGAAGCCGTGCTCGGCAGCGCCGAGAGCGACCGCCGGCTGCAGGGGACGATGGACCTGCTCGCCCGCGACGACGTCGACTACGTGTCGATCAAGGTCAGCTCGGTCGTGCCCCAGATGTCGATGTGGGCGTTCGACCAGACGGTCGAGCGGGTCGTCGACCGACTCGTACCGCTGTACCGGTCGGCGGCAGCCCCGCTGGCGTCCGGCGGCCAGGCGAAGTTCATCAACCTGGACATGGAGGAGTACCGCGACCTCGACGTCACCCTCGCGGTGTTCCGGACCCTGCTCGACCGCGACGAGTTCGCAGGCCTGCAGGCCGGCATCGTGCTGCAGGCCTACCTGCCCGACGCCGCGGGAGCGCTCGAGTCCCTGACGACCTGGGCGCAGGAGCGCCGGGCCCGGGGCGGCGCTCCGATCAAGGTGCGGCTCGTCAAGGGCGCGAACCTGGCGATGGAGCACGTCGACGCGATCGTGCACGACTGGCCGCTCGCCACCTGGGGCAGCAAGCGCGAGACCGACAGCGCCTACCTGCGCATGCTCGACGCCGCGCTGACCCCGGAGCGCACCGACGCCGTCCGGATCGGTGTCGCCGGGCACAACCTGTTCGACCTGGCGACCGCGTGGGTGCTCGCCCAGCGCCGCGGGGTGACCGACGCGATCGACGTCGAGATGCTGCTCGGCATGGCGTCCACGCACGCCGACGCCGTCCGCGCCGACGTCGGCCAGATCCTGCTCTACACACCCGTCGTGCACCCGGACGAGTTCGACTCCGCCATCGCGTACCTGGCCCGACGGCTGCAGGAGAGCGCGAGCCCCGAGAACTTCATCGCCGCAGCGTCCGACATCGACCACGACGCCAGCGTGTTCGACCGAGAACACGGCCGGTACCTGGCCTCGGTCGCGGCCCTCGACGAGTCGGTACCAGCGACGCACCGCACCCAGGACCGCCACCGGGCGCTCGGCGAACCCGTGCTGCGCGACGCGTTCCGGAACGCCCCGGACACCGATCCCTCCGTCTCCGCCAACCGCGCGTGGGCGCTCGACGTCCTGCGCCGAGTGCCACGCTCGCAGCTCGGCGCGCAGACGATCCGCGGGGCCAAGGTCGCCGACCGCTCCAAGCTCGAACGGATCATGGCCCGCACCGCCCAGGCCGGCGTGAACTGGGGTCGGCAGGACCCCTCCGACCGCGCCGAGCTCCTCGACCTGATCGGACACGAGCTCGAGACCCGCCGCGCCGACCTCATCGAGGTGATGGCGGCGGAGACCGGCAAGACGTTCTCCGAGGCCGACACCGAGGTCACCGAGGCCGTGGATGCCGCCCACTACTACGCCGAGCGCGCCCGCCGCCTCGGCGACATCGAGGGCGCCCGCTACGTCCCGCCGCGCCTGACCGTCGTCGTGCCGCCGTGGAACTTCCCTGTCGCGATCCCCGCCGGCGGGGTGCTGGCGGCGCTCGCCGCGGGCAGCGGTGTCGTCCTCAAGCCGGCACCCGAGGCGAAGCGGAGCGGTGCGCTGCTGGCCGACGTGCTCTGGGACGCCGGTGTGCCGCACTCCTTGCTGCAGCTCGTCGACCTGGCCGAGGACGAACTCGGTCGAGACCTCGTCGGGCACCCCGCCGTGGACCGCATCATCCTGACCGGTTCGGCCGACACCGCGCGGTCGTTCCGTTGGTGGCGCGCCGGACTGCCGCTCAGCGCCGAAACGAGCGGCAAGAACGCGATCGTCGTCACGCCGAGCGCCGACATCGACCTCGCGGTGCAGGACATCGTGCAGTCCGCCTTCGGGCACGCCGGTCAGAAGTGCTCGGCGGCGTCCCTGGTGGTCCTGGTCGGCACGGTCGGCGAGAGCGAGCGCTTCCGTCGGCAGCTCGTCGACGCCACGCGCACCCTCCGGGTCGCCTGGCCGGACGACCCCACCGCCCAGGTCGGCCCGGTCATCGCGGAGCCCGAGGGCAAGCTGCGGCAGGGCCTGACCGAGCTCGGGCCGGGGGAGTCCTGGCTCGTGCAGCCGACGGCCCTCGACGACTCCGGGCGGCTCTGGTCACCCGGTATCCGCGACGGCGTCCGCCCGGGCAGTGACTTCCACCAGACCGAGTACTTCGGTCCGGTGCTCGGCATCATGCGCGCCGAGACGCTCGAGCAGGCCATCGCGATCCAGAACGGCACCGACTACGGCCTGACGGCGGGCATCCACTCGCTCGACGCCGACGAGGTCGCGGACTGGCTCGCCAGCGTGCGCGCCGGCAACCTGTTCGTGAACCGCGGCATCACCGGCGCGGTCGTCGGCCGGCAGCCGTTCGGCGGCTGGAAGCGGTCGTCGGTGGGCACCGGCACGAAGGCGGGCGGTCCGATGTACGTCGCGACGCTCGGGCGGTGGGAGCCGGTCCCGCGCACCGTGCACAAGAGCATCCAGCTGCACGGGCTGCCACCACGCGTGACCGCGGTCATCGAGGCCGCGCGCAGTGGACTGTCGTTCGAGGAGTTCGACCAGGTGCGCGCCGGTGCGCTGAGCGACGTCCGGGCGCGCGAAGAGCTCTACGGCGGGTCGCACGACCTGTCGGGGCTCGTGGTGCAGCGCAACGTGCTGCGCCACCGCCCGCAGTCCGTCATCGTGCGGCAGGCGGAGGACGCCTCGGCGGGTGACCTGGTGCGAGCGCTCGTCGCCGCCACGGCCGCCCGCGCCCACGTCCTGCTCAGCACCGCCCGTCCGTTGCCCGGCCCGCTCACCCAGCTCTTCGCCTCGAGCCGGTCACCGCTGGACGTCGTTGACCACCTGGTCGAGTCCGACCAGGACTTCCACGCCCGGGCATCGTCCGGTGCCGTGTTCCAGGCGAACTGGACGAGCGGCGAGGACGACGAGCCCGTCGACGCGCTCGGGGACATGCTCGCGCAGGGCCAGGACCGACCCGTGCACACGGCGTTCGGTGGTCCCGGGGCACGCATCCGGCTGATCGGCGGCGACGCCCTGGCACTCGAGGAAGCCCTCGGGGCGAGCATCGACGTCGCGATCCACGACGCTCCGGTGGTCGAGGCCGGGTTGATCGAGATGCTCCCGTTCATCCGTGAGCAGTCGGTCTCGATCACCGCCCACCGGTTCGGGGACGTCGACGCGGACTTCGCCGACCTGCGCGTCTGACGTCCCCGGCTCGGGTCAGTCCTCGACGTCGCCGCCCTCTTCGTCCTCGACGCCGGTCTCGTCCATCCGGTCGCGCAGGTGGTCGGCCATCGCTCCGGCACCCTCGCCGTGGTGATCGTGGTCGACCTGCTCGATCAGGCCGTGCAGCTTCTCGTGGTTCGTGGCCTCGGTTGCGCCGTCCATGACGGGCTCGGTCTGCTCGTTGTCGCTCATGCCGCGGACGCTACGCCGTGGTGGCTGCGGACCGGTAGTGCAGTTCCACGGCACCGCCGGTGAAGGGCGTCGTCCCGACCAGTTCGAACACCGGGGTCGGTGCGGCGACCGGCAGGAGTGGGGCCCCGGCGCCGAGCGCCACCGGCATCACGGTGACGCGGAGCTCGTCGAGCAGCCCGGCCTGCTGGTACTGAGCGGCGAGCAGTCCACCGCCGACGACCCAGACGTCGCGCTCGCCGGCTGCCCGTTCGAGGTCGGCCTGGTGGTCCGCGACCTCGCCCGAGACGAAGTGCACCTCGGCGCCGTCCGGCACCGGCTGGTCGCGCGTGGTGAACACCCACGTCGCCAGGTCCGGGTACGCCCACGTGTCGTCGTGCTCGAGCAACCACTCGTACGTGGTCGAGCCCATGACGATCGCGCCGATGCCCGCGAAGAACCGGTCGTGGTGCTCCTGGAACGGCTCGAAGCCGAACTGCAGCAGCCAGTCGAGGTCGTCGTCGGGCGCGGCCACGAAGCCGTCCAGCGAGGACGCGACGGAGTAGGTGGTGCTCATGTCCCGGACGCTACCGAGCACCTCTGACAGGCCTCAGCGGCGACCGCCACGTCCGACGACGGCCACCTCGGCGGCGGTGAGTGCCGCGGCGATCCACACCTGCTGCAGGGCGAACCGGCGGCGCTGCGGGTCGAGGGCGAGCGGGACCATCGTCGCGCCGTGCGCCGCGTCGACGAGGGCGCTGAGGGTGTGTGCGTTCCCGGTGTCGGCGCGTGCCACGAGTGCGGCCTGCGCGAGCTGCCGGACGCCGAGCACGCCGTGCAGCACGCCCTGGTCACGTCCCCGGAACGAGCGGCTCAGATGCCAGACCCCGAGGACCGCTCGGCCCAGCTCGACCGCCGACGCCCCCGCTCGTGCACGGCGCGTCATCGTCGTCGTCCTGCCACGAGTGCGACGGCTCCGACTGCACCGATCGCCGCCCCGATGATCCCGTTGCCCATCCGCCGATGTTCCACCCACCAGGTCTGCGGCGACCAGGCGTGGGCCGACTCGTCGAACACCCCGTGCGCGCCGTGGTCGCCCGGCACCGGCTCGTACAGGTTGTCCTGCAACTCGAGGCCGTCCTTGTCCGGCGCCTGCTGCCCGGAGACGAGCGTCTTGGCGGCGTACCAGTCGGCGAAGCGTCCGCTGATCCGGTTGCCGAGGATCGTGTAGACCGTCGACTCACCGACCCAGGTGCGACGGCGAGGGCGCTCGGCCACGGCAGCGATCGCGCGGGCGCCGACCTCGGGCTGGTAGATCGGGGCGACCGGCTGCGGGTGGTGCGGCAGCTTCGACTTCACCCACCCGAACTGGATCGTGTTCAGCGCGGGCATGTCCACCCGCGAGACCTTCACCTTGCTGCCCTGTTCGAGCAGCTCGGAGACGACGGACTCGGTGAACCCGACGATCGCGTGCTTCGCACCGCAGTACGCGGCCTGCAGCGGGATGCCGCGGAAACCGAGCGCCGAACCGACCTGGACGACGTGCCCCTGGCCGCGGGGCACCATCCGCGAGAGCGCGGCCCGGGTGCCGTTGACGAAGCCGAGGTAGGTGACGTTGAGCGCCCGTTCGAAGTCCTCGGGTGCCGTGTCGAGGAACTTCCCGAACACCCCGACCATCACGCCGTTCACCCACAGGTCGATCGGCCCGAGTTCCTGCTCGACGCGGTCGGCCGCGGCCTCGACGGCCTCGCGGTCGGACACGTCGGCGACCAGCGCCAGTCCACGGCGTCCGGCGGCCTCGACCTCGGCGACCGCGGCGTCGACGCCCTCCTGCCCGCGGGCGAGGACGGCCACGTCCCACCCCCGGGCGGCGAGTTCCCGGACGGTCGCCCGTCCCAGTCCTGCGGATCCACCGGTCACCACTGCCACTCGAGTCATGGCTCCCTTGTACCTGCGGTCGGCCGTGCACCACTCAGCCGGTGTCCCCCGAAGCGGCAGCAGCAGCCGGGCCTCAGCGCCCCCGCCCGAACCGCGTCGTGACGCCCGGCGAGTACAGCACCGAATCCGGCTCCAGCTCGGTCAGCCCGAACGGCAGTCCCGCGGCGCCGACCAGGTCGTCCCGCAGCGACACCACCGAGGCCCGGTGCAACGGCCACGCGTCGTGCTCGTTCGGCCAGAAGCGTGTCCGCCCGGTCCGGTGCACGTGCATGCCCCACCGCGCGGTCAGGAACGTCTCGAGCGCACTCGGCTCGGCGAGCTCGTCGCCGACCCGCACGTCGACCAGGGACCGCAGGTGGGTCCCGTGCCGCCGCATCGCGTACCCGACACGGCCGTCGCCGCTCCGCGACTCGGCGTCCGCCCACCAGTAGGGCAGCCCGGTGGCCACGCGTGCGCCGAGCGTCGGCAGCAGCTTGCCGGCGTCGAGCGACAGGAACACGACGCCGTGCTGGCCCTGCTCGTCGACCGTGTAGACGCGGACGTTCACCTCGACGAAGTCGCCGATGGAGCCGGTCCGCCCGAGCGCCCCGAGGGGCGGGAACCGGGTGTCCTCGAACCGGAACGCGATGAGGCCCACCCAGGTGGTCACCCCGTCGTCGGTCCCGTCGAGCGCCATCGTGTCGGGTTGCGTGCCGGCCGGCAGCAGCGGGGCCACCGCCGACACGTCGACGCGCCAGTGCACGAAGACGACGTCGAGCCAGTCCTGCGAGATCCAGGGACGGCCCGGCAGGCCGGGGGCGGTTGCCGGGAAGCCCGGGGTGCTCTGGGTGGGTCGGGTGTCGGTCACGAGCTGGTCGCCTCCGGTTCGATGTGGCCTGCGACGGGTGCGTCGTCCCACCCCTGCTGCGGGGTGTCGCAGGTGTCGCGGAACACGTACTGCGAGGGCCGCTTCCGCTCGCTCGACGTCCAGTCGATCGCGGGTCGTCGTCGTTCGGGTGGCAGGTACCCGATCCGGTAGACGGCCATCAGCTCGAGCGACTCGGGCACCCGGAGCAACCCCTCGATCTCCGCCCAGGCGCCCGGGGTCTCCATCGGGAAGGACACGAACTGGATCCCCAGGCCGAGCTCGGTCGTCGCGAGCCAGATGTTCTCCATCGCGGCACCCATGCTGAACACCGAGTAGAAGCCGGACAGCTCCTGCTCCCGGTACTCGTGGCGGTCGAGCATCACGCCGAGCAGCAGCGGCGACCCGGCGACGAGCTTCCGGTTCTCCTCACCCAGGCTCTGCGGTACCCGGAGCGTGTTCATGAGCAGCTGCCCGCGCTTCGTGAACACCTGCTTCGTGAACGGCCGGAGCGGCCCGGGCAGCTTGTCGAACAGCATGCCGTCGCGCCGCTCGTCCATCTCGGCCTGCGAGAACCGGAAGTACGGCTTGTACCGCTCGAAGAACGTCCCCTCGGCCATGGTGCGGGTCATCGAGCTGCCGCTGATCGCGGCGATGCGGTCGATCGTGTCGCGCTCCTCGACCAGGACGAAGCGCCACGGTTGGCTGTTCAGCTGCGACGGGGCCCGGCCGGCGAGCTCCATGAGGAGCCGTTGGTGTTCCTCGGACACCGGATCGGGCAGGAACGCACCGTTCGTGGTCCGGCGGCGTCGGATGGCCTCGAAGAGCTCCACTGCTTCCCCTCGTGTCTCGTCGTCACGGTCGACGCCGCACCAGCAGCGCCCCCAGGTAGGACGGCGCGGCGGCCACCGCGGTCTTCCAGTGTGCTCCGGAGCGCGGGTTCGTGCGTGGCGCGAGTGCGAGGGGGACGAGTGCGGGCAACAGGAACAGCGCCGAACGGTCACGGGTCCACACCGGGGTCGTCGCGGCGGCCCCGGTGAGTGTCGCGGTCACGACGAACAGGCCGTGGTGCACGACGCGGAGCTTCTTCGTCCGGATCAGCCGGACGGCGACCGCGGTGCCCCAGAGGCAGTTCGCGACGTAGGCGACGCTCGCAGCGGTGACCAGCTGTCGGGCCGGGCGCGACCCCGTGGGCGGCGATCCGGGCCTCCTGGCCGTCTTCCGTCCCATGTACGGGACGTTACGCGGTGTCGCGACTGACCAGCTTGGAGAGCACGATCGCGGACCGCGTGTGGTCCACCTGCGGTGCGAGGCGGACCTTGTCGAGCGCTTCTTCCAGCGCCGACAGGTCCTTCGAGCGCATGTGCACGACGGCGTCGGCGCTCCCCGTGACCGTGCCGGCGTCGATGACCTCGGGCACGGTGTCGAGCAGTGCCCGGAGTTCGTCGGGGGAGACGGTGCCGCGGCAGTACAGCTCGACCCAGGCCTCGGTCCCGCGGTCCTCGACGGCGGGGTCCACCTTGATCGTGAAGCCCTGGATGACACCGTCGCCGACGAGCCGGTCGACACGGCGCTTGACGGCCGATGCCGAGAGTCCGACCACCGACCCGATGTCGCCGTAGCCGGCGCGGGCGTTGTCCCGGAGTTGATCCAGGATGCGGTGGTCGAGCGAATCCATTGCACCCATCGTACGCGGACTTCTTGCGAGGTCGGCGGTTCGGACGCACGAAACGTGCGTCACCCGAACGGGTGCCACGATCCGACGCATGGGGGACTGCACTCTTCGGACGGTTCATGCCAGACTTTCGACTGGCGTCGACCTGGTCCGCTACGGCGAGTGAGCCTGCATCTCGCCGGAGCACCTCTCCTTCGTTCCGTTTCGGTTCCTGGCAGGCTCGGGCCCCGGTCCCTTCTCAGGAGGACTGATGTCGAACACCGCACCCTCGACCACCCACGCACCGGCCCGCACCGCCACCAAGCGGACGATCCTGATGTGCAAGCCGGACTTCTACACGGTGAGCTACCGGATCAACCCGTGGATGCACCCGGAGGAGCCGACCGACACGTCGAAGGCCGTCGCCCAGTGGCAGACGCTCGTCGACGTGTACGAGCAGCTCGGCTTCGACATCTCGTACATCGACCCGATCGACGGCCTGCCCGACATGGTGTACGCGGCCAACGGCGGGTTCGTCCTCGACGGCATCGCCTACGGCGCGAAGTTCCAGTACCCCGAGCGCCAGCCCGAGGGGCCGGCGTACATGGACTGGTTCCGCCAGGCCGGCCTGACCGTCGCCGAGCCGGAGCAGACCAACGAGGGCGAGGGCGACTTCCTGCTCATCGGCAACACGATCTACGCCGGCACGGGCTTCCGGTCGGACAGCACCTCGCACGACGAGCTCGCGACGATCTACGGCCGCGAGGTCGTCACCCTCAAGCTCATCAACCCGAGCTTCTACCACCTCGACACCGCCATCGCCGTGCTCGACCCCGAGCCCGCCGCTGACGGCACCAGCAACATCGCGTACCTCGAGAGCGCCTTCGACGAGCCGTCGCTGGCGATCCTGCGCGAGCGCTTCCCGGACGCGATCATCGCCACGGAGGAGGACGCCGCGATCCTCGGCCTGAACTCCTACTCCGACGGGTACAACGTCGTGATCGCCGCCCGGGCTGTTCGGTTCGCCGAGCAGCTGAAGGAGAAGGGCTACAACCCGATCGGCGTCGACCTGTCCGAGCTCCTGCTCGGCGGCGGTGGCGTGAAGTGCTGCACGCTCGACCTGCACCCGGTCGGCACCGGCAACTCGGTCGCTCGCTCGCTCGGGGTCAGCTGATGTCGGCGGCAGCGTCGCTCGGGGTCAACACCGCGGCGGCGCTCGCCGTCGAGGACCGCGCCCTCGCGCACAACTACAGCCCGCTGCCCGTCGTCATCGCGTCGGGCTCCGGAGCGACCGTCACCGACGTCGACGGCAAGCAGTACCTGGACGGCCTCGCCGCGTACTCCGCGGTGAACTTCGGCCACGGCAACCCCCGGCTGCTCGACGCCGCACGGGCGCAGCTCGACCGGGTCACGCTCACCAGTCGCGCGTTCGTCAACGACCAGCTCGGGCCGTTCGCGACCGCACTGGCGGCGTTGACGGAGACCGAGATGGTCCTGCCGATGAACACCGGTGCCGAGGCCGTCGAGTCCGCGATCAAGGTGTCCCGCGCCTGGGGTTACCGGGTGAAGGGCGTCCCCGCGGACCGCGCGACCATCATCGTGGCGTCCGGCAACTTCCACGGTCGCACCACGACGATCATCTCGTTCTCGGACGACCCCTCCGCCCACGACGACTTCGGGCCGTTCACGCCCGGCTTCCGCGCCGTGCCGTACGGCGATGCCGATGCCCTGCGCGCGGCGATGGACGAGACCGTCGTCGCCGTGCTGCTCGAACCGATCCAGGGCGAGGGCGGCGTGGTCATCCCGCCGGAGTCGTACCTGCCTGACGTCCGCGCGGTCTGCGACGAGTTCGGTGCGCTGTTCGTCGCCGACGAGATCCAGTCCGGGCTCGGCCGCACCGGTCACACTCTCGCCGTGCAGCGCGTCGGGGTCCGCCCCGACCTCATCACGCTCGGCAAGGCCCTCGGTGGCGGCATCGTCCCGGTCTCCGCGGTGGTGGGCTCGCGGGATGTCCTGGGCGTCCTGCGCCCCGGTGAGCACGGTTCGACCTTCGGCGGCAACCCGCTCGCTGCGGCCGTCGGGGCCGAGGTGGTCGCGATGCTCGGCGAGGGCACGTTCCAGCAGCGCGCCCTCGACGGCGAACCGCTGTTGCGCGGACTGCTCGACGAGCTCGTCGGGCACGGCGTCGTGTCGCGCCGTGTCGCCGGACTGTGGGCGGGGATCGACATCGACCCCGCGCTCGGCACCGGCAAGGAGATCTCGAAGGACCTCGCCGACCGCGGGGTGCTCGTGAAGGACACGCACGGGTCGACGATCCGCTTCGCCCCGCCGCTGGTGGTGACCGACGACGAGTTGCGCACTGCGATCGGGACGCTGGCGGACGTCCTGGCCGCGCGCGCCTGACGGGTTCGCTCCACGCGCTCGCTTCGTGAGCAGCAATGGTCGGGTCGCCACACGGCACCCGACCATTCCTGCTCACCGAGTGCGGCTCACACCGCCCAGCGCGTCGCCAGCTCGTCCATCAGGGCGTCGAGGCGCTCGTCGATCACCTGCTCCTCGGGGTGCGCCTCGTACCAGGAGATGACCTCGCGGACCCCCTGCCGGTAGGGCGTGCGCGGCCGGTACCACGGCACGAGCGACCGGATCTTGCTGTTGTCGAACACCGAGCTGTTCGCCTTGTCGCCGAGCAGCGCCGCACCCCACTCCGGGTCCACCGCGTTGATCGCGTCCGCCGGCACGTGCACGATCCGCAGGTCGTCGACGCCCGCCGCTGCCGCGATCTCGTGCGCGATGGCGTTCCACGTCGGTGCCTCGTCACTCGTGATCGTGAACGCCTCACCGATCGCCTCGGCACGGTCGAGGAGCCCGGTGAACCCGACCGCGAAGTCACGGCTGTGCGTCAGCGTCCACAGCGAGGTGCCGTCCCCGGTGATGATGATCGGCTTGCCGGCGCGCATCCGCGCCACGGCGGTCCACCCACCGGTCAGTGGCAGCTTCGTCTCGTCGTAGGTGTGCGACGGCCGCACGATCGTCACCGGGAAGTCCTGCTCCCGGTACGCCTCCATCAGGAGTTCCTCGCACGCGATCTTGTCCCGCGAGTACTGCCAGTACGGGTTCTTCAGCGGCGTCGACTCCGTGATCGGCAGGTGCGTCGCCGGGGTCTGGTACGCGGAGGCCGAGCTGATGAACACGTACTGCCGCGTCCGTCCGGCGAAGAAGTCGATGTCGGCCTGCACCTGGTCCGGCGTGAAGGCGATCCAGTTCACGACGACGTCGAAGTGGCGGTCGCCGAGTGCGTCCGCCAGGGCGCTGCGGTCCGACACATCGGCCTGGAGGCGCGTCACACCCTCCGGGATCGGCCTGCCCCCGGTGGTCCCACGGTTCAGGACCGTGACGTCGTGGCCCTGTTCGGTCGCCTCCCGCACGCAGGAGGCGCTGATCACGCCGCTCCCGCCGATGAACAACACGCTCGCTCCGGTCATGGATGCTCCCTCGCTTCCGGCGGCACCTCTCCGTGTCGCACTCCTACCGATCCTGCACCTACCCGTCGGGACGGGCGCGGAGCACGGCTCGGAGCGAGGTGGTCTCCGCCGCCCACACCGCCGCGTGCGGGCTGATCCAGCCGAGCAGCTCGAGCGCGTAGTCGTGGTCCCGCTGCAGGTCACGTGCGTGGATGGGTTCGTGGTGCGCCGCCCGGTTCCGCACGAAGTGCAGTTGCTGCAGTCGCCGCGTCACCTCGCTCCGCCGCACGCGGAGGTTGTCCGGCCCGTGCGGGAAGGCCCTGTGCAGATCCGGCACCCAGAGCGAGGTGTGGTACCGCGATTCGACGAGATACCGCCAGAACCCGAAGGTGAGCTCGGCGATGACCCGGCCGTGGACTTCGTCGAGACGTCCGCGGTGCGACCCGCCGCCCAGACGCAGAGTTCTCGGTCGAGTGCGTTGCGCGCGACTACCTCGACGACGCCGGTGAGTTCCATGATCGACGCCGCGGCTCGCATGTTCCACTCGTACAGGCGCAACGCGCCGGTCGAGGACCCCGTCCGCTCGGCGTACGAACGGAGCCGATCGGCCGTGATCAAGCGCTCGAGCTCGTCTTCCTGCATCACACCCCTGTCTGCTACCGTTGTCCACGAAGACCCCGGAACGATCCCTGGCCCAAGCCACATCGCCGGGGTTTCGTCTTCGCCTGTCGCTCCTGAAACATCAGCGTACAGTCACCGGCTCGCGCGGAGGTCCCGAGGACTACCGTCGCCGACGGAGCCGCACCGACGCGGCCACGACAGGAGTGACACGCACATGGAGTACCGCTACCTCGGCAACTCGGGCCTCAAGGTCTCCGAGATCACCTACGGCAACTGGCTCACCCACGCATCCCAGGTCGAGAACGACGCGGCGATCGCCTGCGTCAAGGCCGCCCTCGAGGTCGGCATCTCGACGTTCGACACCGCCGACGTCTACGCCAACACCGGCGCCGAGACCGTCCTCGGCGAAGCCCTCAAGGGGGAGCGGCGCCAGTCGCTCGAGATCGCCACGAAGGTGTTCGGGCCGACCGGGCCGAAGGGGCACAACGACACCGGGCTGTCCCGCAAGCACATCCTCGAGTCGATCGACGGCTCGCTCGGCCGCCTGCAGACCGACTACGTCGACCTGTACCAGGCGCACCGCTTCGACCACGAGACCCCGCTCGAAGAGACCATGCAGGCGTTCGCCGACATCGTGCGCCAGGGCAAGGTCCTGTACGTCGGCGTCAGCGAGTGGACCGCTGAGCAGCTCCGTGCCGGCGCCGCGCTGGCGAAGGACCTCGGCTTCCAGCTCATCTCGAACCAGCCGCAGTACTCGGCGCTGTGGCGCGTCATCGAGGAAGAGGTGGTGCCGACCTCGAAGGAGCTCGGCATCTCGCAGATCGTCTGGTCCCCGATCGCGCAGGGCGTGCTGACCGGCAAGTACAAGCCGGGTCAGCCGCTGCCCGAGGGCTCGCGTGCCACCGACGACAAGGGCGGCGCGGACATGATCAAGCGGTTCATGCGCGACGAGGTGCTGTCCTCCGTGCAGGAGCTCGAGCCGATCGCGAAGGAGCTCGACCTGTCGATGGCGCAGCTCGCCGTCGCCTGGGTGCTGCAGAACGAGAACGTCGCGAGTGCGATCATCGGGGCGTCGCGTCCGGAGCAGGTGCACGACAACGCGGGTGCCGCTGGCGTCACGATCCCGACGGAGCTGCTCAGTCGGATCGACGATGCCCTCGGTTCCGTGGTCGAACGCGACCCGGCGAAGACGAACGACAGCAGCCCGAAGACCCGCGAGGCCTAGCGCCGCCCCGGGCCAAGCCGCTCAGCCAACGGAAAAGGCCCCCTGCCGAAGCAGGGGGCCTTCACCGGTGGCTGGACACGGCATCGATCCGTGGACCTTTCGATTTTCAGTCGAACGCTCTACCAACTGAGCTATCCAGCCGTGGCGACCCTGACGGGACTTGAACCCGCGACCTCCGCCGTGACAGGGCGGCACGCTAACCAGCTGCGCTACAGGGCCATGTTGAATTGCTGTGGTGTTGCTCGGTACTACTTGCTCGCTCACTCGGAGAGTGACCCCAACGGGATTCGAACCCGTGCTGCCGCCGTGAAAGGGCGGTGTCCTAGGCCACTAAACGATAGGGCCGCAAGTGGTGCTTCGCGCTACCGATGGACAAGCATACGGATGCCCCGGGGGGTTCGCAAATCGGGCCCCGTTCCCGCGGAATCCCCGGCGTGTCGCGCCCGTCCGGCACTGGGTGTCGAGGTTGCGGTGCGAGCATCGTCGTCGGCTCCGCGCCCCTCGTCCGAGGGGCTGCGGGGCTGCGACACCTGTTGTTACTGTTGCGTCTGTTAACAGTGTTACGTGCGTGAGCCTTGCCGCGCTGTTACGAAATCGAGATACATGTCGACCTCACCTTCGCTCTCCCTCCGCAACCGCAGCCGCCTCGTCGCCGCCGCGGTCGCCGTCGCGCTCGCGAGCAGCACCCTCGCGGTCCTCGCCCCGGCGACTTCGGCCAGCGCCGCGAGCTACCCGAGCTGGTCCGAGGTGCAGAAGGCCAAGTCCTCGACGAGTGCCCAGCAGGCGAAGGTCACCGAGATCAAGTCGCTCATCTCGTCGCTGAAGACCGAGGCCGCTGCCAAGCAGAAGGCCGCGCAGGCCGCCGGCGAGGCCTACCAGGCCGCGCAGAACAAGTACGACGAGGCGACGCTCGAGCAGAAGACGCTCCAGTCCCAGGCGGACGACGCCGAACAGACCGCCGCCCAGTCCGAGGAGCAGGCCGGCCAGCTCGCCGCGCAGCTCGGTCGGGCCAGCGCCAACGACGTGACGACCGACATCCTCACGCACCCCTCGGACTCCGCTGACCTGCTCTACGAGCTCGGCGCCATGTCGAAGCTCAGCGAGCAGGCCGACGGCATCTACTCGCAGGCGTCGCAGGACCGCGGCACCGCCCAGGCGCAGGCCGACAAGGCGGACAAGGCCAAGGCGGCCCTGGGTGACCTCGCCGACGCAGCCCAGTCGAAGATGCAGCAGGCCCAGGGTGCTGCCGACGCGGCGCAGACCGCCGTCGACGCCCAGAACGACAACGAGTCGCGGCTCGAGGCCCAGCTGACCGCCCTCACCACCAAGCAGCGCGGGGTCGAGGCCGACTACCGCAAGGGCGTCGCCGCCGAGAAGGCACGACAGGCGCGCATCGCCGCGGCTGCGGCCAAGGCGGCAGCGAAGGCCGCGGCGACGAGTCAGGGCGGCACCGGCGGCGGGACGGCCAACTCGGCCGGGTGGGTCCGGCCGGCCGGCGGCTTCCAGACGAGCGGCTACGGCATCCGCGTCGACCCGTACACGCACTACACGGCACTGCACGCCGGGGTCGACCTCGCTCCCGCCTGCTACGCCCCGATCTACGCCGCCCACGACGGCACCGTGACCTTCGCGGGCAACGGCGGCGGGTACGGCAACGAGGTCATCCTGGACAACGGCGGCGGCATCTCGACGGCCTACGGGCACATCGTCGACGGCGGGATCATGGTCGCGAACGGCCAGCACGTCTCCGCCGGGCAGCAGATCGCCAAGATCGGTTCGACCGGCTGGTCGACCGGGTGCCACCTCCACTTCGAGACCCGGGTCAACGGTGCTGCCGTCGACCCGGTCCCCTTCATGGCAGCGCGGGGGATCTCGGTATGAGCATCAGCGCAGCCGGGATGCGTTGACCCCGCCATGATCCTGTCCGCTCGCTCGTTCTCCTGCGGGATCGCCACCGTCGCCGTGCTCGGCATCGGGCTGTCGGTCGTCGTCGCGGGACCCGCCCAGGCCGCGCCGTCGGCGCCGTCCTGGGACGACGTCAAGGCCGCGAAGTCGGATGCCGCCGACGCGCAGCAGACGGTGGACGAGCTGAGCGACCGGCTGACCGCACTGCAGGACGCCGCGGACCGCGCCGGCATCGTCGAGCAGCAGGCCGGGCAGGCGTACGCCCTCGCGGCATCGCAGCAGCAGGAGGCGAAGGACACCCTCGCCGACCTGTCCGCCCAGTCGAAGCGCGCGAAGGGCAAGGCGGACGACTCCGCTGGCCAGGTGGCCGCGCTCGTGGTCGAGCTGTCCCGCACGGGCGGCGGCGACCTGTCGACGACGATGCTCACGGACGCGTCCGACTCCGGGGACCTGCTCTACCGCGTCGGCACGATGTCGCATCTGTCCGAGCGATCGGCGACGATCCTGGCGCAGGCCCGCTCCGACCAGAAGACGGTGGACTCGCTCGCCGACCAGCAGGCCGTCGCCACGACGGCGCTGAGCAAGGCGACCGAGGCGACGAAGACCGCCTTCGCCACCGCCAACGACGTCTCGGCCGACGCCCAGGCCCGGGTGCAGAAGCAGCAGGATCAGCAGGACGAGGTCCTCCGCCAGCTCGCGTACCTCAAGGGCACGAGTGTCGCGACGGAGAGCGCCTACTGGAGTGCGCAGCAGGCCAAGGCGGCGGAGACCGCCCTGGCGGCCCAGACGAGCGGCAGCAACGGCAGCAGCACCAACAACAGCAGCGGCAGCACCACCACCAACAACACCGGCGGCGGCAGCACCGGCGGTACGAGCCCGAGCACCGGCTCCGGTACGAGCCCGAGCACCGGCGGCGGCACGACCACCCCGTCGCGTCCGAGCACCCCGTCGAAGCCGAGCACGCCGGCCGCACCGGCACCGGCACCGGCGCCCGCGCCCGCCAAGCCGAGCACGCCCACCCCCTCGAAGCCGAGCACCCCCGCGCCCACCACCCCGGCGCCGGCCCCGAGCAGCCCCTCGAAGGCCGCCGGTGCGATCTCCTACGCCCGCGGGCAGCTTGGCAAGCCCTACGTCCTCGGCGGCGCCGGCCCGAACACCTGGGATTGCTCCGGCCTCGTCATGATGGCGTACAGCTCGCAGGGCATCGCGACCGGCGGACACAACGTCGTCTGGCAGTACAACTACTTCGGATCGATCGGCCGTCTCGTGCCGCTCTCGCAGCGCCAGCCCGGCGACATCCTCTTTTACTCGTCGAACGGAACCGCGTCAGGCGGTTACCACGACTCGATCTACACCGGCAACGGGATGATGGTCGAAGCGGCCCGACCGGGTGTCGGCGTGGTCGAGCGGGCGGTCTGGACGCCGAGCCAGCTCCTGCCCTACGTCGCCCGCCCGAGCGGCTCCCTGTAGCCCGCGCCCGGTCGTTCCCAGAACGGCTGCGGTAGCAAGTGAGATCGGGCGTACCTGCCCGGATCAGAGCACCAGGTACGCCCGATCCCACCAGGTACGCCCCCCGACTCCGCCCGACAAAGCAACCCCCGACACAGAACGGCGCCCGCCCTCCCGATGGAGAGCGGGCGCCGTTCGCGTGCGGAGCGTCAGTGACCAGCGGGCACGTAGGCGGCCTGGCCGGCCTGCACGATGGCCTCGGCCTCGGCGGCGTCGCCCCAGCCCTCGGCCTTGACCCACTTGTTCGGCTCGAGGTCCTTGTACCGCTCGAAGAAGTGCGCGATCTCGGCCTTCGTCTGCTCGTCGACGTCCGAGATGTCCTGGATGTGCGTCCAGCGCGGGTCCTTCGCGGGGACCACGAGGACCTTCTCATCCTTGCCGGCCTCGTCGCTCATCTTGAAGACGCCGACCGGGCGCACCTTGACGCCCACGCCGGGGAACGTCGGGAACTCGAGGAGCAGCAGCGCGTCCACGGGGTCGCCGTCGTCGGCCAGGGTCTTCTCGAAGAAGCCGTAGTCGGTCGGGTAGACGAACGACGTGAACAGCACGCGGTCGAGGTAGACGCGACCGGTCTCGTGGTCCACCTCGTACTTGTTGCGGCTGCCCTTGGGGATCTCGACGACGACGTCGTACGCGGCCATGTCTGCACTCCTGGTGTGTCGGTGGGGCTGTCGGTGGTCCCGAGAGCGCGGCTAACGTTACCGGGTGAACTCTCCGCGTCCCCGGCTGGACCCTGCCGTCGCCGAGACCCGCCTGGCGGTCCGCGACCTGCTCGCCACCGCGCTCGACGACGGCGTCGTCGCCGCGGGCGACCTCGTCCTGGTCGCGCTGAGCGGCGGACCGGACTCGCTCGCGCTCGCCGCGGCCACCGCATTCGAGGCGGGCAAGCAGGGGCTCCGAGCCGGGGCAGTCGTCGTCGACCACGCGCTCCAGGCGGGCTCCGAGGCGGTTGCGAGCCGTGCCTCCCGGCAGGCATCCGAGTTGGGACTCGACCCGGTGACGGTCCGCAGGGTCACGGTCGGCTCCGACGGTGGTCCGGAGGGCGCCGCCCGGGAGGCCCGTCACGCGTCGATCGCGGACGTCGCGTCCGTCACCGGGTCGCGTCTCGTGCTGCTGGGACACACCCTGGACGACCAGGCGGAGACGGTGCTCCTGGGCCTGCTGCGCGGCAGCGGGCCGGACAGCCTGTCGGGCATGCTGCCGCTCGCGCGGCGGGAGCCGGGGCCGGCGTACGGCCGCCCGCTGCTCGCGGTGCGCCGGCACACGACGCGGCAGGCCTGTGCCGCAGCCGGACTGGCGCCGTGGCACGACCCGCAGAACGACGACGGCGCCTTCGCCCGGGTGCGCGTGCGGAACGCGCTCATGCCGGTGCTCGAGCGCGAACTCGGTGCCGGGGTACCCGAAGCGCTGGCGCGGACGGCCGACCAGCTCCGAGAGGACTCGGCGGCACTCGACCACTTCGCCGAGGAGATCGCGGAGGACATCGCCGAGCACACCGAGGCCGGCATCTCGCTGTCGGTGCGGGCACTCGCGGCGAACCCGCCCGCGCTCCGGCAGCGGCTCGTGCGCCTGGCGGTCGAGAGCGAGTTCGGGGTGACGCTGTCGCGGGTGCAGACGCTCGAGGTCTGCCGGCTCGTCACCGCCTGGAGCGGGCAGGGACCGATCGACCTGCCGGGCGTCCGGGCGTCGCGATCCGGTGACCGCCTGTCGTTCAGTGCCGGTTAGGCTGGACCGGTGGAACTCTCCGACGTCCAGGCAGACCTGTCCGAAGTCCTCTTCACCCCCGAGCAGATCGACGACAAGCTCGCCGAACTCGCGGCGGTCGTCGACGCCGACTACGCGGGTCGCGACCCCCTGCTCGTCGGTGTCCTGAAGGGTGCCGTCATGGTGATGGCGGACTTCTCGCGCCACCTGAAGATGCAGGCGCGCATGGACTGGATGGCGGTGTCGTCGTACGGCTCCGGCACGAAGTCGTCCGGTGTGGTGCGGATCCTCAAGGACCTCGACACCGACCTGCACGGCCGCGACGTCCTCATCGTCGAGGACATCATCGACTCCGGTCTGACGCTGTCGTGGCTCAAGCAGAACCTGCAGTCCCGCGGTGCCGCGAGCGTCGAGATCGTCGCCCTGCTGCGCAAGCCCGAGGCCGCCAAGGTCGAGGTCGACGTGAAGTACGTGGGCTTCGACATCCCGGACGCGTTCGTGGTCGGCTACGGCCTGGACTACGACGAGCGCTACCGCAACCTGCGCGGCGTGGGCGTCCTGGCGCCCCACGTGTACTCGTAACCCGTCCAGGGGGCACGTCCCTCGGGTCGAGTTCGCCCGCAGAGGACACCCATTCTCGCCACAGAATCGCGGCCGTATGCTGACCTGCACGCAACTTCGGCAGAGAAAGGTGTCGGGCACTCGCGCCCGGATCACATGAACTTCAAGCGCATCTTCCGCGGCCCGTACCTCTACGTGCTGATCGCGCTGGCGGGCATCTTCATCGGCTGGAGCGTCATCAGCCAGGGCAGCACGACCGAGGTCAGCACCCAGAAGGGCCTCGAGCAGCTCGCCGACAGCAAGGTCTCGTCCGCGATCGTCAACTCCACCGAGCAGCGGGTCGACCTGACGCTCCGTGACGGCGACAAGCAGGAGCAGTTCTACTACTCCACGCCCCGCGGTGAAGAGGTCATCCAGGCCGTCAACGACGCCAACCTGCCGAAGGGCTACGACGACCGCGTGCAACAGGGCAACTGGTTCTTGTCGCTCCTCGGTGTCCTGCTCCCCTTCCTGATCATCGGTGCCCTGTTCTGGTTCCTGCTCTCGAGCGCCCAGGGCGGCGGCTCGAAGGTCATGCAGTTCGGCAAGTCGAAGGCCAAGATCAACAACAAGGAGAACCCGCAGGTGTCGTTCGCCGACGTCGCGGGCTCCGACGAGGCGATCGAGGAACTCCACGAGATCAAGGAGTTCCTGAAGGAGCCGGCGAAGTTCCAGGCCGTCGGCGCCAAGATCCCGAAGGGCGTGCTGCTGTACGGCCCTCCCGGGACCGGCAAGACCCTGCTCGCCCGCGCCGTCGCCGGCGAGGCGGGCGTGCCGTTCTACTCGATCTCCGGTTCGGACTTCGTCGAGATGTTCGTCGGTGTCGGTGCGAGCCGTGTCCGTGACCTCTTCGAGCAGGCCAAGGCGAACTCGCCGGCCATCGTCTTCATCGACGAGATCGACGCCGTCGGTCGTCACCGCGGTGCCGGCATCGGCGGCGGCAACGACGAGCGCGAGCAGACGCTCAACCAGCTGCTCGTCGAGATGGACGGCTTCGACGGCAAGACGAACGTCATCCTCATCGCCGCGACGAACCGTCCCGACGTGCTCGACCCCGCGCTCCTGCGTCCGGGCCGCTTCGACCGTCAGATCGGTGTCGACGCCCCGGGCATGGCCGGCCGCCAGCAGATCCTCGAGGTGCACGCAAAGGGCAAGCCGCTCGCCGCGAGCGTCGACCTCGAGCTGCTCGCCCGCAAGACGCCGGGCTTCACCGGTGCCGACCTGGCGAACGTCCTGAACGAGGCCGCTCTGCTGACCGCCCGCTCGAACGCGCAGCTCATCGACAACCGCGCGCTGGACGAGGCCGTCGACCGCGTGATGGCGGGCCCGCAGCGCCGGACCCGGATCATGTCCGACCAGGAGCGCCTGATCACCGCGTACCACGAGGGCGGCCACGCCCTGGCGGCTGCGGCGATGCGGCACACCGACCCGGTCACGAAGATCACGATCCTGCCGCGCGGCCGTGCCCTCGGCTACACGATGGTGCTCCCGCTCGAGGACAAGTACTCGGTCACCCGCAACGAGCTGCTCGACCAGCTCACCTACGCCATGGGTGGTCGCGTCGCCGAGGAGATCGTGTTCCACGACCCCACCACCGGCGCCTCGAACGACATCGAGAAGGCCACCGGCACCGCGCGCAAGATGGTCACCGAGTACGGCATGAGCCAGGCCGTCGGGTCCGTCAAGCTCGGGTCCGGGTCGAGCGAGCCGTTCGTCGGCCGCGACATGAGCGGCGGGACCGGTCGCGACTACTCGGAGAACATCGCCCAGACCGTCGACGCCGAGACCCGTGCGCTGCTCGAGGCCGCGCACAACGAGGCCTACCAGGTGCTCAACGACAACCGCGACATCCTCGACCGCCTGGCTGGCGAGCTCCTCGAGAAGGAGACGCTCGACGCCCCGGAGCTCGTGGAGATCTTCAAGGACGTCCGCAAGCTGCCGGAACGCCCGCAGTGGCTCTCCAGCGACAAGCGTCCGGTGAGCAACCTGCCCGCGATCGACGTGCCCGGGCAGGCCGCCGCCACCGCAGCGGACCAGTCGGACAGCGAGTCGACCTCGAAGCCCCGTCGTCGCCCCTTCGGCAACCCGGGTATCGCCCCGGCGTAGGGGGCCGGCATGACCGACCTGCCGACGAGACGTGCTCGTCGGCTCGACACCCGCGGCGGTCCGACACCGGACCGCACGCGGGTGTTGGGCATCCTCAACGTGACGCCGGACTCGTTCAGCGACGGCGGGCTGCACCAGGCCTACGACGCCGCTGTGCAGCACGCGCGTGACCTCGTCGCCGCGGGTGCCGACATCATCGACGTCGGCGGGGAGTCCACGCGGCCCGGCTCCGAGCGCGTGCCGGTGCCGGTCGAGCAGGAGCGCGTCCTGCCGGTCGTGCAGCAGCTCGTCGCCGAGGGCATCCCCGTGAGCGTCGACACGATGAACGCCTCGACCGCCGAACGGGCCGTCGAACTCGGCGCCGCGATCGTCAACGACGTGTCCGGCGGCCTGGCCGACCCGGACATGGCCCGTGTGGTCGCGTCGACCGGGGCCGGGTTCGTGGTCATGCACTGGCGTGGTCACAGCGACCGGATGTACCGGAACGCCGAGTACGTGCACGCCGTCGACGAGGTCCGGCGCGAGGTCGAGATGCGGGTCGCCGAGCTCATCGTCCTCGGCGTACGACAGGAACAGGTCGTCATCGACCCGGGCCTCGGCTTCGCCAAGCAGGGCGTGCAGAACTGGGAGATCCTGGCCGGGTACGAACGGTTCGCCTCGATCGGCCTGCCCGTGCTCGTCGCCGCATCACGCAAGCGGTTCCTGGACGGCGTCGGGAGCCCCGAGGGCGCCCCGCCGAAGGACCGCGACCTCGCCACCGCCGCCATCAGCCTGCTCGCCGCCGAACGCGGCGCGTGGGGGGTGCGCGTGCACGACCCGGCACCGACCCGTGCCGTGCTCGACGTCTGGGACGCCTGGAGGGCAGCTCGCTCGTGAACGACACCATCCGCCTCGTCGGGGTCCGCGCGCGCGGCCACCACGGGGTCTTCGACCACGAACGCGCCGACGGTCAGGACTTCGTCGTCGACGTCGCCGTGGAACTCGACGCCCGCGCCGCTTCGGGCAGCGACGACCTCGACGCCACCGTGCACTACGGCGTGCTCGCCGAGCAGGTCGTCGCCGAGATCGAGCGCGACCCGGTCGACCTCATCGAGACCCTCGCCGAACGCATCGCGGCCGCCGTGCTCACCCACCGCGCGGCCCTGGCGACCGAGGTCACGGTGCACAAGCCGCAGGCACCCATCACCGTGCCGTTCACCGACGTCTCGATCACCATCCGGCGTGCCCGTGGGGCGACCGTGCCGGACGAGGGAGCAGCGTGAGCCGCGTCGTCGTCGCGCTCGGCGCCAACCTCGGCGACCGGGGGAGCACCCTCCGCGCCGCTGCCCGGGCGGTCGCCGCGCTGCCCGGCGTGCACCCGGTGGCCTCGAGCCACGAGGTCGAGTCGGTCGCCGTCACGCTGGACGGCCGCGACGACACCAAGCCGCGGTACCGCAACGCCGTCGTGGTCGTCGACACCGACCTCGAGCCGCAGGCGTTCCTCGACGCCCTGCACGGCATCGAGGACGAGCACGGCCGCACCCGCGACGTCCGCTGGGGCGACCGGACCCTCGACCTCGACGTCGTCGCCGTCGACGACCTGCGCATCGACACCGCCACGCTCACCGTGCCGCACCCCCGCGCCGCCGAGCGGGCCTTCGTGCTCGCACCGTGGCTCGACGCCGACCCCGCGGCCGTCCTGCCCGGCGTCGGCCCGGTGGCCGACCTGCTCGCCGCCGTGGGGGACGACACCGAGCGCGTCGACGAGCCGCGCCTGTTCGCGGACGTGCGCCGGGCCTCCTGGACGACCGCGGTCCCCGCGACCTCCACGGAAGGGAACGTGACCAGCGCGTGAAGCCGACCCGTCTCTCCACCCTGTTCAGCATCGCCGTCGTCACCGCGGTGGCGGGCTTCGCGTTCGACGCGGTGCTGGCGTCGCGCCAGTCGCCGACGCTGCTGCTCGCCGTGCCGCTCGGCATCACGCTCGCGTTCATCGGGGTCGCCGTCGTGCTCATGGCGCGTCCCGTCCGCCGGCACGCCCGCGACGGCGCCGGGCGGCAGCGCCCGGTCGATCCGCTCTACGCCACCCGCGTCGTGGTCCTCGCGAAGGCCTCGAGCATCTGCGGCGCCCTGTTCGGTGGCTTCGCGATCGGGCTGGTCGTGTACCTCCTGACCCGCTCGGTGACGCCTTCGCTAGGCTCGACCCTGCCGAACGTGGTCGCCGTCGGGGGCGGGGTCGTGCTGACGGTCTGCGCACTCGTGGCAGAGCGCATGTGCATCGCACCCCCTGGTGACGACGACGAGCCGGGCGACCCCCGCACCGGCACGACGGCGAACTGACCCGAGCACACCCCCTGGAGGCCCGCGATGGCGCGTGAACGACTCGACGAGCCGGGGCTCGGCCTGACCGGCATCGACTGGACCAGGGTGTCCGCCAAGCTCGTGTGGACCGAACTCGTCACGACGCTGGTGATCGGGCTCGTGGTGACCGCCGGCCTGGTCCTGATCGGGATCGTGAACGACGGCTTCGGCTCGGGCGCCGGCACGGTCTGGTTGCTCATCGGCATCGTGGTGCTCGTCACCACGCTGGTCACCGCGGCCCTCACGCCCCGCCGTGTCCGCGCGATCGGCTACGCCCTGCGCGACGACGACCTGGTGGTCCGCCGCGGCCTGATGTGGCAGCGGTTCACGGCCGTGCCGTACGGCCGGATGCAGCTCGTCGACGTGGCCAGGGGTCCGCTCGACCGTGCACTCGGCATGAGCGAGCTGAAGTTCGTCACCGCCGCGGCCGCCACGAACGTCCGCATCCCCGGCATCCCGGCCACCGACGCCGACGAGCTGCGCGACCGGCTCGTCGAACTCGCCGAGTCCCGCCGCGCCGGGCTGTAGGGGGTCGCGGTGACCTTCCGACCCGCCCCGCCGCCGCCCGCCCCGCCCACACGCGGGAACGCCGCTGCAGCAGCGCCCCTGACCGACGGCGAGTGGCACCGCCTGCACCCGCTGACCCCGCTGCTGAAGGGCGGGATCTTCCTGATCGTCATCCTCGGCTACGTGCTGAACAGCCTGCGTGACCAGCTCGTCGAGTTCTTCATCCCCGGCGGCGAGCAGCCGGACGGCGACCCGGTCCGCTACGTGTACGAGCACGGCGTCGTCGGCTGGGTGCTGCTCGGCGTCGCGGTGTTCCTGCTCGTGCTGATCGGGCTGTTCTACCTGTCCTGGCGGATGCACGAGTTCCGGGTGACCGGCGAGATCGTCGAGGTCCGTTCCGGCGTGCTGTTCCGGAACCACCGCAAGGCCCGACTCGACCGGATCCAGGGCATCAACATCTCGCGGCCGCTCATCCCGCGGGTGTTCGGCACCGCGAAGCTCGAGATCGCGCAGGCCGGCAACGACGCCAACGTGCAGCTCGCGTACCTGGGGGTGCGGGCCGCCGACGACCTGCGGTCGCGCATCCTCGTGCTCGCGTCCGGCGCGAAGGACGACGACCGCGGCAGCGGTCCGGCGCGTGCGTCGAACGGCGTGCTGCAGGACCGCGTCGACGAGATGTTCTCGCCGGAACTCGACCCCGCCGCCGTGCACGCGACCCGGATCGTCAAGGTCAAGCCCGGACGACTGATCGCGTCGATGCTGCTCTCCGGCACCACCGTCTTCATCCTGCTGGCCGTGGCGGCGATGATCGTCAGCGTCGCGCTCACCGGCGAGTACGGGATCCTGTTCGGGCTGTTCCCCGCGGTGATCGGTGCGGGGAGCTACTACGTCCGCAAGTTCTCGAGGTCGTTGCAGTACACGATCGCCGAGACCCGCGACGGCATCCGGATCGGGTTCGGGCTCGTCTCGACCTCGAACGAGACGCTGCCCCCCGGCCGCATCCACGCCGTCAGTGTCGCGCAGCCGCTGCTCTGGCGCCCGTTCGGCTGGTGGGACGTCCGGATCAACCGGGCGACGAACGCCGGCAACGGTGCGTCGAGCAACCAGCAGGCGTCCGCGATCGTGCTGCCCGTGGGCACCGCGGCCGACGTCCGCGAGGTCCTCGACATCATCCTGCCCGGCCTGGTCGGCACGGTCGTCGCCGGCCCCGAAGCCTCGCAGGAGGCGCTGCGCGAAGGCTCCGCCGAGGCCGTCAGCGTCGTCGACGACAGCCTGACCACGAGTGGGGACCAGGGCGGCTTCGTGCACTCCCCGCGCCGCGGCGCGTGGCTCCGACCCTTCGCGTTCCGACGCAACGGGTACCGGTTCGTGCAGGGCGCCGTGCTGCTGCGGCTCGGGGCCGTCTGGCGGTCGCTCGTCATCGTGCCGCTGCCCCGGGTGCAGAGCGTCAAGGTCGAACAGGGTCCGCTCGAACGTGCCCTGCGGCTCGCCGCCGTCCACGTGCACACCGTCGCCGGGCCGGTCTCGGCCCGCGTCGGTGCGCTCGACGCGCGGGACGCGCAGCGCCTGTGGTCGGAGACCACCCACCGCGCCGTCGAGGCGGCTGCGGTCGACACGTCCCACCGGTGGCGCGAACGGGAGGCCCGTCCCGCGTCCGTCACGCACGCTGCGGACGTGCCGTGGCCTGAGACCAGTGCCCCTGCCGGGCCCGACGCCGACCACCGGCCCGGCACCGTGCCTCCCGGCCCGGGGTGGAGCGACGTCCCGCCCACCGGAGCAGTCCGATGAGGGCCGGGCGCCTCGGCGTCGGCGTCGTCGGTGCCGGACGGGTCGGACCCGTGCTCGGTGCCGCACTGGCGAACGCGGAGCACGCGGTCGTCGGCGTCACCGCGGTGTCCGCCGAGGGGCGCGACCGTGCCGAGGCCATGCTGCCCGGCGCTCCCGTGCTCGCGACGCCGGACCTGGTCGAGCGGAGCGAACTCGTGCTCCTCGCCGTGCCGGACGACCAGCTGGCCTCGCTGGTGCAGGGCCTGGCGGACGCCGGCATCTGGCAGCCCGGCCAGCTCGTCGTGCACACCAGCCCGGACCACGGTGTCGGCATCCTCGCCCCCGCGATGGCGGCGGGTGCGATCCCGCTCGCCATCCACCCGGCGATGGCGTTCACCGGCACGAGTGTCGACCTGTCGCGGCTGCGTGACGCCTACTGCGCGGTGACCGCACCTTCGCCGGTGCTGCCCATCGCGCAGGCCCTGGTGGTCGAGATGGGCGCCGAGCCGTTCGTCGTCGCCGAGGGGGACCGACCCGCGTACGCCGACGCCGTCCGCGCCGCCGTGAGCTTCTCGACCGCGATCGTGGACCAGTCGGCGGGAACGCTGTCCGGCATCGGCGTGGACCACCCCGGCCGGGTGCTCGGTGCGCTCGTCCGCTCCGCCGTGGACAACGCGCTGACGGCGGCCGACGGGCAGTCGACGCTGTAGCGAGTCCGGGGCGGGAGCGCGGCGCGGGTAGCATTTCCCCCGACCCCCACGACCATCGGAGCCGCACCCGCATGACCGACGAGACCGCCACCACCGACACCGCGATCGCCGACGCCGCCGCACTGGCCGAGCAGGAGACCAGCGAGCAGCGACAGGTCCGGCTCGACAAGCGCGCGAAGCTGCTCGAGTCCGGCATCGAGGCGTACCCCGCCGAGCTCCCGATCACGACGACGATCCCGGCGGTCCGCGAGCAGTACGCCCACCTCGAGACGGGTGAGGAGACCCAGGACGTCGTCGGCATCGCCGGCCGCATCGTGTTCTCGCGCAACACCGGCAAGCTCTGCTTCGCGTCGCTGCAGTCCGGTGACGGGTCCCGCATCCAGGCGATGGTGTCCCTGGCCGAGGTCGGTGACGAGTCCCTGGCGCGCTGGAAGGAGTTCGTCGACCTCGGCGACCACGTGTTCGTGCACGGCCGCGTGATCTCCTCGCGCCGCGGTGAGCTGTCGATCATGGTCGACGAGTGGGCGATCGCGGCGAAGGCGATCCTGCCGCTGCCGAACCTGCACAACGAACTCAACGAGGAGACGCGGGTCCGTCAGCGCTACCTGGACCTCATCGTCCGCGACGAAGCGCGCGCCACCGTCCGCGCCCGCGCCGCCGTGATGTCGTCGCTCCGCCAGACGTTCACCTCGCACGAGTACCTCGAGGTCGAGACGCCGATGCTGCAGACCCAGCACGGCGGTGCCTCGGCCCGACCGTTCGTGACGCACTCGAACGCGTTCGACACCGAGCTCTTCCTGCGCATCGCGCCGGAGCTCTTCCTGAAGCGTGCCGTCGTCGGCGGCATCGACCGGGTGTTCGAGATCAACCGGAACTTCCGCAACGAGGGCGCCGACTCGTCGCACTCGCCCGAGTTCGCCATGGTCGAGGCGTACCAGGCCTACGGCAACTACGAGCAGATGGCCGACCTGACCCAGGAGCTCGTGCAGAGCGCTGCTCGGGCGGTCACCGGCGGCTCGCTCGAGGTCACCCTGCCCGACGGCAGCACCTACGACCTCGGCGGCGAGTGGCCGCGCATCGACATGTACGGCTCGCTGTCCGAGGCCGCCGGACGCGAGATCACCCCCGAGACCCCGCTGTCCGAACTGCAGGAGCTCGCGGCGGCCGAGGGTGTCGAGGTCGCGCACGCCACGCACGGCAAGTACGTCGAGGAGCTCTGGGAGCACTTCGTCATCGACTCGCTCGACCGCCCGACGTTCGTGATGAACTTCCCGGTCGACACCTCGCCGCTCACCCGCGAGCACCGCACCCGTCCCGGCATCGTCGAGAAGTGGGACCTGTACGTGCGCGGCTTCGAGCTCGCGACCGCCTACTCCGAGCTCGTCGACCCCGTCGTCCAGCGGGAGCGCTTCGTCGAGCAGGCGAAGCTCGCGGCCGGCGGCGACCCCGAGGCGATGCGCGTCGACGAGGAGTTCCTGCGTGCCCTCGAGCACGCGATGCCGCCGTCCGGTGGCATGGGCATGGGTGTCGACCGCCTGCTGATGGCGATCACCGGCCTCGGCATCCGCGAGACGATCCTGTTCCCGTTGGTGAAGTAGCCCGCACACAGTTCGTCGGCGCCGGGGCGGGGTACGATGCTCCGGTGCCGCATGGAGTCGTGACCGGGATCATCTTCGCCCTGACGCCGACCATCGTCGTCGGCCTCATCTTCTGGTTCGTGATGCGCGCCATCATGCGGGCCGACCGCACCGAGCGTGCCGCGTACGCCAAGGTCGAGGCCGAGGAGCGCGCCCGTTTCGAGCGCGAGCACGGCGTCCCCGCGCCGGCACCGGCATCCGCCGAGTAGCCGCGCCGCCACACCGCCGCACCCCGCAGGCTGCTGACCCCACCGCGGTCACCAGCCTGGACTCCTGTGCGCCCTCGATCAGTCACGCCCCGTTCACCTCGCCGTCGCGCGCCGGGGTGAGCATCGTCCGCATGGCAACCACACACCCCTTCGCGGGTCGCAGTCTCGTCGGCGACATCGAGAGCGAGTACGACGAGTTCGACCGAGACGCCGACCTCGAGGCGTCCAAGCGCCGGGACGGGTGGCTCGAACCCTCCTGGTGACCCCCACCCCTTCGGTTTTCGGGGTACGACCACCGGATCGCACTGATCCGGGCGGACGTACCCCTTTTGCATGTCCGGAAGGCGCGGTACGGCGGGGTACAGGTTCGGAAACGCGTGAGAAACACGCCTGCAACGCCGGAAACATCACGTCACACCCTTGATCTGGCGCAGTTCGGGGGACCACACTGACGGAAGTGCTGTACCCCACGGGGGACGGTTTCGACCGCGAATCACGGAGAAGCCTGAGAATCATTCCGATCGGTTTGTGGGGTACACCTCCGGACCGCTTTACTCGTGAACACCCCAAGCAGCACCCAGAAGCACCACCCCCAGCACCACCGCACGAAGCCATCACCGCCGAACGCAGGGAGCAACACCATGACGATCGCAACGGCTGCACCGAGCACCACCCGCCGCGCCACCACGAAGAAGGCAGCGGCATCCAAGACCCAGGGCGCCGAGTCCACGACCACCTCCCTCGACACCGAGGTCGAGGCCGACGAGCAGCTCGCCGGCGTCCGCGGTGCTTCGGTCGACCAGGTCGGCGACTACCTGCGCCACATCGGCCGTCTCTCGCTCCTCACCGCCGAGGAAGAAGCGCAGATCGCCCGCCGCATCGAGGTCGGCCTCTTCGCCGAGGGGAAGCTCGCGACCGAGAAGGGCCTCGCGAAGACCCTGCAGCGCGAACTGCGCTGGCTCGTCCGCGACGGTGAGCGTGCCAAGGAGCGCATGATCACCTCGAACCTCCGCCTGGTCGTGAGCATCGCGAAGCGCTACTCGCAGCGTGGCCTGCCGTTCATGGACGTCATCCAGGAGGGCAACCTCGGTCTCGTCCGCGCGGTCGAGAAGTTCGACTTCACGCAGGGCTACAAGTTCTCGACCTACGCCACCTGGTGGATCCGCCAGGCGATCTCGCGTGGTCTCGCCGACAAGGCCCGCACGATCCGCATCCCGGTGCACACCGTGGAGCTGATCAACAAGATCTCCCGCACCGAGCGCGACCTGACGGTGGACCTCGGCCGTGCGCCGATGCCCGACGAGGTCGCCGCCGAGCTGAGCATGACCGTCGAGGAACTCGTCGACCTCAAGGGCCGCTCGCACGAGCCGGTGTCGATCCACACGGTCGTCGGAGACTCGGACGACAGCGAGCTCGGCGACTTCATCGAGGACGAGGACGCTGCGTCCCCGAACGAGCTCACCGAGACCACGCTCCTGCACCGCGACATCCGTTCGATCGTCGCCGAGCTGCCGAGCGAAGAGGCCAACGTGATCCGCATGCGCTACGGCCTCGACGACGACAAGCCGATGACGCTCGACGAGATCTCGAAGATCGTGCACACGACCCGTCAGGCCGTCAGCCGGGTGGAGTCGCGCGCGAAGCTGCGCCTGTTCGCCAAGGCGGTCTCGCAGGACATGCAGCTGTACCTGACCGACTGAGGTCAGCAGGCTTCGGCCGGCGTCCGCGTCGGCAGGGGAACCCGGGTCGTTCTGTGGGAAGGCGATCCGGTGGGGTGATGGGAAGGCCCGCTCGAGCACTGCTCGAGCGGGCCATTCGCCGTTCCGGGGGCGGAACGGCGCCGGGACCGCTACTGGTCGAGTTCGCGACCGAGCTTCTGCCGCAGGTCGCTGGGGATCAGTTCGATGAGCTGGTCGGGCCGCACCGGCAGGTCGAGCAGGCTGAGCTTCACCCGGCCGGTGCGTCCGTGCCGCTCGGCGTCGAGCCGGACGACGCTGCCGGCGTCCTTGCGGAGCCGGACGTCGATCTGCGCCCCGGTGGCGACCTCGCCGACGACGAGCCCGTCGACCTCGAGTGCAGCGCTCCTGGTGCCCTCGGCGATGTCGAACCGGTAGCGCTCGCGGGCGGCGAGCACCACGGCGCGGTCGATCCCCGCCATCGGTGCGACGGGCGTCACGACGGACCCGGACAGCGCGGGGGAGAGCACCGGGCCACCGGCGGCGTAGTTGTACGCGGTGGAGCCCGCCGGGGTCGCGGCGACGATGGCGTCGGCGCGGTAGTACCCGTAGCCGAGGCCGCCGACGCTGAGGTCGGCCGACACCTGGCCGGAGCCGGGGCGCCGCACGATGGTGAGGTCGTTGAAGGCCAGGTAGTCGGTGCGCGCGCCGCTCCAGGACAGGCGGGCCTCGAGCGCATGGTGCGGCTCGAGCTGGTACTCGCCGGCGGACAGTCGGTCGAGCGCGGCTTCGAGCTCCGGCGGCTCGATCTCCACCAGGAACCCGACGTTGCCGTAGTTCACGCCGAGCACCGGCACCGGACGCTTCGCCACGAGTCGCATCGCGCCGAGCATGGTGCCGTCACCGCCGAGGGCGACGACGAGGTCGACCCGTTCGGTGAAGTCGTCGTCCTCCACCGCGGTGATGCCCCCACCGATCCGTTGTGCGTCGGCGCGGCGGGCGACGAGTTCGCCGAGCCCGGACGCGTTCCAGCGCTGCAGGGTCGTGACGGACTCCTGCACGTTCTTGGTCGGGTGGACGACGAGGCCGACGACGGGCTGATCCATGACCGGATGGTACCGAGCTGTGCTGAACCGAGGGGTGTCCAATTGTCATTGCATGCGATATTCTGAATACATGCAGATCGCTCAGCTGTCCGTCGCCTTGCCCACTGTCCGCCAGGGCCGCGAGATCGTGCTGCTCGCCGACCTCGAGTCCCACGAGACGGGCTTCGGCTCCGTCGACGCGGAGCACCTCCTGCTCGCCGCCGTCACGCTCTGCAGTGGGATGCCCCGCTTCCGTCCGGCCCTCGACGCACACGGAGTGAGCCCCGAGGCGGTCCGCGCCGAGATCAGCGTCTTCGTCGGTGCGCGGGCGTCGTGCCCCGACGAGCACGACCGGGTCGCCTGCACGCCGGCGGCGGCACGGGTCCTCGCCCGGGCCGCCGTCCTCGCCGGCCCCGCCGAGCGCGTCCGCCCGGTGCACGTCCTGCTCGCCGTCCTCGACGGGGTCGACGACCCCTTCATGGGGTCGGCGCACGACGTCCTCGGCGCCCTGGGCGTCGAGCCGCGCCGCTTCCGGCGTGCCCTGCGTCGAGCAGCGCGTCGCGCCTGAGTTCGCTCACTGCGCACATCGCGCAGTGAGGTCACGCCCACGGCGAACAGGGGCAGCCCCCACGGGGAGCGCTGGTTACTCTCGGAGTACGTGACCGGACTCAGACGAGACCGGACCAGCTGTCGGCTCCGTCAGAAAGGGCCAAGGGAGAGCACATGTTCGAGAGATTCACCGACCGAGCCCGTCGGGTTGTCGTCCTCGCTCAAGAAGAAGCGAAGATGCTCAACCACAACTACATCGGCACCGAGCACATCCTCCTCGGCCTGATCCACGAGGGCGAGGGCGTTGCTGCCAAGGCGCTGGAGTCGCTCGGCATCTCGCTCGACGCCGTCCGCGAGCAGGTCCAGGACATCATCGGCCAGGGCCAGCAGCAGCCGACCGGGCACATCCCGTTCACGCCGCGTGCCAAGAAGGTGCTCGAGCTGTCCCTGCGCGAGGCGCTGCAGCTCGGCCACAACTACATCGGCACCGAGCACATCCTGCTCGGCCTGATCCGCGAGGGCGAGGGCGTCGCAGCCCAGGTCCTCGTGAAGCTCGGCGCGGACCTGAACCGGGTCCGCCAGCAGGTCATCCAGCTCCTGTCCGGCTACCAGGGCAAGGAAGCGGTCGCCGTCGGCGGCGAGCAGCAGCAGAACGGCCAGCAGCAGGGTTCGCAGGTCCTCGACCAGTTCGGTCGCAACCTCACCCAGGCCGCTCGTGACGGCAAGCTCGACCCGGTCATCGGGCGCGAGAAGGAGATGGAGCGGGTCATGCAGATCCTCTCCCGACGCTCGAAGAACAACCCCGTCCTGATCGGTGAGCCCGGCGTCGGCAAGACCGCCGTCGTCGAGGGCCTCGCCCAGGCGATCGTCAAGGGCGACGTGCCCGAGACGCTCAAGGACAAGCAGCTCTACTCGCTCGACCTCGGGTCGCTCATCGCCGGGTCCCGCTACCGCGGTGACTTCGAGGAGCGCCTCAAGAAGGTCACGAAGGAGATCCGCACCCGCGGCGACATCATCGTCTTCATCGACGAGATCCACACGCTCGTCGGTGCCGGTGCTGCCGAGGGCGCGATCGACGCCGCCTCGATCCTCAAGCCCCTCCTTGCCCGCGGTGAGCTCCAGACGATCGGTGCCACCACGCTCGACGAGTACCGCAAGCACTTCGAGAAGGACGCCGCACTCGAGCGTCGCTTCCAGTCGGTGCAGGTCAACGAGCCGTCGCTGCCGCACACGATCAACATCCTCAAGGGCCTGCGCGACAAGTACGAGGCGTTCCACAAGGTGTCCATCACCGACGGTGCGATCGTCTCGGCCGCCAACCTGGCGGACCGCTACGTGCAGGACCGCTTCCTGCCGGACAAGGCCATCGACCTGATCGACGAGGCCGGCGCACGCCTGCGGCTGTCTATCCTGTCGGCGCCGCCGGAGCTCCGCGAGTTCGACGAGAAGATCTCGACGGTCCGCGGGCAGAAGGAAGCCGCCATCGAGGAGCAGGACTTCGAGAAGGCCGCCTCGCTGCGTGACGAGGAGAAGAAGCTCCTGGGTGAGCGTCTCCGCCTCGAGAAGCAGTGGCGTGCCGGTGACGTCGCCGCGTCCGGCACCGTCGACGAGGGCATCATCGCCGAGGTCTTGGCGCAGGCCACGGGCATCCCGGTGTTCAAGCTCACCGAAGAGGAGACCTCGCGTCTCGTCTTCATGGAGAAGGCGCTGCACCAGCGGGTCATCGGTCAGGAAGAGGCCATCTCGGCCCTGTCCAAGACGATCCGCCGCACCCGCGCCGGCCTCAAGGACCCGAACCGCCCGTCGGGCTCGTTCATCTTCGCCGGGCCCACGGGTGTCGGCAAGACCGAGCTCGCCAAGGCGCTCGCCGAGTTCCTGTTCGACGACGAGGGCGCACTGATCTCCCTCGACATGTCGGAGTTCGGTGAGAAGCACACCGTCTCGCGTCTGTTCGGTGCCCCTCCCGGGTTCGTCGGGTTCGAGGAGGGCGGCCAGCTCACCGAGAAGGTGCGCCGCAAGCCGTTCTCCGTGGTCCTGTTCGACGAGATCGAGAAGGCCCACCCGGACATCTTCAACTCGCTGCTGCAGGTGCTCGAGGAAGGCCGTCTCACCGACGGTCAGGGCCGCGTGGTCGACTTCAAGAACACCGTCATCATCATGACCACGAACCTCGGTTCGCAGGGCATCGCCGGTGGCCCGGTGGGCTTCCAGGTCGAGGGTGACTCGGCCGTGGGCTACGACCGCATGCGCGGCAAGGTCAACGAGGAGCTCAAGAAGCACTTCAAGCCCGAGTTCCTGAACCGTGTCGACGACACGATCGTGTTCCCGCAGCTGTCGCAGTCCGAACTGCTGCAGATCGTGGACCTGTTCGTGAAGCGCCTGGCCGACCGTCTGCTCGACCGCGACATGACGGTGGAGCTCACGCTCCCCGCCAAGGAGCAGCTCATCAAGGTCGGGTTCGACCCGTCCCTCGGAGCTCGCCCGCTGCGTCGCGCGATGCAGCACGAGGTCGAGGACCAGCTGTCCGAGCACATCCTGCAGGGTGAGCTCAACGCCGGTGACCACGTGAAGGTCGACTTCGTCGACGGTGCGTTCCACTTCGAGACCGGGCGTCAGCCGGGCCGCGAAGAGGTCCTCGCCGGCGCAGCCGCGGTCGAGACCGCAGCGGACGCACCCCAGGGCGAGATCGAGTCCTAGGACCTGACGGTCTGCACGACGGGAGGCCCGGTGCCAGCTGGCACCGGGCCTCCCGTCTGTCATTGTGTCGGTCCAGATCCCGGATCGCCGATGCGCGCGTCCCGCGTCCACGGACCCCCGTCCGGGGGTACGGTGGAACCAGCGCGCGAGACGTTCCCCCCAACTCCTCGCGCGTCGCACTCGATCGGTTCCCCCCAACGGATCGAGTCGCTGCCGGCCCCGGTCTGTTCGCAGACCGGGGCCGTTGCACGTCCGCTAGGCGATGGCGGGCAAGGACCCGACGAAGCGGCGGACCGCGTCCTCCCAGCGCTCCGGGTCCTCGTTCCACTCGAGCGTGTGCGGTGCCGTGCGGAAGGCGACGGCGGTGGCGTGCGGGCGAGCGGTGATCGCGGCCACGTCGTCCGCTGCGACCAGCGCATCGGCCTCGGAGTGGACCACGAGCGTCGGCGTCGTCGCGTCCTGCCATGCCGTGGTCGTGACCGGTGCCGATGCTCCCGCCAGGCGGGACAGCACCGGGGTCGTCGCGATGCGCGCAGCGACGGTGCCGACGAAGGCGGGCAGGCGTGCCCCACGGACCGCTCCGCGGAGTGCTGACGCGACGTCGAGCAGCGGCGAGACCGCCACGATCCCATCGACGTCGACCCGGCCGGCCGCGACCGAGCAGGCGAGGGCGCCGGCGGACCACCCCTGCAGCACCACCCGGCGGGCGCCGCGGGCACGGGCGGCGCGGACCGCGGCGACGATGCGGTCTGCTGCCCCCGGGTCGAGCGACCGGAGCGGCAGGTCCGTGGTGTCGAGGACCTCGGACGTCGCGCCGAGGCCGCGCCAGACACCGACGCCGCGGAGGACCTGCCGCGGCCCGAGGGACTGGCCGTGCACGTGGACGACGTGGGTCGTGGCGGCCTCGGGCTCGGCGCCGGGCACGTCGGCCGGCCCGTCGTACCGCAGGGCGTCCCAGGCCCAGTCACCGGTCGCCACGGTTCCGGTGACGCGGCGGCGGATGGTGTCGCCGCTGGGCCCGGTCTCCGTGCTCGCGGCGACGATCGCGCCGACCGGGACGCGGGCGTCGTCGCGCTGCAGGTCGTACGTCCCCGGCAGGCGGGTGTCGCGTGTGGCGACGAGTTCGACCTCGGTCCCGGTGCTGCTCCGCACGGTGGCGGTCGCCGTGTAGGGGGCGGGGAAGAGCAGTCGTCGGGCGACGAAGGCGCCCAATCCGAGCGTCCCAACGGCGCCGACTGCCGTTCCGAGTGCGGTTCCGAGTGCGGTCGTGCGTCCGGCTGTCATGAGAGCTCCCTGAGTCGTGCGGTGGTGAGGGTCGCCGCAGCCGGGACGTCCTGCCCGGCCTCGCGTGCGCGGTCCTCGATCTCGACGGCCAGTCGGTGCAACCGACTGCGCCACTGGCGACGCTGCCAGGCGATCGTGAAGTAGAGCCCGGTGTTGCCCGAGGCCGCCTCGAGCCGCCGGAGCTCCGGCTCCAGGCTGCGGAACCGGTGCCGGGTGTCCCGCCAGTCGCGGAACTCCCGTGCCGCGTCCGGAAGCACGCCCCCGGCGGCGCCGACGGCGAGCAGCACCATGGACAGCAGGAACACCGGGGCGTACACGGTGGACAGCACCCGGACCGCTCCGTCGACACCGGCGACGTGGACGGCGTCGAGCGCGATCGCGATGACGGCGAGCAGGACCAGCCCGACGGCCCCGACGACGAACAGCCAGTACATCCGGCCGAGGCCGTCGCCGCTCCGGAACCCGCGCAGGACGGCGGCGGCGGAGCGGGCGATGACGACCGCGATGTACGTCATCTCGACCGCGGAGTACAGCGCGGTCGGCAGCTGGTTGCCGTAGACGGTCATGAACTGTGCCGTCGGCGTCGGTGCGTCGACCAGCGTGAAGAGCACGACGAGCGTGAGGAGCACGACCACGCAGACGACGATCCGGCTCACGCGCAGCAGCTTCGCGGAACGCGCGGCGGCCTCCACCGACTGCGCGAGCGCGAACATGCCGCACACCATGAGGCACCGTCCGACCAGGTCTGCGATGTTGGGCACGTGCGTGACGCCCGCGAGGAACGTGGTGACGTCCGGTTGGTTGATCGTCAGGCCGACGGCGACGAAGCCGCAGCAGGCCATGAGCCAGGTGACGCTCGCCGACTGGGTCCGCACCAGCAGCAGCCGGACGACGAGCACCGTCAGGATGACCCACACCGGGATCGATCCCCAGACGTGCAGCGTCACCGGAAGATCCCGGGCTCGCGGTCGTCCGGGTCGAGCAGACCGATCCGGAGCGCGAGCTCGTCGGCGACGAGTTCGACCGCCTGCTCGTGCGGGGTGTCCAGCGACCGCGTGAACGCCGTCCGGCCGGTGAGCAGCCCGGTGTAGGCCTGGTGGTCGCAGCCGGGGTCCGCGAGGAACACGTGGGCGAGTTCGTGGAGCACGCACGCCACGCGGGAACGCTCGGACAGGTCTGGACGGGTCTCGAGGAGTGCGTGGTCGGCGCGCTGGATGAACCGTGCGGAGAGGTCACCGGGCAGGTCGGCCGTCCGCAGCCGGATCGGCTTGCCGAGGGTCGACTCGGCGCGGGCGAGGAGGGCGGGCAGCGTCAGCCGCCGTGGGAGCCCGAGTCGCCGCACGCTCCGCCGGGCGACGGCTTGCCGACGCCGCGCGCCGAACCGCTCGCGCACGCCGGTCACGGCGCGGATCCCGACTCGTCGAGCCGCCGGAGGTGCTCGGTGAAGTCCCGGATCTCGTCGGCGGAGGCGAACTCGCCGAGGCGTCGGGTCGCGAAGGCGACGACCTCGCGCTTGCGCAGCTCGAGGACGAGTTCGAGCTGCGCCTGCACCCGCTCGGGCACGTCGGTGTTGCCCGCCGCGTCGGTCAGGTACTCCGCCGGGACACCGAAGTAGCCGGCGAGTGCTGCGAGCAGACGCTGGTCGCGGACGGCCGGGCCGTTGCCCCCGAGCATGTAGCCCCACCGCGGCCGGCTCATCGACGCACCCTGTGCCTCGATCTCAGCTGCGATCTCCTTGTAGGACGGTCGCTGCCCGGCATTCGCCTCGACGACGTCCATCAGCAACTGCAGCTTCCGGGAGAGTTCTCGCCGGTGTGCATCGTCGTCGTTGTACTCGATCATGTCTCCCCGCCCTGTACATCTGTCTCAGACATGATAAAACTGGACCAGCGCGACGGCCAGTGTGACCACTCTGCCAGGCTCGCGCCGGACCGGCAGGTCGGCATGTCGTGGGGGGATGCCGAACGAAACCGGTGCACGGACGAAACGGGAGGCCCGGTGCCAGCTGGCACCGGGCCTCCCGTCTCGTCCGCGCGGACGTCTCAGGCCGTGATCACGCCTGCACGTCGCCGCGCCAGCCCGTGTCGGTCGGAGCGGACTCGACGCGCTCCTTGTAGTTCTGCAGGTCCTTCTTGATGGCGTGACCACCGACGCCGACCGCAGCGCCGAGCTTCTCGAGGAAGCCGGACGGCTCCCAGTCGATCTGCGCAGTGACGCGCGTCTCGTTGTCGGACAGCTTGTGGAAGGTGACGACACCGGCGTGGTCGGTCTCGCCGTCCTTGACGGTCCAGGCCACCCGCTCGTCGGGGTGCTGCTCGGTGATGACGGCACGGAACTCGCGCTCCTGGCCGGCGACCTTCACGGTCCAATCGGTGGTCTTGTCGTCGACCTGGACGATCTTCTCGACCTCGTCGAGGAAGTGCGGGAACTCCTCGAAGCGGGTCCACTGACCGTACGCTGCGGAGACGGGGACGTTGACGTCGACGGTTTCGATGATCTGAGGCATGGTGTGGACGGTAGGCGGCTGCGCCTGTGCACCGTCCAGCGGGGTGTCCCCCGGGAAGGTCCGCTGCCGCTCGACCCGGCGCGGCTATGGTTGTGGGGATGACAGAGCACGGGAAGCACGCGTTCGACGTCCGTGACGAGCACGGGATCCTCGTGCGACCGGCGCTCGCCTCCGACGTCCCGCACATCCAGCGGCTCATCGCCCCCTACGTCGACCGACGCATCCTGCTCGGCAAGGAGAACGTCGCGCTCTACGGCTCGATCCAGCAGTTCCGGATCGCCGAAGGGCCAGACGGGATACCGATCGGCTGCGGCGCCCTCGCCGTCTTCTGGGACGACATCGCCGAGGTGCGCACGCTCGCCCTCGACGCCGACTGGATCCACAAGCGCGTCGGACACCGGATGCTCGAAGCGCTCGAGCACGACGCCCGGGAACTCGGCGTCGCACGGATCTTCTGCCTGACGTTCGAGGTCGACTTCTTCGCGAAGCACGGGTACCTCGAGATCGGTGAGCAGGTCGTCGAACCCGCGGTCTACGCCGAGCTGGTGCGGTCGTCGGACGAAGGGGTCGCGGAGTTCCTCGACCTCGCCCGGGTCAAGCCGAACACCCTCGGCAACACCCGCATGCTGAAGATCCTCTGACGCTTTCGCGCGGCACCCGGCGGGGGTCCCGCACCCGGCATCCGGGGTTGTCTACCCTGTGCGCATGTCGTCGTTGCGTCACCCCGTCGGGCCCGAGAAGCCGGTCGTGTACTGGCGCCGTCGTGCAGCCGTGCTCGGAGCGCTCGTGATCATCGTCGTGGTGGTCGTGCTCATCGTCGTCGGACGGGGGAGCGCGTCGACCCCGACGGCAGCGCCCACGTCCTCGCCGTCCGCCTCGGCCGGTGGTGCGTCGTCCGCTGCCCCGTCCCGCTCGGCGTCAGCATCTGCGGCGGCGTCTGGTTCCGGCGCTGCCGACGGGTCGACGTGCAGCAAGGACCAGGTCGTCCTCACGCCGGTGCTCGACAAGGAGGCGTACGGCCCTACCGAGGACCCGAAGATCGCCATGTCGATCAAGAACACCGGCACGAACTCGTGCCACCTCGACCTCGGGTCAGCGCAGCAGGTACTGACGATCAGCTCGGGCGAGGAGCAGTACTGGTCGTCGAAGGACTGCCAGACCGGCGGCACGAACCAGGACGTCACGATCAAGGCCGGCCAGACCCTGACCACGCCCGCGATCGCGTGGGACCGCACCCGGTCGTCCACCACGACGTGCGACGCGTCCCGTCCGGCGGTCTCGGGCGACGGGGCGAGCTACCACCTGCAGGTCGCGGTCGGGAACCTGAAGTCGAGGGCCTCGGTGCAGTTCATCCTGCAGTAGCTCTGGCGCCGCGTGGGCTGGCGGTCCCGGGGCGCGCGGCTCCGTGGCCGTTCGCACAACCAAAGTGTGACCGCGCCGCGCGTTGTGGTGGTTCGAGGTGCCTTTGGTTGTGCGACGGTGAAGAGCGCTCGGCGACCCCGGGGACAGCAAACGGCCCCGCCGTCCAGAGGACGACGGGGCCGTTCGAAGCTGATGTGATCAGCCGAGGACGGTGATGTTCTCCGCCTGCGGGCCCTTGCGGCCCTCGGTGATGTCGAACTCCACCTTCTGGTTCTCCTCCAGCGACTTGTAGCCGTTGCCGGCGATCGCGGAGAAGTGCGCGAAGACGTCAGCGCTTCCGTCGTCCGGGGCGATGAAGCCGAAGCCCTTTTCGTTGTTGAACCACTTGACGGTACCGGTAGATGCCATGATGGCGTTTCCTTAGCTTTCTTGCGTTCCGCCATGGTGCGATCGCACCTGCGGAGCCCCGACGTACGTCGACGGGGGTGATGCGCCACGCGGGCAGGTGCCGGCGGGACGGGTTCGGGGTCAGGCCTGATGGCCAGTGACCCTGGTAGTCCGAGTTGAGGGGCAAACCACCTCGCTCGAACGTTGAGCGCCGCCGAAGCGGTTCCATCAGGCTAGCGTGCTCAGGGCCGACTGGCTACCCGTGCGTCACTGAACGACGAAAATCTGGTGGAATTGATCAGATGGCAGACAAGGAACAGCGCTTCCGGAGCGAACAGCTCGAGGAGGCCCTCGCGAAGCAGGACGTCGCTGCGGTGGCGTTCGCGCTGCGCAACGACATCGTGATCGTCCCCCGGCTCGTGACCGGCAAGAAGGACATGCAGGTGCGGGTGTTCGGGCGCGAAGGCTCCGAGAAGCGCATCCTGCTGCTGTTCTCGTCGGCTGACGCCTACACGGCGATGGTGCCGGACGAGAAGATCCGACAGGTCATGGTCTACGACGGGCCTCGGCTCGAGGAGTTCCTGGCCGCCCACCTCGACATGCTCGAGGGCGTGTTCTTCGACATCGCCGGGCCGAACACCATGCAGGCGACCCCGGAGGACCTGCTGGCCGCATTGCGCGCTTAGTCGATCAGAACGCGCGGTCGAGCTCGCGCTCGCGGGTGGACTGCGTCATGGAGAACGCCACACGCAGTGCTTCGCGCAGATGCCCGGAGTCGGCGCCGAGAACGGTGGTGAAGCCGAGTCGGCTCGCTTCGTTCACCCGTTGCTTGGTCCCCGTGGCCGGACGGATCTCGCCCGCCAGACTGATCTCGCCCACGGCCGCGAGCGTGTGCGGGTAAGGGCGGTCTCGTGCCGCGCTCGCCAGGGCCAGGGCGATCGCCAGGTCGGCGCCGGGCTCTGTCAGCTTCATGCCACCCACCGTCGAGACGTAGACGTCGGCATCGGAGAGCTTGAGACCGGCTCGGCGTTCGAGCACCGCGAGCAGCATCGCCACGCGTGACGCATCGACGCCGTTCACGACCCGGCGGGGCTGCGGAGCCGAGCTCGGGACGATGAGCGCCTGGACCTCGACCGGGAGCGCCCGGCGCCCCTCGAGCGCGACGGTCACGCACGTGCCGGAGACCGGAGTCGCGTTCTTCGACATGAAGAGGCCGCTCGGGTCTGGGACCTCGTGGATGCCGTCCCCGCCCATGTCGAAGCACCCGACTTCGTCCGTGGGACCGAACCGGTTCTTCAACGCCCGGACGAACCGGAGCGCGGTCTGCCGGTCGCCCTCGAAGTGGCAGACGACGTCGACCAGGTGCTCGAGGAGACGCGGCCCGGCGATGGTGCCGTCCTTCGTGACGTGGCCGACGATCAGGACCGGGAGGGCGCGGTCCTTCGCGATCCGGATCAGGGTCGAGGCGACCTCGCGCACCTGCGACGTCCCACCTGCGATGCCGTCGATCGAGCTGGACGAGATGGTCTGCACGGAGTCGGCGATGAGCAGATCCGGTTTGACCTGGTCGATCTGGCCGATGATGACGCCGAGGTCGACCTCGCTCGCCAAGTAGAGGTCGTCGTGCATCGCGCCGGTACGCTCGGCACGCAGCCTGACCTGGTCGACGGACTCTTCCGCACTGACGTAGAGAACACGCTTGCCGGAAGCGGCAGCCCGTGAAGCGACCTCGAGCAGGAGCGTGGACTTGCCGACGCCCGGCTCGCCGGACAGCAGGACCGCGGCACCGGGCACCACCCCGCCGCCGAGCACCCGGTCGAACTCGCCGATGCCGGTCTGCCACCGCTGCACCGTCGTGCCGCGGGCCTCGGTGATGGGGCGCGCCGCTCGAGCCCCGGTGACGGCGACGGCCGCCGTGCCCCTGGTGCTCGCCGAGACCGCCGAGGAGTCCTCGACCGTGCCCCAGGTCTGGCACTCGCCACAGCGACCGACCCACTTGACACTGGTCCAGCCGCACTCGGTGCATCGGTAGAGGGACTGCGGGCGTGCCATGTCGTCGAGGCTAGGCCGTGCCGCCGACATCGTCGGCGCGGTGCGCCGGCTCGTCGGGCAGGGCCATCGACCCCGTCATCCGGTTGCGGATCCGCTCGACCGGACTCGGCCGGTTGGCGTGGTCGAGCGCCTCGGCGCCGTCGGTGTCCTGCTCGGCTCGGGCGTTCGCGACGGCGCCGGCCTCTCGCCCGAGGGTCTCCGCTTCCCGCGCCGACAGGTAGTGCCGGATCGCCGCGACCGTGTCGACCCGGGCGTCGACCGCGGGCTCGAATGCGCTCGCCCAGACCTCGTACCCCCGGTCGTTCGGGTGGAACAGGTCGCCGTAGCTGTTGAAGAACGTGCGGCGGACACCGACCCGCTTCGTGATGGTGTGCAGCGGCGCCACGGTCAGCCCGAACTCCGCGGCCACACGGTGCACGATCTCGTTCGCCACCGCCACCTTGCGCTCACGGTCCGCCACGAACATACACGGCAGCTCGGCGACCACGGCGTGCGACGGCACCGCGCCGTAGATCGCCCGGATGTTCCGCTCGAACTTGTCCGGGTCGAAGTCCGCGATGTCGTTCGCCCCGATCGACACCGTGCAGATGTCGGGCGTGTACTGCCGGAGCTTCGGCAACTGGTCGCGCTTGGCACCCCACGTCGTCGAACCCGAGACGCTGAGGTTCACGACCCGCACCGACTCGTGCGAGCGGTGCCGGATCCGACGCGCCAGCAGACCCACGTACCCGCGGGACGGGACCGTCGCACCGACGCCCTGCGCCGCCGAGTCGCCGATCGCCACGTAGAGCAGCCGTCCGTCGTGCTGCTGTCGCTCGTGCCACCAGTCCGCGTGGATCGGCAGCATGTCGACCACCCGTTGCGCAGCCGCCCGTTGGCCCTTGACGCCGGCCCGGGCCCCGACGGCAGCAGCGCCGAGGACACCGGCCCCACCGAGGACGGACGTCAGGAGTGCGATGAGCGTGCGGGTCTTCATGCCGTGGACGGTACGCCCGCAGGCCGAGTCGATGACGTGGGCGGCCTGTGGGTGGGGGAAGAGCCCTGGGGGTGACCGCCTGTGGAGGGCAGGCCGACGTCGGGTGGCGTGACGGGCCTCCCGGATCGTGTAAGATCTTTCCCGGTACCGTGTCCGAGCGGCCGAAGGATCATGTCTCGAAAACATGTGTGGGGGCAACTCCACCGTGGGTTCAAATCCCACCGGTACCGCCACGAGGGCTCCTAACGAAACTCCGTGAAACTGTTTACGAAACTCGTTAAGCCCTAGCAAGAAGGCCCCCGGATCCGTCCGGGGGCCTTCTTCGTACTCTCGCGTGGCTACGCAGCCGATCCGGCGTCGCCTGCTTCGGCCGCCGCGTCGAGCGCCTCCTGCGGCAGGTACTCGCTGTACTTGTCGCGCATCGACACGAGGCCCTGGTCTCGGTTGGACTCGTACTTCAGCGACGCCTGAACGAACTTCAGTCGGTGCTCCGCATCGCCGATGACTTCCGCCCACGTCCGGACGACGATGCGGTACTTTTTGCTGCTCTGCACGACGCCATGTGGGAGCGTTGTCTGCGTCCGCTGATCTTCGACCGAGTCGGTGACGTCGTTGCCGATCAGCCAGAAGTCCCAGTGGGAGTTCGGCTGGTCGAAACGTTCGTCGTTCGTGATCGCGCTCGCGTAGCTCCTGATCTGGCTGACGTCTTCATCTGTCAGCTTGTGGCTCGGACGCTTCAGTTCGATGACGAGGTGAGCGAACTCGTTCTCGCGGGTTTCGAGGCGTCGTCCGAGTACGAGGTCTGGGATTGCGTCCGAGCCGTCTTCTCGGAGCAGCGGGGCGCTGCCGGCGAGTTCGACGTCGAGTCCGAGGAGCTTGAGGTGCTTCTTCAACACCTCGATGAGTCGTTCGTCATCGCCGGTGATGCCCCATTCCTCGCCGAAGAGCCATGTCTCGTGCGCGAGGATGCGGTGTAGTTGCCGCCGCTCGAGCATCCGCTTCTTGATGGCGCGCTCAAAGAGCACGGCGTTGAGTCCGGAGAGGAACTCGACCCTGTTTCCGACTTCGCGCCCGAGTGAGATCAGCTGCGACAGCGTCGTGTGCTCCAAGACCTCCTTCAGCTCGTCGATTCTCGCTTGCGGGAGCTGCGAGAAATTGCGAAGGATGGGGAGCAACGCCTCTGGGTCCGTTTCGAAGGTCTCTCGGAGAAGGCTCAACGCGAGCGCCTTCGACTTCGTGGCCTTGGCTTCGTCCACGGTTCGCGCTGCCGCCATGGCCACTACCTTGAATGTGTCCTGCGTCGCTCGTTCCTGGTCGTTTCGCGGCGCTGCCTTGTACGGGTAGACGCCTTCCGACTTCCAACGCTGGATCGTCTCGGCTTCGCGGCGGCGGCCCGCATTCGCGAGATGATCCCGGAGCGCATCCTTGGTCGCTTCGATGACCTTCGCGGCGGGCGACTCGCCATCGAGTTCGATCATCACACCTGATGCGTCACGGAATCCCTGCCAGCTGATGTACGCAGTGAACTCCGCACCGACGGCTCGGATGCCGGGCGCCATCTCGTCGATGATGGCGCCGTCCTCGGAGCACAGGTACAGACGTCGCTCGACTCCGGTCAGCTTCCAATCAATGATGGTGAGCTTCGCCTCGCCCGCGACTCCGTCTTGAGGCGGGAGCGAGAACTCCCGACGGTTCTCGATGACCTCACCTGGGCGGATCTCTTCGCCGAGGAAGTGGATGTGAAAGTCGTCGTGTCGCGCGAGGTGGAGAGCGAACTCCGTCAGGAGACGCCCTCGAAGCCCATCCGGTGCCTCGAAATCATGCGCAGCCGTCTTTCCGATGCCGACGATCCTCACGGTTGTGCCCGTGGCTGCGTCCGGATCGCTCGGCTCGATGTTGAACTTGTCGAGCGCGCTTCGGGATCCGACGATGCGGATGCCGGCGAGACCGCCCTCGAGCGCCTCGCTCGTCGATTCCCACTCGACGGAATCGCCGAGCGCGAAAGCGGAGTAGCGCCCCCGACCGAGCCGTCCGTGAACGTAGCGGCCGGCCCCTGAAGTTGTGCCGGGCATTCGTTTCCAGCTGTCACCGACTCGCGAGAACGCGAGCTCGGCGCGCTCGACAGTCATGCCCCGTCCATCGTCGGCGACGGAGACTGTCTCGACTGCGCCGAGCTCGCTCCGAGTCACTGTGACGTAGACGTTGTGAGCGTCTTCGTCGAACGCGTTCCAGACGAGCTCGCAGATTCCGGTGGCCGGCGTCCGTGTGTAGGACTCAAGGAGCGGCTGACCGGCTGACACGTGTACTTCGGGCACGACTCATCCTCACATACACCGCCGACTCAAGGGCGTCTCGACTCTGCCGTAGAACCCCTGTTGATGGTGAGCAACCGACTAGAGCGGATGAAGGCTCATAAAAGTACATCGATCCGCATGTCTGCGCCGATCGACGGCGGGCGCGGCGCATGCCACCGCTGGCCCCAGGGTGCCGGCATAGCTCCGGCATGACCCATCATACAAGACCCCAACGCGCCACCCCTTCCTCTAACGACCTTCGCGTAGCACAATTTGCTGATAACAATCAGCAGCGACACGCATCGGATGTGCGAGATGTCATCATGAGCTACAAGCCTCGGATGCCCGAAGCCGACTGGGCCATCGTCCGTGACTTCGTCATCGCCTGCGTGCTTGACGCCGACTTCTCGAACACGAAGTACGTCCGCGAGTACATGCGACCACTCGCTGCACTCGGTCTGTTCGGCGTCCGAGAACTGGGACTCCCGCTGACCCAACACAGCCTGCTTCAGCCGTCGGTCATCCGCCGATTCGCCAGCATGCAGACGACGGCGGTCCAGCGGGGGACGTTCGAGAGCCGCCTCCTTCAGATTCGCGAGGCACACGGAGGCGAACGGGCGGGTCGGGTGTTCGGTGCGGAACGGTCCCTCGCCGTCACGCCGCTCAGCCCGCTCGAGCTGCGTGAGATGTCCACCTACGTCCAGAACTCGCGTTCCGAGGACTGGCGACGCGCTGGTCTCGCACTGATGGGCCTGAGCGGAGGGGCCGGTCTGCGTCGAAAGGAGGTCATCTACCTCCGCACGACTGACATCAACAGCAGCGAGGACGGCTACTTCGTTCGCGTCGCCGGCGAGCCGGACCGCACCGTGGTAGTCCGTCGAGAGTTCGAGCCGTACCTCGCCCGCGCTCTCAGGGACGCGGAGGCGGACGAGTACGCCATCTTCCCGTGGTTGACCAATCAGGCGAGCCGGGAGGAGAAGCTGCGGAAGTTCCACAACCCGGAAGGCGGCCGACTTCCGGACGCGTCACGCCTCCGCGCGACGTGGCTGGCCGAGGTGTGCTCGGTGCTCACCGCCGGCGAATTGGTCTACGCCGCGGGCTTCAAGCATCTGTCGTCGCTCGACCAGTACGAGGCGTACTTCACCGTCCCAGACCACGCTGAGCTCGCGACCATCCTCCGTGACCCGCGAACCATCGAGGGTGCAAAGTGAACCGCCGCGACGTGAACCTCCGAGACGACATCCTCGACGGGGTGTTCGACGAAGCGGCGCTCGCCATCTACGAGGCCGCTCGGGAGAGCGCACTGCTCGACGTCGACGAAGTGGCTGCTGCAGGGAACAAGATCACGCCGCTGGAGGCCAAGGTCTTCGAACTCTGGGGTGCTCGCGTTGATGCCAGCGACATCGTCCCGCTCGTCGAGCGGTACAAGCGCGAAGACAGCGCAGGTAAGCGCCCCGGAGGCCGCCCGCCTGTCCTGGACACGAGGAAGTGCATCATCCTTGCGCTCGTCCTCGCAGACGACAGAACCAAGCTCAACATCCACGAGTTCGCCGTGGCGCTCCAGCACCGGATGACGAAGGAGGCGCGCGTCTTTCTCGGCGTCGATGGTGTGAAGGAGACGGGAGACCCGCAGAACGACTACTGGAACTGGTACATGCGGCTTGAGCGTGCGCTCCACGCCATCATCGACACGTTCGACGCATGGCCGGCCAAGCGTTTCCTGCACACGCGTCAGGAACGCGAGCAGGTAATCGCCGACAGAGACCCCGCTATGCGGGCACTCAAAGAACCGAGGGCGCGGGAGTTCACCAACACGATGCTCGACGTGAGCATCCAAGCCATCCCAGAGCCCTACGCGTCGGCATGGAAGGGTGCGTTGTCAGCCGACCAGAGCGCGATTCCCGCTCCGAGCCAGCGGATGCCGTGGAAGCGCGACCACGAACTCGACGGCAGCCCCGAAGTCCCGGATGAGATTGAGGTCTTCGACGAGGACGGCAACGCCGAATGGGTCGAGGCTCCCAAGAAGGTGCTCGAGATTGATGCGACTCCCTACCCCCGCGACAAGGGCAAGCAGGACAAGGACTACAACGGACGCCCGAGCGAGTTCGACCACGCGTACGCGGCGAACATCATGATGATGATGACGGAACCCGACGACCCCTACGCACACCCGCAGATGGTCGTCGCAGCGAGCCTCCACAAGTTTGGACGAAGCATCGCCGAGCACACCATTGCAGGTGTCGACTGGGTTCTCGAGAAGGGACGGCCGGTCAAGCGACTCACGGTGGACCGCGGCTACAGCGCGGGTATCTCTCTGGACGAGTTCCACAAGCCCCTCGCGCAACGTGGAGTCGGTCTCGTCATCGACTACGCGAAGTGGCAGCTCACCGAGAGAAAGGAGACGGTAGCTGGGGGCCTCCAAGTTGAAGGCGACGTGCTCTGCCCCGCAACGCCCCTCGACCTCCGAACGCTCAGCGAGGACGCGCGAACACACAAAATCACTCCGAAGGAGTACTTCACGAAGATTCTCGAGCGGCAGAAGTACCGCGCCCGACCCAAGGGCACTCCGGACGCGAACGGCGGTGTCTACATGTTCTGCCCGGCTCGTCGCGAGAGCCCGATGGTGACCTGTGACCTCGTCCACATGCACGCCAAAGCGAGCCGCAACCCATCGGTCGCGCTGAAGCGTCCTCACATCGACCCGGACCTCCTGCCGGTCATCAAGGACACCATCTGCCTTGACGACACGTTCCGGCTCGAGTGGGACGACGCGCTGGACACGCGCCAGGTGTTCCCGTTCGCGACCCCCGAGTGGCTGAAGACGTACAGCCACGACCGTCGGTCACAGGAGAGCTTCAACGTGTACCTCAAGGACGTGCACGGACTCGGCGACCCGGACCGCAGGCAAATGCGCGGGCTCGCCGCACAGAGCTTCATCTTCACGATGGTGCTCACCGTTGCGAACTTCTCGCGACTGAACAAGTTCCTCGCCGACCGCGCCGCCGGCATCGAGAAGCCCGAAGCCCCACGGGCCCGCGACGTCAACGGTGACTCGAACTACCGCCGCTTCTACAAGGCGCCCCGTCGCCGGAAGGGCCTGACGCTCAAGGAGCAACGCGCCATCACCGCGGAAGTGAAGAAGCAGGAGGCCGAAAAGGCAGCCGCCGCGTCGAAGCCCCTCGGACGGGCCCGCGGCAGGAAAGCTGCCGACGCGCAGTAGTGCAGGACGCTTGACGGGACTACTGTCTGGTCGTCCCGTCAAGCACCACGCAGCCAGCGCCGTCGATCGTCGACATCTCGTATGGGAACGAACGGAATCAGCCTGTCGAGCGCTTCGCCCGACTGCAAGCCCGCCGCCTCCAGGAGGACGTCGAGCGGCGTTCCCTTCGCCAAGTGGTTGACAAGCCAGGTCGAACGCATCCGGCGGGCCTGCATGTGTACGCGTTGGCTGCTACGTGTGACGAAGTCGGAGATGAGGTTGGGATTCCCACCCACCTGGCCCGCACGGAACATCCAGCCGTCACCGTCGATGAAGTCGAAACGATCCCGCACCCCGTCCTCCCAAGCCTCGTCGACGATCACGACTCGCGCGATACCGCGCCGCACGCGAACGGAAACAGCGTCGCCGCTGATCGTTACGTCACCCGCAACGACGTCGCAAATCTCACGACCCGTCAGCCCGGCTCCGATCCCCAGTGAGAGCAAGCCCCGCGCGGACGTTCGTCGCTCGGGCGATAGCTGCGCGCCCGCCCAGGTGAGGAGCGCCCCGAGCTCGCGGTCGGAATACGGGCGGAGCGGTGAAGTCGGTTGGATCGGCATGACGAAGTCGGGCGCCCGCTGCTTGTCAGCCAAGAGCGAGGGCGCCATGCTTCGGAGCTTCGGAGCTTCGACCGCATCGTCGCCCGACCTGAGTTTGTGTAGGTCAAGAGCGCCTCCGCGGAAAACCGGTCGATGGCTGACGATTGAAACAGCACGCTCGACTTCAGGGGGTAACCGACCTGCTCAACCGCCCATCGGGCGAGCTTCGCAGTGACGGGGTACAGCTGCTTCTCGGTGTAGGCCGTGTGCGGCGACGCCGTTCGAACCACGTCGCGCACGAAGTCGCCGATCCGCGCCCAGAGTTCCGGCGGCATCACCGGCGTGTAGTCGTAGTGGTCGGGCACGCTCGGGTCCTCAACTTCCGCTCGTCGTCGCTCGTGGTTACTGTAATCAGCATGAGCGAGCTTGGTCCGGCGGCTATCCGAATCGTCCGCATCGGCGGATCGTCCATCGACTTGCGATGGGTGCGCGGGATGATCGTCCCGCCGGGTTATCAGACCGACGTCGCCGACCTCGGAACCCGGGCCGAGGTATCCGTCGTCCGGGGAAACGAGGTCGTCGGTGCCACCGTGGACCTCACGACAGGCGAGCGTCAGGTTGAGACGACTGCTCCCACCGGCTCTTCGGTCGTTCGCGTAGCGATGGTGTTGTTGGACCTGCTCATCGTTGGACGCGGGGTGAACGGTGCAGATCGGACATTCGCGCGTCTTCGAGACGTCGTGACCGTGTCTCCCGCGCTCCCAGCCGGCTCAGTTCTCCGCGCTTCGTCTGCTATTCCGCTGCCCTCGAGGGCTTCGACCGTGAACCGCCCGGCTTCCGCAACGGGGCGCGAGTCGGATACAGGTCGGCGTTCAGTCCGATTTCGAGCCGGGAGATCGTTGCGAGGTCGGGCCAGGCGCGGCCATGAAGAATCTTGAGCAGCGTGACGTGGTGGATTCCAGCGTCTTCGGCGACCGAACGCAAGGAACGGCCCTCCATCGCGTCGTGGAGGTTGAGCACGAACTGTCGCGCTACCTCGGCGGATGGGTCGGTGGAGTGCCGATCTGGCCAAGGCGCGGGGGCGAGTTCAGCGGGTGTTGAGCGCGCGGTCCGTGCCATAGCTCAAGGGTACGAGGTGGGTGTCGGCTGCGGATCAACCGCGCCGCCCAGGACCGGTTGTCGCCGACAGGCGACCATGATGCCGTGCGGTCCGAGCACGCGCGCCGTCAGTGTGTGGGAAAGAGTCGGTCGACGGCATGGCGGCGTTGGACTTCTCACTGTCGGCCTGCTGCCTAGATTGCTGCACTGGAAGTAGAACGAGGGTGAACGCTGCTGCGTTCACCCTCGTCGTTCTCGGACGCCGAGCGGGGCGTTCGAGAATCTTCTACTTCAGCTGCTCCGGGGTGCCGGCGGTAGCGGTATCCGAAACGGCCTCCGGGTGCTCGGTGAGGTCCTGGAGCGTGCCGCCGGCGGCAACGACCTTCGCGGACTCCTCCGGCACACGCAGCCACCGGACGGAGATGCCAGCGAGGACGTACAGTGCCGCGAAGATGATCGTCACGCCGCCAGCGCCGAGCGGGGCGAGGAAGATCGCGACGATCAGCGGGCCGACGAAGGTCGCTGCTCCGGCGCCGAGGTTGAGTACGGCGATGGAGTTCCCCTTCTGGCCGGGGGCCATTAGGGACATGAGCACCGAGATCGGGGTGAAGCCGGCGAGGGTCACGCCGAAGAACGCAGCGCACAGGGCGGACACCCAGTACTGGTCGGTCGCCTGGGGGATGAAATAGAACGCCAGGACTGCAATCGCGGATCCGATGCATCCGAACCACCGGAGGGTGCGGTGCCAGCCGAGTCGGTCGGACAGGACGCCGAAGAACAGGTTCGCGAAGATGTTCGATGCGCCGAGGATGAACACCAGTTGCAGCCATCCGGCGGTGCCGAATCCGAGGTCCTTGGCGAAGATCGTCGGGAAGAAGACGAACAAGCCGAACTGCGGTGCGGTGTTCACGATGCGGACGAGGCAGCCAAGGCCGACGCGGGGTCGGGTGAAGGCGATCGCCACCGAGTTGACGATGCTCTTGCCGGTGGTGACTTCGGGGCGGGCAAGCCGGTTCCCGCCTTTCGCGCCTTTGAGTCCGATGAGGGACACGACTGCGCCAAGGGCGACGAGGACGAGGGATACCCACAGCGTGAGGTACTCGCCGATGATCGGTTCTGTCCCGCTGGCGAGCAACGACCCGAGTGTGGGAAGGCCGCCCGTGAACGCGAAGTAGAACCAGCCGACAGCAGAGCCAAGTCGGTGCGCGGGACTTCCGGCGAGAACCCAGACGAGGAAGCCGTAAGCGAAGAACGGGTATCCAATGCCGCGAAGGCCGTAGATGACCAGCATCAGCCAGTAGCTCTGGGTCGGGAGCGCTACGGCGAGGAAGAGCACCTCGAGGGCGGCCCAGGAGACGGCACCGATGATCATGACTCGCCGCGGACCCCAGACGTCGGAGAGTGCTCCGGACAACCAGGATCCGATAGTGACGACGGCGCCGTACACGGAGATGATGATCGCCGCGTTCGTTTCGGTGCCGGCTCCGTTGTTGGCAAGGTACGGGGCGATGTAGCCGGATTCGACGCCGTCGCCGATCATGAACAGGAGCAGGCCGACGAAGCCCCAGACGAGCGGCCGGGGCAGGCCGATCCGGTCGATGAAGCCAGTGGGGGCGGGGCCGCTGGTGCGGATGTGCGTGGTGGACATGGCGGGTTTCTTCCGTGAGGGCAGCGTCACTGCTGCGGGAGGAGGTGCACCTTGCGGGCGGTTTCGGACTTCGCTGCCTCGAGGGCGGCCGCGTAGTCGTCGAGCCCGAAGGTGTGGGTGACGGTGCGGGGTGCGAGGTCGTCAAGAGTGACGATCTCGGTGACCGCGTCCGGGTAGGACGTGGCGAGGGACTGGGAGCCGATGATGGACAGCTCGCGGTCGAACAGGTCGTACGGTCGGAGGTCGATGGTGGCAGTGGGGCTGACAACGCCCATCTGGAGGAGCGTTCCGCGGTTCGCGAGTCGCGTCAGTGCGTCGGACACAGCGGCCGGATGACCGGATGCTTCGATGACGAGATCGATGTTCTGTTCCCCGGAGTTCGTTCCGGGCTGCCCGGCGGAATCGGCTCCGAACTCGAGCGCGGCGTCGCGGCGCACCGGGCTTGGTTCGATGATCTCGATGGTCTTCGCTCCACGCGCCTTTGCGACGGCGAGGGCAAGGAGGCCAATGGATCCCGCCCCATAGATGAGAACGCGCTGGCCACTGATCGGCTTGATGCGGCCGAAGGCGTGGAGCACGCACGCGAGGGGCTCGATGAGCGCACCGGTCGCCCAATCGACACCTTCAGGCAGCTTGAAGACGACCTTCTCGGGCACGGAGACGAGCTCAGCGCATGCGCCGTTCACCGTGACGCCGATCGGGTAGAGGTTCTCGCAGAGGTTCGTGGCACCGGCCAGACATTCGACGCAGTGTCCACAGTTGACGTTTGGGTCGACGGACACGCGGTCACCCACGGCGAACTTGCTGACATCTGATCCGATTGCGGTGACCGTGCCGGCGAACTCGTGTCCGGGGACGATGGGGAACGTTCCGGTCGGGTAGTCGCCAGAGGCAAGATGGATGTCGGTGCCGCAGATCCCCACCGCTTCAGGGGCGATCACGACGTCGTTTGCCCTGGGGGTCGGGGCAGGGATGTCGGCGATTTCGATCGAGCCTGTGCCATCGAGCACTACTGCGCGCATCTTCGTTGATCCTCTCGGGAGTCGCGTCGCGGACGCAGAGCATCCGCTTGACAGGTGCGTTCTCCCGGTGACTGCTACGTCATTGGGCGAGCCGCAGGAGTGACAGTACGACGTCTTTCACGCAATGTCCATACGCGTCGGACTGTATAGACAGAATCCGTTGGGCAGGACAGGATGGAGCCATGTCCTCTCCCGTCGGTGAACCCACTGCTCATACCGGAACGCTGTTCCTCCAGCCCGACCGCAACCTGGCGCTCGAGCTCGTGCGTGCGACGGAGGCAGCGGCGATCCGGGCGCAGCCGTGGGTCGGGCGCGGTGAGAAGAACCTCGCGGACGGTGCCGCCGTCGACGCGATGCGGAAGTTCCTCGGCACGGTGAACTTCGACGGTGTCGTCGTCATCGGTGAGGGCGAGAAGGACAACGCCCCGATGCTCTACAACGGCGAGCACGTCGGCAACGGACACGGTCCGGCCTGCGACATCGCCGTGGACCCGATCGACGGCACCTCGCTCACCGCCGCCGGCCGCCAGAACGCCATCTCCGTGATGGCCGTCTCGGACCGCGGCTCGATGTACGACCCGTCCGCCGTGTTCTACATGGACAAGATCGCCGCCGGTCCCGAGGGCCGTGGTGTCCTCGACCTCGAGAAGCCGATCGGCGACAACATCCGTGCGCTCGCGAAGGCGAAGGGCAAGGACCTCGAGGACATGCAGATCGCCGTCCTCGACCGTCCCCGCCACGACGAACTCATCCGTGCGATCCGTGCGACCGGCGCCGGCACCCGACTGCTGCTCGACGGTGACGTCGCCGGTGGCATCGCGGCGGCGCTGCCCGGGTCGACGATCGACATGTGCGTCGGTGTCGGCGGCACCCCGGAGGGCATCATCACCGCGTGCGCGATCAAGGCGCTCGGTGGCGTGATCCTCGGCAAGCTCCAGCCGAAGGACGACGAGGAGCGCGAGAAGGCCATCGCCGCCGGACACGACCTCGACAAGGTCCTCGACCAGGACGACCTCGTCACGGGCGACAACACGTTCTTCGTCGCGACGGGTGTCACCGACGGTGTCCTCGTGGACGGTGTCCGCCGGTCGCGTGGTGTCATCCACACGGACTCGCTCGTGCTCCGGTCCCGGTCGAACACGATCCGCCGCATCCAGGCGGACCACCGCGCCGAGAAGTGGTTCTGATCGCGGCCCCTCGAACCTGACCTCGAACTGGCGGATCCGATCAACTGCGATCCGTCGGGGGTCGCGTCATCCGTGGTGTCTGGCGCGACCCCCACACCCCGTACTGTTCAAAGGAGAGCACGATGACCATGGACGTCACACCCGGGACCGCGACTCGCGGTCTGCTCGATCGACTGGGACTTCCGGTGCCACTCGCTCTGGGATTCGTCGGGGTCCTGCTGTTCATGATCGGTGACGGCGTCGAATCGAACTACCTCTCGCCGTTCCTTGTGGACAGCGAAGGGTTCAGCGAGTCGGCCGCCGCTGTCACCATCAGCGCGTACGGAATCTTCGTCACCATCGGTTCCTGGCTGTCCGGAACGCTGTCGTCGATCCTCGGTCCGCGCAAGGTGATGATCATTGGTGCGATCACCTGGGTCGTCTTCGAGGCACTCTTCCTCCTTGTCGGTGTCGAGGCAGGTGTGCACTGGGTGGCGATCGTCGCGTATGCCGTCCGTGGCGTCGGCTACCCGTTCTTCGCATACGCATTCCTGGTCTGGATCAATACCGCGACCCGGCCGGAGCAGCGTGGAAGCTCGGTTGGCTGGTTCTGGTTCGTCTTCGGGGCTGGACTCCCCACGCTCGGTTCGCTCATCGCGAGTTGGTCCATCCCGATCCTGGGCGAGGTCGGCACGTTTTGGCTTGCCACGCTGCTCGTGATCATCGGTGCGGTCATGGCGATTTTCGGTGTTCGGGACCGAGCGCACGCCGGCCCAGCGCGCACGGGTGAAAGCGCCTTCGGCGAACTCGCAAAGGGCTTGACCATCATCTGGCGACAACCACGGGTGGCTATCGGGGCCGCCGTCCGCCTCATCAACACGGCACCGAACTTCGCCCTGTTCGTGGTCGCACCGTTCTTCTTCACCGAGCAGGTCGGGTTCAGTCAGTCCCAGTACCTGCAGATCGTGACCATCGTCTACACCGCGAACATCTTCGCCAACCTCTTCTTTGGAGTCCTCGGCGACCGTTTCGGATGGCAGCGCACAGTCCTGTGGTTCGGGTGCGTCACCAGCGCGGTTGGAGCGGCGCTGCTGTACTTCGTTCCGCTCCTCATCGGTCCCAATTTCTGGGCCACCGTCGCCTGCTGGGCGATCTTCGGGATCGGCCTTGCCGGCTTCGTCCCGCTGACAGCGCTGGTGCCGTCCTTCGTCCCTGCCCGTGACCGCGGGAGCGCATTGGCCGTCTACACTCTCGCTGCCGGACTGTCGGCGTTCGTGGGACCAGTCTTGGTCGGCGCACTCGGCGGCGCTGCAAACCTCCCGGTGCTGATCTGGACCTTCATCGGAATGTATCTACTTGGAGCAGTGCTCTGCCTGGCGCTCCACAGTTTGGAGGACCCGAGGAATCTTCGGCGCGGCTCCCCGAGCTCCACCAGCACGGACCGGCGCATCCCGCTTAGTGAGTAGCTCCCAACGCGTCGGAGGCTGATATCTGCCAACCGATGGCCTCAGCAGCCAGAATGGCTGCTCCTACGGCCGCGACCTCCGGTTCCTCCACCACCCGCATCTGCTGATCGGTGACCCGCTCCTTGATCGCCACCCAGCCTCGGGCGCGTGACCAGCCGCCGGCCGCATAGACCGGAGCTGTTTCCGGCATCAGTGCCGCGACGTCCCTGATCGCGTCTGCGCCAACCCGAGCCAGAGCTCCGAGCACGGCCGAGGCTCTGGCCAACGGTGCAGCTGGAGCGTCGAGCGAGTAGCGGGGCCGCCCGCCGCCGGGGCCGCCTGTGATGAACGCGTCGGAATCAAAGGCCGGGTCCGGCGTCGAAACGCCGACGACCAGATTCCGCAACTCGACCGCGACAGCAGGGTCGAGAGAGGCCCACTCGACGTTCCGTGTGAACTCCTCGACGCACAATAGCGACGTTCCGGGATGTCCCACGCCCGGCGCGACATCGATGGTCGGCGTTCGGCGCAATCGAGAGCGACTCTGAGCCACGACGACCTCGGCCGTGCCCATCGAATCGAGGATCGCATTCGGTGCAATACGGTCGACGGCCCAACCGCCAACGGGATGGTCATGCCCACCGACGACGACGACCGCGTCAGCTCCGACACAACCCACGTCGGCGAGGCGATCCGAGCGCAGTGAGCCGACTACCGTTCCCGCGGAGAGCACGGGTGGGAGAAGGTCCAAGTTCCCGAGCGTTGCGTTCACCGACTCCGGTATCCACGATCGAGTATCGCCGTCCCACGCTGCCGTCCGCGCTGCGATCGTGTCGCTCATGAATGCTCGGCCGCTCCAGGCGGCGCCGACGGAGTCCGTGACGGACACCCAGCTCGCCGCGCGTGCAAGTTGGCCTTCCTGGTGTGCCCATCGCCACCCGACGACGGTGCGCGCAGGGTCCGGCGTAACTCCGACGCTTGGGCGGTCGATCAGATGGTCTCGAATCGAGGTGAACATCCTGCTGCGCCTCGGATCGAACCAGGCCAGTGCTGGAGCCAGCGGCGACAGCGCGGCATCCAGCGGTACCCCGTCCTCCCCCACACCGACCCCCGACGTCGCGACCACGGCGTAGGAGTCACCGCAGACCTCGATGACCATGTCCTCGACGAGAGTGCGGAGCCCACCGGCATCGATCGATAGATCGGCCGGGTCACGCGGTGTCGCCCGCTGCGTGCGCGCCACCACGGTGCTACGGGGATCGACGGCAACGACCTTCGTATTCGTGCTACCGATGTCGATCCCGCAGACGATCGGAAGTCGATGTGTCGGGGCCACGACATCATTCTGGCCTATTGCCCGCACCGACTGCTTCATCTGGGTTGTACAGATGGACTAGACAATCTGTACTGGCCGACCTAGCATGACTCTCGTCACGAAACGGCGGACCACCATCGGGAAGGCCCTCGTCGCAGCGACGCGATGACGCTGTCATCGACGCTGCCGAACGACTCTCCCTGGTCTGCGCAACTGCATTGCACGCGCCTAGAGGCCGCACCTCAACGAGGTGTCGGCGGTGCCGAACGAGAGGAAAGAACCGTGCCCCTGGTCAGCGGTATCGAAGTCATCAACGAGTGCACGACGCGAGGTCTCGTCGCAGGCGCCTTCAACACGACCAACATCGAGACGACCATGGGTATCGTCGCCGCCATCGAAAAGGTCGGCGTCCCGACCTTCATCCAGGTCGCCCCGACGAACGTCTCCCTGTCCGGCTTCGAGTACATCTACGACATGGTCAGCCGACGCCTGGAGCACACCGATGTTCCGGTCGCCTTGCACCTCGATCACGGGAAGTCGTTGGACGCAGTGAAGGACGCCCTCGCTGCGGACTTCACGTCCATCATGATCGACTACTCCGAGTACCCGTACGACGAGAACGTCCGGGTCTCCAAGATCGCCCGTGAGATGACGCCAACGACCTTGGCGCTCGAGGCGGAGCTCGGCAGCATCGGCGGCAAGGAAGATGACGTCGCCCCGGAGTTCGCTGCGCACACGAACCCGCAGCAGGCCGCGGAGTTCGTCGCGGCGACCGGCACCGACATGCTTGCCGTCTCGGTCGGCAATCAACACGGCTACATGCCGAATGCGGCGATCGACTTCGATCTCCTCGCTCAGGTCCGCGATGCCAGTCCCGTTCCCCTCGTCATCCATGGCGGATCAGGGTTGCCCGACGCTCAGTTGGCGCGCCTGCACGAGTTCAACGTCGTGAAGGTGAATGTCGCCAGCGACCTGCGGAACGCGATGATCCGCACGTTTGGCGAGGCATACAACGCGAACCCGAAGGAAGCATCGCTCATCCGGGTGTCGAAGGACGCGGTCGCTGCCATCACGGACGTGGTCGAGAAGCGCATCCGGACCCTCAACCCGTCCGTCGCCTAACTCGCCGCCTCGTTCACCGTCGAACTGAAGGACTCACCCCGTGTTGCCCACGATCACCGTCGACATCGGCACGACCAGCGTCAAGCTCTGCATGTTCGGCGCGGATGGCGTACTGGCTTCGGCCGCGAAGCGTCCGACGCCCACGATCCGAGATGCATTGGGTGAGATCTACGACACGGACGCGCTCCAACGATCCATCGGCGACTTCGTCGGGTCGATCGACCCGGCCGTCCGCGCAACGGTGCGAAGGATCGCTATCGCTGGAGTCGGTGAGTCGGGCGGACTGGTTCACGGGGATGGTTCCTTAGCGTCACCGATGGTGCTCTGGCATGACCACCGCGGTGCCGACAGATTGGCTTCACTGAGCGACGCGGATCGGGCGCGGGTGTACTCGATCACGGGGTTGCCGGTCAACGCGAACTACGGCTTGTCCAAGGTCGCGTGGGCCGTCGAAGCAGGTGGAGCGAAAGCAGAGGGTGCGCAGTGGTTGAACGTCGCGGAGTACGTCGCCGCGACACTCACCGGGCAACGGTGGTCCGAGTACTCACTGGCGAGCCGCACGATGGCGCTCGACCTCGAGGCGCGCACCTGGTCCGAGGAGATGTGCGCAATGTTCGAGCTCAACCCGAACCGTTTCCCGGAGTTGAGGACCGCTCTCGACGGCGCCGCCATCGCGCCGGCAGTAGCTACAGCCCTCGACGTCGACACCAGCGTCGTAGTCCACGTGGCTGGCCACGACCACATGGTGGGGGCAGCGGGGGCGGCTCTGACGACCGATGAGATGCTGAACTCCACGGGCACGACAGAAGGGGTGCTCTTCCTCTCGGACACCCCGTCACTCGGACCGGACTTCGCGAGCTCGAAGCTCGCGAACGGGATCTCTTGCACGGGAACAGAGTTCACGCTGTTCGCATCCATCCCGACGGGCGGGTCCGCGTTCGCCACGTTGCAATCGTTGCTCGGCCTTCCTGCCGACCGGCTTGGCGGCTGTATCGACGCAGTGCATCAGGAGTATGTCGAAGGGCGGATCGATCTCGACCGCATCCCGATGGTCTTGCCCCAGTTCCGCGGGAGTCCACCGCCGACGAAGAACGCCGCCGCGCGCGGCGTAATCGCCGGTATCGGCACGGACACGTCCACCGAAGAACTCGTCTTCGGCTGCTTCCTCGGCATGGTCATGCAATTCCAGGACGTACTGAACCTGTTCCCCGCTGCGGCAGGCGAGGTGAAGGTCATCGGGCCCGCCAGCGGGAACATGCTGTGGCAGCAGCTGAAAGCCGACCTGCTCGGTACCCCGCTGTCTGCGTCGCGGTTTCCCGAAGTGGTCAGTCGTGGAGCCCAAATCCTGGCCTCGGGCGACGCACCTCGATGGAGCGACTGCGATCCGGACGACGTGACCGTCCAGCCCGAGCGCCACGCTGCATTGACCGCCTGGCGTCAGTCGATCATGCCGCGATGGGAGCACCTGAAGGCGCTCGCATCATGAGGACCATCACGAGCACTAACGGAGGCGAGGCAAAGATGCTGGTCGCAGGAATCGATTCGTCCACGCAGATGTGCAAAGTGACCGTCCGCGATGCGGCGACGGGCGAGCGGATCCGCGAGGGCAAGGCATCACACCCGAGCGGCACAATCGTCCACCCGAACGTGTGGTGGGAGGCGCTGTTGACGGCGGTGCGGCGCGCCGGTGGCCTCGACGACGTCGTAGCCATCTCGGTTGGCGGGCAGCAGCACACGCCGGTCTTCCTGGCCGCCGACGGCGAGGTTGTTTGCGACTCCCCGCTTTGGAACGACACCGGGTCCCACTCGCAGATGGTGGATCTCAACCGCGAGCTCGGTCGCGATGAGTGGATCCGGCGCACTGGCCTGCCGTTGACCTTGTCCGACACGGTCGTGAAGCTGCGTTGGTTACGGGACACCGACCCCGCATCGGTCGAGCGAACCGCGGCGGTCGCCGTCGTCCACGACTGGCTGACCTGGCGACTGATGGGCTTCGGCCCCGGCAGCGGCGCCCTCGACCGACTCACCACGGATCGTTCCGAGGCGAGCGGCACCGCGTACTGGTCGCCGGAAACAGGAGAGTACTGCGAAGACTTGTTCGAGCACGCTTTCGGCAAGTCCGCGACTCTCCCGAAGGTGCTCGGCCCGACCGATAGCGCTGGCGTCACTGGCGATCGCATCCCCGGTATCCCCGCTGGCATCGTTCTCGGAGCCGGAAGTGGTGACAATGCCGCCGCGGCTCTTGCTCTGGACGTGAGTCCCGGCGACACCGTTCTTTCCCTAGGTACCTCTGGCGTGGTCTACACCCGCTCGAAGGAGGCCGTTCACGATTACGCCGGCTACGTCTGCAACTACGCGGACGCCACCGGTGACCAGCTGCCCTTGGTCGCGACGCTCAACGCAGCGCGGAACTTCGAACTCGGAGCTGGACTCCTGGGCTGCACCTTTGACGAGCTCTCTGATCTCGCTCTCTCCGCTCCGGCTGGCGCCGAGGGGTTGACGTTGTTGCCGTACTTCGAGGGTGAACGCACCCCGGATCTTCCGCACGCGCGAGCGTCATTGCATCAGGCGTCGTTGACTAACTTCAACCGCGCGAATTTCGCCCGCGCCATCATCGAAGGCACCCTGGCAAGCCAGGTAGAGATGCTCGATGCTCTGTCCAGCTGCGGCATCCGCACCGACCGCGTCGTCCTCATCGGTGGCGCGGCACAGAGCGAAGCCGTGCAGCACATCCTCACCCAGATGGTCGCCGTCCCGGTCGTGGTGCCAGAGCCCGAGGAGTACGTCGCCAAGGGCGCCGCTATGCAGGCCGTAGCGGCCGCAACAGGCGCGTTCCCAATCTGGTCTACGAACGGCTCGGAGCTCGCTCCGCGAACGCTCGAAGCTCAGATCTCCCGACAACACGACGCTGCCAAAGTTGCAATGGGCTACTTCGAAAAGGGACCGGCGGCAACCCCGACACGTTCGGAATCGCCTGCGTAGAGCGGTCTCATCGGCGAGGTGCCTGGGCTGTACACCCTGTCTGTATGAGATGGTCATATGATCGGCCAGTGACGGGTGAGGGCCCCGAGCGATGGAGACAAGGTGACCGAGCAGCAGATGATCGACCGCCAGTCGCCTGTGCCGTACTACCAGCAGGTGGCCGACGTCCTCGAGCAGCGCATCACGTCCGGAGCGATCCCTGTCGGAGAGCGGCTGCCGAGCGAGAACGATCTCTGCGCGGAATTCGGTCTCGCTCGCGCCACGGTTCGGCAAGCACTGCAGCATCTCGAATCGCGTGGGCTGGTGCAACGGGTCCCGAACCGCGGGGTGTTCGCCGCCCAGCCGGCGCCGACACAGGGTTGGGTCATCCAGAACACTGAGGGCTTCCTCGAGAACGCGGTCGGACGTCAGAACCGTGCCGTGACCACAACAGTTCTCCGGTCGGGCGCCGCGCCTCTTCCCGACTTCGCTGCTCGATTGCTGCAGGTGCCGGAAGAGACCGTCGGGTTCGAACTCGTTCGACTTCGCGACCTGGACGGCGTGCCGGCGCTGTACAGCGTGAACTACAGCCCCCCGGAAGTCGTACCCGTTGTAGAACATGCACGAGAAGTGCTCGACGGCACCGGCTCTCTCACCGACCTCCTTACGCGCGCCGGGTACCCGTTACGCGGCGCCCATCGAACCATCCGTGCGTTGCCGCCGACTCCCGAGGTGGCCGAGGCGCTCTCGATCAGCCCCACCGAGAACATCCTCTGTGTGCAGTCCACGTCCTGGACTCGGAACGATCTTCGATTCGATGTCTACGAGACATGGGTCCGAAGCGATGTTGTTCCTCTCGAAGTGAACGTCAGCACCGTCGACCTCGGCACCGCTCGCTGAACCTGGCGACTCGTGAGCTCGACGTGCCGATCGTCGAACTTGCCGTTGGTTCCGTGCGCTGCGTGGTCGCAGTCAGGGGGGGCGAAGGCGCAAACCTGGGTGCCTACGGCGTTGCGTACTACCACGCGTCCGGGCCGGAGGAGAGAAGAAGCGGCACCGGCGCGTGCCGCGGTGGTTGATCAGTCCGGAGAGTGGTACTCACGGCGGAGGAGCGCCCGACCCGCGGCGAGAGACGCGTGAATCATCGGCGCTGTGATGGGAATGCTTCCTTCTCCGCGTCGTTGCACGATGCTGATGAAGGCGCCCTCGGTGCGTCCGTCGGCGAGGATCGCGCCGTGCACGAGGAACGGTTTCAGCTCTTCGCCCTGAGGGGGCACTTCGATAACGATGATGGTCTTGCCCGCCGAAGTGGGGACCTCGTCTACGCGCAGCCCCGCAACAGGTGGGTACAGGCGTCGGTCAAGGGCACGCAGGTATCGGGCTGCGCTCCCCGGTCTCGCGTTCACACCATCAACGGCGCGGATGACTTCGCCGCCGGGGACCTTTTTGGTCGCCGCGCCGAAGACGACCACGCCGCCAGCATCACCGTTGGCGAACCGCGCTACCGCCTGCGCCAAGGAGATCTCACCAGACGCTTCCCCGGCCGCGTATTCGAGTTTCTTCGCGTCCAACCAGTCGCCTTCGGGCAGACCGATCAGGAGGTCAGCGCCGCCACCGCGAACAAGGTCCGCGACGGTCATACGCGACGGCGCCGCGTTCATCAACGCGTCCAGAAGCCGAGCGGCGTCCTTCCCTAGTGCAAAGAGCTCCTGCGCGCTCCGGCCACGTGTGCTTGGCCGAATGACGAGAGTGACGACCAGAGTGGAAGATGCGGTCGACAGGTCATCGACGCGGGCTGAGTGCAGCACGGCGCTCCGGCGGGAGAGCATCGGGGTTAGCAGCGCGCGGACACGCTCAAGCGCACCCCTTTCGTCCTCATCAGGGCCGATGTTGATGACGTCGTCAAGGGTGACAACCAGCACGTCGCCCTGCAGTGCGAATCCAACGTTGTCAACGATTCCGTCCTCGTCGAAGTACTCGTCCGGGACGGCCGACACCAACGCGACCGCGTCGTCACTGTCGTAGAACGCTGCGTTCGACCGAAGTGCGGCCCGAAGCTCGGCCGCTTGGATGTTCGGCAGGTTGCCGACCTTCAAGACGAGCTCGCCAGCCGGGCCGTGATGCCCCCGTTCGCCCTGGACGACCCATTCCTCGTCACGGCGTGAGAAGTGAACCGACGGCATGAGAGCACCCTCCTTGAGTGATGAGCACCTGTCGGCTCTAGACTTCCACAATGTCGTCGGCAGCCGCCCCAACATCGTCCGTAGCCATCTTCAGTGACAGCATGCCTCCGGCGGCACGGATTTGGTGCGTACGTCAACTGCCTGGAACGTTCTGATGTTTGAGCGACTGAAAGGCGTGCGCGGCCGTCATGAGAATCGTGATTCAGCTTCGGTGGATCTCAGTGCGAACCGCGCGGTGACGACGACCCTGCTTCGGAACCCGCTCGAATGGCGGATCCGAGCCGTCGAGCACGTTGGGTTCGACACCGCCAGTACCTGCTCGCGGCATCGCCTCTTCGCTCAACTCTCAACGAGCAGGTGCCGCCGACCGCGGAAAACGCGTTCATTGCGCTGTACTTCGCATCGGTTCCGCGCGGGGCACTCCTCGACCTCGATTTAGAGGGGCCCGACGGAGCGGTTGCGCACCTCTTGAAGCGAGAGGAGATTGCCGCCCGTGAGGAGGCGTACTTGTTCTCGCTTGCGTCTGACGTCGGTCTCCCCGTTTCGTTGGTCGTCCGCAACCTCATCATGGCCACGCTTGCCTATACGAAGACGACCCACGAGTCGGTAACCGCTACCGCCCCACTGGAGAACCTCGCGGACTACTTGGCCGATGGGTTGGGAGTCGTCGTGCCGGAGGTAACTCTCACCCGGTGGAGGAACTTCGACGACCGCGCATCGGCCTCCCTCCGTTCATTCGACGACTCAGGGGACGCTGACTCTAGCCCGACGGCGCACCCGATCATCGCGCTTCCTTTCATGGATTTCGGTGGCGCTGTCGTGGAGCTCGAGGTCATTGAATCTGCTCTCCGCGGGTATGCGGAGCTCCTCGAGCGCCTTCGTTCGTCGGCAAGTGAAAGCACGCTTGAATGGGATTTCCTTTCGTCGCTTGCTGACTACGGCCACAACTATGACCTCATGGCGGCGACCGAAGTGCCGCTCGATAGGCCGTTCGTCATCAAGTACAGCGAGCGTCGCGATATCAAGGTCGAGCGCTATGGATACGTGAGCCAGGACATCGTCACGTCAGATGCCGGAAGTAATCACGTGGTGCTCTTCACGACCGACCCTTCGGTGGAGATTCGTAATCCGAAGGCGCTAGTGCCTAACTCAACCGAGAAAGCATTCGGCCTCTTTGGTACGCGGTCCTCAACGCAGACGTTCGCGGTTTACGCCCACGATCAGGATCGGGACTACCGTGCGACCTTCCGTGCTCAACTGAAGACCTCACGTCGAATCCGGGGCACTGTTTACGCCGCTGCAGGGCTCCTGGTCGCTCTGACGGTCGGAGTGTTCTTCCAGCCACCACACACGGTGAGCAATTTCGCACTGATTGTCGGCCCGACATCGCTCGCCGCATCCGTTTTGCTCTTCCGCGAGCAATCCACCCTCGGAAGCACGCTACGGCGGCTCAGCACCGGGATCCTGACCGGGGCGCTCGTTGCTCTTCTGGTTGTCAGTGTTGTGTCGTACGTTTGGTTCACAGTCAACGACGTAGCATCTTCACATGCCCCGGTGACGGCGCCGGGTGCAACCACGTCGACGGTCGAGCCAACCCCGAGAGGCTAGTCATGGCGAAGAACACTGGACGAGGATCGCGAGCCGGCGCTGTGACGGGTCGTTCCCAGGTGCGGTCATCTTCGAGCGGGATGTGGGTGAAGCGGGACACGACCACTGGTCGCTTCATCCAAGCGAAGAAGAGCGGTGGAGACTTCAAGGGTGTCCGGCACGAGAGTTGAGGGGCGACTCATCGCGAGCGGCCGGCGTCTGAGCTGACTGCCGGAGCGCCGCGAACGGGCGAACGATCTGAACTCGATCCAGTCAGGCACCGGTTCCCCAACGAGCTAAGCGCTGGCCCGCCCACAGAGGTTAGCGGGTCGCTCTCAGAGCTGCCCCCACAAGGTGCCCGGGGCAGCGCATCGGTCTGACCGGACCGTGGCTCTCGGGATAGTTCGGGGATGATTCTGGGATACCCCGGATTCCGGGAGCCAGCGGATCGGCTTGTTCATGCGGATCGTGGAGTTTCGTTAGGAGCCCCCACGAGAACCCCCGGCTCCGGCCGGGGGTTCTCGTCGTTCCGGACGGTCAGACAGCGTCGCGGTGCCGGCGCAGGGTGTTGCTGATCACGATGAGGTCGCCCCGGTAGTACCCGACAGCGAACTCGATCGGTCGACCGGTTGCGTCCGTCAGGAGCCGGTGCTGCACCAGCAGGGGCGCGGACGGCTCGGTGGACAGCAGTTCCGCGACGGCGGGGTCCGCCGGCACGGCGCCGGTGCGCACCGCGGCCTCACCCAGTTCGATGCCTGCGGCCTCCAGGAAGCCCCACGTGCCGGCATCGACTCCGGGGGTCTCCTCGCCGGGCTCCTGCAGCCCGAGGTCGCTGCGGAAGTAGCTGGTCCACAGGACGAGCGGGTCGCGCGAGGCCGTGATCCGCTCCCACCGGATGACGGGTGTCCCGAGCGGGACGAGCAGGTTCTCGGCGACCACCTGTGGTGCGGGGACGAGCTCCCAGGAGAGTTTGCGGTAGTGGATCGCGTTGCCCTCGACGGTGCTGTGACCTGGTTCGCCGATCGCGCGGAGCTGGTTGAGGTGGTGGACGATGACGTGCGCCGTCGGTTCGGTCCCTTGACCGCGGACGCGTCGGATGAGGCGCTCCGACACGAGTAGGTCGAGTGCTTCCCGGACGACGTTCCGGCCCACCTGGTGCCGTCGGATCAGTTCGTCCTCGGAGGGGAGCGTCGCGACCCCGCCGTCTCCGCGCAGGAGCTCGTCGCGGAGCATGTCGCGCAGCAGCCGGGCGCGGTGGTGGCGACGTTCGAGGTACTTCGGCATGGGACCTCAGGGTCGCACACGCCGGTCGCCGTGGCACGAGGACGCGTGGACTTCGTGGCGTTGCGTCCTCGGCGGAGCGCGGAAGTCCCGGTCAGGAGGCATTCGCGGACAGGTGCGTGGTGGCTTAGCAGGGGCGTAACGAGGGCGTGACGGAGTGGAAACCGCCGTCGATCACGCTCTCCTCATGCCCCTCACCACCATCGCCACCGTGTCGATGCCGGTCGTGTACGACCCGGACACGAACCTCACCGTGATGCTCGGCCGCATCCGAGATGCCGCCGAGATCGGTGCCGACCTGGTGGTGTTCCCGGAGCAGGCTCTGCAGGGCTACCTCACGGACACGCTCAGTCTGGACTTCGAGAACGTCCGCTACCAGCAGCAGAACGCCGAGACGGTACCGAACGGTCCCCGGGTCAGTGCGTTGATCGAGGCTGCGGTCGAGCAGAGCCTGCACGTCGTGTTCGGGCTGACCGAGCGCGACGACCGGTTCGCTGACGTGCTCTACAACACGGTCGTCCTCGCCGGCCCGGACGGGTACATCGGCCGGTACCGCAAGGTGCACCAGCCCGGGGACGAGAAGCACGTCTACCACCCCGGTGCGGGGTTCCCCGTGTTCGAGACGGGCATCGGTCGGATCGGCATGCTCATCTGCTACGACAAGTGCTTCCCCGAGACGACCAGGGCCCTGGCGCTGCAGGGCGCGGAGATCCTCGTCATGCCGACCGCGTGGGCCTACGACGACGCGACCGAGGCGGCCGAGGACGACGTCCGCGTCGACCAGTACACGCTCTTCGGCCGCGTCCGGGCGCTGGAGAACCAGGCGTGGATGGTCGAGTCGAACGTCGTGGCCCCGCAGGGGAACCTGAACTACCACGGGCACTCGCGGATCATCGACCCGAACGGCGTCATCCGCGCCGACACCGGGCCGACCGAGGGCATCGCGTGCGTCACCGTCGACGTCGAGGACACCATCCTCCGTGCACGCGGCATCGACTACATCGGCTACCACTTCCTCAAGGACTACGTCCCCGTGCCCGCAACAGTCGGGCCGTACGGGGCAGGAACGGAATGACCATGTCCCACGCGATCGAGGTCCAGGGCATCGGGAAGCGCTACGGCGACGGCCCGCTCGTGCTGGACGGCATCGACTTCCACGCGAAGGCCGGCGAGTTCGTCTCCTTCGTCGGCCCGTCCGGCTGTGGCAAGTCCACCCTCTTCAACATCATCACCGGTCTGCTCGCTCCCACCGAGGGACGCGTCCTCGTCAACGGGACCGACACCACCGGCAACCCGAACCGCTCGATCGGGTACGTCCTGCAGAAGGACCTGCTGATGCCGTGGCGGACGATCATGCAGAACGTGGTCCTCGGCCTCGAGGTGCACGGCGTCCCACGGCGCGAAGCCCGGGAACGGGCGTCGGCGCTGTTCGACACGTACCACCTGTCCGGTCGCGAGGACAGCTACCCCGGTCAGCTGTCGGGCGGCATGCGGCAGCGCGCGGCGCTGATGCGGACGATGGTCACCGACCCCGACATCATCCTGATGGACGAGGCGTACAAGGCCCTCGACTACCCGCTCAAGATCCAGCTCGAGAGCGAACTCATGGACACCGTGAAGGCGGCGGGCAAGACGGTCGTGTTCGTCACCCACGACATCGAGGAGGCCGTCACCCTCAGTGACCGCGTCTACGTCCTCAAGGCCCACCCCGGTCAGGTCGTGCAGGAGATCGAGATCGATCTCGGCACCGACAGCCACGCCATCAACGAGCGCCGTCTCGCGCCGGCGTTCAACGACTACTACGAGGCGATCTGGCGCTCCATCGGCACCGGGTCCCGGACGGAGCGCGCAGCATGACCGCTATCCAGATCGAAGAAGCAGCCACCGGGGCGGTCCGGACCGCACCCGAACGTCGCACCCGACCGCGGTCGTCGAGGCGACGCAGCGTCCTCGTGTCGATCCAGATCGCGATCGTCGTCGCGTTCCTCGCGGCCTGGCAGATCGGCGCGTCCGCCGGCTGGATCAGCACGTTCCTGTTCTCCAGCCCCGGGCAGATCGTCACGGTGCTCGCGCAGAACACCGGGACCGGCGAACTGTGGACCGACCTCGGTGTCACGGCGCAGGAGGTGCTCATCGGCTTCGTGATCGGAGCCCTCGGCGGGTCGCTCCTCGGCCTCCTCCTCTGGTACTCACGGTTCGTCGCCGACTTGTCCGCGCCGTTCATCACCGCGATCGGTTCGATCCCCGTGCTCGCCGTCGCCCCGATGATGATCATCTGGTTCGGCACCGGCCTGGTGTCGAAGGTCGTCATCGTCGCGTTCTCGTGCGTCATCGTCTCGCTGACGAACGCGTACCGCGGGGCGCAGAAGGTCGACACGGACCTGCTCGACCTCGTGCGCTCGTTCGGGAGCTCCAAGACCCAGGCGTTCACCAAGGCCATCGTCCCCGGTGCGATGTCATGGGTCATCGCCGGCCTCAAGCTCAACGTCGGGTTCGCGATCATCGGCGCCGTCGTGGGGGAGTTCATCTCGTCCTCTGCAGGAGTCGGACACATGATCGTCACCGGATCGTCGAGCTTCGCCATGAACCAGGTCCTCGCCGGCGTCGTCGTGGTGATGGCGATGGTCCTCGTCTTCGGCCTGCTCATCGACCTGCTGGAGCGCATCCTGCTCCGGTGGGACCACCGCTGACCCACACAGCGGATCGCGCCACCCTCCTCACCCGTCCTTCCCCGCACTCCTCCCACCGAAAGGGCTGTGCCCCCATGCGATCTCCCCTGACCCGACGCGCCCGCGTCCTCACCCTCGCTGCGGCCAGCGCCGCAGCACTCCTCGTCCTCTCCGGATGCGCTTCCGGCTCCGACGCCGCCGACTCCGCCGACGGCGGAACCCAGGACGTCACCATCAACCAGGCCGTCCAGACCCTCCTGTACCTGCCGCTCTACGTCGCCGAGGAGAAGGGGTACTTCGAGGACGAGGGTGTGAACGTCACGATCGACACCGGCGGATCCGGCAACGCATCGTTCGCCGCGGTGCTCGGAGGCTCGGCCGGGTTCTCCATCCAGGACCCGGTGTTCTCCGCCAAGTCCCACGAGCAGGGCGGTGAAGGCGTCATCGTCGCCGGTGTGCAGAACGCCCCGGCGGAGTTCCTCGTCGGCAAGGACGGCACGAGCGCCCAGGACGACCCCACGATCCTGAACGGCAAGAAGGTCGTCGTCTCCCCGTCCCCTGACTCGACGTGGGCACTCATGACGAAGATGATCGACACCTACGACCTCACGGGCGTCAAGCTCGTCAACGTCTCGCTCGGCAACGAACTCGCCGCCGTCGCGTCCGGTCAAGCCGACTACGCGGTGGTCCCGGAGCCCTCGGTGAGCCAGGCCGTCGACCAGCAGGACATGCACGTCGTCTACTCGTGGCCCGCCGCCGGAGACGAGTGGAACCCGTTCGCGTTCTCGTCGCTCACCTCGACGCAGAAGTACGTGAAGGCCAACCCGGAGGCGACGCAGGGCGTCGTCAACGCCTTCCAGCGGGCGTACAACTACATCTACTCGGACGAAGCCGGAACGATCGAGGTCGCCGAGAAGTACTTCCCGAAACTCGACAAGTCCACGGTGGCCTCGGCCGTCAAGCGTGAGATCGATGCAGACGGCTACCCGCACGGTGCAACCGTCACCGAGGAGGCATGGGACCACAACCTCCAGCTCGCGGCGGACATCGACAACGTGGAGAAGTACCCCGCCGACGCCACCTCGTACGAGACGAACGTCGACACCACGTTCTCGGACAAGGCCGAGAAGCAGTATCCCGCGAAGAACTGACCCATCCCACCCTCGGCGGGGCCGCCACCCGGTGGTCCCGCCGTCCCCCATCAGAGGATCCCCATGGACGACACCGCCCGCCAGGCGCTGACCGACGAATGGGTTGCGCGAGGCCGCTCCATCGCCGCGTTCGTCACCGCGAACGTCCCATCGGAGGTCGTCCCCGTCGCCGTCTTCGACCACCCGCACACCGACCGGTCGGGCCAGACCGGGGACACCGACGTCGACGACGGAGCTCGCTCGTGACCGATCTGTACCGACCGATCGCTGAACTCGCCGGCATGCTCCGCTGCGGGCAGACCTCCGCCGTCACCCTGACCGAGCAGAGCATCGCCAGCATCGACGAGCAGGCGGACCTCGCCGCGTTCGTCCACGTCGACCTCGAGGGCGCCCGGGCAGCCGCAGCCCGCGCCGATGCCGAGCTCGCTGCCGGCGTCGACCGCGGACCGCTGCACGGTCTCCCGGTCGCGGTGAAGGACAACATCGACGTGCAAGGCCAGCACACCCGCGCCGGCAGCCTGCTCCTCGGCGACGAACCCGCTGCGCGGGACGCCACCGTCGTCACCCGCCTCCGCGCCGCCGGCGCGGTGCTCGTCGGCCGGACGAACATGCACGAACTCGCCTGGGGCGGCACCACCGACAACCCCCACACCGGCCGTGGGCGGAACCCGTGGAACCGTGATCGTGTGCCCGCCGGCTCCTCCGGCGGCTCCGGCATCGCCGTCGCTGCCGGCATGGTGGTCGCGGCGCTCGGCACGGACACGGGAGGCTCGGTGCGGCTGCCCGCGTCGGTCAACGGTGTCAGTGGGTTGCGCCCCACCATCGGGCGGGTCAGCAACGCCGGCGTCGTCCCGCTCGCGTGGACCATGGACACCGTCGGTCCCCTCGCCCGGACGGCGGCGGACACCACCGTCGTGCACGACGCGATCGCCGGGTGGGACCAGCGCGACCGGACCACGCGGCGTGAGCCGGTCCGCCTGGCCGCCCCGGGCCTCCAGTCCGTCGACCCGGCCGCCCACCTGCGCGGCCTGCGCGTCGGTGTGATCGCGGACTACGCGCTCGTCGGGAACCAGCCGGACGTCACCGCCGCCGTGCGGGACGCGCTCGACGCGCTGGCCGCAGCAGGCGCCGCGCTCTCCGAGATCCACGTGCCGGGCGTCGACGAGCTCGTGGACGCGCAACTCGTCGTCGACGCCGTGGAGCCGAGCGCCATGCACCTCGACCTGCTGCGCAGCCGGCCGGACGACTACGGCGACGACGTGCGCACGCACCTGGAGATCGGACTCCGCTACTCAGGTGTCGAGTACGTGCAGGCGCAACGCTTCCGGGCGTGGTTCCGCGACGGACTGCTCGAGGCGATGCGCGACGTGGACGTCCTCGTGACCCCGACCCTGCCGTTCACGGCGCTGCCGCACGGTGCGGAGTCCGTCGAACTCGACGGACGGCCCGCCTCGTTGACGGCGGGGAACATGCGGTACACGGCGATCGGCAGCATGGCCGGGTTCCCCGGGCTGAGCGTCCCCATCGGTCTCGACCACGACGGCCTGCCCATCGGGATGCTGATCACGGCCCGCGCGTTCGACGAGTCAGCAGTCCTGCGTGCTGGACACGGTTTCCAGGCCGTCACGAGTCACCATCTCCTGCGACCGCTCCATCCGAGCCGGATCAGCGGCACGTGCGCTTCCTCGCTCTGATCGTCGACCAATCGTCACGGTCAGGCAATCCATTCGTAACGCCGTGTTGCCTTCCCAAGTGGTGCACGATGCAACGCGCGCGTGCCTACCAAGAGCATTCGGATCCCGTCAAGGACCCGTCCTCCACCTGCCTGTCACTGTCAGGGAGTGGTTGGGCAACCTGAGTAACTGCTGTCATTGCCTCACTGCGGGACGAGGAAGTTTCATGGTCAGTCAACCGACCTCCTCGTCCCGCAGTTTTTCCTGTTCAGAGTGGGGGTTCTCCAGGAGCGCCTTCACCTGACGTTGAACAACTCAGGGGGTCGGCATGAGCATCAGCACCGCAGAGAGACTGAACTTCGACAGCGCACTCGTGACGGCCGCGGTCCTCCGCGGTGCGATCGAGTTCCCGATCACCGAACGCACGGTCATCGTCAATCTCGCTCAGACGGACGCATTCACCGGGACGGCACAGCTCGCACCACTCCCGCCGTTGAGCTCGACGATCCTCGTCCACGGCACGGTCACCGGGGAACTGCTGCTGGCACTCTCCGTGCCCACTGCAGGAGATCAGGAACAACGCGCCCGCGACCTGGGCTGGCTCGACTTCTACGGCGACGGCGGACCGGTCCTGCTCAAGTCTTCGCAAGACACCATCGGAACCGTCCTCATCGACCGGCGCACCGTCCTGCGTCAGCCGACGGCCTCGTCGACCCCGGAGCGGTTCACGGTGAAGGCGAACCTCTGGTTCAGTCCCAGCGACACGGACTGCGGCATCCACAACGTCCATCCGTTCATCGAGGTGCACACGCAGGTCAGCGGGCTCGGGCGCATGCAGAAGTTCGACGACGTAGCACAGTCGTCGCTGTACGAGGACCAGCAGCTCAGCCCGGGCACCACGAACCCCATCCCGTTCTGCATCGACGTGGACGGCACCTTCACCTACCCGTGCCACCAGTACCGGGCGGACACCGACTGCATCTGGCTCGCGCTCGAGTACCACGCGGCCTGACTCCCAGCACCTCCCACCCTCATCGACGCCGGCCGGTTCGTCACCGGATCCTTCGGCGTTCCCGAAAACAGGCAGGAGCACCACCATGAAGACCATCGGCATCGTCTTCGGCACTCGACCCGAAGCCGTCAAGTACGCACCGCTCATCCACGCGCTCCGCTCCGATGAGCGTTTCCGTACCGTGCTCATCTCGACCGGACAGCACCGCGAGATGCTCACCAGCACCCTCGAAGAGTTCGGGATCACCCCGGACGTCGACCTCGCCGTCATGAAGGACGGGCAAACCCTCTCCGAGGTCACCCACCGGATCCTCGAGGGCCTGTGCTCCGGTGACCACCTCACCGGCCTCGACGCGGTCCTCGTCCACGGCGACACCGCAACCACACTCGCCGGCGCACTCGCTGGCCTGCATGCACAGGTGCCCGTCATCCACGTCGAGGCAGGTCTGCGATCCGGGAACAACTCGTCCCCGTTCCCCGAGGAGGCCAACCGGAAGCTCGTCGGTCAGATCGCCGCTCTCCACCTCGCGCCGACGCCCGGGAACCACGCGAACCTCATCCGTGAGGGCATCAAGGAAAGCGCGATCACGGTCACGGGGAACACGATCGTCGATGCCCTCGCCTGGGGGATGCAGAACCTCCGCTCCTACGGCGATCCGCGTCTGGAAGACCTCGACACCGATCCGCGACGTGTCATCCTCGCCACCACGCACCGCCGCGAGAGTCATGGTCAGCCCATGCAGGAGATCGCCGAGGCGCTCGCTGACATCGCCACTCGTGATGACGTCCGCATCGTCGTGCCGTTGCACCTGAACCCCAAGGTCCGATCGGTGATGCTCCCGATCCTGTCGGGCATCGACAACGTCGATCTGGTCGATCCCCTGCCCTACCTGTCGTTCTGCCGTCTGCTGCGTCGCAGCGACATCATCCTCTCGGACAGCTCCGGCGCCGAGGAAGAAGGCCCAGCGCTCGGGAAGCCGACCCTCGTGCTCCGCGAGATCACCGAGCGAAGCGAGTCGATCCTCACCGGGTCGTCCCGCCTCGTCAGTCGGCATCGCGGTCAGATCGTTGCCGAGGTGCAACGGCTCCTCAACGACCACGAGGCGTACGCAGAGATGTCGAACGCGATCAACCCGTACGGCGACGGCCGCGCGACCGATCGGACCATCGCTGCGATCGCGAACTACTTCGGGATGGGACCGGCCGTCATGCCGTTCGTTCCCGGTGCCGACGTCGTGCCGTCACTGGCATGACCCGGCCGTCGACCGCACGGGTCCCGGTGGGGCTCGTCGCGTTGGCGCTCGGCGGGTTCGGCATCGGGTTGACGGAGTTCGTCATCCTCGGACTCCTCCCGGAGGTCGCGACCGACTTCGCCGTCACCATCCCGCAGGCCGGGTTCCTCGTCTCCGGTTACGCGATCAGTGTCGCGTTCGGTGGAGTGTTCGTCACTGCAGCCACCGCATCGATGCGGCCGAAGACGGTGTTGTGCGTACTGATGGTCCTCTTCATCGTCGGCAACCTCCTCTCCGCACTCGCCGGCGGCTACGGGGCGATGCTCGTCGGGCGGATCGTCGCGGCCATGTGTCACGGAGCCTTCTTCGGGATCGGTTCGGTCCTCGCCGCGTCGCTCGTCCCGTCGAACCGGAAGGCGCAGGCCATCTCGATCATGTTCCTCGGGCTGACCGTCGCGAACGTGCTCGGCGTCCCGCTCGGGACGTTCCTCGGGCAGGCGTACGGGTGGCGGTCGACGTTCTGGACCATCACGGCCATCGGCGTGGTCGCGCTCGTCGGGCTCCTGGTCTTCATCCCCGCCCGGGCAGCGGAACGACGACCCGCGGGCCAGCTCCGCCGCGAGCTCGCCGCGTTCGGCAACGGGCAGGTGTGGCTGTCGATCCTCGTCACGGTCTTCGGGTTCGGAGCGATGTTCGGCACGTTCACCTACATCGCCCCGATCCTCACCGACGTCGCCGGCGTCCCCGCGACAGCGATCCCGTGGATGCTCGTGCTGTTCGGCTGCGGACTCTTCATCGGCAACCTCGTCGGGGGTCGCGCCGCCGACCGGCACCTCGATCGAACCCTCCTCATCCTGCTGAGCGCACTCACCATGGTCCTCATCGGATTCGCAATCGTCGCCGGGAACCCGTGGAGTGCCGGGGCCGCGCTGTTCCTCCTCGGTGCCGTCGGCTTCGCATCCGTTCCGGGGATGCAGATGCGCGTCCTCGAATTCGCGTCCACCGCACCGACTCTCGCGTCGGGCGTGAACATCTCCGCGTTCAACGCGGGGAACGCCATCGGCGCCTGGCTCGGCGGACTCACCATCACCGCCGGTCTCGGCTACCGGTCTCCGATCACGGTCGGCGCCGTCCTCGCGGCGACCGCGACGACCCTCATGGTCGCTGCGGCGACCACGCACCGACGTCGCACCGCCGTCGCGACGCCGGCTGCACCACGCACCGTCACCATCCCCTCCTGAACCGGAAGGCACCCTCATGACACTCGACAGACTCCGCACCGCAGCACCGACGTTGGCCGTCACCCCTCCGACCTTCGACTCGGAGACCGTCACCGACTTCCTCCGCGACGGGTACTGGCTGGAAGCAGCCGACGTCGACGGCGACGGCAACCTCGACCTCATCGGCTACGGCCTGACCGTCGGGGAGATCTACTGGTACAAGTCCCCGACGTGGGAGAAGCACCTCGTCGTCGACAAGATCAAGGAACCAGTCGGCGCCGGTACCGGCGACATCACCGGCAACGGGCTCCCCGACCTGGTCGTCTGCTACCAGCTGTACGGCCCCGGCGGCACGATCCACCACGCCGACGGAGCGGGTGGAAAGATCGACTGGCTCGAGAACCCGGGCGACCCGGCCACGAGCACGGAGAACTGGAAGCGACACTACGTCGGCAGGGCGACCGGGATGCACCGGCTCCGCGTCGGGCACTTCTCCCGAACCGACCGCATCCAGATCATCGGCTTCCCGATCGTCGCCGTCGAGGACGTCCACGCGGTCCTCCCGGTGATGCTGTTCACCCAGCCTGACGATCCGACCCAGGAGTGGGACGCCGAAGTGATCAGTCGGGCCGACTTCCGGATGATCCACGGCGTCGCCAGCAAGCCCGGCCTCATCCCCGGCTCCTCCCTGGACACCATCCTCATGGCCTCGGACGAAGGAGTGACCTGGCTCTACCACGACGAGGCAACCGGGCAGTTCGCCTGGGAGCACATCGGTGACGGTGAATCGAGCCAGTTCGAGCAGACCACCTTCAAGGGCTCCGGCGACGTCGACGGCGGACGGATCGGCGACGATCCCCTCGCGTACGTCGCAGCCATCGAACCGTTCCACGGCAACACCGTCGCCGTCTACACGCGCACCACCACAGACGCTGCAGCCTCGACGTGGCAGCGGCACCTCCTCGACATCTACGGCGACCCGAACGAGAACGGTGAAGGACCTGGCCACACGGTCATGTGCCGCGACTTCGACGGCGACGGCGACGACGAGTTCCTCATCGGCCTCCGCGGGCCGGACCCCTGGCAGGGCGCCTACTACTACAAGGCGGTCGACCTGGAGAAGGGGCTGTTCGTGAAGTGGAAGGTGTCCGGCGAATCCATCGCCCGCATCGTCGCCGGTGACTTCGACGGGCGCGGAGTCGTCGACTTCGCCACGATCTCGTACTCGGTGCCGCACTACTTCGTGGCACCGAAGGCCGAGATCACCCTCCACCGCAACCGCACCCCACAGGAAGGCTGACCCATGCCGACCACGACCAGTACCGACGCTCCGTCGCCGAAGAGCAACGTCGGACGACGCGCCTTCCTGTTCGGCTCCGCCGGCACCGCGGCCGCGGGCGCGATCGTCGCGCTCGAGAACAGCAACCCGCTCGCGGCGTTCGCTTCGGAAGCGACGGCCGCAGCAGGGAACGCGAGTGCTCCAACGGGTGCCGTGATCGCGCCAGGTGATTCCCGGTACCTGGACATGATGACGGGCAACAACGTCCGCTTCGTAGCGAAGCCCGATTACGTCCGGCTCATCGGCTCGGCCAAGGACGCCGAAGCGGCAGTGCGGACCGCCGTCCGCGCAGGCAAGAAGGTGTCCGTCCGGAGTGGCGGGCACTGCTTCGCCGACTTCGTGTGCAACCCGGACGTCGAGGTCATCCTCGACCTGTCCACGATGACCGACGTCTCGTACGACCCGGAGATGCGCGCCTTCGCCGTCGAACCCGGCGCTCGGCTGCTGAACGTGTACGAGAAGCTCTTCAAAGGGTGGGGTGTCACCATCCCGGGCGGGATCTGTTACAGCGTGGGGGCGGGCGGGCACATCGCCGGAGGTGGTTACGGCCTCCTCACCCGAGCCCACGGTCTCGTCGTCGACCACCTCCACGCGGTCGAGGTCGTCACCGTCGACGAGCACGGGAAGGTGTCGACGCACATCGCGACGAGGGAGTCGAAGGGTGCACTCGGCGACCTGTGGTGGGCCCACACCGGAGGCGGTGGCGGCAACTTCGGCATCGTCACCAAGTACTGGTTCCGCTCGCCCGGAGCCACGGGAGCGAACCCCTCCGACCTGCTCGTCAGAGCGCCGTCTCGGGTACTCGTCAGTGCGCTGTCGTTCCCGTGGGACCAGGTGGACGAGACCGCGTTCCGCACGCTGATGACGAACTGGAACACGTGGCACGAACGGTACAAGGCGCCCGGCCTGCCCGAGTCCAACCTGTCGAGCCTGTTCAACCTCAACCACCGGGCGCACGGCAGTCTGGGCATGTTCACCCAGATCGATGCGGACGCACCTGACGCTGCCGGCGTCCTCCACCGGTTCATCGCCGCGATCACCGACGGGGTGGACGTCAGCTCGGAACCGATGACGACTCCCAGCGGCGAGCTGCCGGCGCTTCCGGACTTCTACGAGACGAAGCAGATCTCTTGGATGCAGGCCACCCGCACCGTCGGCACCAACAACCCGACCATCACGAACCCCACCAGCCGTGGAGCGCACAAGAGCGCCTACTTCAAGAAGGGGTTCACGAACCGACAACTCCGCGTCATGTGGAAGCAGATGACCAGGACGGACTTCACCAACCCGGACACGATGATGGTCGTGTTCTCGTTCGGCGGCCAGGTGAACGCCGTCGCCGAGGACGCCACCGCGAACGCGCAACGCGACACGATCTTCAAGATCTGCCTGCAGACGTTCTGGCAGGACGAGGAGGACGACGCGTTCTACCTCGGCTGGGAGCGGGAGACGTTCGAGGGGCTCTTCCCCGACACGGGCGGGGCACCGGTCCCTGGCGACCAGATGGACGGCTGTTACATCAACTACCCGGACGTCGACATGGCCGACCCGAAGCGGAACCGGTCCGGCGTGCCGTGGTCGACGCTCTACTACAAGGGCAACTACCCCCGCCTGCAGCGCGCGAAACAGCGCTGGGACCCGACGAACTACTTCACCCACACCCTCGGTGTGGAGCTCCCGACGCGAAAGGACGGGAACCGATGACGATCGAAGCCCCCACCACGAAGCGGCCGCCGAAGCTGCCGTCACTGACGGGCCTGCGGTTCTTCGCCGCGTTGCTGGTGTTCGGGTTCCACATGACGTTGTCGGCGTCGCCGATCCCACCGAACGATCCGATCAACCTCTTCGCCGACGAGCGGGTCGCCGACTCTGCCGAGAGCATCTTCATCACCACCGGGTACATCGGGGTGTCGTTCTTCTTCGTCCTCAGCGGGTTCCTCCTGGCGTGGGCGGCGAAACCGGGGGAGAGGATGACATCGTTCTGGCGGCGCCGGATCGTGAAGATCTTCCCGAACCACCTCGTCATGTGGGTGCTCGCGATGGTCTTGTTCGCCGCCTCGATCACACCGGTCCACGCCATCGTCCTGAACTTCTTCCTGCTGAACTCGTACTCGCCGGACGGTGCGGTGAACGTCGCCGTGAACCCGCCCTCGTGGACGTTGTGCAGCGAGCTGCTGTTCTACATGCTCTTCCCGCTGCTCATCCTCGGGCTGCGGAAGATCCCCGGGAACCGCCTCTGGTTCTGGGCATCGATGATGGTGGTCGGCATGGTCCTGGTGCAGGTCGTCAACCTCACCATCGTGCCCGACAGCCCGAAGTCCGCGCTGACGCCGGTGTCGTCGTTCCAGTTCTGGTTCGGCTACATCTTCCCGCCGACTCGACTGTTCGAGTTCATCCTCGGCTCGATCCTCGCCCGCATCGTCATGGAACACCGCTGGCCCGCCGTCCGGATGTGGCACGCGCTGCTGGCATGCGCAGCCGGCTACGCGATCGCGAACGTCGTGCCGTTCGTGTGGACGTTCAACGTCGCGACCATCATCCCGATCGCGATGCTCATCGCAACGGCGGCGGCGGGTGACGCAGCCGGGAAGCCGACGTTCCTCCAGACCCGGGCGATGCAATGGCTCGGCGACACGTCGTTCGGGTTCTACCTCTGTCAAGGCGTGGTCATCTTCTGGGTCCGCCAGATGATGCACAACGCGACCTACTCGACGCCGATCGCGCTGCTGGTCATCGCTGGGTTCCTGGGGCTGACGATCCTCGGCGGGTGGGCGCTGTACGCGCTGGTGGAGAAGCCGGCGATGGACCGGTTCGCCAGACCGCGGCGGAGGGCGCTGCCGACCGCGGAACCCGTCGTCGCCGCACCGACCGCCTGAGCACGATGAGAAGGCCCGGCCCCACAGGGGCCGGGCCTTCTCATGTGCTGCCGTCAGCGGATCGCGGCCGGCAGGTTCGTGACGCGGTCTTCCATGCCACGTCCGAGGAGCTCGAGCGCGGCCGCAGCAGGGGACCCGCCGTCCGGGGTGTACATCAGGACCCGGTGGCCGGAATCGTCCGGTGGGGTCAGCACCTCGAAGTTGAGGTCGAAGTCGCCGACCTCCGGGTGTCGGAACGACTTCACCCCGGACACGCAGTTCTCGACGGGGTGCTTCGCCCACAGCTTCCCGAACTCCGGGCTCTTCACCGTCAGTTCGCCGACCAGGGCCGTCAGTTCCGCGTCCTCGGGACTCCTGCCGCCGAGGACGCGGAGCGAGGACACCGCTCGGACCGCCTCCTCCTGCCACCGCGTGTACAGCTCACGCGTGTGCGCATCGAGGAAGAGCATGCGGGTCATGTTGGGCCGGTCACTGATCCGCTCCGCGCTCTCGAAGTCGAGGTGGCCCGCGACCAGGCGATGACCGAGGGCGTTCCACCCGAGGACCTCACTGCGTTTCCCGATGATGACCGCCGGCGTCGCAGCGAGTGACGTGATCAGCCGGATGGTCCCGGTGCGTGCGTGGTCGGGCTTCGACGCTGATCTGCGTTTCGGAGTCGAGTGTTCGGGCCGCGCGAGGTTGAACAGGTGCGCGCGTTCGTCGGCGTTCAGGTTCAGGGCGCGAGCGATCGAAGCGATCACCGCCTCGGAAGCGTTCGTGCTCAGTCCCTGCTCGAGTCTCGAGTAGTAGGTCGGGCTGACCCCGGCGAGCATCGCCAGCTCTTCGCGACGCAGGCCCGGGACGCGGCGCACACCGTAGCCCTGCAGCCCGACGTCTTCGGGCTGCAGGGCGGCGCGACGGACGCGAAGGAAGTTCCCCAGTTCGTTCGGACCGTTCATCCACTCATTGTGGGGCTCGTAGACCGATCTGTCCTGTCACTGGCAGTGACAGGCACGGCGGGGTGTGGCTGATCTGCCGTCGCATCGCGATGGTGGCTGCAGGCCATCACCGACGCGGATCCGATCCGCCCGCGCACGAAGGAAGGGTCACCGTGACCACGGAACAGACAACAGACCAAGCGACGACGACCACGACACCGCTCCGTGAACCGGTGATGACCGGCAAGCAGCGTGTCGCGTTGATCGTCCTGCTCACCGCGAGTTTCACCCTCGCAGTGGACTTCTCGATCTTGAACGTCGCGCTACCGACCATCGGTGCCGACGTCGGGTTCGCGCTCGAGAACCTGCAGTGGATCGCGACAGCGTTCGCGCTCTGCGCTGCGGGGTTCACGCTCCTGATGGGACGGGTCGCGGACATCGCCGGACGGCGTCGGATGTTCCTCATCGGCATGGTGCTCCTCGCCGCGGGTTCGCTCGCCGGCGGACTCGCGACCACCCCGGAGGTCTTGCTCGTCGCTCGCGTCGCTCAGGGATTCGCCACGGCCATCGTCGTGCCCGCAGCACTCGCGCTCCTGCTCAGCGCCTTCCCGGAGGGCAGGGCCCGTGACAAGGCGCTCGGGCTGAACGGTTCGCTGATGGCCGCTGGCTTCACCACCGGTGCGATCCTCGGCGGCCTGCTCACCGACCTGCTCTCGTGGCGCTGGGCATTCTTGATCAACGTCCCGGTCGCCATCGGTGTGCTCATCCTGGCGCCCATGGTGCTCCAGGACAGCCGGGCAGCACAGCGGACCCGTCTCGACGTGCCGGGTGCCATCACCGTCACGCTCGGGCTGCTCGCACTGGTCTTCGGCCTCACGACCGCCGCCGAGACGTCGTGGACGGACCCGATGGTGCTGGGTTCGTTCGCGGTGGCCGTCGTGCTGCTCATCACCTTCGCGTTCATCGAACGGGGCGCCGCCTTCCCACTGGTCCCGCTCGGCATCCTGCGACGATCGAGCGTGTCGTGGGGCAACCTCGCCGGCATGCTCGCGTTCGTGACCGAGACGTCACTGGTCTTCCTGCTGACGCTGTACCTGCAGAAGGTGCTCGGGTACACGCCACTCGCTGCAGGCCTGTCCTTCGCGGTGCTCGGTATCGGCACGGTCATCGGCGGCCTGGTCGGGCCCCGTGTGATCGGACGGTTCGGCAACAAGGCCGCCATCGTGGGTGGCTTCATCGTGCAGGGAGCGGCGACGCTTCCCCTCGTCCTCATCAGCGATGCCGCGTCGTCGATCTGGCTGGTCCTCGCGGCGACGTTCATCGGCGGCGTGGCGAACCTCGTCGTCATCGTCGGCTTCATGGTGACCGCGACCTCCGGACTGCCGGAGAGTGAGCAGGGCATGGCGACGGGCCTGACGACCATGAGTCAGCAGGTGGGCATCACGATGGGCACACCCATCATGAGTGCCGTGTTCACCGCTGTGGCGCTCGCGAGCACTGCGCCTCAGGCCGAGGCCGTCCTGTCCGGCGTGACCACAGCGATCTGGGTCAACGGCGGGATCTGCATCGCGGCCGCAGTCGCCGTCGCGCTGTTCCTTCGCGGACGGGCCAGGACCGCCTGACGCGATCAGGCAGGCGGACGGCCCCACGCGCAATCCCCCTGTGCGTGGGGCCGCTCCCGTGTTCGGCGGGCGGTACCCGCGGTCAGCGGCGCTTGCGCAGCGCGTTCGTCGCCCAGAGCGCGACGGCGATCAGCACGGGCTGGAACAGGAGCCGGACGAACCGCTTGGTGTCCGTGTCCAGGCCGAAGCCGTCACGGTGGTGCATCCACTGGGCGATGTTGCCCGGGAAGATCGCGGTGAAGAACACCGCGGCGACCCACCCGACCGTGGCCTGCCGGCGGACCAGCAGCATCAGTGCGGCACCGAGGGAGATCTCGGCGATGCCCGAGGCCAGGACCGTGACGTCCGGGTCCAGGGGGACGAACTCCGGCACCTGGGCCCGGAACTCCTGACGGGCGACGGTGAGGTGGCTGATGCCGGCCCAGGTCATGGCGGCTCCCAGCAGGATACGGACGACGGTCCGGGGCTTGGACGAGCGGGAAGTGCTGCGGCGGGAGGTCATCAGGGGCACGTGCCTTTCACGGGGGATGGTGGAGCGGTGCGTCGACCGACGCTGCGGATGCGACGCCGGCGGGTGAGTTCGAACACGACCAGTGCACCGGTCCCCACGAGGAGACCGACGCGATGCGCGCGGGCCACCGCCGTCGCGCCGGAGACGGCCAGCGCTGCGGCGGCGACGGTTCCGACCGTGACGGTGCGGTCCTCGAGGTCGATGCCGGTGCGCACCGCTCCGAGTGCCGTCGCTGCGGCAGCGGCAGCGGCAGCGGCAGCGACCGCTGTCGTCGACCGTCGTTGGCTTCGTGCGAGGGCTGTGCCGGCGGCGATCTCCAGCAGGGGCACCAGCACGGCGTGCGGGAGGCCGGGGGCGAAGCCACGCTCCACCATCCGGTGTGCCCGGACGCGCAGGGGCCGCGTCGTCGACGTGCCCGCTCCGTGCAGGGCGAGGAGGATCCCGGCGGTCCGGGTCATCGGTTGTGCTCGATCATGTTGTGCACAACCTAACACGGTGCCCGACGTCGCACACCCCAGCGAGCGACGCTTCAGCGCCCGACGTCTCGACCACCGACGCGTCGCCGGACCGCCGCCGTCCACCCGAGCGACATGATCCCGGCACCGAGCGCCGCCTTCACCGCACCGCCGATGACGAACGGGTACAGCCCGAACTCGAGCGTCTGCTGCAGGTCCAGCCCGAGCGACACCGCGAGCCAGACCATGCCGGCCGCGAAGGTCACGACGGTGCCGATCGCGAAGGACAGCACCGAGTTCCGCAGCGGGCGGTCGCCGAAGCGTTCGGCGATCCACCCGACGAGGGCAGCGGCCGCGACGAAGCCGACGATGTACCCGCCGGAGGGACTGACGAGCACGCCGAACCCGGCCGAGCCACCCGCGAAGACCGGCAGCCCGATGACTCCGAGCAGCGCGTAGACGAGCATCGACAGGGCACCGCGGCGCGCACCGAGGGCACTGCCGACCAGCAGGACGGCGAGCGTCTGCCCGGTGATCGGGACGGGCCAGAGCGGGACGGACACCTGTGCGGCGCCGGCGGTGAGCAGCGCACCGCCGAGGACGAGTGCCGTGCTCACGACCGCGGTGCGGGGGAGCAGGGCGTCGGCGAGTGGACGGTGTGCGGCGGGGGAGAGCGCGGTCATGGCAGAACCTCCAGATGGGGCGACGGAGACGAACGGAAGAGCTGGTCAGACGGTGACGGCGGCGAGCAGTGACTCGGCCTCGCGGCGGGCATCCGCCACGGCAGTGGTGTCGAGCCCGCACGCCCGCAGGCAGGTCGCGACGATGGCGTCGCGGTCGGCGTCCTCGACACCGCCGACGCGGCGGAGCTGGATGACGGTCTCGGCGAGCTGGATGAGGATCCCACCGAGCCGTGCCGGCGAGATCGCGACGGTGACGTCGGAGTCGGCGGCGAGCGACCCGAGGCGCCCGTAGGCGTCTCGCAGCTGGATCCGCTCGGCGCGGAACCCGTCGTAGCGCTCCCCCTGCACCTCGGGCAGCAGGTACAGCGTGCCGATGTTGTGCGGGGTGCGGGCGAGGGTCTCCACGTCGATCAGGACGAGCGCGGCCAGGGCACCGGCTGCGGTGGCGGACGCCGGGACCCGCTGTTCGAGCTCGCGGACGAGCTCGAGGCTCGGCCGGACCGAGGTCGTCAGGAGCTCGACGAGCATGTCGTCCTTGCCGGCGAAGTGGTAGTACAGCGAGGCCTGGCGGATGCCGACCCGCTCCGCGATGGCTCGGGTCGAGGTCGCGCTGATGCCGTTCTCGACGAACAGTGCGGCGGCGGCGTCGAGGATCTGGTCGCGGGGACTGCGCGCCGAGTCGGCGTTCGGGACGGCCCTCGGGCGACCGGGCCTGGCCGGTCGGTCGTCGGAGGACATGGAGTCATCCTCCCAGCGCGGCGTCATGCCTGCTCGCGGTAGGCCCGCCAGCCGCCGAACGCCGTGATGTCCGCGGCGCCCTCGACGGCGAAGGGCTCGACCAGGAACCCGGTGACGTCGGTGCCGTCCTCGAGTGCCACGGTGCCGATGGCCATCGGCGCGGGCAGGGACGCCACGAAGGTGCCGAACCCGGCGGCGGGCAGCCGCCAGACCTCACCGGCGATGCCGGTGCCCGAGCCCGAAGCCGGCCCCGACCCGGACGCGTCAGCGCCGGACGCGACCGGACCCACGCGGACCAGCCCGGGCTTGGGTGGCACCGTGTCGAGGGCGTAGAGCCGGTAGTCGGACGCGGTGCGGGCCTCCCGGACGAACGATCCGCCGGACGCGACCAGCTGGCCGTTCAGCGGCTGGTCACGGAGGTGCGCTCCGACGACCAGCAGGTCGACGGTGGGCGCGAGGAACGCGGCGCCGAGCGCCGCGAGCCGTCGGTCGGTGAACGCGGGACCGGTCAGCATGACCCCGAACGGCAGGCCGTCGACGAACCCGGCAGGGACGGCGAGCGAGGCCATGTCGAGCAGGTTGGCGAAGTTCGTGTACCGACCCATCCGGCTGTTCGCGCCGATCGGATCGGCCGCGACCGCGTCGAGGGTGGGGTGCCACGTCGTGGTGGGCGTGAGGAGCGCTGTGGTGCCGGCGAGGGCGGCGCGTCCCGCGGCGCCGAGCACGTCGAGGCGTTCCTGGTCGGCGAAGAGGTCCGCTGCCGTGGGTCGGGCGCCGCCCAGGACGATCGTGGCGACCGACGGGTCCAGGTCGTCGCCGACCAGGTCGCGGTGCGCCTCGACGTGCGCGCCGACGGCGGCGTACCGCTCGGCGACGAACGCGCCGTCGTAGAGCAGCGACGCTGCGTCGAGCAGGGGTGCGATGTCGACCTCGACCACCTGGTGGCCGAGTGCGCGGAAGCGCTCGACGGCGGCGGCGAACGCCTCTGCCCAGCCCGGCGCGAGGCCCTCGAGCTGCGAGGGCAGCGGGATCGCTATGCGCGGGACGGCGGGTAGGTCGGCGAGGGCGACGTCGATGCGGGCGAGCGGGTCGGTGTCGTCCGGCCCGGCCATCAGCTCCGCCGCCGTGCGGGCGAGGTCGAGCGATCGGGCGAAGACCGTGACGCAGTCCTGCGAGCGACAGGCCGGCACGACACCGGTGTTCGGCACCAGGCCCTTGGTCGGCTTCACCCCGACGAGGTTGCCGAGCGCCGCCGGCACGCGGCCGGAGCCCGCGGTGTCCGTGCCGAGTGCGAAGTCGACGATGCCGAGCGCGACGGCTGTGGCGGAGCCGCTCGACGAGCCGCCGGAGATCCGCGTCGGGTCCCACGCGTTCCGGACCGCGCCGAAGGGCGACCGGGTGCCGACCAGGCCGGTGGCGAACTGGTCGAGGTTCGTCTTGCCGACGACGACCGCGCCGGCGGCGCGCAGGCGGGCGACGGCGGTCGCGTCGCGGTCGGGTTCGTACGCGTACGAGCGGGCGGCTGCGGTCGTGGGCAAGCCGGCCACGTCGATGTTGTCCTTCACGGCGAACAGCAGGCCGGCGAGGGGGAGCGTCGGGTCGACGGCCTCGGCCTCCTGCAGGACCGCGGCGCGGTCGCGCAGGGTGATCCAGACCTCGGGCCGGTCGACGGCGTCGATGCGGTCGAAGGCGTCGCGGACGCGGTCTGCGGCGGCGCTCGCCGCGCTCACGCTCCCGCTCCGATCGCGGCCAGGACCTGCCCCGGTGCGACCTGGTCGCCCGGCTTGATGTAGACCTCCAACACGTGGCCTTCCACCGGTGCGTGCACCATCGACTCCATCTTCATCGCCTCCACTGCCAACAACTTCTGTCCCTCGTCCACCCGGTCGCCCGGTCGCACGTCCACCTGCCACACCGTCGAGGTGAAGGGCGCGGTCACGGCCGTCGCCCCGGCGGGCAGGACGACCTCGTCCGCCACGACGGCGGCCGGTTCGTCGCGCACGTCGAACTCGCCGGACGCGCGCCAGCGCTCCTTCTCCTCGCCGAACGCCCGCGCCTGCTGCGCCCGGAAGTCCGCGATCGAGCCCGCGTTCGCCTCGAGGAAGCGGTTGTACGACGCGATCGAGAACTCGCCGTCGACGGTCTCGAACGAGCCGCGCCCGGCGTCGGTCTCGGCCCGCAGCTCGAGCAGCTCGTCGGCACCGACCGGGTACCACTCGATCCGGTCGAAGAACCGCAGCGCCCACGGGTGCTCCTGGAACAGCCCGCCGCGACGGAACCGGTTCCAGATCTGCACGGTGCGCCCGACGAACTGGTAGCCGCCCGGTCCTTCCATGCCGTAGATGCAGAGGTACGCACCACCGATGCCGACGGAGTTCTCGGCGGTCCAGGTGCGAGCCGGGTTGTACTTCGTGGTGACCAGGCGGTGCCGGGGGTCGAGCGGCGTGGCGACCGGGGCGCCGAGGTACACGTCGCCCAGGCCGAGCACGAGGTAGCTCGCGTCGAAGACGGTGCGGAAGACGTCGTCGACGCTCTCCAGACCGTTGATGCGCCGGATGAACTCGATGTTCCAGGGGGTCCACGGTGCGTCGTTCCGCACGCCGTTCATGTACCGCTCGATGGCGAGGCGTGTGGCGGGGTCGTCCCACGACAACGGGAGCTTGACGGTGCGCGACGGCACGACGAGCTGGTCGGTGGGCGGGATCTCGTCCTCGAGTTCGCGGAGGAGCCCGGCCACGTCACGGGCCTTCAGGACCGACGCGTCGGTGTGCACCTGCAGCGAACGGATGCCCGGGGTGACGTCGAGGATGCCCTTCGGCGCCTCCTGCTGCAGCTTCGTCATGAGCGCGTGCACGCGCATGCGCAGCGCGATGTCGAGCGTCATGTCGCCGTACTCGACGAGCACGTTGTCGTCGCCGTCGCGTCGGTAGGCGACGCTCGGACGGACGTCGGTCGCCTCCAGGCGGGTGATCACGCCGTCGTCGCCGTCGCCCCCGGTGCGGGGGACGGTCCGGGAGGCCCGGTTCGCCTCGAGCGCGGCGGCGTCGGCTTCGCGGACGGGGACGAACCGGACCGTGTCACCTGGCCGGAGTTGGCCCAGCTTCCACAGGTCGCCGCTGGCGACCACGGCGGGGCACACGAAGCCGCCGAGCGAGGGCCCGTCCGGACCCAGGATGATCGGGGTGTCGCCGGTGAAGTCGATCGCACCGACCGCGTACGGGGTGTCGTGGATGTTCGAGGGGTGGAGGCCGGCCTCGCCACCGTCCGTCCGCGCCCACTCGGGTCGGGGCCCGATGAGCCGGATGCCGGTACGCGCCGAGTTGTGGTGCACGCCGTAGTCGGTGGCGTAGAAGACGTCCAGGTCCGCGCGGGTGAAGAAGTCCGGGGCGGCGTGCGGCCCCTCGGTCACGGCGATCTCCCACGCGTCGGTGAGTGCTGTGCGGTGCTCGGCCGGGGTCGGGCCGCCGACCAGGCCCAGGCGGGCGCCCCCGGGGAAGGCGGGGTGCGCCGCGTCGGAGTCCGGCGAGCCCGGCCGTAGGACGTCGCCGGCGAGCAGCGCGCGACCGGCGTGGCCGCCGAAGCCGCCGAGCGTGAACGTGGCGGTGGAGCCGAGGTAGGTGGGGACGTCGAAGCCACCGCGGACGGCCAGGTAGGCGCGCAGGCCGGGCCCGGGCGCCGTCCCGACCGCCAGGGTCTGTCCGGCGCCGACGTCGATCGGCTCCCAGAGCGCGACGGGATCGCCGTCGAGGGTCGCGGGCGCCTGCGCGCCGGTGAGCGCGACGACGGCGGCGGTGGAGAAGCGCAGCGTCGGACCCGTCGCCGTGATCTCGAGCGCGGGAGCGCCGTCGGGGTTGCCCACGGCGCGGTTCGCCTCGGCGAACGACGCGGCGTCGAACGGGCCGCTCGGCGGGACGCCCACCTGCCAGTACCCGACCCGGCCGGGCAGGTCCTGGATCATCGTCATGGTGCCCGGTGCGATGACGTCGATGCGCGCGTCCGGGTCGTCGGTCTCGTCGAGCGTCGAGGTGGAGTGCGTGGCGGTGCGGAGCTCGAGGTCGTCGGTCAGGGCACGGAGCAGCCCGGTGTTCGTCACGATGCCGTCGATCCGCGTGGCGGCGAGGCCGTCGCGCAGCCGGTCGAGGGCGTCGTCGCGGGTCTCGCCGGTGGCGATGACCTTCGCGAGCATCGGATCGTAGAACGCCGAGACCTCGGAGCCGGTCTCGACCCAGCCGTCGATGCGGAGTCCGCTCGGGTCGCCGGACTCGGTGGTCGCGCTCGGGAACACCGCCTGGGTGACGAGGCCGCTGGAGGGCAACGAACCCTTCGCCGGGTCCTCGGCGTAGACACGGGCCTCGACGGCGTGGCCGTTCGGGGTCCAGGTGCGGTCGAAGACGTCGTCGCCGATGCCGTCGGCGCCGTCACGGGCCAGGCGGAGCATGAGGTCGACGAGGTCGACTCCGAACACCTCCTCGGTCACCGGGTGCTCGACCTGCAGGCGGGTGTTCACCTCGAGGAACGACGCCTCTTCGCGGACCGGGTCGTAGACGAACTCGACGGTGCCGGCGCTGCGGTACCCGACGCTCGCGGCCAGGCGACGAGCGGACTCGTGCAGCTCGCTGCGGACGTGCTCGGGCAGCGCGGGTGCCGGGGCCTCCTCGATGACCTTCTGGTTCCGACGCTGCAACGAGCAGTCCCGGTCGCCGATCACCGCGACGCGCCCCTGGCCGTCGCCGAAGAGCTGGACCTCGACGTGCCGGGCCGGTCGCACCAGGCGTTCGAGGAAGATGCCGGCTGACCCGAAGGCCGCGGTGGCCGTGCGGGTGACGCTCGTGTACGCCGCGCGGACCTCGTCGAGGGTCGCGCACGCCTGCATGCCGATGCCGCCGCCACCACCGGTGGCCTTGAGCATCACCGGCAGGCCGATGCGCTCGGCCTCGGCCACGGCGTCGTCGACGCTCTCGAGCAGGCCGGTGCCGGCGAGCATCGGGACCCCGGCAGCGGCGGCGAGCTCGCGGGCGGTGTGCTTCGCGCCGAAGCGGACGATCTGGTCGGCGGTGGGCCCGACGAACCGGATGCCGGCGTCCTCGCAGGCGCGGGCGAAGTCGGTGTTCTCCGACAGGAACCCGTAGCCGGGGTGGACCAAGCCGGCGCCGGTGTCCTTCGCGGCCTGCACGACGGCGTCGATGCGCAGGTAGGAGTCGCGTGCTGGGGCCGGGCCGAGGCGGACGGCGACGTCGGCTTCGCGGACGTGCGGCGCGGCGCGGTCGGCGTCGGAGTAGACGGCGACGGTCCGCATGCCGAGGGCCTTGGCGGAGCGGATCACCCGGCGGGCGATCTCGCCGCGGTTCGCGACGAGGACGGTGTCGGTGGAGAGCGCGGGTGGCTGGGGCACGGTGTCCTCCGTGTCGGGTGCGGCGATCACGGCTGGACCACGATCATGCGCAGCGGGGTGCAGGAGAAGTCGTTGCACGGGTTGTTCATCTGGGGGCAGTTCGACACGATGACGAGCACGTCGCGTTCGGCCCGGACGGCGACGCGCTTGCCCGGTGCGCTCATGCCGTCGACGATCCCGAGGGCGCCGTCGGCCTCGACCGGGACGTTCATGAACCAGTTGAGGTTCGAGACGATGTCGCGGGCGCCGAGGCCGTGCCGGCCGGCCTCGGCCAGGAAGTTCTCGCGGCAGCCGTGCTGGTACTGGGTGTGGTGGCCGTACCGCAGGGTGTTGGACTCCTTCGAGCACGCGCCGCCGATGGTGTCCTGCCGGTCGATCTCGTTGGCGACGACCGTCATGAGCGGGTGCCCCTCGTTCGACATCAGCACGGTGCCGGTGCGGACGTAGGCGTTCCCCTGGGCCGCGAGCGTGTCCGGCACGCTGTAGCGCTCGTCGGGGTCGTGCGCGTCGTAGACCAGGCAGTCGGCGCTCTGGTTCCCGCCGACGTCGACGATCGTGAGCACCTGGCCGGCGCGCACGACGGCGGACCAGGGCGCGAGCGGCTCGACCCGGTCGTCGCGGACGACGTCACCGGGCACGAGGGACTCGCTCCAGTCCAGGGCGACGTCGGGGGCGTGGACGGCGCCGACCGGGACGGTGGAAGTGTGGGTGTGCGTCGTCGTGTCGGGCATCAGAGGCCTCGTGCTTCCGCGTAGTCGATCGCGTTCAGGTAGGCGCGGGTGAGTTCCGGCGTCGCGGTGAACCGCTCGTCCGCGTCGGTCGTCGGTGTCCCACGCCAGGCGTGCACCCGGAGCGGGCCGACGGCGTACTCCGGCCGGGGGTCGATCGGGTGCGCGACGTTCGCGACGAGCACCAGCAGCGGCAGCTCGGCGACGAGGGTCACGTGGTGCCCGGCTCCGGCCGACCCCGTGAAGGTCATCGCCCCCTCGTCGTCGATCCGGACGCCCTGGAAGAACGAGACGCTCGGCGGCAGGTCACGCCTCGTCAGCCCGTGCTTGGCGGCGGCCTTCACGAGGAGCGACCGGCCGCTCGGGCTGGGCCCCTCGGGTGCCGCACCACCGTACTTCCGCTCGTTCCAGGCGTCGGTCGACGTGCCGCAGAAGGCGTCGTGGTGCCCCGAGGTGTCCTCGACCACCGTCGCCAGGGCACGGCCGTCCCCGCTGAGCAGCGGCGTGCCGGCACCGAGGTAGGCCTGCCACGGGATCTTCTGCGTGTCGGCGACGTTCAACCGCTCCCACGGTTCGAGCGCGTTGAACACCAGGAGGTTGGCGCATGCCTGCCCCGTCGGGTCGTCGAAGCGGAGACGAGAGCCCCTGGCCAGGACCTTGTGCGTGTACCCGCCGGGGGCCACCGTCTCTGCCCAGACGAGCTGTGCGCGGTCCACGCCGTCGGGGGCGAACGGGGACGTCGACGCCGGCAGGTACGGCATGTACTCGGACTGCGTCCCGGCCTGGGCGCGCGCATCGGAACGCGAGGCGAGCACGCTGTCGGTCTGGTGGAGGTCGCGCATGGGGTTCCTTCGGTCAGGCTTCGACGGTCGCGGTCGTGGAGGCGGGTGCCTGGACGGCGGGGACCGAGGCGGTGGACGGGACCTCGGCGAGGGTGATCGGTCCGTGCGCACGGTGCCGCCGGGCCGACCACACCCAACCCACGAGCAGGACGGCGCCGATGAACAGCAGTGCGCTGTACTGCAGCCACCACGAGTTCCCGGTCAGGTCGTAGATCTCCGGGCGCGGCCAGATGAGGTTGACCGCCATGCCGATCTGAAAGGCGACGGCGAGGGCGTTGAGCGGGATGCCCCACCGGCCGAGTGTGAAGAGCGGCTTGCCGTCCTCGTCCACGCCGGCGGGGAAGCCGGACCGTCGGAGCCGGATGCGTTGGACCAGCAGGGGGCCGGTGACGCCGAGGTAGGCCAGGTAGAGCATCGCGATGCACAGGCTGGACAGGGCGGTGAAGATCGCGGACTGACCGATGTTGACGGCGAGTGCGAGGCCGGCACCGACACCGACGACGATCGACGCGGCGATCGGGGTCCCGGTCCGGGGTGAGACCCGAGCGAGCGTCCGGTTGAAGGGCAGGGCCTTCTCGCGGGCCATCGAGTAGACCATGCGCGCACCGGCGGTCTGCACGGCGAGGGTGCAGGCGAACACGGCGACCGCGACGGTGCAGAGCAGCAGTCGGCCGAAGACGTCGCCGAGCGTCGAGGTGATCACCCACGCGAGTCCCTGCGTCGCCAGCTTGCCGTCGGTCAGGCTCGGGGCGGCGACCAGGGCACCGATGATGAGCAGCCCGCCGCCGAGGCCGGAGACGGTGAGCGCGCGGACGATCGTCTTCGGGGTGGTCCGGCGGGGGTTGTGCGTCTCCTCGGCGAGCTCACCGGCGGAGTCGAAGCCGACCATCACGTAGGCAGCCATCAGGGACGAGGCCAGGAACGCCCACATGTACGGTTCGGTGCTCGTCGAGCCGGTGGTCGTGAAGACCACCGCAGGGCTGCGGTGCGGCAGCAGGAAGAGGGCGCCGATGAGCACGACGACGCCGACGATCTCGATCAGCACGCCGAAGCTCGTGACCCGCGCCATCAGCCGGACGCTCGTGATGTTCACGAGGGTCGTCACGACGAGCATCACGATGCCGAGCACCACCGCGTTCGCGGCACCGGTCGACGAGGCGAGGGAGGGGTCGGCTCCGGGGCCGCCGACGACCTGGAACCCGTTCCAGATCGCGGGGAGCACGGCCTGCACCGCGATGGCCGCGACGGCCACGGTGAGGATCTGCCCGATGATCATCGTCCACCCGGTGAACCACCCGAAGCGCGGGCCCGCCAGACGACTGGACCACTGGAAGATCGCGCCCGAGATCGGCCACCGGGCGGCGAGCTGCGCGAAGTTCAGCGCGACGAGCAGCTGGCCACCGAAGACGAGTGGCCAGGCCCAGAAGAACGCGGCGCCGCCGAGTCCGAACCCGAGGCCGAACAGCTGGAAGACGGTGGTCAGGATCGAGACGAACGAGAACCCGGCCGCGAACGACGAGAACGAGCCGACCCCGCGGTGGAGTTCCTGCTCGTAGCCGAGTCGGGCGAGGCCCTGGGTGTCGACGGGGTCGACGCTGGACGTGGCGCGCGGTGCGTGGAGCGGTGACTCTGGAGAGCGCATGGCTGCAGACCTTTCGCGGAGTACCTGTCGGGTGACAGGTAGTGCGACCAGTGTCGTGCGGACCCGTGTCGCCGCCGTTGCCCGGCTGTTTCGGGCACGTGACGGAAGGGGCCCGCGTGTAAACGTTCGGGGTCGAGCGGGGCGCTCGGCGACACGTGTGGACAAGAGGGATCCAAACCGATGTAGATTGGATCCGTCAAGTCCGCCACCGCGAAAGGCACGTCGTGATCCAGACCGTCCTCGGCCCCGTCGAGTCGTCCGGGATCGGTGCGGTGTCGATGCACGAGCACCTGCTGACCGACGCGAGCGCCCTGCAGCGGCCCGGTGTCGAAGCGCTGGAGCCGAGCCTCGCGGTCACCGCGGACCTGGCGGCCGCCCTGCGGTGGAGCCAGCTCGCACTCGCGGACAACCTGCGCCTCGACGACGTCGACCTGCTCGCCGACGAACTCCGCACCGCGCGGAACAGCGGCCTCGGGCTCGCCGTCGACCTGAGCTCCCTCGGCTTCGGTCCCGACCACGCCCGGCTGCCCGGACTGTCACGGGCGAGCGGCGTCGGGATCGTCGCCGGCTACGGGGCCTACCTGCCACGACTGCTGCCCGAGTGGTACCTCGACCTGGACACCGACGGGCGACAGGGGCTCTTCGAACGGGCACTGACGGACTCGGTACCCGGCACCACGTACCGTGCCGGGCTGCTCGGCCTGATGGGGACGACGACGGCGTTCGCGACCGCCGACGGACTCGAGGAACGCCGCAGTCTCACGGCGGCTGCACGAGCGGCGGCGACCACCGGCGCGGCCGTCGTCGTCCGGCTGGCCGCCGACGCCCGGAACGGCCTCGAGGTGCTCGCGCACGTCGTCGCCGAGGGGGTCGACCCGAGCCGGGTCGTGTTCTCGACCGTCGACGAGTTCCTCGACCTGCCCTACCTGCGCGACCTCGGCCAGGCAGGAGCCGTGCTCGAGCTCTGCTTCGGCAACGAGGGCTCGCACGTCGGTCGCATCCGCAACGCCAGCGATCCGCAACGGCTCGACGCCTTCCTGGCCCTGCGCGAGAGCGCCCCCGACACCCGCTGGGTCTTCGGCCACGCCACCTGGACGAAGGGCCAGCTCCGTCGGTACGGCGGACACGGCCTCGACCACCTGACCGCCCGGGTCGTCCCCGGCCTCCGCGCACTCGGCGTGCCCGACGAGGTCCTCACCCGGATCACGGTCGACGAGCCCGCTCGGCTCCTCGACCGCCCCTGACCGAGCGCCCCGCTCCACCGAACCCACGTCCCACGGAGGAACCGTCATGAGAGACACGCTCGCACCCCTGGCCCCGCTCGAGCCGTTCCTCGTCGACGGCACCTGGACCGCACCCGACGGCGCCGAACTCCTCGACGTGCTCGACCCCGCCACCGAGGCGCTGCTCACCCGGGTACCGCAGGCCGGTCCCGCCGACGTCGACGCCGCCGTGGCCGCCGCGCGCCGGGCACACGAGGACCGCCGGTGGAGCGGGATGAGCCCGCACGACCGCAGCCGCATCCTGAACCGGGTCGCGGACCTGATCGAGGAGCGGCTCGAGGAACTCGCCGTGCTCGAGACCCGCGACAACGGCAAGCCGATCGAGCGCTCCCGTGCCGACACCGCGACCTCGGCCCGGGTGTTCCGCTACTACGCCGGCGCTCCCTCGCGCCTGACCGGCACGGTCGTCCCGGTCGACGGCGGAGCGCACCACGTGTACACGACCCTCGAACCGGTCGGCGTCGCGGCGCTCATCCTGCCCTGGAACTTCCCGATCATGACCGGCGCGTTCAAGCTCGCACCGGCGCTCGCCGCGGGCTGCACGGTGGTCGTCAAGCCGGCCGAGCAGACCCCGCTCACGATGCTCCGCGTCGCGGCGATCTGCGAGGAAGCCGGTGTGCCCGCCGGCGTCGTCAACGTCCTGACCGGTGACGGCCGGGTCGGTGCCGCCCTCACCGCGCACCCCGGTGTCGACAAGGTCTCGTTCACCGGCAGCACCGAGGTCGGCCGCAAGGTGATGACCGCCGCGAGTGCGGACTTCAAGCGCCTGACCCTCGAGCTCGGCGGCAAGAGCCCGAACATCGTGTTCGAGGACGCCGACCTCGACGCCGTCGTCCTCACCGCCATGCGTGCGTCGTTCGGGCACTCCGGCCAGATGTGCACCGCGGGCAGCCGCCTGCTCGTGCAGCGGTCGGTCCTCGACGAGGTCACCGAGCGCCTGGTCGCCGCCGTCCGGAAGGTCCCCGTCGGCGACGGGCTCGACGGCGGGATCACCGTCGGACCGCTCGTGTCCGAGGAGCAGCGGCAGCAGGTGCTCGGGTACATCGAGCAGGGCAAGGCCGAGGGGGCGACGGTCGCGGTCGGCGGCGGCGTGCCCGAGCGCCCGGGCTACTACGTCGAGCCGACGCTCTTCACCGGCGTCTCGAACACGATGACCATCGCGCGCGAGGAGATCTTCGGGCCCGTCGTCGGCGTCATCCCCTTCGACGACGAGGACGAGGCGATCGCCATCGCGAACGACCAGACGTACGGCCTCGCCGCCGGGGTCTGGACCCGCGACCTGTCCCGCGCCCACCGGATGGGCCAGCGGCTGCACGCCGGCACCGTGTGGGTGAACACCTACAACCTGTTCGACCCGGCGCTGTCCTTCGGCGGGGTCGGGGAGTCCGGCCTCGGCCGCGACCTCGGCGAAGAGGCCCTGCGCGCGTTCTGCGAGTCGAAGAGCGTCGTCATCGCGCTCTGAGGTCGCGACCGGTGCCGCCGCCGTCGTGCCTGCCGAGTGCGGGCACCGCGGCGAGCTGCAGGGCGGCGAGGACGACGAGCGCCCACCCGGAACCGACCGCCGACACCAGGACCCCGCCCACGAGTGAGCCGACGGCGTAGCCCGCGCTGGTGACGGCCGAGAAGACGCCGACGCCGGTGGCCCGGGTGCGGTCGTCGAGCGTCCGGGTGCTCAGGATCGTGAGCGTCGGGAACAGCGGCGAGTACCCGGCACCGACCAGGACGGCACCGGCGGCCGCGGTCGGGAAGTCGTGTGCGACCGCGAGGACGACCAGCCCTGCGGCGAGGACGACCAGGGCTCCCCGTGCGGTGCGGACGGGCCCGATCCGGTCCGGCAGCCCGCCGAGGAGCAGTCGGACCCCGACGACGCTCGCCGCGAAGACCGTGAAGACGTTCGCGGCCCCGGTCAGTCCCTGCGCGCCGACGCCCTGCCCGACCAGGTGCTGGATGAGGAACGCGATCATGAAGCCCTCGGCCGCCCAGGCCACGAGTCCCGCCGCACCCGGTCGCACGACGGCCCGCAGCACCGCCGCGAGCCCCGCACCGGCCGGTCGTGCCGGGCTGCGGTGCACCGGAGCCGATCCGCCCTGCGTGAGCAGCGCCACTCCGAGTCCGGCGAGCTGGATGCCGATCGCGACGACCCACACGGTGCGGTGTCCGGCCGACTGGTACAGGTTCTCGCCGACCACGGGCCCCAGGGCGAGACCGATCCAGACGGCGAGCCCGAACAGGCCGAGTGCGCGGCTCCGCTGGGTCACCGGGACCTCGGCGACGACCCAGGCCGTCAGGGCGGTGGCGGTGGCCGCGTTGCCGGCGCCGAAGACGAGCCGGCTGACCGCGAGGCTCGGGATGCTCAGCGCGACGAGGACGATGCCGAGTCCGGCCGCCGCCAGCAACCCGGCACCGAGGAGGACACGTCGTGGTCCGAGCCGGTCGCTCAGGATGCCGGCCAGCGGCATCACCCCGATCGCCACGAACCCCGCGAGCGACACGAGCAGTCCACCGACGGCCGGGTCGGCGCCGAGCTGGTCCGTCGCCAGGCGTGGCACGACCGGGGTGCTCGCGCCGTTGACGACGTAGCCGGCGGTCGACGCCACGACGAGGAGCCAGAACGAGGTCCCCCGCGTGCCGGTCTCGGCGAGCGGTCTCACTCCCCGGCTCGGCGGGGGCGGCACTCCAGGCTGAGCCAGAGCTCGAAGCAGGCGCTCCGCGACAGGGCGGTCGCACCGATCGACGCGCGGCCCATCCGACCGACGTCCGGTCCGAAGACGTCGAACAGCAGGTCGCTGGCCGCGTTCGACACCTGGTTGAGCTGCTCGAACCCGGGCGGGCAGAGGACGAAGCACAGCCCGCGGGACAGTGCGGCGACCTCGTCGAGCGAGCCGAGGGCGTAGCGGATCATGCCGAGGGCGTTGACCGCCGTGTAGCGGGCCGCTTCACGAGCCTGCTCGAGGGTGATGTCGACACCGACCGACCCCGGGTGCAGCATCGTGCCGTCCCGTGACTCCGGGGTCATGCCGCTCAGCTCCAGCAGGTTGCCGGTGCGGTGGAACGCGCGGAGCGAGCTGCCGTACCGGCCACCGTAGGGCGGGTTCGCGTAGTCCGGGATGACGAGTCCGAGTTCCTGCGCGCGGGCTTCAGCGGAGTGCTCCATGCGACAACAGTATCCGGCGGTGGCGGTAATGGATACAACCTGTTTATGATGGGATCCATTCAGCGTCCGGGGGTGGCGCGCACGAGGGAGGACCCGCGACATGACGATCGGTCTCGAGGACGGCACGATGGCCGCCCAGGCAGTGACGGCGATCGACGTGGCCGCCGAGCGGTCCCGCACCGCCGGCACCGCAGGGCGCCACTACTTCAACGCGGCCGGCGCCGGCCTGGTCAGCGACGGCGTCCTGGAGGCAGTGGTCACCCACCTGCGCCGGGAACAGCGGGTGGGTGGGTACGAAGCCGCCAATCAGGTCGCCGACGAGGTCGCCGGCGTCTACACCGCGGCCGCCACCCTGCTCGGGTCGGCGCCGGACGAGATCGCCCTGTTCGACAGCGCCACGAGCGGCCTGCGCGGTGTCTTCGACGCGCTGCGGCTCGGCGCCGGGGACACCGTCGTCGCACCCCGCTCCAGCTACGTCAGCCAGGCGCTCCGGTTGTTGGCCATGCAGCGGCACGACGACGTGCGGCTCGAGATCGTGCCGAGCGACGCCACCGGTGCCATGGACCTCGAGGCCCTGGACCGCGCCGTCGCCGGAGCGAGCGGCCGTGTCGTCGTGAGCGCGGTGCACGTGCCGACCTCGTCCGGCCTCGTCGAACCGATCGCGGAGATCAGCGCCGTCGCCCGTCGCCACGGCGCCCTGACCGTCGTCGACGCCACGCAGTCCGTCGGCCAGATCGACATCGACGTGCGCGCCGTCGACTGCGACGCCCTCGTCACCACCGGCCGGAAGTTCCTGCGCGGGCCGCGCGGCACCGGCCTCGTCTACCTGCGACGCGGGATGCTCGAGGGCGTCGGTGCGTGGGCGCCGGATGTCCGCGGAGCCGTCTGGACCGGCGAGGATGAGTGGACGATGGACGGCACCGCGCGACAGCTCGAGACGTGGGAGTGCTCCGTCGCCGCACGGCTCGGCCTCGGAGTGGCGCTGCGTGAGGCCCTCGACCGCGGACCGGCGGCGACCGAGACGCACCTGGTCGGCCTCGGCGCCCACCTGCGCACCGCGCTCGACGCCGTGGACGGCGTCACCGTGGCGGACCCGTCCGCGTCAGCGTCCGCGATCGTCACCTTCACGGTCGACGGCGTCGCCGGCAAGGAGGTCTCGGCCCGGCTCCGGCAGCGCCGCATCGACTCCATCTCCGTCCCCGCGAGCCACGCACAGTGGGACCTGGGCGCCCGTGGCCTGCCGAGCGTCGTCCGCGTCTCGCCGCACGTGTACAACGACGACGAGGACGTCCGGGTCTTGCTCGAGGGCGTCGCGGACGTCGTCGCCGAGGTCCGCGCGTGACGGCCGTGCACGACGTCGTCGTCCTCGGACTCGGCATCCACGGATCCGCCGCCACGTACGAGCTCGCGCGCCGCGGCCTCGACGTCGTCGCGGTGGAGCGCTTCGCACCGGGGCACGAGCGCGGCTCGTCGCACGGCGCCACCCGGATGATCCGCCGCGCCTACCCACACCCGGTGTGGAACGACCTCGTCGACCGTGCGTACCGCGGGTGGGACCGCTGGGGCACCGCAGCCGGCGCGCCCTTCCTGCACCGGACCGGTGGACTGTACGCGCACCGGGGCGAGCCGACGATGCAGGGTGGGGCGAGCCTCCCGGTCGACCGCGCAGCCTGGCCGACGCTCGCGCCCTCGCTGCGTCCACCCGAGTCGTACGGCGCGGTCCACGACCCCGACGCCGGTGTGCTCGAGGCCGCGCGGGCGCTCGCGTTCGTGCAGTCCGCCGCCGCGGCGGCCGGTGCCGACCTGCGGTACGGCGAGACCGTGCTCGACTGGCAGGTCGACGACGGCGTCGTCACCGTCCGGACCGACGCCGGCAGTGTCCGCGCGCGACGGCTCGTGCTCGCCGGCGGAGCCTGGGCGTCGCAGCTGGTACCCGAGGCCGCCGCGTTCTTCGAGGTCTGGCGCATCGTCACGCTCACCGCGCCGACGGGGCAGACCGTGGCGCAGCCGCCCGCGCTCGGGTGCTTCTCGGTCGACCTGCCGGAGGGGCTCGTCTTCGGGCTCCCGGAGACCGCCGGATCCGGGGCGAAGATCGGCATCGACGCCGGACCCGTGTGGGACCCGGACGTGCCCGTCGCACCGCCGACCGAGGCCGAGGTCGCGCACCTGGCCGAGCTCCTCGAAGGGTTCGTCCCCGGCATCGTCACCGCCGGTGCCCAGGCAGTCGCGTGCCTGTACACGATGACCCCGGACAAGCGGTTCGTCGTCGGCGCCCTGCCCGAGCAGCCCGAGGTGCTCCTCGCCGCAGCCTGCTCCGGTCACGGCTTCAAGTTCGGGCCGGCGATCGGTGCGGCCGTCGCCGACCTGGTGCAGGGCATCGACCGCCCCGACCTCGCGTTCCTCAGCCCCGCACGGATGGTGACCACCGCATGACCGCACCAGCAGCACCCTCCACCCGACGCGTCGCCGTCGCCGCGCCGCACCCCGCTGCCCTCGACGCTGCGTCCGAGGCCGTCGCGGCCGGCGGGGACGCCATCGACGCCGCGCTCGCGGCGGCCACCGCACTGACCGTCGTCTACCCGCACCAGTGCAGCATCGGCGGGGACCTCGTCGCCCTCGTCCGTCGGTCAGGACAGCCCGTCGCCGCCGTGGTCTCCGCGGGCGCCGCACCGGCCGGCATCGACGTCGCGGCGCTCGCGCAGCAGGACCGGATGCCCCGGCAGGGCGCCCAGACCGTCACGGTCCCCGGCGTCGTCGCGGGATGGCAGGCGATCGACGCGCTGGGCGGCCGACTCGGGCTCGCCGACCCGTTGACCCGCGCAGCACGACTCGCGGCCGACGGGGTCCCCGTCTCCGCCGGACTCGGCCGTGCGATCGCGGTCCGGACCGACGAGCTCCAGGCCGACCCCGGGATGCGCGAGGTCTTCACCGACGACGCCGGGGCGCTCCTGGCCGAAGGCGACCCGCTCGTGCAGCCGGCACTCGCCGCGACCCTGACCGAACTCGCTGCCGACCCGGGCGCGATGTACCGGGGACGGATCGCCGCCTCGATCACCGCTCGGCTGCGGGAGCTCGGCGGTGCACACACCGAGGCCGACTTCGCCGCGCACGACGCCGAGCTCGTCGAGCCCCGCGGCACGACGATCGGCGGTGCCCGGTGGTGGGTCGCTCCGCCACCCACGCAGGGCGTCGTGCTGCTCGGGATCCTGCCGGAAGCGCTCGCGGGCGTCGGTGCGCAGGGCACCGCGCCGTCCGCGACCGCCGACCTCGTCGACGCCGTGCACCGCGCCGCGCTCGTCCGCCAGGCCGAACTCGGCGACCCCCGCGGCGGCCCCGTCGACGTCGCAGCCATGCTCGACCCACGCGACTCCGGTCGGGTCGGCGCACTGCCCCGCGCCGGCCGCGCCCTCGGCGACACGGTCGCGGTGACCGCTGCGGACAGCGACGGCACCGTCGTCACGCTCATCCAGAGCGTCTACCAGCTCTTCGGCTCCGGCATCCTCGACCCGGGGACGGGCGTGGTGCTGCACAACCGCGGCTCCGCCTTCAGCACCGACCCCGCGCACCCCGCCCACGTCGGGCCGGGCCTGCGGCCGCCGCACACCCTGTTGCCGGTGATCGCCGAGACCGACGACCTGGTGCTCGGCCTCGGCTGCCAGGGCGGCAGCGCCCAGCCGTGGATCCTCGCGCAGCTCGCCCGTGACCTGGTCGCCGCGGGCAGCGACCCCGACGAGGTCCTCGGCCGACCGCGGTTCGTGGTCGGTGCGCGTGACCTCGGGCACGAGGTGATGACGCTCGTCGCCGAACCCGGTTCCGAGGACGCGATCGCCGCAGCCGAAGCCCTCGGCCTGCCGGTCGCCCGCACCGACGGTCCCGTCGACGAAGCCGGACACGTGCAGACCGTCCGGCTGCACGCCGACGGACACCTCGACGCCGCGAGCGACCCCCGCGCGGACGGCCGCGCCGTCGTCCTCGACGCCCACTGACCGCACGATCCACCCGAGAAGGAAGCCCATGAGCAGCACCCACGTCCTCGATCCGCTGACCTCCGTCGAGATCGCCTCCTTCGTCACCGCCGTCCGTGCCTCCGGGCGCATCGGGGCCCGGCCGCGCTTCTGGGGGATCGCGCTCGACGAGGAGAAGGCCAGGGGCACGACCGCCGGTGGCGCCCGTCCGGTGCGGATCGTCGTGATGGACCCGGACGCCCACGCCGCGTGGGAGGTGCGGGGCTGGACCGCCGGCCCGGACTCGCCCGCGATCGTCGAGCTGTGGACCGACGTGGACCACCGTCGCCCCGGCGTCTCGAGCGACGAAGCACGGCTCATCGCGCAGGCCGCACGGAAGTCGCCGCTCGTCGTCGAGGCGCTCGCGAAGCGCGGGATCACCGACACGTCGCTCGTCTGGGTCGACCCGGAGTCGATCACGGGCTTCGTGCCCGAGGACCTCGCCGACCGCCGCCTGAGCTGGGGCACGGTCTGGTACCGCGAGTTCCCCGAGGACAACGGCTACGCACGACCCGTCGCCGGGCTCGTCCCGATCCTCGACCTCGACACCCTCGAGGTCGTCCGGATCGAGGACCACGGCGTCGTCCCGATGGCGAGCGAGACCGGCGTCTACACCTCCGGCACCTGGGGTCCCGACCGCGAGGTCTCGGCGCTCGACATCGTCCAGCCGAACGGTCCCGGCTTCATGATCGACGGGCACGAGGTCCGCTGGCAGAACTGGACGTTCCGTGTCGGCTTCTCGCACCGCGAGGGGCTCGTGCTGCACGACCTGTCCTACCGTGACGGCGACGTCGAGCGACCGGTGCTGCACCGTGCGGCCGTCAACGAGATGTACGTGCCGTACCTGGACAGCGACCCGACCGCGTACCGGAAGAACTTCTTCGACTGGGGCGAGTACGGCGCCGGCCCGCTCACGGCGAGCCTCGAGCTCGGCTGCGACTGCCTGGGGGAGATCCGGTACTTCGACGTCGACTTCCTGGACGGCCACGGCGAACCGCAGACCATCGTCAACGGCATCTGCCTGCACGAGGAGGACGACTCGATCCTCTGGAAGCACGTCAACACCCGCACCGGCAGCGCCGAGGTCCGTCGCAGCCGCCGACTCGTGATCTCGAGCTTCGCGACCGTCGCGAACTACGACTACGGGTTCTACTGGTCGCTGTACCAGGACGGCTCCGTCGAGCTCGAGGTCAAGCTCACCGGCCTGATGTCGGTGTCCGGCATCGCCGACGGCGAGACCCCACGGTACGGCCGGATGGTCGCACCGAACGTGCAGGCCCCGACGCACCAGCACTACTTCGCCGTCCGGCTCGACACCGCCGTCGACGGGCCGTTGAACCGGCTGGTCGAGGTGCACGCCGAGCCCGAGCCCGACGAGGCCCTGAACCCCTACGGCAACGCCTGCATCGCGGTCGAGACGCCGATCCGTTCCGAGGCCGACGGCGCCCGGATGACCGACCCGGCCCGCGCGCTGCACTGGCGCATCGAGAGCGAGTCCGCGCAGAACCGCTACGGCGAGAGCACGGCCTACCGCCTGGCCGTCCAGAACACCGCGCAGCTGCACGTCCGCCCCGGCAGCATCGTCGAGCGGAAGGCGCCGTTCGTCGCGAAGCACCTCTGGGCGAGCGCCTTCGACCCCGAGGAGCGCTTCATCGCCGGCGAGTACCCGAACCAGGGCGAGCTCGGTGACGACGGGGTGCACGTCTGGCAGCAGGCGGACCGGTCCCTCGAGAACGAGCGCCTCGTGCTCTGGCCCGTCCTCGGCGTGCACCACTTCCCGCGGCCCGAGCAGTGGCCGATCATGCCCGTCGACACGATCGGCTTCCGGCTCGAACCCGACGGCTTCTTCGACCGGAACCCCTCGCTCGACGTCCCGCCGTCGGCGACCGACCACTGCGCGCCGGGCGCCGGCCACGACCACGCGGCGCACGACCACGCGGCGCACGACCACCACGCCGACGCCGCGCACGACGGGCACGTGCACGCCGAGCAGCAGCACGACCACGAGGGCGGCCGCTGATGCCCCAGACCCCCGAGCACACCCCGGAGCACCTCGCCGACTGGTCCGCCGTCCGCCTGGCCGACGCCGTCGCGAACCGCGAGGTGTCGGCGGTGGAGGTGATGCGCGCCCACCTGGAGCGGATCGAGGAACGCAACCCGCGCCTCCAGGCCGTCGTCTCCCAACAACCGGACTCGGTCTCCTTGGCCGCGGCAGAAGCGGCCGACCGCCGCACCGCCGCGGCACGCGCCGCGGGCGAACCGCTCCCGCTCCTGCACGGCCTGCCCACCGCGGTGAAGGACCTGATGGACGTCGCCGGCATGCCGACCACGAACGGGTCGGCGGCGTTCGCCGACGCGCGCCCCGCCGAGCGGGACAGCGTCCTGGCGACGCTGCTCCGCGACGCCGGGGCGCTCATCATCGGCAAGACGAACACGCCGGAGATGGGCCAGGGCGTCCTGACCTTCAACCCGGTGTTCGGCACGACCGTGAACCCGTGGGACACCTCGCGGCACGCGGGTGGGTCCAGTGGTGGCGCCGCAGCGGCCCTCGCCGGGCGGATCCTGCCGATCGCCGACGGCTCCGACAGCGGCGGGAGCCTGCGCTACCCGGCCGCGTTCTGCAACGTCGTCGGCGTCCGGCCGAGCCCGGGCCGGGTGCCGAGCGGCCGGACCGGCAACGCCTGGACGCCGCACGGCGTCACCGGGCCGATGGCACGCGACTCCGCCGATGCCGCACGCTTCATGGAAGCCCTGGCCGTCGAGAAGACCGTCTGGCCGATGTCCGCCATGACACAGCACCCGGTCCGTCCGGTGGCGCTCGACGGCCTGCGCGTCGCGTGGAGCGAGGACGCCGGCGGCCTGCCGATCGACCCGGCCGTGCGTGCCGTGCACCGCGCGTTCGGCGAGCAACTCGCCGGGCTCGGCGCGGTCGTCGAGGCCGACGAGCCCGACTTCGCGGGTGCGGACGAGGCGTGGGAGACCATCGAGACGTTCGAGTTCTTCCTGGGTGGCCGGCACGCCGTCGACGCCGGTGCCAGCGGGTTCCGTCCCGACTACGTCCGGAACGTCGAGCAGGGGCGCGCCACCACGGCGGCGCAGCTCGCCGATGCGTACGAGCGTCGGACCCGGATGTACCGGGACACGGCTGCGGTGCTCGACCGCCACGACGTGCTCGTGCTGCCGGCGACGCCGGTGGTCGCACCGCCGGCGGAGGTCGAGTGGGTCGACGAGGTCGACGGCCACCGCTTCGACCGCTACTTCACGTGGCAGATGCTCGCGAACCGGCTGACGTTGACGGCGCACCCGGTCGTGGTGACCTCGGCCGGGTTCACGCCCGAGGGGCTGCCGGTCGGCGTGCAGGTCGTCGGGCGGTACGGCCGCGAGGCCCAGCTGCTCGCGGTGACGCGCGCGATCGAGGAGGCCACCGGCTGGATCCGGCGGGCGCCGGTCCTGTAGACGGCCGGGACGGTCCGGTCGGGAGGCGCGGGTCGGCCCCGCCCCGTCGGTGCGGGACCGCGCGGCCCGGTCTCTCGGGCCGCGTTCGCTGGTCGCGCCGGGTCAGCCGGTGAAGACGGTGGACGAGCGGCGCTCGTACCAGTGCGCCAGGTGCTCGCCGGCGCGCAGGACGTGGTCGCGCATGAGCTCGGCGGCGCGCTCGCGGTCCCCGGCGACGAACGCCTCGATGAGCTCCTCGTGCTCGCGGAAGTTCTCCTCGCGGTGCCGGGAGTTCTCGCGGAGCACCAGGGCCGAGACGTTGCGCGGGAAGGCGTCGTTGATCTCGACGAGCATCCGGGTCAGCCGGGTGTTGCCGGAGGCCTGGTAGATGAGCCCGTGGAACTGGTCGTTGTCGCTGCCCTCGCGCTGCTTCGGCTGCTCGCCCTCGGCCGCCGCCAGGGAGCGCTCGTACATCGCCTGGTTCACCGAGCGGAGCTGCGCGATGGTGGCGTCGTCGAGGCGGTCGACGGCGCGACGGGCTGCGAGCGACTCGAGCTCGGCGCGGACCTCGTAGGCCTCGCGGACCTCCCACGGCACCGGCACCCGGACGACGGCGCCACGGTTCGGGACGACCTCGATGAGGCCGCCGGTCTGCAGCTGGCGGAGTGCTTCGCGGACCGGGGTGCGGCTGATCCCGAACTGCGCGGCGAGGTCGGCCTGGCGGAGCGGTGCGCCGATGGGGATCTCGCCGGACATGATCTTCGCGCGGATCCGGGCGGCGAGGTCGTCGACGAGTGCGTTGCCGTCGCTGGTGGTCACGTCGTGGTCTCCCTCGGTACGTCGTCACAGCGAACCCCCGCTGCGGATCCAATCCTGCCAGGTGTTGGATCCCGTTGCCGTATCCGACTCGCTCATGATTGGATCCAATCATGTCCGTGCTGCTCGTCGTCATGCTCGTCGCAGCCATCGGTGCGCTCGGGCTCGGCATCGCCGGCGGGCGACGGATCGGGCTGGTCGCACTCGTCGCCGAGGCGGTGATGCTCGTCGCGATGCTCGACGTCCACGTGCCGGCGCTCCACGTGGTGCCGGCGCCGTTCTGGGCACTCCTGCTCGGTGGCTGCGCGATGGGCACGGCTGCCGTGGACCGGTGGCGTCGCCGGAGTCGCCCCGGTGGCGACCACCTGCACGCGCTCGGGATGCTGCTGGGTGCGGTGTTCGTGCTGCTCGCAGGCGGCCATACCGGTGCCGGTGCCGGTGCCGGTGCCGGCGCGGGGCACTCCCACGGTGCGGTGCTGCTGCCGGTCGGGGTGGCGGTCGCGGTGCACGCCGGTGTGGTGCTGTGGAACGTCGTCGGCGGCCGGGTGCCGCGGGTCGAGTCCGTGCGCCGGGCGGCGTCGCTGGTGAGCGTGCTGGCCATGGGCGCGATGGTCGTCGTGCACTGAGCCGGCGCGGCGTGGGTGCGTCGGACCTCCACGCGGGGTACTCCACGACCCAGCGCTACCGAATTGGATCCAATTCTGGCAGTATCGGATCACATGTGGGGAGTTCCGCCCCACGAGCCGCCGACGAGGAGACGCCCACGATGATCATCGACGCCTACAACACCACCCAGGACCGCCGCGGCCGCAGTGACTACCTGAGCGGCGTGCGCCCGGGCGAGGAGCCGCCGGCGTACACGCCGTTCGACGCGAACCGGATCCTCGACCGCATGGACGCCGCGGGGGTCGACCGCGCCATGGTGTGCTCGCTCGCGCAGGGGATCGAGAACGACTTCCTGATGGACCTGGTCGCCGCGCACCCGGACCGGCTGTTCGGCTTCGGCCAGGTCATGCCGCAGTGGGAGAACGCGACCGACGAGATCCGTCGCTTCGCCGAGGGCGGGCTGGTCGGCCTGAAGCTGCACCCCAGCCTGCACGGCTACCACGTCGCGGACCACGGCCTGCTCGACCCGCTGTTCGAGGTCTGCGCCGAGCTCGGCCTGCCGGTGCTGATCAACGCACTCGACGACGCGTTCTGTGCACCGTTCTCCATCGAGGAGATCGCGAGGAACTTCCCGACGGTGCCGACGATCATCGCCCACATGGGTGCGGTGTGGAACGTGCCGGAGGCGATCATCGTCGCCGAGCGGAACCCGCACGTGTACCTCGAGACCTCGGCCACCCTGATGTCCGACGTCAAGCGGGCGTACGCACGCCTCGGCGCGGAGAAGATCCTGCTCGGGTCGGAGTGGCCGGGCAGCGACTTCGACCTCGAGCGCATGAAGATCGCGAAGGCGATCCCGGACGAGGCCGACCGGGCCCTGGTCGAGGGTGGCAACATGGCGCGGATCCTGGGCTGGTCGTGAGCGACTCGACGGGCGGGGCTCCGTCCGGCGGCAGTGCCCGACCGGTGCTCGCCGGCCCGCCGTCCGGGATGGACGCCGCGGACCAGGAGCTGCTCCGGATCGCGACGGACGTGCTCGGCCGGCGGTACCGCACGGGGGTGCACGAGGTCGCCGCGGCACTCCGGCTCGCCGACGGGAGTGTGGTCACCGGGCTGCACGTCGAGGCATCGGCCGGCCGCGCGTCGGTGTGCGCCGAGTCCGCTGCGCTGAGCGCGGCCGTCGTCGCCGGGTCGCCGGTGGTGTCGGTCGTGGGGGTGCTCCGCAGGCCGGGCGGGACGATGCACCTGATCGAGCCGTGCGGGGTCTGCGCGGAGCTGCTCGGCGACCACGCGCCCGACGCCCGGGTGTGGGTCGCGGTCGGGGACGGGTTCGGGCCGGTCGGGGTCGCCGAGCTGCTGCCCTTCCGGCGGCGGCGGAGCGCGCGGGCGGCGGCCGGAGCGGCGGCGACGCCGTCCGGTTCGGCGACACTGTCCGGCTCGGCGACGTCGTTCGGCTCGGCGACGCCGTTCGGTTCGGCGACACCTGAGGTTTAACGCCCCTGAAACACCCCGGACCCGCGCGGTGTCGGATCCCGTCAGAGGATGACGGCGACGGCGCGCACCGGTCCCCACCCGCTGCACGATCCGTCCCGGAAGGAACCACCAGCATGCTCGCCGTCTCCGGCAACCCCGTCCTGATCGTCGTCGACATCCAGGGCGGAGCCGCCTCGACGATGCCCACGCCCGGCATCCCCGTGATGGGCGGCCGTGCCGAGCGCGCACCGCGAGTGCGTGACCTCATCGAGCACTGCCGCTCCTCGGGCGTGCCCGTCGTCTTCATCCAGGAGGTCCACAAGCCGGACCTCGTCGACATCGGTCGGGAACTCGACGGCGCCGAGGGCGCGCACTGCATCGAGGGCGAGGAGCAGACCGAACTGGCCTCGTGGATCGATCCTCGGCCCGAGGAGTTCGTCATCCGCAAGCGGCGCTACTCGGCGTTCTTCGGCACCGAGCTCGAGATCGTGCTCAAGGCGTACAGGGCCGGCACCGTCCTGCTCGTGGGTGGGCTCACCGACGTCTGCATCCACTACACGGCGGCCGACGCCCACCAGCACGACTACGCCGTCCGGGTCCTGACCGACTGCGTCGCCGGGTCGAGCGAACGCGCGCACGACGCGGCACTCGAGGCGATCGGGTACCTGCAGCGGGACGCCCTGGTGACCGCCGCGGACGTGCGCACCTGGCTCGACGAGCGGGAGCCCGTCGGTGTGTGAGGCGGCCGGGCGATCCGCGCGGATCGTCGTCGGGCACGTCCGGACGATGGACCCGGTGCGGCCGACCGCTGAGGCCCTGCTCGTCGTCGGCGACCGGATCGCGGCCGTCGGGACGCTCGACGACGTGCGGGCGGCGGCTCCGGAGGGCACGGCCGAGGACCACGTCGAGGGCACCGTCCTGCCGGGGTTCACCGATGCGCACGCCCACGCGCAGCGTGCCGGACTGAAAGCGCTGCAGCTCGTGGACGCCGACGCCGACGCAGCGACGTTCTCGGCCGCCATGCTCGCCGACGGCGACGCGGACCCGGACGCCCCGGACTGGATCGGGGACGCACCGCCGACGCTCGAGGACCGGCTCGCCGCGATCCGTCGCATCCAGCCGCTGCTGCACGCGATGGGGTTCACCGGCGTCGTCGACCCGGCCGTCACGCTGCCCGAGCTCGAGGGGTACCGGGAGGCGCACCGGCAGGGGCTCCTGACCCTGCGCGTGGTCGCGATGCCCTACCCCGAGCTCGGCAGTGCAGCGGTCCCCGACGTCGACGCGGCCCTGGCGGTGCTCGACTCGATCGACGGCGTGACCGGTGACGGCGACGACCGCCTGCGGCTCGGCCCGGTCAAGGTCTACTACGACGGCGAGGGCATGAAGGGGCAGGCGCTGCTCGAACGGCCCTGGACCGGCGACGACCACGGCGTGCAGCGGATCGCGGCGAGCGACTTCGCCCGGCTCGCCGCGTCGTGCGTGGCCGCGGGGTGGGGACTCGGCGTCCACGCGGTGGGCAGTCGTGCGGTCGCTGAGGTGCTCGACGGGCTCGAGGCAGCGGAACGGGACACGGGGCGATCGGTCGCCGGACTCCGCTGCCAGCTCATCCACGCGTACCTCGAGCCGAGCGTCACGAGCGCCGACCGTGCGGCACGCCTCGGCGTCGTCGCGTCGCTGCAGCCCTCGATCGCCTGGAAGAACGCCGCCGGGCTGCAGCGCCGGCTCGGCAGCCGTGTCGACGAGGTCAACCCGATGCGGACCTGGGCCGACGCCGGCGCCACGGTCGCCATGGGCTCGGACGCGCCGTACTTCCCCTTCGATCCGCGCGAGGTGGTCCCCGTCGCCGCAGCCCGTCGGATGCGCGGCCTCGACGAGCCGATCGGCCCGGCACAGGCGCTCTCGGTGCTCGAGGCGGTCGAGGCCTACACGCGCGGTGCCGCACACGCCTCCTTCGCCGAGGACCGCCGCGGCGTGCTGCGCGCCGGCGCCCTGGCGGACTGGGTGCTGCTCGACGTGGACCCGGCCGCGTGCACGGTCGACGAGTTCGCCGCGGCGCGGGTCCTGCGCACCGACGTCGGTGGCGCGACGGTCTTCGACGCCGTGGCTCGTCCCGGTCAGATGTAATCCACTCGAAACACAGTTGGATGCGGATTGTTCTAAATTGGATCCAAGTTGGACCCGACCCTGGGACTGACTCCCTGGCATCACCCCGAATCCCACTGGAGGACAGCACCATGGTGAGGAAGCGCATCCTCGTCGGCGTCGCGTTGGCGACCGCCGCCGGACTCTCCCTGAGCGCGTGCACCGCGTCCGGCTCCGCCGACGGCGGCGACAGCTCGTCGAGCACCGACACGATCAACGCAGAGCTCTGGTACGCCCCGGCGACCTTCGACCCCGCGAAGGCCTCGGCCAGCTCGGACGTCGAGGTCGCACGACTCGGCTTCGACACCCTGCTCCGACAGGGCGAGGGCGACGACGGCGGCTACATCGGCGGGCTCGCGACGAAGTGGGACGCCGAGTCGGCGTCGAAGTACGAGTTCACGATCCGCGACGGCGCCACGTGCTCCGACGGCACCGAGATCACGCCGACGGTCGTCGAGAAGTCCTTCGAGTACCTGGTCGGCCTCGACGACTCGGGTGCGCAGACCTGGAAGAACCAGGCCTTCGGCTCGGGTGACCCGGAGTTCACCGCCGACGACGCCGCCGGCACGCTGACGATCTCGCTCAGCGAGCCGTACTCGCAGCTGCTCGGCGGCCTGACCCGCCCCGGTACCGGGATCATCTGCCCGGCCGGTCTCGCCGACACGAAGGGCCTCGCGGCCGGCACCGTCGACGGCGCCTGGTCCGGCCCGTACACGCTCGCGAAGTCCTCGGCCGGCAAGAGCGTCTCCTACGCGCTGCGGTCCGACTACGACGCCTGGCCGGCGTGGAAGACCGTCACCGGTGAGCCGGCCAAGACGATCAACCTGACCGTGCAGGGCGACTCGAACACGAGCGCCAACCTGCTGCAGTCCGGCGGTGTCGACGTCGCACGCTTCTACGACTCGAACGCCGAGCGCTTCAGCGGCGACGACTACTCCACCGTGCAGTTCGCCAGCTCGGCCTACAACCTCGTGTTCAACGAGGCGGAGGGCTCCGGCTCGGTGTTCGCCGACGACCAGCCGCTCCGCGCCGCGGTCGCCCAGGCGATCGACACGAAGGGGTTCAACAACGCCGGTCTCGACGGCCTCGGGGTCGAGCAGAACACGGTGAACGCGGCGAGCTACCGCTGCGCGCTGGACGACTCGTCCCTCGTGCAGTCCCACGACGCGAAGGCCGCGACGAAGGAGCTCACGGGCAAGACGATCCGGCTGCTCATCATGTCGAACTGGGACCCCGCGGCCGACTTCCTGGCGGAGTCGCTCCGGAACGCCGGTGCGACCGTGAAGGTCTCGGCTCCGGACCCTGCCGACTGGACCAAGCAGATGCGCACCGAACCCAAGACCTGGGACGTCGCCGTGGCGGCCGAGGACGCGCAGACCGGGCTGATCAACACCTCGATCGCGCGCTACGTCGGACCGACGTACGCCGAGGGCGGCACCAACGTGTCCTCGAGCGACAACCCCGAGGGACTCGCGGCCTACCAGGCGGCGATGGCCACGTCGGACGCCGACCAGCAGTGCGAGGACTTCGCCACCGCGCAGAAGTCGATCCTCGAGCGTGTCGACATGACCCCGCTCATCACGGACACGCACCGGTACGTCGCCCGCAAGGGCTTCGAGACCCACGTGTTCTCGGGCTACTGGGACATCTCCGCGATGCGGATCGTCTCCTGATCGCCTGACCGAACGAGCACCACGCACCACGCACCACGCAACGCGCACCACGCACCACCGCACCACCCCAGCCCGGACCGGAGCACCAGGAGGACCCGCGATGAGCACCACCACCGTCGACCATCTCCCCGTGCCCGGTCCGGGCACCCCCGGGTCTCCGGGAACCCCGACCGCCACAGCACCCCGGGCCGCGAGCCTCGGCGGTGCCTGGCGCCGCTTCCTGCTCCGCCGCGCCGTCGGCCTCGTCATCAACCTGGCGCTGCTCGTCCTCGTGACGTTCCTCATCGTGCAGCTCATCCCCGGCGACCCGGCAACGGCCATCGCCGGCGACACCGCGACGCTCGCCCAGGTCGAGCTCGTCCGGCACCAACTCGGTCTCGACCAGCCGATCGCCGTCCAGCTGTGGCACTACGTCGCCGGCGTCGTGCAGGGCGACTTCGGTGACTCGTACAAGTACCGCGCGCCGGCGATGGACATCGTCATGACGGCCGTGCCGTACACGCTGACGATCACGATCGCCGCGGTCCTGCTGCTGCTCGTCCTCGGACTCGCACTCGGCATGACCGTCGGTGTCCTCACCCGCGGCGACCGGCACCGCTGGCTCGACGTCTCGTTCTCGGCGGTCACCGGCCTGATCTCGTCGATCCCCACGTACGTGCTCGCCACCGGGTTCGTCGTCGTCTTCGCGGTCCTGCTGCACGTGCTGCCGCCCGCGTACTCGCCGGCCTACGACTTCGGCGCGGCGGCGGTCCTGCCGATCGCCTCGCTCACCGTGGGCGGCACGTGCTCGGTGGCCCGCATCGTCCGCCGCGAGACCGCCGTCATCCTCGAGCAGGACTACATGCGCACCGCCCGCGGGTGGCGGCTGCCGGCGCTGTCGATCTACGCCAAGCACATGCTGCCGAACCTGCTCACCACCGCACTGACGCTGTCCGGGATCATCCTGACGGCCCTGCTCGGCTCGGCACTCATCACCGAGGCGGTCTTCGCGTGGCCGGGCCTGGGCGGCGTGATCGTGCAGGCCATCGCGGTGGACAAGGACTACCCGGTGATCCGCGCCGCGGTCTTCGTGATCGGGCTCATCTCGCTCGTGATCACCCTGGTCATCGACATCATCCTGGGTCTCATCGACCCGCGCACCCTCGGGGAGAAGCGTGGCTGACACCATCACCACCGTCCGGGCCGCCACCACCGATCCGGCATCGCGTCCCCGGACCTTCGCGTGGAACGGCGGGCTGATCGTCGGCTTGGCGATGTTCGGGCTGATCCTGATCGTGGCGGTCGTCGCCCCGTTCGTGTTCGGCTCCCAGGCCACGGGCATCGGCGGCACCTCTGGGCTGGGGTCCACCGCCGAGCACCCGCTCGGTACCGACACCCTCGGCCGCGACATGCTCGCGCGCACCCTGGTCGCCACCCGGGCCACGGTCCTGATGGCGCTCGCCGCCACGGCCCTGTCCGCGATCGTCGGCATCGCGCTCGGCATCGGCGTCTGGCTCGCCCCCCGCCGGGTGCGCGAGCTCGGGCTGCGCGGGATCGAGTTCGCGGTCAGCTACCCGACGATGCTCGTCGCGATCATCGTCGCAGCGATCCTCGGGCAGGGCATGGTGCAGGTCGTCGTGGCCATCGCCGTCGCGAACATCGCCGGCTTCGCCCGTCTGACCGCCAACCTGGCGGCGAAGATCTCCACCAGCGAGTACGTCACGACGGCACGCCTGATGGGGGTCCCGGCGCACCGCGTCGCGATGCGGCACGTCCTGCCGAACATGGCCGAGCCGACGCTGATCCTGATCGCCGGTGCCTTCTCCGGATCGCTCGTCGAGATCTCCGGACTGTCCTTCATCGGCCTCGGCGCGCAGACCCCCGCGTTCGACTGGGGCACCCTGCTCAACGACGGGTTGGACCGGATCGTCGTGAACCCCGTCGTCATCGTCGGACCCGCGGTCGCGCTGACCTTCGCCTCCCTCGCCGCCCTGCTCGTCGGGGACGGACTGGCCGCTGCCGCGAACCCGCGGTCGAACACCACGCGGTCCCGCACCACCCGCGCGACCGGCCCGTCGACGCTCGCGGTCGAGGACGACGCCGTGCTCGTCGCGGACGGCATCTCGGTGCAGCACGCCGCCAGTGGACGCGCCCTGGTCAAGGACGTCTCGTTCACCATCCGGCGGGGCGAGGTGCTCGGGATCGTCGGCGAGTCCGGTTCGGGCAAGTCGTTGACGGCCTCGCTCGTCGCCAAGCTGCTGGGCGAGGGGCTCGAGGGCTCCGCGCGGCGGCTCGAACTCGGCGGCGTCGACCTGCTCGGTCGTGTGCCGGACCGCGTGCTCGCGTCCCGCATCGGCCTGGTCTACCAGGACCCGGGCACCGCGCTGAACCCGGCCATGGTGCTCGGCATCCAGTTGTCCGACGTGCTGCGGATGCGGCTGCGCCACAGCCGACGTGACGCGATCCGGCTCCTGACGCAGGGCTTCCGCGCCGTGATGCTCACCGATCCCGAGGGTCGACTGCGCCAGTACCCGCACCAGCTCTCCGGCGGCATGAAGCAGCGCGCGATGATCGCGTCGGCGATGAGCACGAAGCCCGACCTGCTCATCGCGGACGAACCGACCACCGCCCTCGACGTCACCGTCCAGCGTGAGGTGCTGACCGTGCTCAAGCGGATGAACGAGGACTCCGGCACCGCCGTGCTGTTCATCTCCCACGACCTCGGCGTCGTCCGAGCGCTGTGCGACCGGGTCCTCGTGATGCGGAACGGCGAGATCGTCGAGCGCATCGACGACGTCGCCGGGCTCTCCCCGGACACCGTCGACCACCCGTACACGAAGCAGCTCCTGGCGGCCACACCGGTCGTGACGGTGCCCACGGAGTCCACGCGCACCGAACAGGCGGAGGCACACGCATGACCGACACCACGGCGGCGCGCGAACGCCGCGCAACCGACACCGGCACGGCCCCCATGATCGACGTCCGCGCCCTCGACGTCGCGTTCGGCTCGACGACCGTCCTGCACGGCGTCGACCTCCGCCTCGAGCGAGGTCGCACCGTCGGCGTCGTCGGCGAGTCCGGCTCGGGCAAGTCCACCCTCGCCAAGGTCCTGGTCGGCACCGTGAAGCCCGCCTCGGGCAGCGCCGCGGTGGACGGCGTCGACCTGACCGCGGCCGACCGGTCGACCCTGCGCGGGTACCGCCGCCGGGTCCAGATGATCCCGCAGGACCCGTACTCGTCGCTCTCGCCGCGACGGACCGTCGCGCAGACCCTGGCCGAGGCGATCGACCCCGTCCGCCCCCGGGTCGCCACCCACGAGGACCGCATCGGCGGCTGGCTCGAGCGGGTCGGGCTGTCACGGGACATGATGCACCGCTACCCGCACGAGTTCTCCGGCGGGCAACGGCAGCGCATCGCCATCGCCCGCGGCCTCGTCATCGACCCGCACCTGGTCATCGCCGACGAGATCACCTCGGCGCTCGACGTCTCGGTGCAGGCGCAGATCCTGGAGCTGCTCGCCGACATCAAGGAGTCCCTCGGCCTGACGATGATGTTCATCTCGCACAACCTGGCGGTCGTGCAGCGTGTGAGCGACGAGGTCGTCGTGCTGTACCAGGGTGAGGTCGTCGAGGCCGGTCCGGTCGAGCAGATCTACGCCGATCCGCAGCACTGGTACACGCGCCGCCTGCTCGACGCGGACCCCGGTTCCGCCCGTTTCAGCCTGGCCGGCTGACCGACCCGGAAGGCCCGCTGTGGCGGCACGACTCCCGACGACCCCGCACGCCGACGGCGTGCTCCGACTGGTCGGCGCGACCCTGGTCGACGGCACGGGTGCGCCGCCCCGCGCCGACGCCGAGGTCGAGCTGCGTGACGGCGACGTCACCTACGTCGGTCCACGGCGCGCCCCGGCCGCGGACGTGCCGACGGTGGACCTGAGCGGCCGGTGGCTCCTGCCCGGCTTCGTCGACGCGCACGTGCACCTCAGCATGGTGTCGACGACGCCCGAGGAACAGCGAGCACGGTTCCCGGAGGAGCACGTGCTCGAGGTCGCCGAGGTGCTCCGGAGCACCCTGCACGCCGGCGTCACGACCGCGCGGGACCTGGACGGGCTCACCCCCGGCTACCGCGACGCCGTCGCCCGGGGCACCGTCGTCGGTCCGCGCCTGCACCTCGCGATCGCCATGCTCTCGCCCACCGGTGGCCACGCCGACCCGGTCCGGCCGAACGGGTCGCTGCCGGCCTGGGCCGTCCGGCCGGGCATGCCAGCGCCGGGCGTCGTCGACACCGACGAGGACGTCGTCCGGACGGTCCGCTCGCTGCTCCGCACCGGCGCCGACGCGATCAAGGTCTCCACGTCCGGTGGGGTCGGTTCGCCGACCGACGACCCGGACGACGTCGGCATCACCGAGGACCAGGTGCGGCTCGTCGTCCACCTGGTCGGCGAACGCGGCGGCCGCCCGGTCACCGCCCACGCGCTCACCGACGCCGCGGCCCGTGCCGCCGTGCTCGGCGGAGCCGCCAGCATCGAACACGGCTACGACCTGCACGACGACACCATCGCGCTCATGGTCGAACGCGGCACGGTGCTCGTCCCCACCCTCAGCACGCTCCTGCGTGAACTCGACCCGTCCACCGCCTCTGCGGAACGCCTCGCACAGCGCGCGGCACTGCACGCTCGCGGCCTCGACAGCGTGCGACGTGCCGTCGCCGCCGGCGTGCCCGTCGCGCTCGGCACCGACGCGGGTGTGCACCCGCACGGTCGGAACCTCGCCGAACTCGCCCGCCTCGTGCAGGTCGGGCTCTCGCCGCTCGCCGCGATCGCGGCCGGCACGCTGCAGGGTGCCCGGCTGCTCGGTCTGGAGGGCCGGCTCGGCTCCGTCGAGCCCGGCAAGGCCGGCGACCTGGTCGTCTCGGGCGTCGACCCGCTCGCCGACGTCGGCGCGCTGGCCGACGCTGCCAGCGTGCGCGCGGTCCTGCAGGCGGGTCGTGTGGTCAAGGACCTGGACGGACTGGTGACCACGGCCTCCTGACCGTGGCCACACCCGCGCAGCAGGCGGTGGTCAGCGCAGCGCGGCCACCGCGCGCTCGATGACGGCGACGACCCGGTCCGGAGCGGCGTGCGCGACGGCGTGACTCGTGTCGACCTCGTCGACCACTGCACCCATCCGGGCGACGAAGTCGCGCTGGATCGCGGGCAGCAGGTGCCGGTCGCTCGTGGCGATCAGGTACCAGCTCGGGCGGGTCCGCCACGCGGGCTCGCCGGTGGGTTGCTGGAAGGCGGCGTCGGCGGTGACGCGACCCTCCGCCCGTGCGGCCCGGAGCACGTCCTCGGGCACGTCCCAGGCGAGTGCGACGCGCGACTCCTCGTCGTCCTGTGCGATCCACTCGCCGGCCGGGCCGCGGTGCATGTACTGCGAGACGAGAGCGGGTTCCCGGGTCTCGACGATCCCGGAGACCGACTCGCCGGCGTCCGGGGCGAAGGCCGCGACGTAGACCAGCCCGACGACGCGGTCGTGCGTGCCCGCGTTCGTGATGACGGCGCCGCCGTAGGAGTGGCCGACGAGCAGGACCGGGCCGTCGATGCCGTCGACCAGGGCGCGGACCGAGGCCTCGTCGTCGCGGAGCGAGGTCATCGCGTTGTCGGCGAGCGTGTACGGGATGCGGCGGTCGCGCAGCAGCGGGGCGACGGACGACCAGGTGGACGGCGAACCGCCGGCGCCGTGGACCAGGACCACGTGGACGCTCATGCGTGGGTCGCCACGGCCAGGGGGAGCAGGACGGTCGGAGCGGGAGCGGCCTCCCGCCCCGCGAACGGCACCGGCTGGCAGACCATCAGGTAGTCGCCGGGCTCGACCTCGGACAGGTCCGCGTTCTCGAGGATCACGACGCCGGCGCCGCACAGGGCGACGTGTGTCGGCCACGCCTCGGTGTGCGCCGGGGCCTCCATCGTCATGTAGTCGATGCCGGCGAACCGGACCCCGCGGTCGACCAGCCACTGTGCACCGCTCGGGCCGAGGCCGACCCACGTCTCCGACCGCTCGTTCCGGGTCAGCGCGTCGGTCGAGTTGCGCGTGCGGAACAGCACGCGCTCGGCACCGGCCGCACCCGCCGCCTCGAGGTCGTCGGCGGTGATCTCCTCGACGACGTGTCGCAGGTCGAGGACGCGGACCGGTCCGACCACGCTCTCGAGCGCGATCTCGTCGACGGTCGTCGCACCGGGCACGAAGTGCGACGGGGCGTCGACGTGCGTGCCCGTGTGCGCACCGATCAGCCAGCGGGACACGTCCGACGGGTACCCGTTCGCGATCTCCTCGACCATCTCGAAGGTGGGGCGCCGGCCCCAGTGCAGCATCTCGGGGGAGATGGGGATGTTGATGTCGATCGCGTCGGTCATGGCGTCCTCCCGGAACTCCGGCACAATGGATTCGGATTGGCACAAATTGTATCCAATCAAGCCGGAGGTGCAAGGGCATGACGAAGACGTTCGACGGGGCGGTGTGGACCGGAACCGCACTCGGGGGCCGGCCACGCGGGCTCGTGCCGCTCGTGCTCGGGTGGGAACCGATCCCCGAGTCGATCTCCCTGCGTGGCGGCGATCCCGCACGATTCCTCCTCGAACCCGTCACCGCCGCGGCCGTCGTCTTCGACCACGGCTGGGTGCTCCTCGACGGTGGGTTCAACGTCGACCGCGTGCGCGACCCCGAGGCGCGTGCCGCGCACTACGAGTACGAGAGCTACACGGCGGTCGTGCCGCCGGGCGACGCGCTCGCCGAGGGGGTCGCGGCTGCGGGACTGGCGTGGGCCGACCTGGCGCTCTGCGCGATCTCGCACGTGCACCTCGACCACACGGGCGGCCTCCGGCTCGTCCCATCGGGCACCCCGGTCGCGCTGCAGCGACGGGAGTGGGACTGGTTGCGGAGCGGCATCGGTCGGCGGGAGACGGTCGTCGTCGACGACGTGCTCGACGCCGACGTCCGGGTGTTCCTGCTCGACGGGGACACGGAACTGGCATCCGGCCTGACCGCACTCGACACCCGCGGACACACGCCGGGGCACCAGTCGTTCCGCATCGACCTGCCGGATCGGACCGTGGTGCTCGCGTGCGACGCCGCCGACCTCGAGCGGAACCTCACCGAGCGGACTCCGTGTGGCTGGGTGGGGAGGGCCGGGGACGAGCTCGAGGCGCAGCGTTCGATCGACCGGCTGGCGGACCTGGCCGCCGAGCCCGGCGTCGAGGTCTGGCCCGGGCACGACCCCGAGTGGGCGGCCTGGCGGCGCTGAGCCGGCGGGTCCGGCCAGCGGGGCACCGCGCTCGGGATGGGTCACCCTGCCCGCGGTGGTTGCTCCGGCAGCGCGGCCCACACGTCCGCCCAGATGAGCTCGAAGTCGACGGGCGCGAGCCGGTGCGCCCGCACCGCCCGCTCCAGGATCGAGAGCGCGTCGAGCGACCCGGCGAGGAGCCGCTCGTCGCCGTGCACCTCCGGCCGACCGGTGCCCAGGAACGTGGTCACGGTGATCGAGCGCACCCGTGGCCGCAGCCGCCTGGTGGCCCGGCCGAGGACGACGAACCCCGCGGCGTACAGCGCGAGCCCGACGGGCATGCCCGCCGCCGGTACCGAGACCGCGAGGACCACGACCACGAGCGCGGTGAACGCCCCGACGGCGGGCCACACGTGCCACGCCCGGAGCAGCAGGCGCTCACTCGTGTTCGTCCCGGGCGGGAACACGACGAGTGTCCGCGAGGTCCACATCGTGCGTCCCACCGGCCGGATCGTGTAGCGGCCCCACAGGTGCGGCCCGTCGATCAGGCGGTCGCGGACCGACGTCGCCGTGGTCACCGTCCCACCGGCAGGAGCTCGGCGCGGACGGGTTCCACGGTGCTGACCGGTTCGACGGTGCCGACGACGTCCCGGTGCCGGACGGTCGTGAGGCAGGGGAAGCAGACCAGGTCGCCATCGCGGACGTCGGCCGGCAGCGGAGCCGGGAGGCGGTGGAACGGACCGTCGGCCTGACCGTCGCATCGGGTGACGACGTACATCGTGGCGAGGGGAGCGGTGCTCCGGCGTCCGATCAGACGCACCTGGTCGAGCACGGCGCAGGTCGGCAGGACCGCGTCCAGTTCCAGGAGCACCACCCCGGTGCGCGGCCGTCGGACACGGGTGACCGACGCGACCGCGACGCTCACGTCACGAGGGGTCCAGCCGCGGGGGCGGTAGCGCGGCGGCGACTGCTCCGCGGTGTGGACGCTCGGGGTGCCGGTCAGGTCGGCGAGCCGGACCATCGAGATCGCGGCGACCACCAGGTCGTCGGTGGTCGCCACGGTGTGTGCCGGCCACAGGACCGGGTCCATCGGATCCGGCAGGGACGCACGGAGCGTCGGCATGATCGCTGTCAGTGTCACACCGGACACGTTCCCGTGCGGGCGAGCAAGGGGGAAGGTGCCCTGACGGAACCCCTACGCCCGCGTGCCGACTCCTGACGGTCCGCTCACTCGATGTCCACGTCCCGCTTGCCGCGCCGCACGATGAGCGGGTCCGGCTTGCCGATCACGTCGACGGCCTTGTCCGGGTAGTCGAACTGCGTCAGGAAGTACCGCATCGCGTTCAGGCGGGCGCGCTTCTTGTCGTTCGACCGCACGATGGTCCACGGTGCGTACCGCTTGTCGGTGCGCGTGAACATCGCCATCTTCGCCTCGGTGTAGTCCTCCCACCGGTCGAGCGACAGCAGGTCGATGTCGGACAGCTTCCACCGGCGCACCGGGTCGAGCTGCCGCATCGCGAAGCGGGTGCGCTGCTCGCGGCGGGTGACCGAGAACCAGAACTTCGTCAGGTGGATGCCGGAGTCGACGAGCATCCGCTCGAACTGCGGCACCTGGGTCATGAATGACTCGTACTCGGCGTCGTCGCAGAAGCCCATCACCCGTTCGACGCCGGCGCGGTTGTACCAGGAACGGTCGAACAGGACCATCTCGCCGGCCGACGGCAGGTGCTGCACGTAGCGCTGGAAGTACCACTCGCCGCGTTCCCGCTCGCTCGGCTTGCTGAGCGCCACGACGCGCGACGTCCGGGGGTTCAGGTGCTCCGTGAACCGCTTGATGGTGCCGCCCTTGCCCGCGGCGTCGCGCCCCTCGAACAGCACGACGACCTTCTGCCCGGTGTCCTCGAGCCAGTACTGGCACTTCAGCAGCTCGATCTGCAGCTGGTACTTCGAGTACTCGTACTCGTCGCGCGGCAGACGCTCGTCGTACGGGTAGTCGTCGCGCCACGTGAGGACGGGGTTGCCGTGCGGGTCGATGAGGTCCGGGTCGGCAGTGTGTCCGTCCGCGACGCTGTAGCCCTCGGTCCGGAGCTGCTCGATGTACTCCCGGAGTGGTTGCGAGTACGGCGCTGTGTCCACGGTGTCTCCTCTGCCCGCCGATCGGTCGGCTGGTCCCATCCTGTCCTGTGCGACCCGACAACTGCCCAACCGGACGTGTCCCACAGGTGACCACGCGGCTCCGTGATCCGACGCGGTAGCGTTCTCGATGGCCTGTCCCCGACCCGGATCGAGCAACGATGCCTGACGTCCACCTGCCTGCCGCTGACCGCTACGAGCAGCTCCCGTACCAGCGCGTGGGGAGGAGCGGCCTCATGCTGCCGCGCATCTCCCTCGGCCTGTGGAACAACTTCGGCGCCGACCGCGCACTCACCACGCAGCGCGACATCGTGCTGCACGCGTTCGACCGTGGGATCACGCACTTCGACCTGGCGAACAACTACGGTCCGCCTCCCGGGTCGGCCGAGGAGCAGTTCGGCCGCATCCTCGAGTCGGACCTGCGCCCGTACCGCGACGAGATCGTGGTGTCGACGAAGGCCGGCTACGACATGTGGCCGGGCCCGTACGGCGACCGGGGCTCTCGCAAGTACATGCTCGCGTCGCTCGACCAGTCCCTCGGGCGCCTCGGCCTGGACTACGTCGACGTCTTCTACTCGCACCGTCCCGACCCTGAGACCCCCATCGAGGAGACGGTCAGCGCCCTCGTGACCGCGGTCCGTTCGGGCAAGGCGCTGTATGCCGGCATCTCGAACTACGACCCGGCGCAGACCGCCGCGGCAGCCGAGGCGCTCGCTGCCGAGAACATGCACCTGCTCATCCACCAGCCGCGCTACAACATGTTCGACCGCGTCCCCGAGGACGGGCTCTTCGACGAGCTCACGCGACTCGGCACCGGCGCGATCGTGTTCTCGCCGCTGGCCGGCGGGCTGCTGACGGACCGCTACCTGGACGGTTCGGTGCCGGTGGGTTCACGTGCCGCCGAGGGCCGTTGGTTCGGTGCGGACCGCATCGACGACGAGTACCTGGCCACGGCGCGGGCGCTCAACGACATCGCGGCAGCACGCGGGCAGACGCTCGCCCAGCTCGCGATCACGTGGGTGCTCCGGCAGCCGGCCGTCACGTCGGCGCTGGTCGGGGCATCGAGTGTCCGTCAACTGGACGGCACGCTCGACTCGCTCGCGGGCGCCCCGCTCACCGACGAGGAGCTGGCGGCGATCGACGCACTGGTGCCGCGCGGCTGAGCCGCGCGGCGCGGTGGACCCGACGAGATGACAGACGGGAGGGACGGTGCCAGCTGGCACCGCGCCTCCCGTCCGTCAGTGGGTTGCCCCTAGACCGCCGCGGTCGCCTCGTCGCGGTGCGGGAGCTTCCAACCCGGGCGCACGAAGTGGCAGGTGTACCCGGCGGGGTACTTCTCGAGGTAGTCCTGGTGCTCCTCTTCGGCCTGCCAGAAGTCGCCTGCGGGCTCGACCTCGGTGACGACCTTGCCGGGCCAGATACCGGACGCGTCCACGTCGGCGATGGTGTCGCGCGCGACCTGCTCCTGCTCGGGCGAGGTGAAGAAGATCGCGGAACGGTAGGCACGGCCGACGTCGTTGCCCTGGCGGTCCTTCGTCGACGGGTCGTGGATCTGGAAGAAGAACTCGAGCAGGTCGCGGTACGAGATCTCCGACGGGTCGAAGACGATCTCGACCGCCTCGGCGTGATCACCGTGGTTGCGGTACGTCGCGTTCGGGGTGTCACCACCCGAGTAGCCGACGCGGGTGCTGACGATGCCGGGTCGGCGACGGAGGAGCTGCTGCGCTCCCCAGAAGCAGCCGCCGGCGAGGATGGCGGTTTCGGTGGTGGTCATGGTGGCCTCCTGAGGTCGTCGTACCGCTGGCTGCGGCACCGTGTGGTGCAACCGGCAACGGGGGCTGTCTGTTCCCGTCGCCGGGCCGGCACACCTCGACAGTACGAGGACGTGCTCCGTGTCACCCCTGCGGTACGGTCGGGCTCACATGAAGAGGTCAGCATTGCCCGACGACGCTGTCGATCCGACGGTGCGCGGAGAGACGACCTGCCCCCAAGTGCTCCCGAGGACCTGATGCCGTTCACTCCAGAAGAAGCTGCCGAGCAGGCGGCGATCCTGGCCGACCTCCGCAAGCTGGGGTACGACTTCTCGAACCTGTCCGTCTTCGCTCAGTCAGGTATCCGGTACAAGGACGCGGTGCCGACGCTGATCGAGTGGTTGCGGAAGGCGCGGACGCCGATGATGCAGCGGGCAGTCGCTCATGCGCTGACGAATCCGTCGGCAAAGGGCACAGCCGTGCCTGCATTGATCGAGGCGTTCCGCAACTTCCCCGACGAAGCGGGTACCTGCTGGGCAGCAGGGGATTCGGTCGAGTCAGCGTACGTGGACGCGTACTTCGACGACGTGGCAGCGCTCGCGCTCGATCCCCAGTACGGACGTGCACGGCAGATGGTGGCCCTCGCGCTGGGGAAGTCGAAGCGGCCCGAAGCGGTCGACGTCCTCCTGCAACTCATGGACGACCACGAGATCAGCGGGCATGCGGTGTTCGCACTGAGCAAGCGGCCGAATCCTCGAGCGCGGGCGGCGTTCGAGGAGAAGCTGACCGACGACCGCCCGTGGGTGCGGAAGAAGGCGGCGCTCGGGCTGAAGAAGATCGAGTGAAGCGAACCAGCTGACGGACGGGAGGCGCGGTGCCAGCGGGCACCGCGCCTCCCGTCCGTCAGTCGGGCCGCGTCAGCTCGCGGTGTCCTCGAGCGCGTCGAGCGCGGCCACGTCCTCGGCGGCGAGCACGAAGTCGACGTCGGCGTTCGCGGCGATGCGCGACGGGGTCGTGGACTTCGGCAGCGGCAGGACGTCCTTCTCGAGCAGGTAGCGGATCGCGACCTGGGCGACGGACTTGTCGTACTTCGCCGCGATCTCGGCGATCTGCGTGTTCTCGAGCAGGCCGCCGGTGGCGAGCGGCGAGTAGCCCTCGGTGAGGATGTCGTGCTCGCGGTCGAACGCGGTCGTCTCGTCCTGGGTGTTGCCGATGAACCAGCGGATCTGGTTCGCGTGCGGGACGACGTCGGTGCGGCCGAGCAGGTCCTCGAGGTCGGCGACGGCGAAGTTCGAGAGACCGATCGAGCGGGTCCGGCCGGCGTCGTAGACCTCTTCCAGGACCTTCCACACCTCGACGTTGCCGTCGCGGTGGTCGGAGCCGATGGCGTCCCAGGGCCACGGTGCGTGCACGAGGTACAGGTCGATGACGCCGACGTCGAGGTTGCGGCTCGAGGTCTCGAAGGCCTCGCGGGCGCCGTCTGCGGTCTTGATCTCGGCCGGCAGCTTCGTCGTGACGAAGACCTCGTCGCGGGGAACGGCGCTGTCACGGATGGCCTGGCCGACGCTGGCCTCGTTGCCGTAGGCCAGGGCGGTGTCGATGTGACGGTAGCCGGCGTCCAGGGCGGTCGTCGTGGCGTCGTAGGCGTCGTCGCCGGACGGGATCTGCCAGGTGCCGAAGCCGATCTTCGGGATGTGCAGGCCGTTGGACAGGGTGAACGTGTCGGTGAGAGCGGGCATGCGACGGACAGTACGCCGCGGGTTGGTGGACGTGTGGAGCGCCGCCACCGCGCACCGCGCCCCTGCACGGGCATCGCGCCCCGACTCACGTGGGCGCGATGCCCGCCTGGGGGCGCGAACGCGGCAGGCGACGGACGACTGTCAGCGCGTGCGCGCGCCGATGCGCGGCAGCACGAAGCCGAGCACGATCATCGCGACGGCGAGGAACGCGTGCAGGACGTTGTCCGCGCTGTTCAGGGGGACGAAGTCCGCGGGGTCCGCCATGCCGGCCGTGAACAGACCGTAGACGAACAGGACCGCGTAGACGATGCCGCCGACGACCAGGTACAGGCGAGCGCCCGACGCCGAACGGGCTGCGATGAGTCCGACGATGCCGAACAGCAGGTGCACGATGTTGTGCAGGACCGACACCTGGAACAGGCCCAGGAGCAGGGCCATGGAGCCGTGACCGGCCATGGACATCGAGCCCATGTCCATCGTGAGCCCGGGGATGAAGCCGGCGATGCCGACGATCAGGAAGACGACACCGAAGAGGAGCGCACCCTTCTGGGTCCACGTCGAGCCGGTGCGGTTGCGAGCGGTTGCTGCGTTGCTGGTCATGGTGAGACCTCTCTTGTCGAGCGCGCCACGGATGTTGCGCACAGGGGATTCGGGGCCGATGCGCAGTCGGATTGCAGGGCGCATCCGATTTCCGAACGCCGGTGATCCTGCTGAGTCGGCCCGCATGCCTCGCTGCCTACGCTCCGCCGTACGGCAACACCGACGGAAGGCAGCACCATGGCAAGCGGAGTCGCAGCGGTATGGGTCCCGGTCACCGACATGCAGCGGGCGGTCGCGTTCTACCGCGACACCCTCGGGCTGACGGTCACGGACGAGTCCGACGACTGGAGCGAGATCGACGCGAACGGTCTGATGATCGGTCTGAACGGCCGTGAGTCGGCGAGCCCGTCGAGCGGCGGGGGAGCGGTCATCACGTTCCAGCCGGACGGGTCGATCGAGGACGAGCTGGCCAGCATCCGCGAGCGCGGTGCGGACGTGCAGGGCGAGATCAGCGAGCACCCGTGGGGCAAGATCGTCCCGTTCAAGGACAGCGAGGGCAACGACCTGCAGTTCTACGCGCCGCCGCAGGGCTGACGCGGTCCCAGGACGGACGGGAGGCCCGGTGCCAGCTGGCACCGGGCCTCCCGTCTGCGGGTGGTCGCCTGCAGAGCGCTACGCGACCGCGATCTCGTTGGGCACGCCCGGCAGCGCGTCGCTGGAGGCGACGACCTTGCCGGTGGTCAGGTCGACCGCGTGCACCTTCTGCTCGGCGGGGTCGGTGACGTAGGCGATGTCGCCCGCGACCTTCACGGCGGGGTGGGCGTCCTGCCACTCGGCCGGGCCCTCCCACGCGTCGATCACGGGGAACGAGTCGAGCTGGTCGCCGGTGGTCTCGTCGAAGGTGTGCAGGGCGCCGTCGTCACCGAGGACCACCGCTTCGTCGCCGGGGCCGCGTGCGAGGTCGCGGAACGTGAAGCCGACGCCGTCGGGCATGTCCGCGACGGTGTACTTCCCCGAGGCCGCGTCGATCAGGGCGATCTGGTCGAGCAGGTAGCCCTCGCTGTCCGGGTCGTCGTTGTAGTCGCCGACCGCGACCGATGACGTGTCCGTGGTGAACAGGTTGCCGGTGCGGCCGTACTCCGTGGGGGCGTCGAGCTTCTCGAACGCGCCGTCGGCGTAGACGAGGGCGCCGTCGGTGCAGCCGAACACCGCGACCTCACCCGTGACGGCACCTTCGCCGTGCACGTCCGGGCACTGCTCGGACCGGGTGATCTCCTCGCCGTCGGCGTCCAGGGCGCGCACGCCGGAGCGGCTCTCCTCGGTGCCGATGGTCGTCAGGAGCGTGCCGTCCTCGAGCTCGATCGCGACGCCGTGGTGGGCGGCCTCGGACTCCGTCGTCTCGACCTCGGGCAGCTCGGCGCCGTCGAGCTCGGTGTTGTCGAAGGTCGTCACGTCGCCGGTGCCGTCGGCGAACAGGGCGGTGCGGTCGCCGTGCACGACGGCGTGCCCGCCGGTGTCGGCCGGGAAGACCGCGGTGGTCAGGGCCGGGTCCGCCGCGGTGTCGAGCACCCGGAAGCCCTCCGGCACCGTGACCAGCACGTGGCGGCCGTCGCCGGCGGGGTTCACGCGGGTGAAGCCGTCGACGGCGTCGTCGGCCACGACCCGCAGGTCCTGGTCGAGCACGAGCAGGCCGCCGTCGTAGGTGAGTGTGATGCGGGTGCCGTCGGCCTTCGGGGTCGAGGTCCGCTCGGCGTCGGCGGCGGTGGTGGCGCACCCGGTCAGGGCCAGGGCTGCGGCACCGAGCAGCGCAGTCGGCAGTGCCGCGGCGCGGAGGGTCTGGGTTCTGGTCATGGACATTACTGTACTGATTCTCATTCTCAATTAGAAATCGGAGTCGTCAGGCCGTCGACGATCGCCTCGGCGTTCGAGTGCATCATCCCGAGGTAGGTCGACGCCGCACCGTCCTCGGTCAGGGACTCGGTCGCCAGGGAGCGGATCGACACCTGCACGTCGACCTCCTCCGCCAGGACCTCGGCCAGGCGGGCGGGCTGCGAGGCGTCGGCGAAGATCGTCGGGACGCCCGCCTGCTCGATCGCGTCCGCCAGGTCACGCAGGTCGGCTGCGCTCGGGGACGCCAGGGTCGTGCCGCTCGGGATCACGGCCCCCACCACCCGGAACCCGTAGCGGTCGGCGAGGTACCCGAACACGTGGTGGTTCGTCACCAGCGCCTTGCGATCGGCGGGGACGGTGTCGAAGGCGGCGGTCATGTCGGCATCGAGGGCGACGAGCCGGTCGGTGTAGGCCTCGGCGCCGGGTGCGTCGATGCCGACGGCGTCCAGTTCGTCGTCGAGGGCCTCGACCACGTCGACCATCCGCGCGGGGTCCGTCCAGAAGTGCGGATCGGGGCCGCTGTCGTCGTCGGTGGTCCACTCCAGGGCGTCGATCGCGTCGCCGGCGGTGAACACGGGCACGCCGTCGTCGGCCGCGGCGCGGACGTGGTGGGCCACCCCTTCCTCGAGCCCGAGGCCGTTCTCGACCACCAGGTCCGCGCTCCGGAGCCGAGCCGCCTGCTGGGCGGAGACCTCGAACGAGTGCGGATCGCCACCGGGCGGCATGAGCACCATGACGTCGGCCCGGTCCCCGACGACCTCGGTCACGACGTCGCCCAGGATGTTCGTCGTCACGGCGACGAGTGGACGGTCCGAGCCGGCGGTGGTGCAGCCGGCGGTGGTGACGGCGACGGCTGCGACGACGAGCGCCGCGGTCAGTGTCCGCGCGGTGCGCCGGACGGGCGCGCTCCCGCTCACCGTCCCACCTCGGCGAGCGCGGCGGGCGCGAACGGCAACTCGATGGTCCGGGCCACGCGGGCGCCGTCCGCGAAGTCGATCTCGTGCACGACGGCACTCGTCGGGTCGGCCACGTAGGCGCGCTGCGCGTCGAGCTGCAGCAGCGGCGCGGTGTCGCCGTCCACCACGGGGTCGGTGGTCGCGACGGCACCGGTGGACGCGGTCACGACGACGACCCGGCCGGTGTCGTCGACCCCGACCACGTGCTCGTCCTGGTCGTCGACGGCGACCACGGCGCGCAGTGGCCGTTCGGTCGCGACGTGCTGCCACGCGCGTTCCCGCACGTCGAGCAGCCAGAACCCGGTGTCGCCCGCGAGTCCGGCGACCGTGGGGCGGCCGGCCCGCGCGGCGAAGTCGGTCGGTCGCTCGGCGTCGTCCGGCAGCGCGACGAACGAGGTCCCGCCGGCATCGTCGACGAAGACCGCTCCGTCGGCGCAGCCCACCACGGCGCCGGCGCGGGTGACGATCCCACCAGCGGGGTCGGTGCAGGCGTGTCCGGCGCTGGCCGACCCGGTCGACCCGGTCTGCGCTCCGTCGCCATCGAGGACGCGGACGGTGTCGCCGTCGGCGGCCACCAGGTGCTTGCCGAGCGGCAGCAGCACGGTCGCGTCGAGTCGGGCGGTCTCGTCGAGCTCGCCCTGCCCGAGTGCCGCGCGGTCGAGCACCACTGCCTCGCCGCGTTCCGGCCAGGCGATCGTGGTCGTCGTCTCCGACGAGTGCACCTGGACCGGGCCGCCGCCCTCGAGTGTCCCGACGACGCGCGGCTCGGCGGCGTAGTAGTGCGTGTGGTCGCCGTGGTCGACGGTCCAGGAGCCGCCGTCGACGACCGTGGTGCGGTCGCCGTCGCTCGTCACGAGGAACCGGCCGTCGGTCGCGGCGTGCTCGGCCGCGTCGACGCGGTCCAGGTCGGTCGTCTCGCCGGTGAGCAGGTCGTGCAGCGCCGTCTCGCCGGTCGCAGCGACGGCGAGGAGGCCCAGCTGGGGTTCCTGGGACTCGGTCGCGCCCGCCACGTACCCGTGTGGAGCAGTGGTCGCGTTGGGGCCGTCGGCCTGCGGCGCCGAGGTGGTGGAGCACGCCGTGGCGGTCAGGGCGAGGCCGGCCGTCAGGCCCACGGCTCCCAGGAGTCGTGTCGTCCGGAGTCGTGTGCTCGCGCGGTCGGTGGTCGGGTCGTGGTTCATGGTGCCTCTCGTGCTGGTGCTCGGACGGGGGGGTCGACCGGGTGGTCGACAGGGTGTGCGTCGCTCCGTGCGGTGGCGCGCGCGATCGTGCGTGCGACCGCGGCGGTCGCGCGGGACAGGGCGACCCCCACGACGGCGACGGCCGCGATGCTGGCGCCGGCGGCGGTGCCGGCGTGCCAGGAGACGAGCAGCCCGACCAGTACGGCGACGACACCGAGCACCGCGCCGAGGAGCATCGTCGAGGCCACGTGCTTCGTCCAGGCGCGGGCCGCTGCGGCGGGCGCGAGCAGTAGTCCGACGACCAGCAGGGTCCCCACCGCGCGGTAGGACGCCACGACGGCGAGCGTGACCAGGCCGATGAGGACCACTTCGGCGAGCCGTGGGTGCAGGCCGAGCGTCGCGGCCTTGCGGACGTCGAACGCCAGCGCGGTGAACGGCCGGTGGAACACTGCGGCGACGACCAGTGCGACGGCGACGGCGACCGCCAGTCCGCCGAGGTCGGCGCGGGTGACGGCCAGCACGTCGCCGAACAGGATCGCGGTGACGTCGGTGGCGAAGGACCGCGATGCCGACACGATGATGACCCCGAGGGCGAGCATCCCGACGAAGAGCAGCCCGATCGAGGTGTCGTACGACAAGCCACCGCGTCGTCGCAGCGCCCCGACGCCGAACACCATCACCCCGGCGCTGACGGCAGCACCGAGCACCGCGGGGACGCCGGTGAGGGCTGCGATCGCGACGCCGGGCAGCATGCCGTGCGACAGTGCCTCGCCCAGGAACGCCATCCCGCGCACGAGCACCCAGGTGCCGACGACGGCGCACAGGACCGCGGCCAGGGCGCCACCGGTCAGGGCGCGCACCATGAAGTCGACGGTGAAGGGATCGGTCAGCCAGGTCACGGTCCGAGACGCTACATGAAAACGAGTATCGATACTGATAGCGTGCTCAGGTGCCAGCGACCGACCCGCCACCAGCCGTCCGCCTCGACCGGGTGACAGCCCTGCGCGGGGATCGGACCGTCCTCGACGGCCTCGACGCGACCTTCGCCGCCGGCCAGGTCACCGCGCTGACCGGACCCAACGGGTCCGGCAAGTCGACGCTGCTCGACGTGGTCGCCGGCGTGCTGCGGCCGACCGCCGGGCGCGTCACGCGCCTCCCGTCCGACGGCGTCGCCCACGTGAGCCAGTCCGTGCCGCCGACCACGCTCCCGCTCACCGTCCGCGCGACCGTCGCGATGGGGCGGTGGCGCCACCGGGCCTGGTGGCGACCGCTCGGCCGCGACGATCGCGCCGTCGTCGACGCGCAGCTCGAGCGGATGGCGATCGCCGACCTCGCCGACCGTCCGCTCGACGAGCTCTCCGGCGGTCAGCGGCAGCGGACGCTCGTCGCGCTCGGCCTCGCGCAACGGGCCCGGGTGCTGCTCGTCGACGAACCGACGGCCGGCGTCGACGCGGACTCGGCGGCGCTCGTGGTGGCGGCGCTCGCCGCCGAGGCAGCCGACGGCGTCGTGGTCGTGCACGCCGCGCACGACCCCGCGGCGATCGCCGCCGCCGACGCCGTGGTCACGCTGCGCTGATCCTGGTCACTGAGCACCGGTGTCTCGCGGACCCCGTGTCGTGTCGCTACTCGCCGGGTACCGGCACCGTGCGGCCCGTCGCCACCGACTCCTGCGCCGCGAGCACGATCGACAGCGTCCGGAGCCCGACGTGCACGTCCGGCTGCGGCTGCACGCCCGACCGCACGGCGTCGACGAACGTCCGGAGCATCACGGCGTCGGGGTCGGCGCCGGTGCGGGACTCGATCGGCAGCCCGGTCTCCGCGACGATCCCGCGCGCAGCCGCCCCGAAGAAGTCGAGCGACACCGTGCCGCCCGTCCCGGCGACGTCGAGCGTCAGCCCACCCCACACCGCCGAGGTGTCCGGCTTGCTCCACGAGCAGTCGATCGCCGCGACGACGCCGTTCGCGTACGTGATCGTGACGAGTCCGGCGGTCTCCGCCTGCGCCCGGGCCGCGTGCAGCGTGCGGTTCGCCACGGCCGTGACGGTGACGGGCGCCGAACCCATCAGGCCCTCGAGCAGGTCCGCGATGTGCACGACGTGGTCGACGATCGCGCCACCGCCGGACAGCTCCGGCTCGGTGAACCACGACCGGGTCAGGGGGAGCATGCCGTTGTTCGCGCCGCGGACCGAGAACAGCTGCCCGAGCGCACCGGAGTCGTGCGCCGCGCGGAGCTTGTCGAACGCCGAGGTGAACCGCACCGGGAACGCCACCATGAGCATGACGCCCGCGGCCTCGACGGCGTCGCGGATCGCGAGACCGTCCTCCCACGTGGTCGCGAGCGGCTTCTCGCACAGGACGTGCGCACCAGCGGCCGCCGCGGCCTCGACGAGTTCGCGGTGCCGGGCGTTCTCGCTCGTGACGACGACCGCGTCCGGGCCCCAGGCGAGCAGCTCGTCGTACGTCTCCGCGTAGGCGACCCCGAGCTCGTCGGCCAGGTCGCGGCCGCGCAGCTCGATGACCGTCTCGCCCGTGCTGACGCCGTCCGGGTCGGCACCGCGGACCTCGACCCCGGGCATCGCGGCGAGGGCGGTGAGGTAGCCGATCGCGTGGGTGTGCGCGAACGACGTCACGGCGATCTTCAGAGCGGTCATGCGCGGGCCCCCGTCGCCAGGTGCACCGGCTGTCCGGTGTCCATCGACTCGAGTGCCGCGTTCGCGATCCGGACCGCCTCGGCGCCGTCCGCCGCGGTCACCCGGGGTGCGGCACCGCCGGCGAACGCCCCGAGGAACTCGGCGAGCTCGAGTCCGTACGGGTCGTCGGCTGGGTCGACCTCGGGCAGGAAGCCGTCCGCAGCGTCGGGCACCGCGAGGTCGGCGACGTAGTCCTGTTCGTCGAGCGACCGGTGCGCCAGGCTGCCGCGCGTGCCCGTCACCGAGTACTCGGTCGAGAACGCGAGGTGCTGCGGCCCCCAGATCCCGGCGACGTGGCTGATCGCCCCGGACTCGTGCGTGAGCAGGACGTGCGCCGCCTCCACCGGCTCGGTTTCGGTGCCGGCGCGGACGCCGACCGCCGACACCGTGGTGACCGGTCCGGCGACCCAGCGGGCGATGTCGAGGTCGTGGATCATCTGGTCCATCACGATGCCGCCGGACAGTGCCCGGTCGGCGAACCACGCGGTGCGGATCGGGAACGCGCCGGAGCGGACGAACCGCAGGACGGCCAGGTCGCCCAGGAGGCCCGTGGTGACGGCTTCGTGCAGGCGCACGTACGCGGGGAAGAAGCGCACCACGTGAGCCGGGTAGAGGTGTCGGCCCGCCTCGCGGGCACGGGACACCAGGTCCGTGGCGTCGGCGTCGGTCCGGGCGAGCGGCTTCTCGGACACGACGTCCTTGCCGGCGGCGAGTGCGGCGCGCACGACCTCGGCGTGGGCGAAGGTCGGCGTCACCACGTCCACGACGTCGACGGCGGCGAACAGGTCGTCGAGCGAGTCGACGACAATGATCGAGGAACCCGCGGCGGCTGCGGCCGGACCGAACGCGGCGGCCAGGTCCTCGGCGCTGTCCTGTGCGTACACGACGACCGGGCCGAGACGGAGCAGGCCCGGCATGTGCGCGTGTGCGATGCCGCCGGCGCCGACGAGGCCGGTCCGTGGCGGGGTCGGGGGCATCGGGGCTCCTTCGCGGGGTGGGCCGGTCGACGGTGACGGGGACCGGGCCATGCTACCGAGCCGCCGGTCGGAGGGCAGTGCTCAGGCGGAGCCACGCCAGGCCCCCTCGATCGGCCTTCCACTTCGTGGTCGAGTCGAGGTCAGAACCCGATGGACAGATTTTCTGAGATAGTGGCACAAGTCAGAAAATCTGGCGCAGTTGTTCTGAGGTCTGGAGGCAGGAGTGTCCACGAGCACCTGGCCCGCGCTGGAGTACGAGCAACTCGACTGGGAGCGGCGTGATGCCGACCACGGTCCTCGTGCCGCTCGACGCAGCACGGTGCGCGAACAGTACCTCGCCGCCGTGCCGCCGCACATCTCCACGGCCGCCCTCCGGCTGAGCGACGAGGTGGCGACGCTGGTCGACGAGGCTTCGACGGCGCTCGTGCGCTTCGACGGCGAACTCGGTGGCGAGGTGGCACCGTTCTCGTCCCTCCTGCTGCGGTCCGAAGCCGCGGCGTCCTCGCAGATCGAGCACCTGACGGCCAGCGCCCGACAGGTCTTCGCTGCCGAGATCGGTGCTCCGGGCAAACGCAACGCCACGGCGATCGTCTCCAACACCCGAGCCATGCGCACCGCGATCGAGTTGTCCGATGAGTTGACCGCGGACACCGTGCTCGCGATGCACGCGGTGCTGATGGACGGTGATCCCCACCACGACGCCGGAGCGTTCCGGCAGGAGCCCGTCTGGATCGGCACGGACGGACGTTCCCCGGTCGGTGCCGACTACGTCGCTCCGGCCTGGCGGCGTGTCCCGGCGCTGATCGACGACGTGATGGCGTTCGCGCGGCGCCTCGACCTGCCGCGGTTGGCGCAGGTCGCGGTGGCGCATGCTCAGTTCGAGACGGTCCACCCGTTCACCGACGGGAACGGTCGCACGGGGCGTGCCCTGCTGCAGGCGATGCTGCGCTCGAACGAGCTGACCCGGAACGTGACGGTTCCCGTGTCGGCAGGTCTCCTGACCGACACGGACGGCTACGTCGAGGCGCTGACGGCGTACCGCCGCGGTGCCGTCGAGCCGATCATCCGACGGGTGGCGGAAGCGTCGTTCACCGCCATCGGCAACGCCACGGAGCTGGTCGACGACATCCAGCGGATCCGTCAGGGCTGGCGCGACCGCGTCGATGCTCGGAGCGATTCGGGCGTCTGGGCCGCACTCGACGTCGTCGCGCGGCAGCCGGTGCTGAACGCGACGGTGCTCGCTTCCCAGATGGGGATCGAACCGCGGAACGCGTACCCGCACCTCCAGAAACTCGTCGGAGCAGGGATCCTGGTGTCGAAGAACGAGTACCAGCACGGGGTCCTGTACCGCAACGACGAGGTCCTGGCAGCGCTCGACGCCTTCGCCAGGCGGGCCGGGCGTCGCGGCTGACCCGGGCCCGGTGTCAGGCGTCGAGGGCGCGTCGCGCGGCCGCCACGACGTCGGCATCGGTCACGAAGTGCGCTGAGCCGTCGTCGGCACCGCCCATCGGGACCCCCGCGTGCGCACTGTCCGGCGCGGCCCGCTTGGCCGACAGGTGCACGGCGGCTGCGCCCGTGGCGACCAGCGCACCGATGTCGGCGGGGGTGACACCGGCACCGGCCATGACCTGCACCGGCCCGGCGGCGTCGACCATCCGGGCGATCGTGGCTGCGCCGGCACCAGCGGTGGGGGCACCGCCGGACGTCAGCACGCGGATGAAGCCGAGCGCCGCGAGCGTGGCTGCTGCGGCGACGGGGTCCACCGCGTGGTCGATCGCCCGGTGCAGGGTGATCTCGGCCGTCGCACTGACCGAGTGGGCGGCGTCGACGAAGCGCCGCAGGGCGTCCTCGTCGAGGGTCCGGTCGGGGCGCAGTGCACCGACGACGACGCCGGCGGCTCCGGATCGCAGGACCGTCCGGACCTCGCGCACCATGAGCTCGACCTCGTCGGGGCTGTGCACGAACCCGCCGGGGCGGCACCGGACCAGCGCGTGCGCCGGGATCCCGGTCTCGTGGGTCGTCTCGACCAGGGCCTGTGACGGGGTGAGACCGCCGAGCTCGAGCCCGACGCAGAGCTCGACCCGGTCGGCCCCGCCGTCCCGTGCGACGACGGCACCCTGGGGCGACGTGACCGCGATCTCGAGTGCAACGGGCGAAGGGGTCATGCAGAGGCTCCGAGTGGCTGGTCCGAGGCCGGGATGATCCTGGCGGTCAGGTCCGGGGCCTCGGGGAACACTCGATCGTAGGGGAACATCGGGCGCGCGATCCTGTGGTGCCCGAGGCGGAGCAGGTCCTGGTCGACACCACCAGGGGTGAGCGCGAGCATCCAGTCGGCGGCCATGTCGAACAGCTCCGGCTCGAGGTACCCGATCTTCACGACGACGACGTCCGCCTGCCGCGGTGCCAGGTCGAGGTCGGTGAAGTCGTGCTCGTGGTGGTACGGCTTCCGGAGCTTCGTCAGGATCGCGAACACGCTGCCGACCTGCAGCACGACCTCGGTCTCGGCGTCGCGGTCGCCGTGCTTGATCGCGTGCACCCGGCCGGTCATGGTGATCGGTCCGGCGTGGACGTCGTCGACCTCGGCTCCCGCGGTCACGGTGACCGTCGCGCCGACCCCCGCAGCGACGGCCGTGGCGACCGCGGCGGGTCCGGGGACGCTCGCGTAGATCAGGGTGGGGCCGTCGGCACTCGCGAACGCCGGGTTCGCGAGCACCTGCGTCAGGCCCCAGGTCATGTCGCCGGAGCCGCCCGCGGTGGGGTTGTCCCCGGAGTCGGACACGAAGTACGGGTGCGCGGCGCCGGGAGCGAGCGCCGCGTCGAGGCACTCCTCGAACGTGCCCGTCGGCGCGACGAACACGAAGTCCTCGCGGGCGTCCCAGAAGGCTCGGGCGAGTCGCTCGGCGCCGGCGGCGACGGCGGCCTCGTCCCATCCGGTGACGACGGTGACGGCCTGGTCGCGCGGCTGGTCCGCCCAGGCGTAGCCGACCCAGATCGCGGCGTCGAGCACACCGTCGGTCTGCTCGACGAGCGGCACCTGTGCGTACAGCGAGGCGGCGGGTTCGAGGCGGGTCGAGGTCTGCTCGCCGGGCAGCAGGACGGGGATCGGGATCCAGGCCTTCACGGGGCGCTGCGCGCCGGCGGGACGCGTGGTGAGCACGTCGACCAGGTTGCGGACGGCCCGCTCCTTCGTCTCCATGGCGTCCTCGTGCGGGGCCATCCGGTAGCAGGTCACCAGGTCGACCTGGTGGGCGAGCTCCCGCGTGACGTTGCCGTGCAGGTCCATCGACGCCGACACGACGACGTCCGGGCCGATCACCGCGCGGATCCGCCCGAGCAGGTCCGTCTCGGCGTCGTCGAGCCCCTCGACGACCATCGCGCCGTGGATGTCGTACCAGAGGCCGTCCACGTGCTCGGCGTCGACGATCGCGCGCAGTCGCGTCACGATCTCGGTCGCGAGTTCCTCGTACGAGGCGCGGTCCACGATGCCGCCGGGCAGCGCGTGCCCGATGAGCGCCCCACGGAAGTCCGCCGTGTCCGACATCGCGGACAGGAACGGGTACCGCGCCACGACCTCGTCGCCGCGGTCCGGGTGGAACGCCGGAGCGTGCGTGCGGGTGGGCGTGAAGGTCGACGTCTCGATCGCCAGTCCGGCGATGGCGACGACCGGACGTCGGGCGACGGCGGGGGTGGCGGACACGGTCTCAGACACGGACGCTCCTGTTCCTGGTGGTGGACTGCGGGATGGGGGTGGACAGTTCCTCGAGCGAGGCGGCGAGGCCCCGCTGCAGCGCGAACTGCCCGGCACCGACGAGCCCGGCATCGGCGCCGAGCGACACCGGCTCGATGGCCAGGTGCTGCGTCATGAGCGGGTGGCAGCTCTCGTACAGCTGACTGCGCACCGCTGCGATGAAGGGGTCGAGGGTGGAGAGGATGCCGCCCAGGTAGACGGCGTCCGGGTTGAAGAAGTTCACGTTGGCCGCCAGCACCTCGCCGAGGTACCGTCCGGCCAGGCGGACGGCACGGGTGGCCTCGGGGTGGGCGTCCGAAGCGAGTCGGACGACGTCGGCGGTCGAGGAGACGTCGACCCCGGCGTCCGACAGGATCCGCACCAGGGCGGCCCCGGACGCGACGGTCTCGAGGCACCCCGTGTTCCCGCACGAGCAGGGGGTGTCACCGGCGGCGTCGATCCGCACGTGGGTGATGTCGCCGGCCGAGCCCGTTGACCCGCGGTACAGGCGGCCGTCGATGACGATGCCCGCGCCGATCGCCGACCCGGCCTTGATCGTGATGGTCTGCCGGCGTCCTGGAGGCTGCACGCTCTGCTCGCCGGCGGCCATGCAGTTCGCGTCGTTGTCGACGATCGCCGGCAGGCCGAAGCGTTCGGACAGCCAGGCCGCCACGGGGAACCCGTTCCACCCCGGCATCCGGCTCGGCAGGTCGACGACACCGGCCTCGACGTCGACGGGACCGGGCAGGCTCAGGCCGACCCCGCGCAGGCCGGCGCGACCACGGTCGTCCGCGAGCCGCTCGAGCAGGCCAGCCAGTCGCTGCAGTCCGGCGGTCGGACCGTCGGAGAGGGCGAACGGGACGTTCGCGACCGACTCGAGCGCGCCTCCTGGCAGCACGATCCCGACCCGCGCGTGGCCGCCGCCGACGTCCGCGGCGACCGCGTACTCGTCGACGCCGCCGATGCGGAGCACCTTGCGCGGGCGTCCACCGGTCGAGACGTCGGTGCCCTCTTCCGCGAGCAACCCGTGCGACAGCAGCTGGCTGACGACGTGCGACACCGTCGACGGAGCGGCGCCGAGCAGCGTGGCGATCTCGGTGCGACTCGCGGCCTGGCCGGACGCGACGAGTTCGAGAACGCGAGCAGAGAGGTCCGTCACGACTTTCTCCAATCCGGGGGAAACGACGGTCGATCCGACCGAACACCCGGAGCCTAACCGGCGGAACGGCCCGTTCACCCTTTCGTCCGATCGGCAGAAACGCAGTTTTTACACGAAGATGTTTGTTTTTCCAACGGCTTTGGCCATTGACTGTGTGCGTGCCGCTCGGCACGCGTGCTCCACCTCCCCAGAACTCCCACGCACCAGGAGACACACATGACCAAGCCCCGCCGCTGGGCGCTCCTCACCGGAGCAGCGCTCGCCGTGAGCGCCCTGCTCGCCGGATGTTCCGGGGGCGGCTCCGCCACCTCGAACGCGAACACGGACGAGATCGACTACGCCCTCCCCGCCAACTTCACGCCCAACTGGATCCTGCCGATCGGCACCGCCGCGCACCTCAACACCAACAACGGCTCCATCGCGCAGTCGCTGTACGAGCCGCTCGTCGCGTACGACGGCTCCACCGGCAAGATCGCGTGGAACAAGGACGGCTCCGTCGCCACGGACGCGGAGTTCGCCGACGACGGCAAGAGCGTCGAGATCACCCTCGGTGACCGGCACTGGTCCGACGGCGAGGCGATCACCAGCCGCGACGTCGAGTTCTGGTTCAACCTGATCAAGGCGAACAAGGACCAGTGGGGCTCGTACTCGAAGGGCAAGGCGCCCGACAACTGGACGTCGTTCAAGGTCGTCGACGACACCCACTTCACGATCACGTTCGACAAGGCGTACAACTCGGACTGGATGCTCGCCAACCAGCTGAGCCACATCATCCCGCTGCCGCAGCACGCCTGGGACAAGACGAGCGCGAGCGCGAAGGTCACCGACGCCGACGAGACCACCGCCGGCGCGAAGCAGGTCTGGAAGTACCTGAACACCGCGGCCGGCAAGATCTCCGACTACGCCACCGACGACCTGTGGAAGACCATCTCCGGTCCCTACGGCGTCAAGGCGTTCACCACGGCCGGCAAGGTCACCCTCACCGCGAACACGAAGTACGACGGTGGTGAGAAGCCCTCGATCACGACCGTCAACCTGCTGCCGTTCACGACGGCCGATGCCGAGGTGAACGCGGTCCGCTCCGGCGAGGTCGACTACGGCTACATCAACGCCACGGACATGGACCAGGAGTCGTCGTTCACGGCGAAGGGCTACGAGGTCGAGCCGTGGACCGGCTGGGCGATCACGTACATGCCGTACAACTTCAACAACCCGGACATGGGTGCGGTCTTCAAGCAGCTGTACGCCCGCCAGGCCGTGCAGATGTCGATCGACCAGAAGTCCCTGTCGAAGGTCGTCTTCAACGGCACCGCCACCTCGACCTACGGTCCGATCCCGCAGGCGCAGGAGTCCGACTACGTCTCCGACGTGCAGAAGGGCAACCCCTACCCGTTCAGCACGTCGAAGGCCAAGGACCTGCTGACCAGCCACGGCTGGGAGGAGCAGGGCGGCACGATGGTCTGCACCGACCCGGGCACGTCGGACAGTCAGTGCGGCGAGGGCGTCAAGGACGGCACGAAGTTCACCATGGGCGTGCTGTCGCAGTCCGGCTCGACCGTGACCGACAACATGATGAGCGCGATCCAGTCCTCGCTCGCGAAGACCGGCATCGGCTTCACCATCAAGACCGCGCCGGTGTCGAGCGTGCTGTCGCAGACCCCGACGTGCACGAGCGACGAGGCCAGCTGCGACTGGGACCTGTCGTTCTTCGGCACCGCGGGCAGCTGGTACTTCCCGGCCTACCCGACCGGTGAGTCGCTCTTCCAGACCGGTGGTTCGGCGAACTTCGGCAGCTACTCGAACAAGCAGGTCGACGACCTCATCGACGCGACCACCACCTCGACCGACGCCACCGCCGTGCAGGACTACAGCGCAGCGGTCGCGAAGGACCTGCCGGTGATCTGGCTGCCGAGCCCCGACTACCAGATCTCGGTCGTCAAGAAGGGCCTGTCCGGGTTCGACCAGGACTCGCTCGCCAACTTCCACCCGGCCCAGTGGAAGTGGACCAAGTAGGAACGTGACCACGGACGGAAGGCGCGGTGTGCGCCCGACGCGCACCGCGCCTCCCGTCCGCTCCGACGCAACAACCAGACGACGGAAGCCGCATGACCACAGTCCTCTACCTCACCAGGCGCGTCCTGCAGGCGCTCGCGGTGATCCTCATCGTCACGATCGTGGTGTTCTGCCTGCTGCACGCGCTGCCCGGCGGACCCGCCCGCGGTGTCCTCGGCGTCTCGGCCACGCCCGCGCAGATCACCGCGTTCAACCAGGCGCAGGGACTCGACCAGGCCCTGCCGGTGCAGTACCTGCGCTTCCTCGGCCGCCTGCTCACGGGTGACCTCGGCACCTCGTACACGCTCAACGAACCGGTGTCGCAGCTCATCGCCGAGCGCCTGCCGAAGACCCTCGTCCTCACCGGCATCTCCGCCGTCCTCGGCCTCGTCGTCGCGATCCCGGTCGGCATGCTCCAGGCAGCCCGCCGCAACGGCGCGGTCGACTACGCCGCCACCGCGCTGGCCTTCGTCTTCTACTCGACGCCGGCCTTCTTCCTCGGCCTCGTCCTGATCATCGTGTTCAGCCAGCAGCTGCCGTGGCTGCCGTCGCAGGCGCCGAGCGGCAACACCCTCGCCGAGGTGTTCCAGGACCCGGCCGGGCTCGTCCTGCCCGTCGTCACCGGAGCGCTCGCGATGATCGCCGTGTTCAGCCGGTACATGCGGGCCTCGACCCTCGAGAACCTGCAGGAGGACTACGTCCGCACCGCCCGCGCCGGGGGAGCGTCGACGATGACGATCCTGCGCCGCCACGTGTTCCGGAACTCGCTGACGCCCGTCGTCGCGATGCTCGGCTACTACCTGCCCGTGCTGTTCGGCGGTGCCCTCGTCACGGAGCAGCTCTTCAACTACCCCGGCATGGGGCTCCTGTTCTGGAACGCGGCGCAGTCGTCGGACTACCCGACGCTGCTCGGCTGTGTCCTCGTCATCTCCATCGCGACCGTCATCGGCACCCTGCTCGCTGACGTCGCGCAGTCATTGATCGATCCCCGAGTGAAGGCGAGCCGAGCATGAGCGCCGTGACAGTGATCGACACTGCGTCCACCCATGACGTGAAGGCGAGCCGAGCATGAGCGCCGTACAACTGGCACCCGAAGCCCCGGGCGCGCCCGTCACGGTCGCGGCCACCGGGTTCCGGCTCGCCGCCCGCCGGTTCCGCGGCAACACGCTCGCCGTGATCGGCCTGGCCGTGATCGTCGTCATCGTCCTGTTCTGCTTCGTCGGGCCGTTCCTGTACCCGACGGACCAGACCCACACCCTGCTCGAGCAGGCCAACCAGGGTCCGAGCGCCGCGCACTGGCTCGGCACCGACGCCGTCGGCCACGACGTGCTCGGCCGGCTGATGTACGGCGGCAAGGTCTCGCTCATGGTCGGCATCGCCGCCGGGGTCCTGGCCACGGTCGTCGGCACCCTGTGGGGTTCGGTCGCCGGGTACGTCGGCGGCTGGGTCGACGCGCTGATGATGCGCGTCGTCGACGCGGGCATCGCGATCCCGGCGCTGTTCATCCTGCTCGTCATCTCGGCCATCACGACCCCCGGCGTCGCCGGGCTCATCCTGATCCTCGGTCTGGTGTCGTGGCTGGTGCCCTCCCGCCTGATCCGCGCCGAGACCCTGACGCTGAAGAACCGCGACTACGTGCTGACGCTGCGCGCGATCGGCGGCTCGCACGCCCGCGCCATCGGCAAGCACCTGCTGCCGAACTCGGTGTCCACGATCGTCGTCGCCGCCACCTTCCAGGTCGCCGACGCGATCCTGCTCGTCGCCTACGTCTCGTACCTCGGCCTCGGCGTGCAGCCGCCCGCGACGGACTGGGGCGGCATGCTCTCGGCGGGACTCACCGCCGCGTACTCCGGACGCTGGTGGCTCATCGTGCCGCCGGGTCTGGCCGTGATCCTGATCGTCTGCGCGTTCAACGCCGTGGGCGACGGGCTCCGGGACGCCTTCGACGTGAGGGGCCGCTGATGACCACCGAACCGATCCTGCGGACGTCCGACCTCGGCGTCTCCTTCAGCACCGAGTCCGGCACCGTGTCGGCCGTGCGGGGCGTGTCCCTGACGGTCGCCCCCGGCGAGACGCTCGCCCTGGTCGGCGAGTCCGGGTCCGGCAAGTCCACCGTGGCGCTCGCCGCGATGGGCCTGCTCTCCGGCAACGCGACCGCGACGGGCAGCGCCGAGGTCGCGGGACACCAGGTGGTGGGCGCCCCCGAACCGTCGCTCCGTGCACTGCGGGGCTCCACGGTGTCGATGGTCTTCCAGGAGCCGGCGACCGCCCTCGACCCGCTCACCCGGGTCGGCGCGCAGATCGCCGAGGTGATCCGGAACCACCGCGACGTCTCCGCGTCCGCCGCCGCGGCCGAGGCCGTCGACCTGCTCCGCCGCGTCGGGATCCCCTCGCCGGAGCAGCGGGCGCGGTCGTTCCCCTTCCAGCTGTCCGGCGGGCAGCGGCAGCGCGTGGTGATCGCGATGGCGATCGCGAACTCGCCGAAACTGCTCATCGCGGACGAGCCGACGACCGCGCTCGACGTGACGGTGCAGGCCGAGATCCTCGAACTGCTCCGGAAGCTCGCCGTCGACACCGGCACGGGCGTCCTGCTCGTGACGCACAACATGGGCGTCGTCGCGGACTTCGCGGACCGCGTCGCGGTCATGCTGCAGGGCGAGATCGTCGAGACCGGCGGCGTCGAGGACGTCCTGCTCCGCCCGGAGCACGAGTACACCAAGCGGCTGCTCGCCGCGGTGCCGCGGCTCGACGTGGCGGGCGACCGTCCCGCCGCTCCGGTCGGCGCGGGCTCCGCTGACGCGGCGGCCGGGAGGCCCGGTGCGGCCCCGGTGGTCGACCTGCGGGACGTCTCGGTGACCTTCGGGCGCGGGGCGCGCGCCGTCCAGGCGTTGCAGGGGATCGACATCGCCGTGCACGCGGGCGAGACGGTCGGCCTGGTCGGCGAGTCCGGCTCCGGCAAGTCCACCGCGGCCCGGGTGGCGCTCGGGCTCATCAAGCCGACGTCCGGCACGGTCTCGCTGTTCGGACAGGACCTGCGCAGCGCCAAGGGTCGTGACCGTCGGGCACTCCGGTCCGGCATCGGCGTCGTGCTGCAGGACCCCGTGGCCTCGCTCGACGCCCGGATGTCCGTCGCGGAGTGCATCGCCGAACCGCTCGCCGTGCACCGCCGTGGCATGTCGTCGGCGGACCGTCGCCGCCGGATCGACGAGGTGCTCGACGCCGTCCGGCTGCCGCGGACCCTGGCGTCCCGGGCCCCGCGTGAGCTCTCGGGTGGGCAGCGTCAGCGGGTCTCGCTGGCCCGTGCCCTGGTGCTCGAGCCGCGGTTGCTCGTCGCCGACGAACCGACCTCGGCGCTCGACGTCAGCGTGCAGGAGACCGTGCTCGAGGTCCTCGGCGAGCTGCAGGACGACCTGGGCTTCGCGTGCCTGTTCGTCTCGCACGACCTGGCCGTGGTGCAGCACTTCGCCGAGCGCGTCGTCGTGATGCGCCAGGGGGTCGTCGAGGAGCAGGGCACCACCGGCACGACGCTCCTGCATCCCACCACCGACTACACGCGACGCCTGCTCGCCGCCGTGCCGGTGCCGGACCCCGTCCTGCAACGGCAGCGGCGGACCGAGCGCCTCGCCTCGCTCGCGGCGGTGACCGCGTGACCCGGGTGATCGCCGGCGTCGACGTCGGCGGCACGAACACCAAGGTCGTCCTGACGACCCCGGACCTCGAGGTCGTCGACCGCGTCGACCTGCCGACGCCCGCCCACGCGGGCGGGGCGGCGATCGTGACGGCCGCCGTCGGGGCGGTGACGGGCCTGCTCGTCCGGCACCGGGCCTCCTTGGCGGGTGTCGGGGTGGGCGCGGCCGGCGTGGTCGACGCGGCCACGGGCACCGTCCTGGTGACGGGCAACTCGTTCACCGGCTGGGCCGGTTACGGCGTGACCCGCGCGGTCAACGACGCCCTCGGCGTGCCGGCGACGCTCGACAACGACGTGAACGCGTTCCTGCTCGGCGAGATCGCCACCGGCGCCGTCGCGGGGGAGTCCGACGTGCTCGGGATGACCCTCGGCACCGGGGTCGGCGGTGCGTTCGTGCTCGGCGGACGGCTGTTCGCGGGGCCGCGCGGCGCCGCCGGAGAGATCGGCCACGTGCCGGGCTTCGGCGACGCGCTGTGCACCTGCGGACAGGTCGGACACCTCGAGACCATCGCGGGCGCCCGCGGCATCGCCGACCGGTACGCCGAACGATCCGGCCGGCGGCTGTCGGCGCGCGACGTCGCGGTCGCCGCACGTGCCGGTGACACGGACGCCGCGGCCGTGTTCCAGGCCGCGGGGTGGGGACTGGCGCGCGCCGCCCTGCTCACCGCGGGCATCCTCGACGTCACGACGATCGTGATCGGGGGTGGCATCGCGCGGTCGTGGGACCTGCTCGAACCGGCCATCACCGCGGCGATCGCGGCCGAGCCCCCGGTGAGCGGCGCGACGATCCGCCTGGCGCAGTCGACCCTCGGGTCGGACGCCGTCGCGCTCGGCGCCGCGTCGCAGGTGCGCGCGCTGGTGCTCGAGGCCGAGCCGGCGTAGCGGCCGGCTCGGCGGCAGCCGGGGTCAGCGCACCCAGACGACGATGCCGCGCAGGTCGTGCAGCACCGCCGCCAGGCCCGCACGCAGCGCGCGGTCGGCGCGCTCCTCGGTGAAGGTGGACGGGTCGTAGTGGCTCGACGGCCCGAGTCCCTCGCCGCGGAAGCCGCCGCCGGTCCAGTCCGCGGCCGTCACGTTCGACGTCGGCTCGGCGATCTCGGCGCCGACGACCAGGAACTGCTGGTGCAGCGCGGTCGGCGACACCGCGGCGAGCGGGTCGACCATGTGGTTGCCGACGCTGATCACCAGGTCGGACCGCTCGTCGATCGCCCGGGTGACCGCGGCGATCCGGTCGTCGGCGTCCGTCGCCGACACCGTCGTGACGGTGACGTCCTCGTCCGCCGCCCACGACGCGACGGCGTCGAGCAGGGTCCGGGTCGGAGCGTCCTCCGCGTCGCCGGCGTCCGACAGGAGCACGACGTCGTAACCGTCGGGGGCGTGCACCCCGGACCACGAACCCGGCTCCGGGTGGATGGTGGCCTCGGGTGCCGGCGGCCGCGTCGGGTCGGAGAAGCCCGCGCCGAGGACACCGGCCGTGGCGTGCGCCGTCGCCGACGTGCCGGTGCCGGCGTCGGTTCCGGCTCCTGCGTCGGTCCCGCCGGGCGTCGCCGAGCACCCGGCCAGCACGGCGGCGCCGGCGCCGACGAGGGCGACGGCGGTCAGCAGGACGGTCGTCCGAGCGGCGAGGCGGGTCACTGCATCATCGAAACACGTCGGTGCGCCCCACCGGGCCGACTCCGGCGGCTGTCCGACACCTGTCCCACTGCTGGTCACCACCTGTTCACCTGCCGGTCGTCCGAGGGCCGGATCGTCTGCGCGTGCCTTCCGGAACCTCCGTCGCGCTCCTGCGCCCCCGCCCCGTCCGTCCGTCCCGCGCCGCCGCGCTGATCGCCCGGGTCGTCGCCGTGCTCCTGCTGCTCGGGGTGGTCGTCGTCGGCGTGCTGGCCGGGGCGTCGCCGGCATCGGCACACGGCTTCAGCTCGGTCGTCTACGCGAAGGTGACGTCGACGGAACCGACGGTCGTGCACGCGGAGCTCGGGCTCGAGTACGACCTGATGCTGGTGTCGGTCGCCACCAGCGAGCACGACGACCCCCTGCACACGCAGGGCCAGGCGGCCTGGGACGACGGCGACTTCCCCGGCATGGTGTCGGCGGCGGAGGCGCACACCGACGCCATCGGGAAGTACGTGTCCGACCGGTTCACGGTGACGGGGGCCGGCGGGCAGCGCTGCACGGCCGTGCTCGGGAAGACCGTGACGGTCGACCTGCAGGACGAGGTGCCGTACGCCCACCTGACGGCCGACTTCACCTGCCCCGAGCCGTCGGAGACGCAGACCGGACACGTCGTCCGGTCGACGCTGTTCCCGGACAGCGAGACCTTCGTGCGGGACACCAAGACGATCGTCACCTACGACGTCGACGCGAAGCAGGGGTCGGCGACACTCGACGCCGCGCAGCCGTCGTTCTCGACCGAGCAGTCGGCGGGGCAGCGCTTCTGGGAGTTCTTCCGCCTCGGCGCCGAGCACCTGCTGACCGGGATCGACCACATCCTGTTCCTCGTCGCGCTCATCGCCGGTTCACGACGTCTGCGCGAAGTGGTCTACACCGCGTCGGCGTTCACGATCGCGCACTCGATCACGTTCATCCTCGCCGCGCTCGGGGTGGTGAGCCCGCCCGCCATCGTCGTCGAGCCGCTCATCGCCCTGTCCATCGCGGCAGTGGCCGGCTGGTACCTGTGGCGGCTCTGGCGGCGCCGGTCGCGGGCGGACGAACTCGTGGTCGGTACGCACGGGCACTTCTCGCTCGACCGAGCCGGCTGGACGCGCCTGGCCGTCGTCTTCGCGTTCGGGCTGATCCACGGACTCGGGTTCGCCGGGGCGCTGGGCATCCACGAGGCGTTCTCGTGGCAACTGCTCGTGTCGCTCCTCATCTTCAACGTCGGCATCGAGGCGGTGCAGCTCGCGATCATCGTCATCGTGTTCCCGCCGCTGTCCCTCCTGCGCCGGAAGGCCCACCGTGTCTCGCTCTGGGTCACCGGAGCCGTCACCGCCGGGGTGTTCGTGATGGGGATGATCTGGTTCGTCGAGCGCCTCGCTGCAGGATGACCACGACTTGTCACTCAGCGTTTACCAAGACGTTTTGCAGTGCATGCAGAGTCTTCCGTGCTGCACCATCCCACGTCTGAGAAACGGACCACCATGAGTCTTCTGTCCGGCGCCACCACACGGCGCAGAACCACCACCCTCCGCGTGTGCGGAGCCGTCCTCGGGGCCGCGCTCATCGCCGGCGCCTCGATGGTCGGCACGAACGCCGCCACCGCGGCGACGAACACCCCCACCACCAACATCTCCACCGGCGGCCCGATCCACATCCTGCTGGGCGTCGGCGCCACCGAGAGCCAGCGCATCGCCTCGTGGTACTTCCCGACGAACGTCGCCCAGTCGCTCGAGATCCAGAAGACCGCGTCGATGACCGACGGGGTCTTCACCGACGCCAAGTCGACGATCGCCGCGTCGAGGGCCGCGAACACCGCCGTCGACACGAGCACGACGGACTCGAACACGAAGAACATCGACGGCATCGCCGCCGAGTCGGGCTACATCAACGCCCACGCCACGATCTCGGACCTCGAGCCGAACACCTCGTACACGTACCACGTCGGTGCGGCGGACGGGTCGGCATGGTCGGCGTCCTACACGTTCACCACGAAGAGCTTCTCCGGCGACTTCGACTTCCTGTTCTTCGGTGACCCGCAGATCGGTTCGTCGGGCTACGTCGACGACGACGGCGCCGGCTGGGCGGACACGCTGAAGTACGCCACGACCACCGAGCCGGACGCCGAGCTCCTGGTCTCCGGTGGCGACCAGATCGAGCACGCCAACAACGAGTACGAGTGGGGTGCGTTCGCCGACAGCAGCGACGTCCTCAAGCGCTACCCGTGGGCTTCGACCATCGGCAACCACGACGTCGGCGGCAAGGCGTACGAGCAGCACAACCAGGTGCCGAACTCGCTCAAGGTGCCGGACTTCTACCCGGGCGGCAACACCACCGCGAACTCGGGTGGCGACTACTGGTACATGTACAAGGGCGTCCTGTTCATCGACATCAACTCGAACGCCTACGCGGCCGGTTCGGACGCTGCCCACGTGAACTACGTGCGTGACGTCATCAACCGCTACGGCGACGACGCGAAGTGGACCACGCTGGTCTACCACCACTCGATCTACTCGCCGGCCGACCACGCGAACGACAAGGACAACCAGCAGCGCCGGTTCGACTTCACGCGTGCGTTCTCCGACATGGGCGTCGACCTCGTCCTGCAGGGCCACGACCACTCCTACTCGCGCAGCTACGCGATCAAGAACGGCAAGAAGGCCAACGTCAACGAGCAGCCCGCTGCTCCCGAGGTCTTCTCCGGCCCCGGCGGCGTCATCTACATGACGGCGAACTCGGCCTCCGGCTCGAAGTACTACGACCTGACCGCTCCGGACGCCACGCAGAGCGGCTACGGCGCGGACCCGCTCGACCCGACGGGCAAGCGCCACTGGGCCAACTCGGTCGAGAACCAGGAGCACGTCCGCACCTTCGTGAAGGTGTCGGTCACCGACGAGAAGCTCTCCGTGCAGGACATCCGTGCCGGTGACTGCACCACGCTCAACTCGGCGGTCCAGCACGGCAACGTCGACAGCTGCGGCGTGACGCTCCAGCCGACCGCCACCGCCGACCCGGCCGCGATCGGTTCGACGGTCGACCAGTTCGACCTGCACGCCACGCTGCCGGCGACCACCACGACGCTCGCCGTCTCCGCCGCGTCGCAGACCTACAACGCGGCGAAGCCGGCCACGGTCACCGCGACCATCGCCGGTGGCATCGGCAAGCAGCAGGGCACGCTGACGGTCTCGGACGGCAAGAAGGTCCTCGGTACCGTCCCCGTCAAGAACAGCACCGCGACCATGACGCTCCCGAGCGCCCTGGCCATCGGCACGCACGCGCTCACCGCCGAGTTCGTCAACGCGGACTCGACCTTCTCGGGCACCGACTCGGCGACCGCGAAGGCCACCACCGTCACCGTCACGAAGGCCCCGTCCCGCACGGCGCTCAAGTACAGCGGCGGCAAGGCGACCGTGCAGGTCAAGGCCACGGGCTTCACCGTCAACGGCACGGCGCGGATCTACCAGGGCACGAAGCGCCTGGCGACCGTCACCGTCAAGAACGGCAAGGTCACCTCGGCGCTCTCGCTGAAGAAGGGCACGCACAAGCTGCACGCCGTCTTCGCCGGCACCGACACCCTGACGACGAGCACCAGCCCGGTGCAGTCGATCGTCATCAAGTAACACCAGTGCACCGGGCGAGGGCCCCGCGACTCGGGTCGCGGGGCCCTCGTGCGTCGCTCAGCCCTGTGCGATCGTGGACGCCCAGCCCGCGATCGGTGCTGCGACGAGGGCGACGCCGACGGGCGTACCGGAATCTGCCCGACGCGACCCCGGTGTCGTTGTCGATGCGAACCGGCCGCACCAGGTGGAAGGCACAGGCGGCCGGGTCATCCTCCAGGACGATTCGCCGCGATCCGCTGCGTCCCTACTGTTGGCTCCAGAGCGTGCGGTGGCGCACGCTCTGGAGCCTCCGGGGAGAACCACCGTGAACCGTTCGCCGAGACGTCGTTCCGCCGTCGCACTGCACGTCGCCTGTTCGGCGCTGATCGCCGGAGCGCTCGCCGTCGGCGGTGCCGTCGTCGCCCTGCCGGCGAGTGCCGCTCCGGGCAACCCGGGCGCCACCGGCACGACCGGGACCGGCACGACCGGGACCGGCACGACCGGGACCGGCGCGACCGCGGGTACGGCTCCCGTGGCGGCGGGCGACGACTGGACGGTCACGCCGACCGACGGCGGGTACACCGTGACGCTCGACCTCGACGAGCCGCTGCCCCTCCGTGCCGCGGCACCGGTGCTCGTGGTCGACGGCGAGGACATCGGTGTCGCCCAGACGAGCCTCGACCAGCGGCAGCTCACGGTCACGACGACCGACCCCGCCGTGGCCGATGCCGACTCCGTCGAGCAGGGGTGGACCGGCGACGCGGAGCGGCAGTCGACCGGCCAGGCGCCCACCGCACCGCAGGCCGCTCCCGGTGCCGCACCCGCCCCGCTCACCGACGACCCCTCGGCTCCCGGGCAGTACGCGGTGGTCCGGGCCGACTACGACCTGGGCAACGAGGCTGTGACCCTCACCGGCTTCGGTGGCCGCAAGGGCGAGATGCGCGCGGCGGTCTTCCTGCCGAAGGACGCCCCCGGGAAGCGTCCGGTGGCGGTGTTCCTGCACGGCCGCCACGAGGCCTGCTTCGGCGGGACCCCGAACCGCCGAGCCTGGCCGTGCGGCCCGGGGCAGACCGACATCCCGAGCTACCTCGGCTACAACGCCGCCGCGACGGCGCTCGCCAGCCACGGCACGGTCGTCGTCTCGATCTCCGCGAACGCGATCAACGCGCTCGACGGCGCCCTGGCGGACGACGGCGGGGCAACGGCCCGCGGACAGCTCGTCCTCGACCACCTCAGCCTGCTGCAACGTGCGGACGCGGGGCAGGAACCCCGGCTGTCGCCACTGCTCACCGGCAAGCTCGACCTGACCGACGTCGGGCTCATGGGCCACTCTCGTGGCGGCGACGGTGTCGTCCGTGCGGCGCTGCTCAACATGCAGCGCACGAGCCCGTTCGGGATCAGGGCCGTCCTGCCGCTCGCACCCACCGACTTCGGGCGGATGACCCTCCCCGACACGAACCTGGCGGTCGTGCTGCCCTACTGCGACGGCGACGTCTCCGACCTGCAGGGTCAGCACTTCTTCGACGACTCCCGCACGGCCTTCGGCGACGACGTCCTGCGCTCGTCGGTCCTGGTGATGGGCGCCGACCACAACTTCTTCAACACCACGTGGACCCCGGGGAAGTACCCGAAGGCGTCGTCCGACGACTGGTGGGACGAGTCGGACGCCGTGTGCGGTTCGAAGGCGAAGAAGACCACGCGGCTGTCGTCCGACGCGCAGTACGCGGTCGGCACCAGCCTGATCAGCGGCTTCTTCCGCCTGACGCTCGGTGGCGAGCAGCAGTTCCTGCCGATGTTCGACGGCAGCAACCGCCAGCCCGCCGCGCTCGGCAAGGCCGACCTCCGGGTCAGCGCATCCTTTCCCGGCTCGAGCCGTCGTGACCTCGCCGTGTTCGACCACAAGGACCCTGCGATCACCACGACCGGGTCGATCACCTCGGCGACGTGCGCGAGCACGGACTCACTCCCGACGAAGCAGGGGCTGCCGGCCTGCGTGTCGATCTCGTCGAACGTGCCCGACTACACGCCCGCGTGGCTGGCAGCCTCCGTCCCGTCGACGCCGTCCTTGCACCTCACGCCGATCGGCGCGAAGTCCGGTGGGCAGCTCCACATCCCGGTGGCCGCCGCAGCCGCGGAATTCTCCGGCTTCCGAACCCTGTCGCTCCGCGTCTCGCCCGATGACACCACGGCGACGAACGCCGACCTCTCGGTGAGCATCCGTGATGCGGCCGGTGCGGTCGCCACCCGGAAGCTGTCCGACGTCAGCCGCGCCGGTCAGCTGCTCCCGGGCACGCGGAACTCGCCGCGGAAGACCTTGCTGCAGCAGGCGCAGATCCCGCTCGCGTCCTTCACCGGAGTCGACCTGACCACGGTGCGCGAGGTGACGATCGACGTCCCGAAGCAGAACGGCGGCGTCCTGCTGAGCGACGTGGCGCTGCTCCCCGCGGCGACGCTGGGCACGCCCGCCGTCACGGACCGGCCCACAGTGCGGATCGCCGACCGGTTCGTCGACGAGGGCAGTCGCCGCGCCTGGGTCTCCGCCGCCGTCGTCCTCTCCCGACCGGCGGAGGCGGCCACCACGGTGTTCTTCGACCTCGACCAGAGCTACGACAGCCGCATCCGACCGACCGTGCAGCCGGTGACCTTCCAGCCGGGCGAGGTCTGCAAGGCCGTCCGGGTCGCCGTGACCGGTGACCGGCAGCCGTCCGAGACCCGCACGTCCGCGTACCCGATGACGCTCAGCAACACCCAGGGCGGATCGGTGATCGGCGACTCGATCGGGGCGCTGACGATCCGCGAGGACGACGGCGTGCGCACGGGGAACGGTCGTCCCGCGGCGTCGGCCCCCGAGGTCGGGACTCCCGGCGATGCCTGCACCGAGGCCCAGGCGACGACCACCGCCGCCACCGCCACGCTCGGCAGCGCCAGTCGCCCCGGGACGATCGCCGTGTCCGCGAGCGGGTTCCGCGCCGGTGAGTCGGTCGCGGTGAGCATCGACCGCACCAGCCTCGGACGTGCGACCGCCGACGCGAACGGCAAGCTCCGCTTCAAGACCACGAAGGCCGGTTCGTTCGCTGCGGGGTCGCACGTCGTGCACGCCCTCGGCTACGGCTCCGGTCAGCGCGGGCGGGGGACGTTCACGACCCGGTAGGCCGTCGCCCGTCGCCGGACCCTTACCGGGTTCCCAGCCCACGGCCGGGTGCGCTCCATGCCCGACCGCGACGGTGGACCCATGTCAGGAACGTCGACCGTCTCCCCCGTCCGTTCCACCCTGCTGTCCGCGCGACTGCGATCGGTGGGCCGCAGCCGGACGGACCGGGCGCGGTGGGAGCGACCAGCGTTCCTCGGGCTGCTCGTGGCGACCGGGGTGCTGTACCTCGTCGGTCTCGGCGTGAACGGGTGGGCGAACTCGTTCTACTCAGCCGCGATCCAGGCCGGCAGCCAGAGCTGGGAGGCGTTCTTCTACGGTTCCTCCGACGCCGCGAACGCGATCACGGTCGACAAGCCGCCGGCGTTCCTCTGGGTGATCGGGGTGTCGGTCCGGCTGTTCGGGCTGAACTTGTGGTCGATCCTCGTCCCCCAGGCGCTGATGGGCGTGGCCTCGGTGGCGATCCTGTACCGGATCGTCCGTCGCCGGTTCACGGCAAGCGCCGCGCTGGTCGCCGGAGCCGCCCTCGCCGTGACCCCGGTGGCGACGCTGATGTTCCGCTACAACAACCCGGACGCGCTCCTGACGCTCCTGGTGGTCGGGGCGATCGCGCTGACCCTGCGCGGTGTCGAGTCCGGACGGATGCGCTGGGTGGTCTGGGCCGGCGTGCTCGTCGGACTCGGGTTCCTGACGAAGCAGCTGCAGGCGTTCCTCGTGCTGCCGCCGCTGGTCGGGGTGTACCTGTACGCGTCGCCGCGGCCGGTGCTGCGACGCGTCGGCCACCTGCTGGCGGCAGCCGTTGCCGTCGTCGTGTCGGCGGGGTGGTGGGTCGCCATCGTCGAGCTCGTGCCCGCGTCGTCCCGGCCGTACATCGGCGGCTCGCAGACGAACAGCTTCCTCGAGCTCACCTTCGGGTACAACGGGCTCGGCCGGGTCACCGGCGACGAGGACGGCAGCGTGGTGCCGGGCGGGTGGACCACGGGGGCCGGGTCGTGGGGTTCGACCGGCCTGACCCGGCTGTTCGGCTCGGAGTTCGCGACGCAGATCACCTGGCTGCTGCCGACCGCCCTGGTGCTCCTCGTCGTCGCCGTGGTCGCGGTCGGCGTCCGGAACCGCACCGACCCGAGGCTCGCCACGGTCCTGGTCCTCGGGACATCGCTGCTGACGACCGGCCTGGTGTTCAGCTTCATGGGTGGGATCTTCCACCCGTACTACACGGTCGCGCTCGCACCGTACATCGCCGGACTGGTGGGCATCGGGGCCGGGGTGCTCTGGCAGCGTCGTGCGGTCCTCGCCTGGCGGATCACGGCCGCCGTCACGGTCGCGGTGACGGGGGCGTGGTCGTTCCGGCTGCTCGACGAGACGGCCTCGTGGCAGCCCTGGATCCGGTGGGTGGTGCTGGCGTCCGCGGCTGTCGGTACCGTCCTCGTGCTCCTGCCGCCCCGCCGACGGAGCATCGGCGCAGCGACCGTGGCGGCGGTGCTCGTCGCGGCGCTGCTCGGACCCACGGCGTTCTCGGTGCAGACGGCGTCCGTCGCGCACAGCGGCGCGATCCCCTCGGCCGGGCCGGCCGTCGCCCGCGGCACGGGTGGCGGCGGAGCCACGCCCGGGGGCACCACCCCCGGCGGCGGAACCACCCCCGTCGGCGGAACCGCGCCCAGTGGGACAGCGGCCGGAACGAACGGACCCGGAAGCACACCGCCCGGCGCGAGCACGGGTGGCGCGACCCGGGCCGCCCCGCCCGGAGGCGCCGCGAACCTACTCGGCGGCTCGACGGAGGTCTCGAGCGAGCTCGTCGCCGTCCTGTCCGCCGATGCCGGGGACGCCACATGGCTCGCCGCGACCGTCGGCTCCAACAGTGCCGCGAGCTACCAGCTTGCGACCGGCGACCCGGTGATGGCGATCGGCGGCTACAACGGCACGGACCCCGCCCCGACGCTCGCACAGTTCCGGTCCGAGGTCGCAGCCGGGGCGATCCACTGGTTCATCGCCGGCTCATCCTCCGGGTCCGGCTCGACCACCACCTCGGACAGCACGACTGCCGACCAGATCACGGCGTGGGTCGCGGCGAACTTCACGTCGACGACGGTGGACGGTGTGACCCTCTACGACCTCACGGCCGCCTCGTGACCGAACCGCTCCGGTCCGGAGCGGGTCGGGAGGCTCGGCGTCCGCCGAAGTGCGGACTGGCGCGGCCCCTGAACGAGGGTCAGGATGCTGACCAGTTGCACAACGCAACGGGTCAGGTGCTTCCCCCGACAGAGGAGTCGTCATGAAGAAGTCCATCGCAGCCGCGTTCGCCGCCGCGGCCGTCATCACCGCGGGCGTGTTCGCCGCGTCACCCGCCTCGGCACTGCCGGCCAGCACGAAGGTCGTCGGCGGCGAGAAGGCCCCCACCACCTCGTGGGCGGTCCAGCTCGAAGCGTCGGGCGGCTCCATCCCGTCGGGCTACGTCAGCAACTGCACCGGTGAGCAGATCAACGCCTCGTGGATCCTCACCGCCCGCCACTGCATCGACGGCATCGGCGCGATGAACGTCTACCACTCGAACTCCACGACCAACCGGGGCACGGCCGTCGCCGTCGACCGCGTCAGTGCCTCGCCCGCGGGCGACATCGCCCTCGTCCACCTGCGGACCGCGTACGCGCTGTCCACGTACGCACCCCTCGACCTCACCGCGACCGCCAAGTCGAGCGGGACCGGCACCATCCAGGGCTACGGCCTGCGCGCGAACGCGACCCAGTCCGACGGGCTCTACCAGGCCACCGTCTCGCTCACCGGCGCGAGCACCGACGCCTACAGCGGTCGTGCCCAGCACCTCACGGGCGTGACCGGCGCCTCGAACCACGGTGACTCCGGCGGCCCGCTGCTCGTGAACGGCAAGGTCGTCGCCGTCTGCTCGACCGGTGACAGCGCCGACCCCGGCGCGAACACCAAGGCCGGCTCGAACTACGCCCTGCTGTCGCAGGCCTCGTCCTGGATCAAGACCACGGCCGGCGTCTGAACCGACAGGCGGACGGGAGGCCCGTGGCGGCGTCGCCACGGGCCTCCCGTCCGTCATCAGCCGTGTCCAGAGCGGCTGGTCGCCCACCCGCGCTGGGTCACGAGTTGTCGATCACACGGACGTAGTCGATCTTCATCTGCTGCGGGAACTGCGTCGTACCGTCCGGGTAGCCCGGCCAGCTGCCGCCGACGGCGAGGTTCAGCACGATGAAGAACGGCTTGTCGAAGACCCACGGATTGCCACCCGTGTCGGCGGGCGTGACCGTCTTGTACGCGACACCGTCGACCGACCAGGTGATCGATCCGGGCTTCCAGTCGACCGCGAACGTGTGGAACGTGTCCGCGAACGACCACCCCTGGGGGTGCTGGTAGCTCGACGTGATGCCCTGGCCGCCGGAGTACCCGGGCCCGTGGACCGTGCCGTGCACCGTCGCCGGCTCGTACCCGACGTTCTCCATCACGTCGACCTCGCCGGAGTTCGGCCAACCGACCTGGGGCAGGTCGGAACCGAGCATCCAGAACGCCGGCCAGATGCCCTGGCCGCGGGGGATCTGGATCCGCGCCTCGACGCGGCCGTACCGGGGCGTGTACTTGCCCTGCGTCGTGAGTCGGGCGCTGGTGTACGAACCGTCGGCCTCGCGCTTCGCCGTGATGACCAGGTTGCCCTGCCCGTCGAGCGCCGAGTTGTCGCGCGAGTCGGTGTAGTCCTCGAGCTCGTTGTTGCCCCAGCCGCCGCCGCCGGTCTCGTTCGTCCACGCCGATCGATCCGGTGCGCTGCCCGCGGCTCCGCCGAAGTCCTGCGACCAGACCACGTCGCCGCTCGCTGCGTTCGCGGGGTCCGCTCCCTGCAGGACGGGGCCCGCACCGAGTGCGAGGGCCGCCGCTCCGGCGACCGTGAGAGCGACCAGTCGCCGCTTCCGAGTGGTGTGCATCATCGATCCTCCCGGGATCAGTTGTACGAGGCGACGCGGTTCGGGGCGGTGTTGCCCGCCGGTGTCGGCACCGCACCACCGACGCCGTTGATGACGCTCGAGATGGTGCCGGTGTCGCCGAGCGAGACCGTGACCAGGCCGTGCGCGCGGACGCCAGCGGTCTGCGGGACCTCGAACGCCCGGTCTGCGTGCACCGCGGGGTTCGTGTTGAAGAAGCAGTAGACGCCGCCGCCCCAGATCTCGTGGCTCGTCACGTTCGCTGCCACCTTGTAGGCGGCGTATCCGGCGCCGGTCGGGCTCTGCCACGACGCGTTGTCCGGCACGTCGTAGGGCATCTCGTTCTGGAAGAAGATCGTCTTGCCGTTGTTGCCGTTCCACTGCACTTCGTACTTCTGGTAGTGCTCGACGAACAGCCCGGTGGCGAGGACGTCGTTGCCGTTCACCTCGACGCCGGTCGCCCCGGTGTTCACGGTCCACCCGGTCGCCGCACCGCCGTGGTCCGCGCGCCAGGCCCAGATGTGGTCGACGAGCGTGTCGTCGGCGTTCACCTGCAGCGTGGTCGAGGCCTTGCCCTGCACGCTCGATCCGACGCGGAAGAAGACGTCCTGGATGCTCTGCGGGTCGCCGGCGTGGTCGACGTGCGACCCGGACGCGCCGAGGCGGACCAACTGCGCGCTGTTCTGCGTGCCCGCATCGACCACGAGGTTCGAGACGTTCACCCCCGCGACGTCGGTCGAGGTCAGGACGGCGTTGCCCTTGGTCGGCACGAGCGTCGGGAAGCCGATGCCCGTCACGACGGTGTCCGCGCGGGTGACGTTGATCGCCGCGTCGAGCTGGTAGGTGCCCGGTGTGAAGAACAGGTTCAGCCCCTGGGCCAGCGCGCTGTTGATGGTCGCCGCCGAGTCGCCCGGGTGGGCGACGTAGAAGTTCCGCATCGGGATGTCGGTGCCGCCGGTGTTCGGCCACGTGACACCGCTCGAGTTCTGCCGCAGCGACGGGACGAACACGTGGTACTTGTTCGACGAGTCGACGTACAGGTAAGGCTTCTCCCGCGTCGTCGGGGTCGTGGCGAGCGTGGTGTAGCTCTTCGAGAAGTCGTTCGCCGGGGCGCCGTTCACCCCTGAGAACGTCATGTTCCAGTTGCCGCCCTGCCACGAGCCGATCGTGGAGTTCCGGGTGTACCACTGCTGCTGCGACCCGGAGGTCACCGTGCCGTCGACCTTGGTGTCGGCGATGTAGCCGCCCGACGAGTACCCCTGGCCGCCGTCCTGGTTGGACGGCCCCATCGTCAGGTTCCCCTTGATGTGCACCCGACGCATCGGCGCGGCCTGGGACACCGCCCACCGGTCGGTGCCGCCTTCGGGGACGATCGCCACGTTCTCGACCGACCGCCAGAAGTTCTGCGTCGCGTTCTTCTCGTCCCCGGCGTTCCATCCGGAATCGACGTTCACGGCACCGTTGATCGTCACGTCATCGGGGTTCTTCCCCAACCCGGCGACCGATGTGTAGAAGCCCAGGTTCGCCCAGACGCGGCCGTAGCTGCCAGGCTTGAACAGGAAGGCGTACCGCTGCGTGCCGAACTGCGCGCTCGTGCTGCGGAGCTGACTGGTGAAGGCGGCGTCGACGTCGGCCTGGATGGTCGACGCGGGCACCGAGGGATCGTAGATCTTGACGTTGCTCCCGAAGTCCGGGGTGTCGCTCGTCGTGACCGCCTGAGCGGAGACCGCGGGGACGAGGGCCCCCACGACACCGGCGCTCAAGGCGATCGCGACGAGCTGCTTCATCCGTCGTTGCATGATGCTCGATTCGTCATCGTGCGGCGTCGTTGCCACACGGAACAGACCGTAGACCTGTCGGAGCGCCCGGACAGTCGGACGAAAAGGGGACCAGTGGCGACCCAGGGTCGCAGCAGACCGACCCGGCGCGCGACGCTGAACGCGCGTCCACGCGCGACGACGACAGTGGAACGCATGAGCCAGTACGACAAGCGCGACCCGAACACCCTCTACCCGGCCCCGCCGTACCCGAAGCAGGAGCAGTCGCTGCCGGGTGCCGCCTGGAAGATGGACCCGAAGCCGGACCACGGCGAGGAGAGCTACGTCGGCCGTGAGCGGCTGACCGGCTACCGCGGTATCATCACCGGCGCCGACTCCGGCATCGGTCGAGCGGCCGCCATCGCGCTGTCGCGTGAAGGCGCCGACCTGGTGCTGTCCTACCTGCCGGACGAGCAGGAGGACGCCGAAGAGGTCCGCGACCTGCTCGAGTCCGAGGGCCGTCGCGCGGTCCTGTTCCCCGGTGACATCTCCGACGAGCAGTACTGCAAGGACCTGGTGCAGAAGGGCGTCGACGAGTTCGGCGGTCTCGACACCCTGGTCATGGTCGCCGGCCGCATGGACAGCAACGAGGACATCCTGACCCTCGACACGTCGATGTTCGACTCGACGTTCAAGACCAACATCTACTCGCTGTTCTGGCTGACCAAGGCTGCGGTGCCGCACCTCGAGCCGGGCTCCACCATCGTGACGACGGGTTCGATCCAGGCGTCGACGCCGTCGGCCGACAAGATCGACTACGCGGTGTCGAAGGGTGCGATCAAGCTCTTCACCGAGGCCGTCGCACAGCAGCTCGCCCCGAAGGGCATCCGCGTGAACTCCGTCGCCCCGGGACCGGTGTGGACGCCGCTGCAGCCGGGCTCCGACGACGCCGAGACCGTGTCGCACTTCGGCGAGACCTCGCCGTTCGGTCGACCCGGGCAGCCCGCCGAGCTCGGTGCCGCGTACGTGCACCTCGTGAGCCCGGAGTCCAGCTACCAGTCCGGATCCACGATCACGATCGCCGGCGGAACGCCCGCGTTCTGATCGGCGTCGTGACAGACGAGGAGACCACGTGTCCGCAGTGACGCACACCGTGTTGGTCGAGTGGGACGGAGCGGACCGGTCGTCCGAGGCCGACGCCCTGTCACGTGAGCACCTGCCGCGGATCGATGGTGTCGAGTCCGTGCAGTCGGGGACGAGCGTGAGCACCGAGGGGCTGGAGGGCGGGTTCCACTGGATGCTCGTGGTGCGGTTCCGTGATCGGGCGGCGCTCGCCGGGTACCTGCCGCACCCGGAGCACCGGCCGGTGGCCGAGTTCATCGGCGGGGCGAGTGCCCGGGTCGTGGTGTTCGACGTCGAGGACGCGGCGTAGGCGCGCGCTACTCCGCCCGGCTACTCCACCAACGACTGCGTCCCGAGCACGATCGCCAGCGCCAACCGCTCGGCGTCCACTGACCCCGGCACCGCCGTGTAGGCCAGGATCCGCAGGTCCTCCGGCCCGACGACCAGGGTGTCGCAGTCGAGCGTGATCAGCCCGACGTCGGGGTGGTCGACCACCTTGCGGCGGGCCGTCTCGCCCAGGGCCGTCGCGCCGGAGTCCCACAGCTCGACGAACCGCGGGCTCGCGGCCCGGAGGTCCCGCACGAGCTGCTGCAGCTGCCGGTCGAGGGGGTACCGGGCCGCGGTCATGCGGAGTCCGGCGACCAGGTTCGCCTCGAACGCGGCCTGCTCCTGCGGTGTGTGCACGGCCCGGCTGCCGGATCCGACCAGGTGTCGCCACGCGGTGTTGCGTTCGTTCCCGCGCAGCGCGCCGATCGGCCCCATCAGCGCGTCGTACGGGGCGTTGGCGACGAGCAGGTTCCCCGCGGCGTCGAGGACCGCGACCGGGGTGTCCGCCAGCCGGTCGAGCAGTCGCTGCACGCTCGGCGGGATCCGCGACGGCACCACGTCCGCGCCGGGGACGGCGTGCCCGGCCAGCCGGTAGAGCAGCTCGCGGTCGGCATCGGCGACCCGCAATGCCCGCACGAGCGCCTCGACGACCTGTGCGGACGGCGACGTCGCGCGTCCCTGCTCCAGGCGGGTCAGGTAGTCGGCGGAGATCCCCGAGAGCCCCGCGAGTTCCTCCCGGCGCAGCCCGGCCGCCCGACGCCGCGGCCCGACGGTCACGCCGGCAGCCTCGGGGGTGACGTGGTCGCGCAGCCGCCGCAGGGTGTGCCCGAAGTCCGTGTCCGCCATGCCCCCAGTCTGCGCGCACGTCGCGGTCGGGTCCTGGCCCTGCCGGTCCTACGACAACCGGGCGACTCCCTGCGGTCGCCGCCGAGCACGACGCTGGACCCATGACAACGACACTCATCACCGGGGCCACCCGCGGCCTCGGCACGGAAACCGCCCGCCAACTCGTCGCAGCCGGCCACACCGTCTGGATCGGCGCCCGCGACGCCGACCAGGGCGCCGCGGTCGCCGCCGAGATCGGCGCCCGCTCCGTCCAGCTCGACGTCCGCGACGACGACTCGGTCGCCGCCGCGTTCGCGCACGTCGCCGAGAACGGCGGACTCGACGTGCTGGTCAACAACGCCGGCATCGCCGTCTGGGGGCAGAGCGGGCCAGAGGCGCTCGCCGTCTTCGACACGAACGCCGTCGGCACGATCCGCGCGACCGAGGCCGCGTTGCCGCTCCTGCGTCGCTCCGCGAACCCGATCGTGGTGAACCTGTCGAGTGCGCTCGGCTCCTTCACCGCCACCCACGATCCGTCGAAGCCGGCGTTCACCGTGCCGGCCGTGGTCTACGGCGCGTCCAAGGCCGCCGTCTCGATGCTGACGGTGCAGTACGCGCGCGTCGTGCCCGAGGTGCACTTCGTGGCGATCGAGCCCGGCTACACGGCCACCGAGTTCGGTGGCATGCCGAACCCGCACGGGCGCCCCGTCGAGGTCAGCGCCGCGACGATCGCGGCCGCCGCGAGCGCGGGCCCGGAGGGCCCGACCGGCGTGTTCCTGGAGGACGGCCAGCCGCTCGGGTGGTGACGCCGCGACGGACGGGAGGCGCGGTGCCAGCTGGCACCGCGCCTCCCGTCCGCCGTGCGGTCGCGTCTACAGCAGCTGGCGCGCGTTGGTCGACGCGAGGTCCAGCAGCTCGTCGCCGCGACCGGACAGCACCGTGCGGATGGCGTAGAGCGTGAACCCCTTCGCCTGCTCGAGCGTGACCGCCGGGGGCATCGACAGCTCCTGCCGGTTCGCGCGCACCGAGACGAGCGCCGGCCCGTCGTGCGCGAGTGCGGCGGCCATGGCGTCCTCGAAGTCGTCGGAGACGTCGACCTTGAACCCCTTGATGCCGATCGCCTCGGCGACGGCGGCGAAGTCCGGGTTCTGCAGCTCGGTGCCGTAGTTCACGAACCCGGCCGCCTTCATCTCGAGCTCGACGAAGTTCAGCGATGAGTTGTCGAACACGACGATCTTCACCGGCAGCTTGTTCTGCACGATCGTGATGAGCTCCCCGAGGAGCATCGTCAGCCCGCCGTCGCCCGCGAGTGCGATCACCTGGCGGTCCGGGAAGGCCGTCTGCGCACCGATCGCCTGCGGCACCGCGTTCGCCATCGTGCCGTGCACGAACGACCCGATCAGGCGACGCTTGCCGTTCATCGTCAGGTAGCGCGACGCCCACACGACGGGGGATCCGACGTCCGGGATGAACACGGCGTCGTCGGCGGCGATCCGGTCGAGCACACGAGCGACGTACTGCGGGTGCAGCGGCTTCTTCCGGCCGGCGGGGACGGCCAGGTCGTCGAGCTTCTCGCGGGTCTTCCGGTAGTGCTTCAGGGCGGTGTCGAGGTGCGTCGTCGGGTGCGAACCGGTCAGCAGCGGGATGAGGGCGAGCGCGGTGTCCTTCACCGTGCCGACCAGGCCGATGTCGACCGGGTGCCGCCGGCCGAGCTGTGACCCACGGATGTCGACCTGCACGTGCTTCGCCTTGGCCGGGAAGAACTGCTGGTACGGGAAGTCCGTGCCGAGCATGAGCACGACGTCGGCGTCCTCCATCGCGCGGTACCCGGACGCGAAGCCGAGCAGCCCGGTCATCCCGACGTCGTAGGGGTTGTCCCACTCGATGTGCTCCTTGCCGCGCAGGGCGTGCACGATCGGGGCCTGCAGTCGCTCGGCGAGCGCGACGACCTCGTCGTGGGCGCCGGCGACGCCCGCACCCGCCAGGATGGTGACCTTGTCGGCACCGTTCAGCAGCTCGGCGGTGCGCTGCAGCTCGGCGTCGCTCGGCACGATCCGCGGCGTCGAGCGCTCGATGCGCGTGGTGCGGTCGTCCTTGGCCTCGGCGAGCAGGACGTCGCCCGGGATCACGAGCACGGCGACCCCGCGCTTCTCGACGGCCTCGCGCATCGCGATCTCGAGCAGGCGGGGCATCTGCGTCGGGTCGGCGACGTACTCGACGTAGACCGAGCACTCGCGGAACAGCTCCTGCGGGTGGGTCTCCTGGAAGTAGCCGGAGCCGATCTCGGCGGTGGGGATGTGCGCGGCGATCGCGAGCACCGGGACCCGCGACCGGTTCGCGTCGAACAGGCCGTTGATGAGGTGCAGGTTGCCCGGGCCGCAGCTGCCGGCGCAGACCGCGAGCTCACCGGTCAGCTCGGCTTCGGCGCTCGCCGCGAAGGCGGCGGCTTCCTCGTGGCGGACGTGCTCCCACCGGATCGTGCCGTCCTTGCGCAGGGCGTCGGTGAAGCCGTTGAGGGAGTCCCCCGGCAGGCCGTAGACGCGCGCGACGTCGTTCTTGCGGAGGGTGGCGACGATGTTCTCGGCAACGGTTGGCATGCGTCCTGTCTACTCGCGGACGGCTGCGCTGAGTGCTTTCAGAGGCTCGCCGGGCCCGTGGTCGGGCCGGGGCTGGGACGATGGTCGGATGACCGACGCGCCGCAGCTCCGCCCCCGCCGACCGGAGCCCGACGCGCACGGCATCCTCGAGCCGTCGCCCTACCCGCTCGTGTCGGTCGCGATCGCGGTCATCGCGGTGGTCGTCATCACGCTCGTCGGATTCGCCCTGGGCACGGTCGACCTCGGGCTCTCGAAGGCCCTGAACGCCCTGCACACGGGCGCGGTCGGGGCGTTCACCACCGCCGTCTACCACGTCATCAGTCCCGCTCCGGCGATCGGGATCACCGTCGTCGTCGTGGCCGTGATCTGGTGGCGCACCCGGAGCCTCCGCCCCGCCCTGGCCTTCGGCGGCACGATCGCCGTCACCTGGGTCCCCTCCGCGGTCGTCAAGGAGATCGTCCACCGCGCTCGGCCCGACGTCGCCGTGCTGCCGCACCCGTTCCCGGTGCAGCCCGACCCCGGCTACCCGAGCGGGCACACCGTCTACATCACGGCGTTCGTGATCGCGCTGATCTGGCTGCTGCGCGAGACGCGGTGGCACCGGCTCGCGCTGACGCTCGGGGTCGTCGCGATCGTCGTGGTGTTCTTCTCGGTGTCGATCGACGTGGTGCACTACCCGACCGACGCGGCGGCCTCGATCCTGTGGGCGCTCGCCGTCGCCCCGGGCGTGCGGGTGGTGTGGGTCGACTGGCTGATGCCGCGGATCCCGTTCCTGCGGGGGCGGTGACCGACCCGGAACGACGTCCTCGTCGTCGTGCGACGTCGATGATGTCGTTCCGGGTCGGGCCCGACCGGGTCAGGCGAGGCGGGTGCGCCCCCGGGCGACGAGCAACGCCACGACGGCGACCACGGCGGACGCGAGCATCACGACCGCCAGCGGCGCAGCCGTCGCCGAGCCACCGATGCTGACGAGCGGCGACACCAGCGCGGCGAGCCCGAACTGCAGCGCGCCGAGCACGGCCGACGCGCTGCCGGCAGCAGCGGGGACCGCACCGAGCGCGAGCGCCGTCGCGTTGCCGAGCACCAGGCCGAGCGAGCCGACCGCGGTGAACAGCGGGACGGCGAGCCAGAACACCGGCGCCGAGAAGACGACGAGCAGTGCGAACACGACCGTCGACGCGAACACCAGGGCGATGCCGAGCGACAGCACGCCGGTGACCGAACGGGTCTCGGTGAGCTTGGCGGACACGATGCTCACCCCCATCAGGGCCAGCGCGTTCAGCCCGAACGCCAGGCCGTAGCCGACGGTGCCGAGCCCGATCATGTCCTGGTACAGGAACGGGGAGGCCGAGATGTAGGCCATCATCACGGCGAACGCGAAGCCGAACACGGCGATGTAGCCGAGGAACGTGCGGGATCGCAGCGCGCGGAGCGGCGAACCGGAGCCCTTGCGTTCCTCGCGCAGCACGTCGCGGTGGGCCTTGAGGTGGGTCTCACGGATGACGGCGAGCACCGCGACGAGCATGACCACCGACAGGCCGAGCACGATCGACAGCAGTCCGCGCCAGCCGATCGGGCCGGTGAGCAGGCCGCCGAGCAGCGGTGCGACGACGGGGGCGACCCCGCCGACGATCATCATGAGCGAGAACGCGCGGGCGGCGGGCTTGCCGGTCGCCAGGTCGGAGATGACCGCACGGCTGATCACCATGCCGGCGGCGCCACCGAGTCCCTGCAGGAGTCGTGCGGCGATGAGCACGCCGATGTTCGGGGCGACGACGACGGCGATGCTCGCCAGGACGCACAGTCCCGCGCCGGCGATGAGCGGCGGCACGCGGCCGAACCGGTCGGACAGTGGCCCGAAGACGAGCTGGCCGGCCGTCACGCCGACCAGGAACGCGGTCAGTGTGAGCTGCACGGTGGTGGCGCTCGCACCGAGTTCGGTGGTCATCTGCGGGAACGCCGGCAGGTACAGGTCGGTGGCGAAGGGGGCGACGGCGCTGAGCAGGCCGAGCACCAGCAGCAGCGGGGTCGTGATGCCCTGCTGCCTGGTCGTGGGTGTCGCGACGTGCGCGCGGATGGTTCCGGTGTCCGTGGTCATTGTTATGAAAGCATAACTCATTGCCGATCCTCGGTACAGTACGGACATGCACTCCGCCGTGTCCGACCACGTCCTCGCCGACCTCGCCGACGTCGTGCTCCGGATCTCGCGGGAGATCGACCCGCACGGTGCCGGGGCGCTCGACATCGTGCCGCTCACCGGGACCGAGGCGCTCGTGATGCGCTGGGTCGACCGCAACCCCGGCACCTCGCCGAGCGCGACGGCGGAGGCGACCGCACTCCAGCGCAGCAACCTCAGCGTCGCGCTGCGGTCCCTCGTGTCGAAGGGGATGGTCGAACGCCGGCACGACCCGGACGATGCGCGGACCGTGCAGCTGCACTCGACGGACCTGGCGCGGGAGAGCATCGGACGCCTCCGCGCGCACTGGGCCGGCAAGCTCCGGGACGCGCTCGGCGACGACGACGGGGTGTCCGATGCGGTCGCGCTGCTCGACCGCATCGACCACGGACTCCGCGGGGTCTAGTCCTGCGGCGCGTCGTCCTCGATCGGGAGCAGCCGACGAGCCCCGTGCCCCTCGTCGCCGAGCGTGTCGCCCGGGTTCACGACCGAGCACGCACCGAGTGAGACGCAGCCGCACCCGATGCACTGCGTCATCTCCTGCTGCAGCCGCTCGAGTTCGAGTTGGCGGGCCCGAAGTCGCGCACGCCACCGTTCGTTCAGTCGGTTCCAGTCGCGCAGGGACGGCATCCGGTCGGCCGGCAGCGTGCGGAACTGCTCGGCGACCTCGCTGAGCGGGATGCCGAGCCGCTTGGCCACCTGGATGATCGCGATCCGGCGTTCGACGTGGCGGGGGTACATCCGGGTGCCACCGTCGGTGCGCTCGGGTCGGATCAGGCCCTTGCGCTCGTAGAAGTGCAGGGCCGACGCGGCGACCCCGGTGCGGCGGACGATCTCGCCGATCGGCAGCAGGTCGGTCGGACGCGGCGGCTGGATCTCGACCATGGTCGAGATCCTACGGCGGGCGGGCGGACGGGAGGCGCGGGGCGGGCCCGCCACGGGCCTCCCGTCGCCCGTCGGCCGGGTCTACCGCTGCTGGAACGACTCCCAGAGCAGGAACGCGGTGAACAGGACGAACGGCGTGCACGCCACCACGTTGAGCCAGCGGTGTTCGACGACCACCGCGACGAACTCGCGCAGGAACGCGCTCGGCACGTAGTACGGCGCCGTGCGTGCACCGACGACCTGCGCCGGCAGGTCGAGCCGCCGCGCCAGGGTGGCGGCGCGGAGCACGTGGTAGTCGTTCGTGACCACGACGACCTGACCGTCCCGCCCGGCCTCGGCCTGCACGGCCCGCGAGAGCCGCAGGTTCTCGCGGGTGTTGCGGGACTCGGTCTCGGGACGGACGTCGTCGGGGTCCGCGCCGTTCGCCAGCAGGTACTCCGCCATCGCCGTGCCCTCGGCGCGGGGTTCGTCGTCGCCCTGCCCGCCGGAGGGGATGAGCAGCGGCCGACGCCCGGCGGCGCGCTCGGCGCGGTACACGACGAGTGCGCGGTCGAGGCGGCTGCGCAGCAGGGGCGGCACCTCACCGCGGATCAGCCCGGAGCCGAGGACGACGATCTTGTCCGGCACGGTGCCGTGACGCATCCGGCCGTACACGACGGAGTACACGGCGAACGCGACGAGCGACACGGCGAAGTACCCGCACACGAACACCATCAGCACGGCGACCGCGATCCGGGTGCCGTCCCAGAGCGTGAACCCCTCGCCGCTCGCCGCCACGAACAGTGCGATCGCCACCGCGGGCAGCACGAAGACGAGCACCCCGGCGAGCAGGGAGAGCGTGTTGCCGAGGCTGCGCCCCTCGGAGCGGAGCATCCGGAACCCGTTCGCGATGAGGGCCACGCCGAGCACGACCACCGCGAGCGGCACGAGCAGCAGCACGGTGCCGACGACCAGGCTGAACCCGGGCACCACGAGCGTCAGGGCCGCCACGGCCGTGGCGAGCGCGAAGAACGCGGCGGCCGTCAGGAACACCCCGTTGCGGAGCATCCGCGGGTCCCGCCGTCTGCTCACGACGTACAGCAGCAGGAAGACCAGCGCGAAGACGGCGGGCGCACCCACAGCGGTCATCGGGCGGCCGAACGGAGCGCGGTCATGCGCTCCACGGTACCGGTCGATGGTCAGGAGACCGCCCGGCGGATCAGGTCGGCGACGGTCGCTTCGTCCGCCGCGGAGAACTCCGGCGTGATCGCACCGGCGGGGCGATCATGCACCCGATCACGCTCGCTGCGCTCGTCCGACGGCGCTGGTGGCAGGCTCGGACCATGACCTACATCGCCAGCGACGACCGCTACGACTCCATGACGTACCGCCGCACCGGCCGCTCCGGCCTCGACCTGCCGCTGCTCTCCCTGGGGTACTGGCACAACTTCGGCGACGACGTGCCGTTCGAGACGCAGCGCGCGATCAGCCGTCGGGCCTTCGACCTCGGCATCACGCACCACGACCTCGCGAACAACTACGGCCCGCCGTACGGTGCCGCCGAGGTGAACTTCGGGCGCCTGATGCGTGAGGACTTCCGCCCCTACCGCGACGAGATGGTCGTGTCGACCAAGGCCGGCTGGGACATGTGGCCGGGGCCGTACGGGCAGGGCGGCGGCTCGCGCAAGTACGTGCTCGCCTCGCTCGACCAGTCCCTGCAGCGCACGGGCCTGGACTACGTCGACGTCTTCTACTCGCACCGACTCGACGCCTCGACCCCGCTCGAGGAGACGATGGGGGCGCTGCACACCGCCGTCCAGCAGGGGAAGGCGCTCTACGTCGGCATCTCGTCCTACGACGCCGACCGGACCCGGCAGGCCGCTGCGATCCTGCGCGACCTCGGCACCCCGCTCCTCATCCACCAGCCGTCGTACTCGATGCTCAACCGCTGGATCGAGACCGAGGGCCTGCTCGACGCCGCCGGCGAGCTCGGCTTCGGCGTGATCGGGTTCACCGCCCTGGCGCAGGGCCTGCTCACCGGCAAGTACCTGGACGGGGTCCCGTCGGACTCGCGCGCCGCCGCCGGCAAGTCGCTCGACGCGTCGAGCATCACCCCCGAGGTCGTCGGGCACCTCCGGGCGCTGGACGACGTGGCCTCGGCCCGCGGGCAGTCCCTGGCGCAGCTCGCCCTGGCGTGGGCGCTGCGTGACGAGCGGGTGACCTCGCTCGTGATCGGGGCGTCGAAGGTGTCGCAGCTCGAGGACAACGTCGCGGCGCTGTCGAACACCTCGTTCACCGACGAGGAGCTCCGCACCATCGACGAACACTCGGTCGGCATCACCGACGTCGACCTGTGGGCGGGAGCGCGCGCCGGCGAGGTCTCCTGACCGCTGGGGCTACCGGCGGTCCGGCCCCGCGCCCACCGGCGTGCGGCCGCGCAGTCGCTCGCGGCTGAGCGCCGGCAGCGCGAACCCGGTGTCGCGCTCGAGCACGTGGGTGCCCGGCGCGACGATGGCGTCGATCGCGTCGAGCAGCCCGTCGTCGAGGACGATCTCGGACGCCTGCACGTAGGCGTCCACGTGCGAGACGGTGCGCGGTCCGATCACCACGGAGGACACGTCGGGGTGGGTCAGGGCGAAGGCGACCGCGAGCTCCGACACGGTGAAGCCGGAGTCGTCGGCCAGGCGTCCGAGCCGGTCGGCGACCTCGAGCTTCCGACGGTTCCGCGGTGCGCCGATGTCGTACGCGTCCGGGTGCTCGTCGACGTGCGGTGAGCGGGGTTGGACGGTGCCGGCGCGGTAGGTCCCCGCGAGCCAGCCGCCGGCGAGGGGTGCTCCCGCCAGTACCCCGAGGCCGAAGCGACGGGCGATCGGGAACACCGTGCGCTCCGCCGTGCGGGTGAGGACCGAGTAGGGCACGTGCGTCGCGGTGGCGCTCTTCGACCCGGACCGGAGCCACTGCGCCTCGACGAGTTCCTCGGCGGGGAAGCCGGGGATGCCGAAGGCGCGGATCTTGCCCTGCGCCACGAGGTCGGCGAGGGCGTCGAGCGTCTCGTCGAGCGACGTCGCCGGGTCCGGCAGCGCCGGCTGGTACAGGTCGATGACGTCGGTGCCGAGCCGCTGCAGGCTCCGCTCCACGGCACGGAACATCCACCGCCGCCCGTTGCCCCGGTGCGCCGGGTCCTGGTCGACGGGGGCGCCGAAGCGCACCGACAGGAACACGTCCTCGCGCCGACCCGCGATCGCCGCACCCACCGCGGTCTCGGCCAGGCCCGCACCGTCGGCGTCCGAGACGTCGACCGACGTCACGCCGCGGGTGAGGGCCTCGAGCACGAGGGTGACGCCGGCCGACGGGTCGTGGGCCGCGACGCCGGCGACGGCACGCGTCCCGAGCGTCAGCGAGCTGACGGGCGCCCCCGTGCGCCCCATGCGTCGCTGTTCCATGCGCGCCACGATATGGGCCGGGCGGGACGCGGGACCCTCCGGTGACGAAGCATTACCCCTGGCCCGGACCGGAACGATTGGTACGATGGGCGCAGTTCTGAAACACGCAGTGTGTATCTACCGGCCGCCGGCTCCCCGGCGGACAACGGCGGCACCCGATGGGTCCGCCCCCACCGAACCGGGCCGGGCCGAGAAGGCACACCCCCATGCTCCACACCAGTCCCACCCCGTCCGCGCCCACCGCGGACCGCACGGACACCACGACCGCCGGCGACGCCTCGCTCGTCTCCCTCGCCGGACGCTGGTACTTCCCCGTGGCGTTCATCGCCCGTCTGCCCTTCGCGATGATGGTCGTCGGGGTCCTCACCCTCGTCGTCGCCGCGCGTGACTCCGTCGCCCTCGGCGGCGTCAACTCCGCCTCGGTCGGCATCGGTGCCGCGGTCTTCGGGCCGCTCGTCGGCGCCGCCGCCGACCGGTTCGGCCAGCGTGCCGTGCTCGTCCCCGTCGGCCTCGTCAACGCTGCGCTGCTCGGTGCGTTCCCCTTCGTCGTCAGCGGCAGCGCTCCCGACCTGGCCGTGCTCGCGATGGCGTTCTGCATCGGGGCGTCCGCGCCCCAGGTCGCGCCGATGTCCCGCACCCGGCTCGTCGCGATCATCGCGCAGCGCATGCAGCCGGCCCGCCGCGAGAAGACCCTCAGCGGCACGATGGCGTACGAGTCGGCCGCCGACGAGACCGTCTTCATCATCGGACCGTTCCTGGTGGGCATCCTCGCCAGCGCGATCGCCCCCTGGGTGGCCGTCGCCGGTGCGTCGGCGCTGACGTTCGTGTTCGTGACCGCGTTCGCGTTGCACCCCACCGGCAAGCTCGTGCTCGGGCAGCACGAGGAGGTCGCCCAGGCTCCGGCCCGTCAGCTCCTGCGCCCGCGGCTCGTCGTCGTGGTCGTCGGGATCCTCGGCATCGGTCTGTTCTTCGGCTCGACCCTGACGTCGCTGACGGCGTTCATGGAGACCCACGGCGAGGCGTCCCAGGCGGGCCTGCTCTACGGCCTGATGGGCATCGGTTCGGCAGGGCTCGCCCTCGGGTCCGCCGCGTTCCCACGGTCGTTCGGCCTCGGCTGGCGCTGGCTCGTGTTCGGGGTCGTCCTGCTCGGCGGCGCGATCGCGTTCTCGCAGGCGGACTCCGTCGTGGCGGTCGGCATCGTCCTGGCGGTCATGGGCGTCGGGATCGGCCCGACCCTGGTCGCCCAGTACAGCCTCGGTTCGGACCGCTCACCGGTCGGCCGCTCCGCGACCACGATGACGATCCTGGGGTCCGCCGTGATCGTCGGGCAGTCGATCGCCTCCGCCGTCACGGGCGACCTGGCGGAGCAGCACGGCACGCCCGTCGCGATGGTGCTCCCCGCGGCCTCGGCAGCGGTCGTCGTGCTGGCGGCCGTCGTCAACCTGCTGCTGCGTCGCCGGACGGCCGCCTGACCGTCAGGACTCGGTGTCGTCGACCAGCAGGTCCTCGTGCCGGTAGTCGTCCGCCCGCAGCCCGGCGCGGGCGATCATGTGCGTCGAGACGGGCACCAGGAACAGCTGGAACACCATGATGGGCAGGACGACCCAGAACGCCGTCCAGGTCCCCACCGCGACCACGATCGCGGCCAGCCCGAACGCGAGCCCGAGCACCTGCGGCTTCGCCATGGCGTGCAGGCGGACGAGCGGGTCCGGGAACCGGACGATGCCGACCCCCGCGCCGAGGGACAGCACCGAGCCGACCAGCAGCAGGGCGAGTGCGATCCACGCCCGCACGCCGGCACCGTCGAGGAACGCCTGGATGATCTCGGTCACGACTGCTCCTCTTCTTCGACGGCGTGCTCGGGGGTGGTGGCGGTGAGCCCCTCGTCCGACGGGTCCGACGACGGGGTGACCGCTCGGGCCACCGCGATGGTGGCGAACACGCTCGTCGCGGCGATGACCACGAGCACGGGGATCCCGGTCAGGTCGCGCCGGACCACCATCGACGCGGCGATCACGACGAGCACGGTCGTCAGGACCATGTCCGATCCGATCATCCGGTCGAGGATCGTCGGGCCGCGCACGATCCGGAACACCGCGAGTGCCAGGGTGGCGCCGAGCAACGCCAGGACGAGGGCGATGCCGATCCCCATGACGACGACGGCGGCGCTCATCGGGTGACCTCCGGCAGCGGTTCGGACAGTTCGGCGACGTCCTGCTTCGACCCCAGGGCGCGGATGACCATCGCCTCGATGCCGACGGCCTCGCGTCGGGCCGCCTCGACCTGTTCGACCCGCTCGGTGTCGAGCACGTGCAGCAGCAGGCGCCGGCGCCGGAGGTCGACGTCGGCGACGTACGAGCCGGGCACCAGCGAGATCGCGAGCGTCGCCAGCGTGAAGGTCATCTCGGCGGTGGAGTGCAGCTGGACGAGCGTGATCGAGCTGCGGCGGACGCCCCGCGGCCGGAACGCGACCCAGGCGACCCGGAAGGACGCCACGACGACGAGGCCGGACCACACCACCAGGAACCGGACCGCGTGCACGATCGAGAACCGCGCCGACAACGGGACGGGCGGGAGCGGCAGCGCCTGGGTGACCAGGAGTGCGACCACGATGCCGCACAGCAGCGTCAGCGGAGTCCACGAGCCCCAGAGCAGCGCCCACAGGACGGTCAGGCCTGCGACGAGCGGGACGTCGTACCGCCACGCCACCGCGATGCGGCGGGCGTTCGCGACGTGTCGGGTGTCGGTGTTCACCGGTCACCCCCGAGGACTGCCTGCACGTACCGGTCCGGTGACTCGAGCGACTCCGCTGCGCGGGTCGCGTAGCCGTAGAGCGGGCCGGCGACGACGGTCAGGGCGACGGATCCGAGGACCGCGACCGTCGTCACACCGACGAGCATGCGCGGCAACCGGACCTTCGTCGGCGCCTCGCCGACCGTGGCGGTCGACCCGGTGGTCGGACGGGAGGCACTGCTCGCGTGGGGTGCGTCGGTGACCGTCACCGAGCCTCCCGGGTGGAAGGCCTCACCCGTCTCCTCGGAGACCGTCAGGGGGGCGGGTTCCGGCGACCGCAGGTGGGCGTGCGGCTCGGCGGTCGTCGCGTGCGGCGCCGCGGCCTCGGCCGCGGGCTTCGGTCGCCAGAAGGCGGCGTCCCACACGCGCATCAGCGCGTAGAGCGTCAGGAGCGACGTGACCACACCGGCGGCGATCGTGACGTACGCCATCGGGGAGCCGTCCTCGGCGGCGGCGCGGAACAGCCCGAGCTTGCCGATGAAGCCCGAGAACGGTGGGATGCCGCCCAGGTTGAACGCGGGGACCAGGTACAGCGCCGCCAGCAGCGGAGCAGCCTTCAGCAGGCCGCCGAGCGACCGGGTCGACGTGGTCCCGCCGACGCGTTCCATCAGGCCCGACACCAGGAACAACGTGGTCTGCACGACGATGTGGTGGACCGTGTAGAACACCGCGGCCGCCGTCCCCGTGACCGTGCCGAGTCCGACGCCCATCACCATGAAGCCGATGTGGCTGATGAGCGTGAAGGACAGCAGCCGTTTCACGTCGGTCTGGGACACCGCGCCGAGCACCCCGACCACCATCGTCAGCACCGCCACCACGAGCAGCACGGTGTTCAACTGCGGCCCGGGGAAGATCACCGTCTCGAGGCGGATGATCGCGTAGATGCCGACCTTCGTCAGCAGGCCGGCGAAGACGGCCGTGACCGGGGCGGGAGCGGTCGGGTACGAGTCCGGCAGCCAGAACGCCAACGGGAAGACCGCCGCCTTGATGCCGAACCCGATGAGCAGCATCGTGTGCAGGAGCAGCTGCACGTGCTCGGGCAGCTCGGCGACGCGCTCGCTGATCTGGGCGATGTTGACGGTGCCGGTCGCGCCGTAGACCAGGCCGATCGCGGCGAGGAAGATCGCCGACGCGATCAGGCTGGTCACGATGTACGTGGTGCCGGCCCGGACGCGCTGTTCACTGCCGCCGAGGGTGATGAGCACGTAGCTCGCCACGAGGAGCATCTCGAACGCGACGTACAGGTTGAACAGGTCACCGGCGATGAACGAGTCCAGCACACCGGCGGCGAGGACCAGGTAGGTCGGGTAGAAGATCGTGACCGGTGCCTCGCCGTCGTCGGCCGCGAGCCCCTGACCGATCGAGAACAGCAGGACGATGAGCAGCACGCTCGCGCTCACCGTGAGGAGCAGGGCGCTCAGGCGGTCGACCACGAGTGAGATGCCGTACGGGGCGTCCCAGCCGCCGACCTGCACGACGATGGTGCCGTGGTGGTCGACGAGCACCATGAGGGTCGCGGCGACGGCCAGGGCGACGACGAGCACCACGACTGTGATCGCCCGCTGGAGCTTCTGGTGACGCAGCAGGCCCAGTGCGACGGCTGCGCCGAGCAGCGGGACGAGGACGAGGAGCGGGACGAGCCAGGTCATCGGGTCGCCTCCTGTTCTGCGTCGGTGGTGGTCTCCGGGTCTTCGTCGGCGGGTTCGTCGCGATCGCGCCCGATGGCGGCGTCCGCTTCGTCGACCTCGACCTCGTCGGCGCGGGACAGCTGCCATGAGCGGTGGATGAGGGCGAGCAGGAACGCGCTGACGGCGAAGGTGATCACGATCGCGGTCAGGGCGAAGGCCTGGGGGAGCGGGTCGGTGATGCCCTCGGCGGACTTGCCGATCGGTGGGTTGCCGGCCGCTCCGGACATCACCAGCAGGAGCAGGTTCAGGGCGTTGCCGAGCAGCAGGAAGCCGAGCAGCATCCGGGTCAGGGACCGTTCGAGCAGCAGGTAGACGCCGCAGGAGAACAGCACGGCCATCGCGATCACGAGGACGAGGGTGACGGTCATGTGGCGCTCCCTTCCGGGGTGGGTGCCTCGAGGGTGTCGTGGACGGACCCCTCGGTGGTGTCGCGCGTGGGCGTCGAGGCGTCCTCGAGGCGTTGCCGGTCGACCTCGGCGCCGAGGCTGCGGAGGACGTCGAGCACCAGGCCGACGACGACCAGGTACACGCCGATGTCGAAGAACGTGGCGGTGACGAACTCGACGTGGCCGAGGATCGGGACGGTCGCCTCGAAGAACTCGGAGTACAGCGCCTCACGACCGAAGAACAGCGGCACGATCGCGGTGATCGCCGCCGTCGCGACGCCGAGCCCGAGCAGTCGACCGGCGCGGACCGGTGCTGCGGCTCCGAGCTCGGCGGGGCCGCCGGCCAGGTAGCGGGCCGCCAGGGCGATGCCGGCGACGAGGCCACCGGCGAAGCCGCCGCCGGCCGCGTTGTGCCCGGCGAACAGCAGGTACACCGACAGGACGATGAGCCCGTGGAACAGCAGCCGGACGACCACGTCGAGGAGTGCCGAGCGGCCGGTCGGGATCGCGGCGCTCGTCGGCAGCCAGGCGCGCGGTTCGCCGTCGGTGCGCTGGCCGTCGGCGGTGAGCTTCTCCGGCAGGTCACGGAGGCGCGGCAGCGTGTCCTCGCGGGAGTTCACGAAGATGAGGCTCGCGACGCCCGTCGCCGCGGCGACGACGACGGTGAGCTCCCCGAGGGTGTCCCACCCGCGCAGGTCGACGAGGGCGACGTTGACGACGTTGAGGCCGTGCCCGAACGAGCTCGTGAGCGCCGGCAGGTCCGGCCAGATCGGGTCGGCGGTGCGTGCGGACGCGGCGACGATGACGACGATCGCCAGGGTCAGGCCGGCGAGACCCGCGAAGAGTGCACGGACGATGCGGAACCGGCTCGGGTTCGTCGTCGCGATGCGCGGGGGGAGCCGCCGCAGCACCAGGACGAACGCGATGAGGGTGACGGTCTCGACCACGAGCTGGGTGAGCGCGAGGTCGACGGCGCCGTGCAGGACGAACAGGACGGACATGCCGTAGCCGGTCACGCCCACCAGGACGGCGGCGGCGAAGCGGGTCTTCGCGGTGAGGACGGCGATGGCGCCGACGGACATCACGATGACGACCGGGATCTGGCCCCACGAGTCGGAGAACCGGACGTGGAACTCCCACGGCCCGCCGAGCACGAGGTTCGCCAACGCTCCCGCGACGAACACCGACAGGATCACCGTCAGGTAGTAGGGGAGCGAACCGCGCTGGACTCCGGCGGTCAAGCCCGTCGCGAAGCGGTCGAGGCCCCGCATGAGGTGCCGGTACGTGCCGGAGGCGCTCGGGAACCCGGCGAGCCGGTGCTGCAGTGCTTCGACCGGTCGTCGCAGGGCGAACAGCGCGAGACCGCCGACCAGGGTGACGGCCGAGATGCCGAGTGCGGGTTCGAGGCCGTGCCAGAGCGCGAGGTGGGGGACTTCCTCGCCGGCGAGCGAGGACACCGTCGCCGCGGGCTCGAGGCCGTGCGCGACGACCGGCGTCAGCAGGCCGAGGGCGAGACCGGTCAGGGCCAGGATCGACGGCACCACGCCCAGGCCGTGCAGGGCGTGCGGTTCGGTCTGGGCGATGTCGGGCTTGCGGGCGAACGCGCCCCAGAAGAAGCGGAGCGAGTACGCCACCGTCAGCACCGAGCCGAGCGTCACACCGACCAGGGCGAACCACGCCCAGCCGGCGTCGGGGCCGTGCAGGGACTCGGTGAAGCCGGTCAGCACGGCTTCCTTCGCGACGAAGCCGATCGTCGGCGGGATGCCGGCCATCGACACGAGTGCGAGCGCGGCGACGACGGCGAGCCACGGTGCCTTCCGGCCGAGGCCGCTCAGGCGTCCGAGGTCGCGCGTGCCGGTGGTGTGGTCGATCGCGCCGACGACCAGGAAGAGGGTGGACTTGAACGCGGCGTGCGCCACGAGCAGGGCGACCCCGCCGAGCGCCACCGCGGGCGCGCCCCACCCGGCTGTGAGCACGAGGAACCCCAGTTGCGCGACGGTGCCGTAGGCGAGCAGGAGCTTGAGGTCGGTCTGGCGGAGCGCGCGGTAACCGCCGATGAGCATGCCGAGGACACCGAGCACGGTGATGGTCTCGCGCCAGCCGTCGAGCAGTGCGAAGACAGGGGCGAGCCGGGCCACCAGGTAGATGCCCGCCTTCACCATCGCCGCGGCGTGCAGGTACGCGCTGACCGGGGTCGGCGCGGCCATCGCGGCCGGGAGCCAGAAGTGGAACGGCACGATGGCCGACTTCGTGAGCGCACCGAGCAGGACCAGGACCACGGAGACGGTGACGATCGGACCGGTCGGCGGGGCGGCGATGATTCCGGAGAGCGAGGTCGTGCCCGCCGTGACCGACAGCACCACCAGGCCGGCGAGCATCGCCAGGCCGCCGGCGGTGGTGACGACGAGTGCCTGCATCGCGGCGGCACGGCTCGCGCGTTTGTCGGCGTCGTGTCCGATGAGCAGGTACGAGAAGACCGTGGTGGCTTCCCACAGGACGAAGAGCACGATGACGTCGTCGGCGAGGACGAGGCCGAACATCGATCCGGCGAACGCGGTCAGCACGCCCGCGAACCGGCCGATCCCCGGTTCGTCCCGCCCGAAGTACGCGGCGCAGTACACGAGCACGAGCGCCCCGACGATCGACACCACGAGTGCGAGCACCCACGACAGGGCGTCCATCCGCAGTGTGATCTCGAGGTCGAGCTGCGGGACCCACCGGTGCCGTTCGACGACGCTGCCGTGCAGGGCCGCATCCGTCTGCAGCACCGTCAGCACGGCGGCGGCTGCGGGTGCGAGGGCCGCGACGTAGAACACGCGGCGGCCGAGGACGGGGGTCAGGGCGGGGACGATCAGGGCGACGATCGCGAACGCGACGAGGACGAGGACCATCGGGCACCTCCTCGGGGTCGGGCTGCAGTCCGGCTCACTGGGCCCTCACAGCCTACGAAGAGCGGCATGTGGAGAACCTGTGCGACCGGACAGGCTGCCTGCGCTCGGTTCACACTGTGAACACCACTCTGCCCGTGCTCCCGGCGGGCTGTCCGGCCCACGTCGCCCCGACGTCCGACAGCGCCACGGCCGTCGCGTCGACCCGGATGGTCCCGTCCACGATCGCGCCGACGATGCCCGGGAGCTCGGCGACGAACCCGGCGCGACCGACCGAACCCTGGCCGCTGCCGACGAGCGTCAGGCCGGAGGAGCGCAGCGCGGCGGACGGGATCGTCGCCTCGTGGCCCGCGGTGGAACCGATCGCGATCCAGTCGAGTCGGCGGCCCGGGTCGGTGCGGGCGGTGACGACGGCGCGCATCACGTCCACCGCGGGCTGGCCCCAGACGTAGTCGATGACCACGTCGACGTCCGCCGCCGCTGCGCCGAGGGCATCCACGTCGCCCAGTGGCAGCACGACGTCGGCACCGAGCGCGGTGAGGCCGGCCAACCGCTCCGGGTTGCGACCGCTCGCGACGACGTGCGCGGCACCGAGGTGCTTCGCCACCTGCACCGCCGCGGTGCCCGAGGCCCCGGTCGCGCCGAGCACGAGGACGCGGCTGCCCGGGGCGAGGTCGATCCGCCGGCGCAGGGCCACCCACGACGACAGCACCGGGTTGACGCCCGCGGCGACGGTGACGGGGTCGGCGCCGTCGGGCAGGATGACGCTCGATCGTGGGTCGACCGCGACGCGCTCGGCCATGGTGCCGCGGGTGTCGCTCGCGACGGCGACGTACCGGAGCGTGCCGTCGGGGAACCGGGCGACCCCGTCGACGCCGGGGACCAGGGGGAGCGCACCCTCGCTCGTGTAGTGCGAACCGTCGGCCTGCGACCGGACCCGCGGGTGCAGGCCGGCGGCGACGACGTCGACCACGACCTCGCCGGCTCCGGGGGTCGGTTCGTCGAACTCCTGCCAGGTCGGAGTCTGACCGAACCCGGTGACGACTGCTGCGTGCATGGTGTCCTCCATTTGCTTCGTGTTACGAACAAAGTAGTTCGCATCACGAAGTTCGTCAACTAGGCTGGAACCGTGCAGGAGATGACCGAGGACGAGCAGCTCGTCGATGCCCTGGGCGAGTCCGCGTTCCGGACCATGGGCCCGCTGACGGGGCTCGCGGCCGATGCGGGGTTGTCGCTGACGCAGCTGCGGGTCCTCGCTATCCTGCGCGACCGTCGTCTGCGGATCGGTGACCTGGCGCAGTACCTGGGGCTCGAGAAGTCGACGATGACCGGGCTGGTGGCGCGCGCGGAGAAGAAGGGCTTGCTCGCTCGGCAGCCGAACGCGGACGACGCCCGCGCGGTGGACGTCGTGATCACCGACGCCGGCCTCGAGGTGGCGCGTTCGCTCGAGGGCGCGATCCGCGATGCCCTGTTGCCGCTCACCGCTCGGTTGCCGGAGCGGGATCGGCGGCAGCTGCGCGGGCTCCTGGAGCGGATGCTGCGCTGAACCCTCAGCGGCCGTGCGCGCGCGACGGGATCTGCGTCGCGAGCTTGCCGCCGGAGACGTCGAGCAGGGTGCCGGTGATGTACGCCGAGGCGTCGCTCGCCACGAACACGAGCAGGTCGGCGACGTCGTCGGCGGTCTCCCACCGGCGCAGCGACAGCGTGTCGAGCAGGCGGTCCTGCGCCTCGGTCGGGATGGTGGCGAACCCGTTCATCGCGGTCGGGACCATGCCCGGCGCGTACGCGTTGACCGTGATGCCCCATGGACCGAGCTCCGATGCGAGTACCCGGGTGAACGAGACGACCGCCGCCTTGGACGCCGCGTAGGCCGCACTGCCGACACTCGGCACGATCGCGGCGAACGAGGCGGCGTTGACGATCCGACCCCGTCCCGCGGCCTGCATCACCGGCGCGACGGCCTGACTCATCAGGAAGGTGCCGCCGAGGTTGACGTCCATGCAGCGGCGCCAGGCATCCCACTGCAGCTCGGCGACGGTGCCCTCGACGTTGATGCCGGCGTTGTTCACGAGCACGTCGATGGTGCCGTGGCGCGCGACGACCTCGTCGACGGCGGCGCGGACGGACGCCGGGTCGGCGACGTTGCACACGACGTGGTCGAGCGGGAAGTCGGGCTCGAAGCCCAGGTCGAGGGCGACGACGCGGCAGCCCTCCGCGACGAACCGGTCGGCGAGCGTCCGCCCGATCCCGCGTGCTGCTCCGGTCACGACCACCACGCGGTCGGTCAGGTCGAGGTGCATCGTTGCTCCTGTCGTCGGTGCCTTCAATAGGCATACTATTCGAGCATGACGGATCAGCGTGTGCTCTGGGTCACGGGTGGGGGCAGCGGCATGGGGGCCGCGAGTGCCGAGGCAGCGGCACGTGACGGCTGGTCCGTGGTGCTCAGTGGGCGTCGTGTCGACCGGCTCGAGCAGGTCGCAGGTGCCATCCGGGACACCGGTGGCACCGCGGAGGTCCTGCCCCTCGACGCGAACGACCCCGACGCGGTGGCAGCCGCGCGGGACACCGTGCTCGAACGGCACGGCCGACTCGACGGGCTCGTGCTGGCGGCCGGGCTCAACGCCCCACGACGCCGGTGGGCCGACCAGTCGCTGAACGACTTCCGCGCGATCGTGGACACGAACCTCACCGCCGTCGTCACGCTGGTGGACGCCGCGCTGCCGGCGCTCCGCGCGGCCGGCGGCGTGATCGTGGTGGTGTCGTCGTACGCCGGGTGGTCCTTCCAGCCGGGGGCGGGTGTCGCGTACTCCGCGAGCAAGTCCGCGCTCGCGTCGGTCGTCCGGACGCTCAACCAGCAGGAGGCCGAGCACGGCGTGCGTGCCACGCACCTGTGTCCGGGCGACGTCGCGACCGACTTCCTCGACCAGCGGCCGGAGGTCCCCGACGCGGCCGCCCGGCAGCGCATGCTCCAGCCGGAGGACGTCGGGCGCACGGTCGCCTTCGTGCTCGGGGCGCCGGCGCACGTGCGCATCGACGAGCTCGTGCTGTCGCCGGTCTCGCAGCGGTGACGAGCACCTTCGAACGGGTCCTCGACCAGGTCGGGGCCGCCGTCGTCTCCGGTGAGGTCGCCGTGGGCAGCCGCCGGAGCGTCGACGACCTGGTGGCCTGGACGGACGCCAGTCGCAGCATCGTCCGCGAGGCCGTCCGCGTCCTCGTCGCCCTCGGCCTGCTCACCGCGCGGCGCCGGGTGGGCGTGACCGTCCTCGGCGTGCAGGAGTGGGACGTCCTGGACCCGCGGGTGGTGCGGTGGCGACTGCAGGGTCCCGACGGTGACCGCGTGGCGGTCGAGCTCCGCGAGCTGCGTGCGGCGGTCGAACCCGTCGCCGCTGCCGCAGCGGCCCAGCGGGCAGCGCTCGACGAGTGCGCAGACCGACGGGAGGCCCTCCGCACCACCGCGGACGAACTCGCCGCCGCCGCGACCCGCGACGACCGCCTCGGGTTCGTGATCGCGGACGTGCGGTTCCACGCGCTCGTGCTCGACCTGTCCGGCAACGCGCTGTACCGACGACTGCACCAGGTCGTCGGCCAGGTGCTGCGCGAACGCGGGAGCGTCCGCCCGGACCGTCACGACGTCGGCCTCCACCTCGCACTCGCCGATGCCGTCCTCGACGGTCGCCCGGACGATGCGGCCTCGACGATGCGGGCGATCGTCGACCGCACGTGAACGGAGCGCCCCGGACCTGCGAGGATGGACCCGGCGCGCCCCTCCGGTGCCCGTGGAGGGTGAGTCGTGGACGCAGCACAGGACCTGGTGGTCCAGCTCGTCGGTACCCCGTGGGCGTTCTTCGTGGTCGGCCTCGTGCTCGCCGTGGGCAGTGTCGCGGTCTTCCTGCCCAGCCAGGCACTCGTCGTCGCGATCGGCACGCTCCTGGTGGGCGGTGACGGCGGCCTCCTGTCGGTCCTCTTCCTCGTCGTCGCAGCCTCCATCGGCATGGTCCTCGGCGACCTCGGGCTGTACCACCTGGCGCGCTCGGTCGACCTCGGCTCGCGGTCGTGGTTCGCGCGTCCGAAGGTCCGTGCGGCCCGGGACGCCATCGACGGCCGCTACCGTGCCGCTCCCGGACGCATCGCGGTGCTCGGACGCTTCATCCCGATGGGCCGGCTGACGACGAACCTGGTCGGCGCGGACAGCGGGCTCGACCTCCGGCGGTTCCTGGCCAGCTGCGTGATCGCCGACGTCGTGTGGGCCGCGTACTGCGTCGGCATCGCCTCGGCCACCGGGCGCTGGAGCCGCGAGCAGCCCTTCCTCGTCACGACCCTCGCGGTCGTGGCGTCGATCCTGCTCGGCCTCGCGATCTCCGCGATCGAGAAAGCCGTGCGACGTCGCAACGAGGCGGCGGCCGCGGCCTGACGAACGTAGGGTGGGCACACCGTTCGAAGGAGAGCCCGTGCTGCTCGACGACCTCGTACCGAATCCTGACGCGCTCGAGCGCATCGCCACCGGCAGCACCTGGGCGGAGGGCCCCTGCTGGATCCCGGCGACCCGCACCCTGCGGTGGTCGGACATCCCCGGGGACCGGATCCTGCAGTGGCACGCCGACTCCGGCGAGACGACCTCGTACGCCGACGGAGTCGAGTTCACCAACGGCCGGACCCTCGACCGCGACGGCAGCGTCGTCCAGTGCTCGCACGGGCTCCGGCGGGTGGAGCGGGACCGCGACGGCACGGTCACGCCGATCGTCGACGCCTGGGACGGCGGCCGGCTGAACTCGCCGAACGACGTCGTCGTCGCCCGCGACGGCAGTGTGTGGTTCACCGACCCGGCCTACGGCATCACGCAGCCGCGCGAGGGGCACCCCGGTGCGCGCGAGTACGGCGACCACTGGACGTTCCGCTGCGGGCCGTCCGGCGAGGACCTGCGCCCCGTGGCGACCGACGTCGACGAGCCGAACGGCCTGGCGTTCGACCCGTCCGAGCAGGTCCTCTACATCGCGAGCTCGTCGGCGGACGAACCGGTCATCCGGGCCTACGACCGCCGCGGTGACAGCGGCGACCTGCTCAAGAACGGCCGGGTGTTCGCGCGACTCGCGCCGGGCGAGGGGGTACCGGACGGGATCCGGGTGGACGTGCACGGCAACGTGTGGTCGTCGTCGCACCGGGGTGTCGTGGTGATCGACCCGTCCGGCGATCGGATCGGCGAGGTGGCCGTCCCGGAGGTCACGTCGAACCTGTGCTTCGGCGGTGACGACGGCACCACGCTGTTCCTCACCGCGACGACCTCGGTGTACCGGATCGCCACGACGACGCGGGACGCTGCCGTATCCTGACTCGGCCATGCAGTGCGACTACTTCGACCGCGGGGTGTGCCGGTCGTGCACACTCATGGGGCAGCCCTACGCCGACCAGGTCCTCGACAAGGAACTGCGCACCCGCGAACTCCTGCACGACGCCGTCGAGGCAGCGGGCGGCCCCGGAGCGGTCGCGTGGTCGCCGGCGATCACGAGTCCCGAGGCCGGGTACCGGAACAAGGCGAAGATGGTCGTCGGCGGCTCGACCGAGCACCCGACCGTCGGCATCCTCGACCACCGGCAGCGCGGCGTCGACCTGCGGCACTGCGGGATCTGCACGCCCGGCATCCGGCACGCGCTGCCCCTGCTCGCCGACTTCGTCACGACCGCGGGGCTGATCCCGTACGACGTCGCGGCCCGACGCGGCGAGTTGAAGTACGTCCTGGTCACCGAGTCGCCCGACGGTGAACTGATGGTCCGGTTCGTCCTGCGGTCCGAGGGGCAGGTGACGCGGCTCCGCCAGCACCTGGGTGCGCTGCGTGACGCCCTGCCGAACGTCGTGGTGGTCACGGCGAACCTGCTGCCCGAGCACAAGGCCGTGACCGAGGGCGACCGCGAGATCGTGCTCACCGAGCAGGAGACGCTGCCGATGCGCCTCGGCGGGATCACGATGCACCTGCGGCCGCAGAGCTTCTTCCAGACCAACACGGGCGTCGCCACCGAGCTGTACGCCCAGGCCTCGGCGTGGATCGACGAGCTCGACCCGGCGTCGATGTGGGACCTGTACTGCGGCGTCGGAGGGTTCGCCCTGCACGCCGCACGGCCGGGCCGAGTGGTGACCGGCATCGAGACGAGCGCCGAGGCGATCCGCTCGGCGAAGCAGTCCGCGCGCGAGGCCGGGCTGGAAGGCCTCCGGTTCGCCGCCGACGACGCCACGGAACACGCACTCCGCGCCCGACCCGACGCCGTGCCCGAGCTCGTCCTGGTGAACCCACCGCGACGCGGGATCGGCGAGACGCTGTCGACCTGGCTCGAGGGATCAGACGTGCAGCACGTCGTCTACTCGAGCTGCAACCCGGTGACCTTGGCCAAGGACCTGGCGCGCATGCCGTCGTTCCGACTGCGTCGCGTCCGGATGCTCGACATGTTCCCCCAGACCGGCCATCTCGAGGCCGTCACCCTGTTGTCGCGGACGTGATCCGGGCCTCCCGGTCGGCATTGCCAGGGAATTGCCAAGGTGACGTACCCGGGTACGGGGCGATCACCATGGCCATGGGCATCGCGGCGTACAGGTTCGCCACCGGGGGACATAGCACCAACGGGTAGAACCGTTTGTCTCGGTTTGATAACGACGAAGAGTTTCCTATGGTTGCCGACCGAGGTGCCGCCGGCCCGATGACCACTGCCCCCGGTGGCGCACCCCACAACTGACCGCGATCGGTCGGGGTGGGCAGTGGATTCCGCGTTCGAAGCGGCTCGTGACCCCGGTGGAGCAATCACATGAAGAAGCTTTCCCGTACCCGCACCATCGTCGGCGGCCTCGCGTTCGCCGGCATCGCCGCGACCGGTGTCGGCCTCGCGGCAACCCCCGCGAACGCTGCGTCCGGCTCGACCTGGGACGCCCTCGCGCAGTGCGAGTCCGGCGGCAACTGGGCCATCAACACCGGCAACGGCTACTACGGCGGCCTGCAGTTCAACCTCGGCACCTGGCAGGCGAACGGTGGTGTCGGCAGCCCCGCCGGCGCGAGCCGCGAGGCCCAGATCGCCGTCGCCGAGCGCGTCCTGGCCACGCAGGGCTGGGGTGCCTGGCCCGCCTGCTCCGCGCAGCTCGGACTGAGCGGCACGAGCGGCGCCGCACCGGCCGCCGCCGCACCGGCTCCGGCAGCCCCCGCCGCTCCGGCCCCGACGCAGCAGGCCGCACCGGCCCCGGCTGCCCCGGAGCAGGCCGCGCCGAGCACTCCGGCTCCGGCGCCCGCGCAGGAGACCGCACCGGCCGCCACGACGCCGAGCAAGCCCGCCGCCGTGAAGACGAGCGGCAAGACGTACACGGTCGCCTCGGGCGACACGCTCGACACCATCGCCACCAAGCTCGGGATCGACGGTGGTTGGAACAAGCTGTGGGCCGCGAACACGTCGACCATCGACGACGCGAACCTGATCTACTCGGGCCAGGAGCTGCAGCTCCCCGCCTGATCGTCCCTCGGGACCAACACGACGACGCCCCGCGACCTCGGTCGCGGGGCGTCGTCGTGCGTGGCGCGTGTCGAGACGGACGGGAGTGCTACTGCGGGTTGTCGGACAGCCAGGCCGCGACGTCGTCGGAGCGCAACGCCTGCGACAGCGAGCCGACCGCCAGGTCGTTGAGCATGACGATGGACTGCCCGTCCGGGGAGGTCCCGGACCCCGCCGTCGGTACCGTGAAGGTCTCGAGGTCGTCGGTCCGGACGTCGCGCAGCGACCACCCGAGGCCGATCAGCGTGGGGAACGAGAGCCCGGCGTCCACCGCGAGGTGCTCGCTCGTCGCGGTCACGAAGTCCTGGATGCGTCCGGGGTTCGTGATCGTGCCACGGGAGAGCAGTCCGTCCACGATGCCGCGCATGAACGCCTGCTGGTTCCGCACGCGCGTGTGGTCGGCGTCGGCGAAGGCGTACCGCTCGCGGACGAAGGCGAGTGCGGCGTCGCCGTCGAGTCGGTTGGCGCCGGCGACGAAGTCGTGGCCGCGCGCGGAGAACGCCCGGCTGGAGTCGACCGGGACGCCGCCCAGTGCGTCGGTCATGCCCGTGAAGCCGGTGAAGTCGATCTCGGCGACGTGGTCGACGCGGACGTCCAGCAGCTGCTCGACGGTCTGCACCGTGAGCGGGACACCGCCCCACGCGTACGCGGCGTTGATCTTGGCGCGCCCGTGACCCGGGACGTCCACCCACGAGTCGCGCATGATCGACATGAGGTAGACCGCCTGCCGGTCGGCAGGGATGTGCGCGAGCATCAGGGTGTCGGAGCGGCCACCGGCGTCCGAAGGCTTGCCGTCCGGTCCCCGGGCAGCCCGTGAGTCGGAACCGATGAGCAGGATGTTCTCGCCACCGGAGGCGGTCGGGCGGGTCCCGCTCGGGAACGGGTTCGCGATGACGTCGCGGCCGGCGTCGAAGCTGCGCGCCAGCCCGCCGACGAAGATGCTCGCGACGACGGCGACCACGGTGGCGATGCCGACGAGTGATCCGACCGTCGCGAGCAGCGCGACGAGGAAGGGTCGTCGGCGCTTCGGGCGGCGGGCGGTCCGTGCTGCGGTCTCGGCGGCCTGACGGGCCGCCCGTCGTTCGGACATGCGGGACTCCTGCGGATTCGGTCGGCCGTGCCACCGACCGACCAATCCTACCGCATGTGGTATGTCGCGTACTGGGTGTCACCGATCGGGCTGCGACGGCTTCCTGAGGAGTCCGTTGAGGGTAGCTCGCAGTGTCGGATCGTCCGGCAGGACCTCGCGCTCGATGTGTCGAGCGGTCTCCCATGCCCGGCGTCCGTGCTCCGTCACCGTCACGAGCCGGCGACGTCGGTCGTCGGGGTGCGGGGTGCGCTCGACGAGGCCGTCCCGCTCCATCCGCTCGAGCGTCCGTGACATGGTCTGCGGCTGCACCCGTGCCGTCCGTGCGATCGTGTCGGCACCGGTGGGCCCCGTCCGGATCAGGATGTCGACCGCGATGAGGGCTGCGTGCGGCAGTCCGATGGCGCGGAGTCGTTCGTCCCAGTCCCGTTCGACGGAGCGTGCGGCGGCCGAGAGCAGCCGACCGAGGGGCCACTGCTCGGTCGTGTCGTCCATGGCCGCAGTCTACGGTCGACACCGGCCGCGGCTGTCGGCTGTCCCGTCCGTCTAGTAATCAGCATGCTGACGATCGGTGTACGCTCACCGACGTGTCCCGCTTCCTCCGCATCGTCCTCCCCGCGCTCGTCATCGTGGTCTGGCTCGCGATCGCCTCCGTCGGCGGTCCGTACTTCGGCAAGATCTCCGAGGTGTCGACGAACGACCAGACCTCGTTCCTGCCCGCGTCGGCCGACGCCACGACGGTGCAGGAGCGGTCGTCCGAGTTCCGGCAGGAGTCGGGCGCACCCGCGATCATCGTGCTCGAGCGCGACGGCGGGATGTCGTCGTCCGACCTGTCCGCGGCGAAGGGCCTCGCGACGCAGCTCGGCGACCGCGACGACGTCGAGTCCGTCAGCCCGGTGATCCCGAGTGCGGACGGCGACGCGGTGGAGATCGTCGCGACCCTCACCACGGCAGCCGACACCGGCGACGCCGTCGAGGCGATCCGCACCGACGTCCAGGACGCCCTGCCCGCCGGTGTGAGCGGCCACGTCACCGGACCAGCCGGGTTCACCGCCGACCTGACCGAGGCGTTCGCCGGCATCGACGGCCTGCTGCTCGGGGTCGCGCTCGCCGCGGTGTTCGTGATCCTGATCGTCGTCTACCGCTCACCACTGCTGCCGATCCTCGTGCTCGGCACCGCGACGTTCGCACTGTGCGCCTCGATCCTGGTGGTGTGGTGGCTCGCGAAGGCCGGGATCGTCACCGTGAACGGCCAGGTGCAGGGGATCCTGTCGATCCTGGTGATCGGTGCGGCGACGGACTACGCCCTGCTCTACACGGCGCGCTTCCGCGAGGCGCTGCGCGACCACCGCACCGGCTGGGGCGCGACGAAGGCGGCCATGCGGGGGAGCCTCGAACCGATCCTGGCCTCCGGCGGCACCGTCATCGTGGGCGTGCTCTGCCTGCTGCTCTCCGACCTCAACTCGAACAAGGCGCTCGGTCCGGTCGCGGCGATCGGCATCGCGTTCAGCCTGCTCGCCGCCCTGTCGCTCCTGCCCGCACTGCTGCTCGCGTTCCGTCGAGCGGCGTTCTGGCCGCTGCGTCCCGCGTACGGCAGCGCCCACCCGGTGCTCACCGGTCCGGAGGCCCGCGGCGTCTGGGCCCGGGTCGGTCGGCTCGTCGCCAAGCGCTCCCGGGTCGTGTGGATCGTCTGCACGGTGGGCCTGGTCGCGATGGGCACGGGCCTGGTCGGGCTCAAGGCCGACGGGGTCCCGCAGAGCGACCTCGTCATCGGGGCGTCGCAGGCACGCGACGGGCAGGACGTCCTCGCCGACCACTTCCCGGGCGGCTCCGGCAGCCCGGCGCAGGTCATCGGGTCGGAGCGTGACCTCGCCGCCCTCGTCGACGCCGTCACGGCGGTCGACGGTGTCGACGGGGTCGTCGCCGCCGCGAAGGACACCCCGTCCGGCACCGTGCCCGTGACGAGCGACACGAGTTCCGCCGGCGGCGTCGCCGCCGAGCCCACCGTCTCGCGCGGGGACGTGCTGCTCGAGGCCACGTTGTCCGACCCAGCCGACTCCGACGCGGCCGAGCAGACGGTCCGTGACCTCCGCACCGCCGTCGAACGGGTCGATCCCGACGCGGTCGTCGGCGGCGTCACCGCGACCGCCGTCGACACGAACGACACCGGGATCCGTGACCGCACGCTGATCATCCCCGTGGTGCTGGTCGTGATCCTGCTCATCCTGATGCTCCTGCTCCGCAGCATCGTCGCCCCGCTCGTGCTGATCGGCAGTGTGATCGTGTCGTTCGCCGCAGCCCTCGGCGTCGGGGCGCTCGTCTTCGACCACGTGTTCCACTTCCCCGGTGCGGACCCGAGCGTGCCGCTCTACTCGTTCGTGTTCCTCGTCGCGCTCGGGGTGGACTACAACATCTTCCTCATGACGCGGGTGCGGGAAGAGGCGCTGCGGCACGGCCCGCACGAGGGGGTCCTGCGAGGACTCGGCGTCACCGGCCGGGTCATCACCTCGGCTGGCGTGGTGCTCGCGGCGACGTTCGCGGCCCTCGGCGTCATCCCGATCCTCTTCCTCGTGCAGATCGCGTTCGTGGTGGCCTTCGGCGTCCTGCTCGACACGATCGTCGTCCGTTCGCTGCTCGTGCCGGCGCTCGCGTACGACGTCGGGCGGCGGGCCTGGTGGCCGTCGCGCCTCTCGCGCGCGAACCATGACATGTGACACGCTGGGTGCATGCCAGTTCCTTCGACGCAGCCCGCCGCCGAGCGCAAGCTCCTCCGTGACACCGTGCAGGACAAGATCCGCGACGCGATCATGGACGGCACGCTGGAACCCGGCGAACGGCTCAACGACGACGACCTGATCGCGTGGCTCGGGGTCTCACGCACCCCGATCCGCGAAGCGCTCGCGGAACTCGCCCGCGCCGGCCTGATCGAGATGGCGCCGAACCGCTACACCCGCGTGGCGGCCCCGACGAAGGACGAGCTCCTCGACGCCTACCGCACGCTCGGCGTCATCTACGGCGGCGTCGTGCGCCTGGCCGTGCCCAACTTCACCGAGCCGCAGCGCAAGAAGATCGTGAAGATGCTCGACGACGTCATCGCGCGGGTCGGTGCCGACGAGCAGGACCAGGTCGCCCGCGATGGCGCGGACATCTACTCGCAGTGGGCGGACGCCTGCGGCAACCCGTCGCTCGTGCAGCTCTGCCGATCGACCACCGATGGGCTGTCCTTCAAGCTCCGGGTCCCCGAGCTCGCCGAGCTGGTGCCGGCCGCGGTGGTCCTGCCCGAGATCGAGAAGCTCAAGGCCGCCGTCCTGGCGAAGGACCCGATCGCGGCAGAGCTCGCGATGGAGGCCATCCACCTGCTGCCGTCGCGCGCGTAGCGCCCCGTCGCCCAGCGCGACCAGGAGACGGACGGGAGGCCCGTGGCGATCCCGCCACGGGCCTCCCGTCCGCCGTCACGCGCGTCTCGAGCCGCGACGCGGTCGCAGGGGCTGTGGAGTGACCTTCCAGGCGGATTCCATGTCCCCTGCGCGCGCTGCGGTTATGGTTTCCCGGTGAGCAACGAACCCGAGCAGACGACGGAGCCCGCGCGCCGCGGTGCCGTGACGCCGCGCCACGGGCGCCAGAAGCGACGAGCGGGAGTGGTGTTCCCGGCGATCGCGGGCGTGCTGACCATGGCTGTCGTGTTGAGCGTCGGGTACACGGCGTACGCGTACAACCAGCTGTCCGGCGGGGTCACGATCGTCAACGCGATCACCGGCAAGAAGGACACGAAGGACGACGTCGACGGCAAGGCGCAGAACATCCTGCTCGTCGGTGACGACCACCGGCCGGACAACGCCACCCCCGAGCAGATGGCGGAACTCAGCACGACGTCGGACGGCGGTGCGACCAACACCGACACGATGATCGTCCTGCACATCAACGCCGACGGCTCGCAGGCGACGATGATCTCGTTCCCGCGTGACTCGTACGTCGACATCCCGGACGTGGGCAAGGGCAAGCTCAACAGTGCCTTCTACTACGGCACGCTCAACGGTGGCGGCGACACCGGTGGTGCGAAGATGCTCATCAAGACCATCGAGAACCTGAGTGGTCTGCAGATCGACCACTACGTCCGTGTCTCGCTGCTCGGCTTCTACCAGGTCGTCAAGGAGCTCGGGCCGGTCGAGGTCTGCCTGAACCAGGCGACCAACGACCCGTACTCCGGCGTCGACCTGCCGGCCGGCAAGTCCTCGCTGAACGCGAAGGAAGCCCTGTCCTTCGTCCGTCAGCGCCACGGCCTGCCGAACGGCGACCTCGACCGCAACGTCCGGCAGCAGTACTTCCTGTCGCAGGAGGCCCGGAAGGTCACCTCCGCCGGCACGCTGCTCAACCCGGTCAAGATGGGGAACATCCTCAAGGCCGTCGGGGGGTCGATCCAGACCGACACGAACCTGATCGACCTCGCCTCGCAGATGCGCAACCTGCGACCCGCGAACATCCAGTCGGCCACGATCCCGACCCTCGGCACGCCGACCGTCTACGTCAACGGTTCGGCGCTGTCCATCGTCGAGGTCGACACCGTCGGGCTGCCGGCCTTCGTGCAGGGCCTGGTCGGCGAGCCGGAGGCCTACGCCAAGGCCGGTCGCGCCCAGCCGGCGAACACCTCGGTCACCGTGCTGAACGGCAGCGGTGTCGAGGGTGCCGCGACCACGGCCGGTCAGGTCCTGACCAGCCGCGGGTTCCAGGTCGCACCGGCCGGTTCCTCCGCCACCACGAAGGTCACGCAGGTGCAGTACCCGGCCGGGCAGGAGTCACAGGCGAAGGCGATCGCGGCGGCCGTGCCCGGTGCCGTCGCCGTCCGCACCAGCGCGGTCACCGGTGTCACGCTCGTGCTCGGCACCGACGGCAAGACCGCGAAGCCCGCGAGCGAGCCGAGCGCGACCGCCTCGAAGCCCGCCAGCACCGGCTCCGGGTCGAAGCCGACCAAGCAGGCGACGAAGGAGCCCGCGCCGAAGTCGACCGACGTGCACAACTACGGCACCGAGGGCACCTGCATCAACTGAGGCCACGGCCGGGACGCCCTCGCTAGGTTCGAGGGGTGAGCAACGCAGCGCGTCCGATCGTCCTGATGACCTACAACATCAAGAACCCGGACCCGGAGCACGACTGGCCGGCCCGGCTCCCCGTCCTGCTCGACGTCATCCGACGGCACGACCCCGACCTGGTGTGCGTGCAAGAGGCGTTCGCGCACCAGCTCGACGACCTGCGTGCCGGCCTGCCGGACCACGCGGACGTCGGACAGGGCCGCGAGGGCGGCACCGCTGGCGAGCACCCGGCGGTGTTCTACCGTCGCGACCGGTTCCGGCCGACCGACGAGGGCTCGTTCTGGCTGTCGGACACCCCGGACGAACCGGTCTCGAACACGTGGGACAGCCTGTACCCGCGCATCGCGAACCACGCGGTGTTCCTGGACACCGACGGCCCGGCCGTCACGGTGCTCACCACGCACCTGGACCACGAGCCGGGCGAGCACGGTGACGAGGTGCGCGGCAAGAGCGCGGCGCTGATCGTCGAACGGCTCGCGCGGGAGACCGGTCCCGTCGTCTTCGCCGGGGACTGCAACGAGCCGGCCGGCGCCGGCCCCGCCTCACGGGTCTTCGCCGAGGCCGGGTTCGACGACACCTGGCTGCTCGCGGGCGACCCGGAGGACCGGACCGCGTCGTTCAACGACTGGCAGCCACCGGTCGACACCGCGGAACGCATCGACTGGGTGCTGACCCGCGGCGTCTCCGGCGTCGATCGCGTCGTCATCGACCACGACGGTCCGGAGACGTGGTTCGCCAGCGATCACTTCCCGGTGATCGCGACGATCCGCGTGTGAGTCAGCAGCTCCGCTGCGCGTGCACGGGCATCGGGGATCCGAGCACCGTGACCGTGGTCTCGTCCGTCAGCGCCGAGACCCCGTTGGTGCCGGCGGAGTCGGCCGGGTGGTCGTCGCCGGAGGTGTCGTCGGCCCAGCCCTCGCGCAGCAGCAGCTGCCACGCGCGCGAGTCGTCCGAACCGTAGGACACCCGCTCGGAGCGGGGAGCGTCGGCGATCTCGTCGGCGATGTCGTCGCCGACCTGCACGCCGTCGGGGCCGGTCAGCTCGATCCGTGCACCGAGTCGGCTGCGGACCTGGTCGCGCAGGACGCGGATCTCGACGGCGTTGCCCGCGCGCGCCTCGGTGGTCAGGGCCGCGACCCGGATCGCACCGCCCCACGTGGACGTGGTGCCGGCCGGGAAGCACGCGCCGCCGACGCCTTCGGCGGTCTGGGTGCGTGTCGGGGTGCCGAGCAGGCGGTCGAGCAGGCTCACGGTCAACCGGGAGTCGCGCATCGACGACTCGACGACGGTCTTCCCGCCGTTGCGGAGCACCAGGGACTCGGCGTCGAGCTCGATCGAGTCGACCCGACGGAGCTTCGCGTTCGACACGTGCACCGGAGCGGCGTCGTGTGTGGTCTCGGCGGCCACGGCCGCATCGGTACCGATCCCGGTGGTGCCGTCGAACGCGAGCGCGCCGGCCGAGAAGGCGAGCACGGCAGCGCCGAGCGCCAACAGGGTCCGAGGAGTCACCGTTCGACGGTACGACCCCGACCCGTCCAGAACGACAGGTGTTACCGAATCGGGTCCTGGCCGTCACCGGACCGTGACAATCGAGGAAGACGCAGGTGCGGCCCTGGACCGGTGGGGCCGGCGGACGTCAGCCGGTCCGCCCGCCGGGGGACAGCCTCCTGGACGGCCCGTGGTGCGCCCCTGCGTACCGTCGGCGGCATGACGGACCAGCAGAACGACCAGGCAGGGCTCGACCAGGCAGCGCTCGACCAGTACTCCATGCAGGACCCGACGAAGATGTACGCCGACAAGAAGCCGGACGAGCAGTACCTCGAGGGTGCCGGTACCGACGCCGAGATGGCGGAGAACGTCCCCGCCGACCACGGCGAGGACACCTACCGCGGCTCCGGCCGACTCGCGGGCCGCAAGGCACTCGTCACCGGTGGCGACTCCGGCATCGGCGCAGCGGTCGCCATCGCCTACGCACGCGAGGGCGCCGACGTCGCGATCTCGTACCTGCCCGAGGAGCAGGAGGACGCCGACCGCATCGTCGCGCTCATCGAGGCCGCCGGCCGCAAGGCGGTCGCACTGCCCGGCGACATCACGTCCCTCGCGGTGTGCGAGCAGATCGTCGCCGACACCGTGGCGCAGCTCGGCGGGATCGACATCCTCGTGAACAACGCGGGCAAGCAGCAGAACGTCGACGACATCACGAAGATCTCCGACGAGGAGTTCGACGAGACCTTCAAGACGAACGCCTACGCGACCTTCCGGATCACCAAGGCCGCCGTGCCGCACCTGCAGCCGGGCTCCACGATCATCAACACGACGTCGATCCAGGCCTACGCGCCGTCGCCGCACCTGGTGCACTACGCGGCCACGAAGGCGACCGTGAACAACCTGGCGAAGGGCCTGGCGGCGCAGCTCGCGCCCAAGGGCATCCGCGTCAACGCCGTCGCACCGGGGCCGATCTGGACCCCGCTGCAGCCGGCCGGTGGCCAGCCGCCCGAGGCGCTGCCGTCCGCCGGAGAGCAGACCTACCTCGGCCGCTGGGGGCAGCCCGCCGAGCTCGCGCCGGCCTACGTGTTCCTGGCCAGCGGTGAGTCGTCCTACGTCGTGGGTGAGACGCTGCACGTCGACGGCGGGATGCCGACGCCGTAACGCGTCGCTGACGGGCTGACGGGAGGCGCGGTGCCGGTGGGTACCGCGCCTCCCGTCGTCCGTGTGGTCGGGTCCACGGCGCCTGGTCGCGTCAGCAGGTGACGGCGCGCGCCATCTTCTCGAGGAGCTCCCGCGCGGAGAGCGCGGCGGCGAGTTCGACCTCGACCGGGTTGATGCCGATCGCGTGCTCGAACGCGCGTCGGCGTGCCTGGTCGACGATCGGGACCTCGGGGCGTTGCGGCAGCACCGCGATGGCCCGTGCGGCGGCGTCGAACGCGCCGGTGGGGCGGCCGAGCTGCTCCCACATCGCGCGGACGTCGTGCGCGACCTGTTCCGGGTCGCCGCCGAACTCGAAGCCGGCCGAGGCCATCGTCGCGAGTCCCTGTGCGGTGGGGTCGTTCGGGGTCATGCCCGGCATGGTCACACGGATCCGTGCGAACCCGCTGGGCGTCGCTCCCGTGTCCCCCCATGTGCCGACACCCGTACCGGGGATTCTGTTGTGGCCCGTTCTGCGTTTGGATGGACGTGCCCCGGCGTCGGGGCGACCCCGGACAGGACGTCCGTGGAACGACGGAGGGCACGATGCTCGAACACACCAGCGCCGACACGCAGGCCGCAGCGGCCGCGGCGGCGACCCTGCACCTCCGGATCACGATCGTGGGGGCCACCGTCGACCTGCTCCGCGACGTCCCCTTCCACGAAGCACGCGCCGTGCAGGTCGCCGAACGGATGGGCATCTCCGTCGAGGAGCTCGAGCAGCACTTCCCGTCCTGGGACGGCCTGGTGCTCGCCGCCGTCGACCGCTGGAACGGTGGCCGGATGGACGAGGTCACCCGGGAGGTCGGCGACGGCTCGACCGTCGAGCTCCTGCGCGCGATCGTCGCGTCGAACGCCGAGGACCCCGCGCTCATGCGCCTGCTGGTCGCGCTGCTGTCCGTCGCGGGCAACCCCGAGCACCCGATGGCGACGTACCTGCGGTCGCGGTACCAGCTCTTCTACGCCCAGGTGAAGCGCGGGCTCGAGCGCGACATCGCCGTCGGTCGCGCACCGCACACGATGGATCCCCGTCGCGGCGCCGAACAGCTCATCGCGCTGTACGAGGGGCTGCAGCTGCAGGCCCTGCTCCGCTCGGATCTCGACCTCGTCGCGGCGTTCGACCGTGCGGTGGCCCGTCTCGAGCGCGGCTGGATGGAACGCTACGAACCGCACGCCGCACGCCGGCACGCCACGTGGAGCGACGGCGACGACGGCAGCTGGGACATCTGACCCGACCGTCAGCGCCCGTCGGACCCCGACCGCGACCCGCGCGGCACCGAGCCGTCGCCGGGGTCGTACCCGGTGTCCCGGATGACCCGGAGCGCCGTCGTGTCGTTGTGCACCGAGTGCACGACGACCCGGCGGGTCCGACGGAGCGCCCGGCGCGCGCCCGGTGTCGCGAACAGGCCGCCGAGCACGAGCCCGGCGCCGATCCCGAGTGCCACGGAGACCGCCGCCACGAAGTCGAGGGCCGCGCTCGACGACCCCGACATGAAGTTCAGCAGCGCGTTCGACACCGCGACACCGGGCAGCAGCGCCCCGCAGAACGCCGGCACCGCGATCGCCGCGACCGCCGTCCGCATCCGTGCCGCCGCGTAGGTCGAGAGCACACCCAGCAGGACGGCGGCCAGGAACGTCGCGCCGAGCAGCGGCAGGCCCAACTGCCGCAGCCCCCACAGCGAGGCACCGGCGGCCACCGAGAACACCACGGCGACGGGGATCACCCGCGCACTGGCCTGCTGCACGAAGCAGTTCGCCCCGGCCGACACCACGGTGAGCGAGAGCGAGGCCCACAGCGGCAGCGCCTGGGTGACGATGCCGGACGGGTCGACCTCGAGGTGCAGCCACTTCGTCATCGCGATCCCCGCCGGCACCCCCACCACGATCGCGGCGATGACCAGCCCGATGTAGAACGCACGGGCGACCGCCATCGCCCGGAAGCCGGAGATCGCGTCCTGGGCCCAGGTCACGAGCGAGACGTGCGGCAGGAGCAGCACCACCAGCGCGGCGACCATGGTGGCGGCCCCCGCCGGGTGCAGCACGCCCGCACCGATCGCCAGGGTGCCGATCACGGACGCGACCGCCCCCTGGGCCCCGGACACGAAGAACTGCGGGTAGCCACGGCCCGTCAGCCAGCGCCCGGACAGGATGATCCCGAACATCAGCACGAACGCCCCGATGCCCGCTCGCCACCCGCCACCGGCCTGCATCGCGATCGAGGTCCCCAGGATCGAGAGCCCCACGTCGGCGAGCCACGTCGGCCAGCGCGGTGGCATCCGCAGCACCGCGACGAGGGCGCTCACGGCCGAGGTCATGTCGCGCTCGTCGTGGACCAGGTCGTCGACGATCTGGTTCGCGCGCGCCAAGCGGTCCAGGTCGGAGCCGTCGGAACTCACTGTCCGGACCTTCACGAGCGGCGGGATGTCGGCCGGCGCGTACTGGATCGTCACCGAACTGCCGGAGAAGTCGAGGTCGAGCGGCGCCAGGTTCCACTTCGTCGACACCGCGACGACGGCCGTCTCGACGCTGCGGGTGTCGGCACCGGAGGCGAGCATCACCTCGGCCAGGTCGAGGCAGAAGTCGACGATCTGCGTCGCCGTGTACTGATCGCGCCCCTTCGCGTCGGGCTCCACGTGCTCGTAGATCGTCCCGCGCAGGCGGGCCCGCGCATCGCGCAGGTCGTGCTGCGCGAGACTGCGGCGACGTGGCCGGGGTGGGCGGCCCGGCTTGTGCGGGCCCGGGTGGTGCTGCTCGGCCATCCCGCCATGGTGCCAGTCCGCGGACCCCGAGTCCTGAGGTCCGCTGGACGCGCTCGGATCAGCTCCGGCGGCGCACGCTGAGCCGGCCGAGTGCGAACGCCGCGACGACCGCGCCCACCAGCACGAGGACCGGTCCCACCGTTGCCTGCCAGGGGCGGCTCCCCGCGACGAAGGCGTAGTCGGCCTCCGGTGCGAAGGAGGCGAAGCCGAACGTGGACGGCGGGGTGAGCAGGTTCAGGAGGATGCCGGCGGCGACGCCGGCCAGGCCGACCCAGAGGGTCACGTGGGTCCAGGTCGCGCGACGCATGGTGCCAGCGTACGTGCCGGCGGACGGGAGGCCCGGTGCCAGCTGGCACCGGGCCTCCCGTCCGTCACGTGGTGACGTCGCCTGCGTCGCTCGCCTACTGCTCGAACGTCGCGTCGAGCGTGATGTCGACGCCGGTGAGTGCCTTGCTGACGGGGCACGTGGCCTTGGCGTCCTCGGCGGCCTTCAGGAAGGTCGCCTCGTCGATGCCGGTGACCTCGCCGTGCACGGTCAGGGCGATGCCGGTGAGCTTGAAGCCGCCGGCCGAATCCGGGCCGAGCGAGACGTCGGCCTTGACGTCGAGGGCCTCGACCGTGCCGCCGGCCTCGCCGAGGACGGCCGAGAACTGCATGGCGTAGCAGGCCGAGTGTGCGGCCGCGATGAGCTCCTCGGGGCTGGTGCTGCCACCGGCCTCGTCAGCGGCGCGCTTCGGGAACGAGACGTCGTAGGTGCCGACCTTCGAGCTGGAGAGCTCGACCTGACCGGAACCGTCGTTGAGCCCGCCGTTCCAGGCGGTGCGTGCGGTGCGCGTGGGCATGGCCGCTCCTTTCGTGTGGGGGATCGGTCCCGAGCGGGACCGTCGCCGTCGAGTCAAGCGGAGAACGCGCGTTCTCGCAACCGGCTCACGGCGAAGACGCAGGGTTCGCCGGTGGTCCGCGCGTACTTGGTGCGTTCGGGCGTACCTGGTCGGAACTTCCTGGCAGGTACGCCCGACCCTTCGTACCATCGCGGGCGCTCTGGGAAGAACCGAACTCCGGAGGCTGGGCGACAGGTGTCGTGTTAAACGACAGGTGTAGCCTGAATGGCGTTCAAAGGAGACCCACCATGCGCGCCGTCGTGTTCGAGCAGTACCAGACCTTCCCGTCCCTCACGGACGTCCCCAAGCCCACGCCGGGCCCGGGGGAGGTGCTCCTCAAGGTCGCCGGTGCCGGTGCGTGCCACTCGGACGTCGCCGTGTACCGCGAGTTCCAGGAGGGGCAGCCGGGCGCGCAGTCCCCGTCGTTCGTCCTCGGCCACGAGAACTCCGGCTGGGTCGAGGCCGTCGGCGACGGGGTGACCGGGTTCACCGAGGGGGACGCCTACCTGGTCTACGGGCCGGTCGGCTGCGGGCACTGCTCGTACTGCTCGAAGGGGCAGGACACCTACTGCGAGAACGCCGCGACGAACCCGTACATGGGCATCGGTCTCGGGCGGGACGGCGGCATGGCGGAGTACGTGAGCGTCCCCGCCCGCAACCTCGTGCCGCTCGGCGACGCCGACCCGATCGCCGCCGCACCGCTCAGCGACGCCGCGCTCACGCCGTACCACGCGATCAAGAACTCCCTGCCGAACCTGGCGGGTGGCGGTCGCTTCGCCCTCGTCGTCGGGCTCGGCGGCCTCGGGCAGATCGCCGTGCAGATCCTCACCGCGCTCACCGGCGCCACGGTCATCGCCACGGACATGAAGCAGGACGCCATGGACCGCGCTGCCGCCCGGGGCGCGATCACCGTCCCCGGAGGACCGGACCAGGCCGCCGCGATCCGCGAGATCACCGGCGGTCGTGGCGTCGACGCCGCGTTCGACTTCGTCGGTGCCACCCCCACGATCAAGGTCGCGCAGGCCTCGATGGCGGTCGGTGGCCGGTTCACCGTCGTCGGGATCGCCGGCGGTACCACCGAGTGGAACTTCTTCGCGACGCCGTACGAGTCGACGATCACGAACACCTACTGGGGCACGATCGAGGACCTGCACGAGGTCGTCGCGATGTACCGCGCCGGGCAGATCGTCCCCGACGTCGAGCGCTACGCGCTGTCGGACGCCCTCGAGGCGTACCGAAAGCTCGAGGCCGGCGAGCTCTCGGGCCGCGCGGTCGTCGTCCCGACGCTCTGACCACGGGTCGTCTCGCGGCGTACCTGGTCGAATCGGGCGTACCTGGTCGGAAGTTCTGACCAGGTACGCCCGATTCCGCTTTCCAGCGCGGGTGTCCTGGGAAGGAACGAGCGCGGGTCAGCGGCCGGCGGCGTAGCCCTGCGCACCGCGGGGGTTCGCCGCGGCGCCGAGCACACCCGTCGCCGGGTCCCGCGTCACGCACGTCAGACGGCCGAGGCTCCAGTCGCCGGCGCGGGTGACGACGTGACCGCGTGCCTCGAGTTCCGCGATGACGTCGTCGCCGAGCCGGTCCTCGACCACGAGCCCGGCCGGTTCCCACGTGCGCGGCCAGAACGACCCCGGGAACGACGTCGTGTGCAGCGCCGGGGCGTCGATCGCCTGCTGCGGGGTGTACCCACCGACGATCCACCGCAGCAGGAACAGCAGCTGCCACTGGTCCTGCTGGTCGCCGCCGGGTGAACCGAGCGCCGCCACCGGCACGCCGTCACGGAGCACCAGGGTCGGCGTCAGCGTCGTGCGGGGCCGCTCGCCGGGGCGCAGGGTCGATGCCGTGCCCGGCTCGAGCCAGGTCATCTGCAGCCGTGTACCCAGGCAGAACCCGAGCTCGGGGATCGTCGGCGACGACTGCAACCAGCCGCCGGACGGCGTCGCGCTGACGATGTTGCCCCAGCGGTCCACGACGTCGATGTGGCAGGTGTCGCCCCGGGTATCACCGTCCGGGGCCACGAACGGCTCGCCGCGGTCCTCGACGGGGACGACGGGGGTGGCCGGCGCGCGGTCGGCGTCCCGCGCGACCTGCACCGTGGGTTCGCCGAGACCCGCGCCGCCGCCGGAGGAGTACGACGTCCGGACCGGCGGCAGCGCGTGCTCGACGCCAGCGACCGAGCCCGGTCGCAGCTCGGCCGATGCCCGCTCGCCGATCAGCGCACGCCGCTCGTCGGTGTACGCGTCGGACAGCAGCACGTCGAGCGGGACGTCGCCGTCGCCGTAGAACGCCTCGCGGTCGGCCAGCGCGAGCTTCTGCGCCTCGACGACGGTGTGTGCGCCGACCGACGTCGACGGGTCGAGCAGTGCGTCGTCGAGCGGTTCGAGCAGCCGCAGCGTCTGCAGCAGCGCCGGCCCCTGGCCCCACGGCCCGGTCTTCGCGATCGTGCAGCCGCGGAACTCCGCCGTCGCCGCGGGCTCGTACGACGCCCGGAACGCCGCCAGGTCCGACGCGCGGATGACCCCGGCGTGGTCGGTGCCCGACGCGTGTCGGTGCGGCTCCCGCACGAAGCGGTCGATCGCCTCGGCGACGAAGCCCTCGGCCCACTCGCTCCGTGCGGCGTCGATGCGCGCGGTCCGACTGCCGGAGCCGTCACCGGCGTCGATGAGCCGGTCGAGCACTGCGGCCAGCGCCTCGTTGCGCACCAGGTCCCCGGGGACCGGCACCGTGCCTCCCGGCAGCCACTGTGCGGCGGACGTGGGCCAGTGGTCACGGAACAGGTCCTGCACGGCGGTGATCGTCCGGACCACCCCGGCTGCGATCGGGTGGCCGTCACGGGCGTAGCCGATCGCCGGCGCGAGGACGTCCGCGAGCTCCCACGTGCCGTGGTCACGGAGCAGCAGGAGCCACGCGTCGACGGCACCCGGGACGGTGGCGGCGAGCGCGCCGGAGCCGGGGACGAGCTCGAGACCCTCGGCGCGGTAGTGCTCGGGCGTCGCGCCCGCCGGTGCCGGGCCCTGCCCGACGAGCACGACCGGGGTCGGGTCCGACGCCGTCGCGAACACCGCCGTCAGGTCGCCGCCCGGACCGTTCAGGTGCGGCTCGACCACGTGCAGGACGAAGGCCCCGGCGACGGCCGCGTCGAAGGCGTTGCCCCCGCGCTCGAGCACCGACTGCGCGGTGGCGGTCGCGATCCAGTGCGTCGCGGCCGCCATGCCGAACGTGCCCTGGAGGTCCGGGCGCGAGGTCTGCGTGGCGGGCGGGACGAAGGCGGGGTTCGGCGTCGGCATGCACCCATCCTCTCCCCGGGGCTCGCTGCTCAGCCCAGGGCCACGACGACCCCCGCTGCCACGAGCAGTGCGACGTACCCCCAGGCGTGCACGACCTCGGGCAGGTGCGGCGGGCGACGTCGGAGCAGCACGATGACCGGCATCGCGCCGACCAGCAGGGCCACGGCTGCCCGGACGTCGACGGCGCCGACGAGCCCCGCGGCGTGCGGGACGACCGCCGGCAGCAGCATGGTCACGGCGGCGGCAGGCAGCGTGATCGCCAGCGTGAGGGGGTTCGCCAGAGTGGTCGCCGACGTCATGGTGGCACCGGCACGGCGCAGCATCGGGACCGTCATCACGCTGCCGCCGACCCCGAGGAACGCCGCGACCGCACCGATCGGGAGGCCCGTGGCGGTCGGCACGCCGGTGCGGGTCGGTCCGTGGTCGCGTCCACCGCCGCGGGTCGCGACGGCGCGATCCTTCGCCGAGCTGCGCAGGAACCCCGGGCGCAGGAGCAGGTCGGCGACCGTGACCCCGAGGTAGGCGACGAAGCCCCAGCGCAGGAGCGCGTCCGGGGCCCCTCGTGCGGCGAGCACCCCGACCGCGCCGCCGACCCCGAGCAGGACGAACAGCGACGAACGACCCCGGAGCGGTGCGAGCGCGCCGCGCCGGGCCGAGACGGTGGCCACGGCGGCGTTCACGAGCATCACGAGGGCCGAGGTCGCCGTGGCCACCCGGACGGCGTCGCCACCGAGGGTTGCGTCGGCGACGGTGATGATCGGCACGGTGACGAACCCACCCCCGAACCCGAACAGGACGGTGGTGACCCCGACCAGGACCCCGATGACCACGAGCACGATGAACGACATGCCTCCATCCCAGCGGGGATCACCACGGCGGACGATCGGGTGTGCGGCACGTTCCTTCGAGACCTAGCCTCGTCGTGTGCGCAACGTCCCGGTCTCCGAGTTCGACCACCAGCCGTTCGACGTCCTGCCGATCGGCACCGACTACCCGCCGGACCACCTGCTCGCCCGGCACGAGCACCGACGGGCGCAGCTGCTCTACGGCGCGAGCGGCGTCATGCTCGTCGAGACCGACGACGGCTCGTGGACCGTGCCGACCGACCGGGCCGTGCTCATCCCACCCGGGGTGCCCCACGAGGTCCGGATGCTCGACGTCAGCACCTGGAGCCTGTACGTCGAGCCGGACGCCGTGCCCTGGTGGCCGAGCCGGTGCGCCGTCGTCGAGGTCGGGCCCCTGCTGCGAGAGGTGCTGCGCGCCGCCAACGCCCTCGACGTGCCGTACGACGACGGCGGCCGGGACGGCACCCTCGTCCGGCTCGCCCTGCACGAGCTGCAGCGCGTCGCACCGATCCCGCTGAGCATCTCGCTGCCGCCACGGGGCGTCCTGCGCGACCTGTGTCGGGCGTACCTGGCCGAGCCCGACGTCCACGTGACGAACGCCGACTGGGCGCGTGCGGTGGCCGTCTCGGAACGCACCCTCGACCGCCACTTCCGTGCGGCCACGGGGGTGGGGCCCGCGAGCTGGCGGGTGCGTGCGCGACTGTTGTCGAGCCTCCCGGCCCTGCGACGCGGCACCGTGACGGAGGTGGCGGGCCGACTCGGCTACGCCACCCCTGCTGCGTTCACCGCCGCCTTCTCGAAGGCGTTCGGGGCCCCGCCGTCCCGGTTCCGGTGAGGCCTTGCGCCCCCGCGGGAGGGCGCGCATACTGAACGCAGCGGTTAATTAACCGTCTGGTTCACCGAGGAGGCGACGATGGAACCCGACCACACCGACGTCGTCCTGTCGGCGCTCGCCGACCCGATCCGACGGCGCATCGTCGAACGGCTCGGCAAGGGTGAGGCGACCGTCTCCGAGCTGTCGGAGCCGTTCGACGTCAGCGCCCCGGCGATCTCGCGGCACCTCGGCGTGCTCGAACGCGCCGGCCTCATCACGCGCGAGCGGCACGGCACGTGGCGCACGTGCCGTCTCCGGCCCGAGGCCGTCGACGAGCTCGGCGCCTGGCTGGGCCGGTTGCGTCCCGACTGGGACCGCCGGTTCGACCGCCTGGAGGCCCTGCTCGCCGCCCAGCGCACGCCCGCCCCGGTGGGCAGCCCGTCCACCGCCCCACCCGCCAGTTCCACCAGTTCCACCAGTTCCGCCTTCACCGTCGATCCGCAGGAGCAGTCATGACCGAACACTTCACCGCCCACGCCACCCACCGCTTCGCCCACCCCGTCGCCGACGTCTACCGGGCGTTCGTCGACCCGGCGCTGCTCGCGCTCTGGTTCGGCCCCCTCGGCTTCCACGTCCCCGTCGCCACCGTCGAGGTCGACGCGCGGGTCGGTGGCGCCTGGAACCTCACGATGGTCAGCAACGACGACGCCGAGTGGTCGTCGCCCGTCACCTCGACCCTCGAGCAGATCGAGGAGAACCGGATCATCGTCGGGACCTCCACGGCGCACGGCATCCCCGGGGTCGAGGACGGCACCGCGCTGTCCCTGACGCTCGAGTTCGCCGAGGACGGCGACGGGACGATCGTCACCCTGACGCAGGGACCCTTCCCCGAGTTCATGCGCGACATGAACATCGCCGGCTGGACGCAGTCGTTCCACAAGCTCGAAGCACTGCTGGCGACACCGAAGGAGTTCTTCCAGCAGCCGTAGTCGCACCCCCCTGTCAAGGGGTTGTGCGCCCCGCGCAGAAAAGCGAACATCGTTCGGTGACTCGTACAGGGCGAGCGCCGAACGACCGCGCAGTGGCGTGGTCGGTTCCGAGTCAGGGGATCCATGACCACCACTCCGTCGACCGTCGCACGTGCGCGCCGACTCCCACGCTTCGCCGGCGCCCTCACGGTGCTGGCCCTCGCAGCCGGTGCCCTCGTCGCGACGGCTGAACCCGCCGCAGCGTCGGCGGTGTGGGTCGGATCGGCACCCGCCGGCACGAAGATCAACCCGGGCGACCAGGTGACGTCGCCGAACGGCCAGTTCAAGCTCATCATGCAGGGCGACGGCAACCTGGTCGAGTACGGCATCGGCAACCGCGTGCTCTGGGCCTCGAACACCGCCGGTTCGCCCGGCGCGATCGCCGTCGTCGGCAAGAACCGTGCCCTCGACATCACCAAGAACGGCAAACGTCTGGCGCGCTGGGCCTCGGCCGGCACCGCGAACTCGACGGCACTGAAGATCCGCGCGGACGGCACCATGGCGCTGCTCGCCGGCAGGTCCGTCGTCGTGAACTGGACCACCTACCAGGACCGGGTCCCATCGGGGAACACACTGCTCGGCGGCACCGTGCTGCGCTCCGACACCACGAACACGCGCATCCTCAACATGCGCACCGACGGCAACCTCGTGCAGAAGGTCAGCGGCCGTGTCGTCTGGCAGTCGCGGACCGGCGGGCACCCCGGCGCCTGGGCCGAGCTGCAGCCCAAGGGCAACTTCGTCATCTGGACCCGTGACGCATCGCGCAAGAAGGTCGCGCTCTGGACCTCGCGCACCGGCACGGCCGGCTCCGGCAACCTGCTCGTGCAGGTCGACGGCAACGTCGTGCTCTACGGGTCGAAGGACACCCGCGTCTGGTCGAGCCGGCCCGTCACCGGACTGGCATGGCCCGTCAACGGGACGAAGATCACCGGCAAGTACGGCGACGACCGCGGTGCCGGGCACGTCCCGCGCTACCACCAGGGCACCGACGCCCCCGTGCCGGTGGGCACCCCGGTGTACGGGTCCGGCACCGGTGAGGTGACCAAGACGGTGGCGAACGACGCCTCGTACGGCAACTACATCGTCGTGACCTACGGCATGACCGCGGTGCTCACCGCCCACCTCAGCAAGATCGAGGTGAAGAAGGGCCAGATCGTGAAGCTCGGCACCGAGATCGCGAAGTCCGGCAACACCGGCCAGTCGACCGGCCCGCACGTGCACGTCGAGACGCGGCGCAACGGCACGCTCGTCGACCCGTTGAAGAACATGCACTTCCGCTGATCCGGGGCCGGTGGCGTCGTTCCGCTTCGTGAGCAGGGATGGTCGGGTCGCCTTCGGGCACCTGACCATTTCTGCTCACGAAGGGCGGAAGCGGCGGCCTCGACATCGCAGCCCATACCGCTCTGTCTATAACGCTTGACTTGAAAGATCAACCGCTCTAGACATAGCCTGTGAAAAGGCAGGCTGTGCTGAAGCGCATCAAGATCGCGGCGCGTGCTGCGGGCCTCGAGTACCGCGAGGTCGAGTTGACGAATCACACCGGCGTGATCGTCGGCCGGACTCGGAGCACGATCGGTCGGCACTCCGAGATCGCAGAAGGCACGGCCCGCGCGTTCTTCAAGCAGTACGAGCAGGAGCTCGGAAAGGGGTGGTGGCGATGACTTACACGTCACGTGCACATCGTGAGGGCAACTGGTGGATCGTGCAGAACGATCAGTTCCCCGGCGCGATCTCACAGGTCCGCCGGCTCGACCTCGCTGCTGATGCCCAGCGTGAAGCCATCGCGTTCGTCGCCGAGGTCGACCAGGACGAGGTCGTGGTAGTCATCCGAGTGGAACTTGAACCGGAGCTCGCCCAGTCGCTCGACGAAGCGGTAGCACTCCGTGCCGAGGCTGAGGTCAAGGAAGCGAGGGCGCTGTCGCTTCGGCGGGCCATAGCGATCTCCCTCAAGGACGACGGCATGACCCTGCGCGACATCGCGGTCGTGCTGGGGGTCTCGTACCAACGGGTGCACCAGCTCGTGCGCGAGGGGGAACCCGTGGCGCTCGCGGCCTCCTGACCGCAGCGCTCGGCGCGGCGGCTCCCCAGTGTGCAATGCTGATGTTTCTCGTGACGAGCTCAGCTCGCGACCCACGAAGTGGGGCGAACGAGCCGTCGTTTGATGACAGGTCGTCAACTAGCGTTGGATTGATCACAGGGGAGAAACAATGGAGTTCGAAGAACGTCTCGCTGCGCTCGCGACCAAGGTGCAGAACCAGCGCGAGGCCATCCAGACCGAAGAGGCGACGAAGAACGCGTTCGTCATGCCGTTCATCTCCACGATCCTTGGGTACGACGTGTTCAACCCGCTCGAGGTCGTGCCCGAGTTCACGGCCGACGTCGGCGTCAAGCGCGGCGAGAAGGTCGACTACGCGATCATGCGAGACGGCGAGGTGCAGATCCTCATCGAGTGCAAGAAGTCGACCGAGCCGCTGAAGATCGAGCACGCCTCGCAGCTGTTCCGCTACTTCTCCGTCACGAACGCCCGAATCGCGGTCCTGACGAACGGCGAGGTCTACAACTTCTACACGGACCTCGACGCGCCGAACAAGATGGACGATCGTCCGTTCCTCGTGCTGGACCTCGCCGACATTGATGAGACCCTCCTTCCCGAGCTCAGCAAGCTCACGAAGGACGTCTTCGACCTGGACTCCGTCATCAGTGCTGCGGAGGAACTCAAGTACGTCGGCTCGATCAAGCGAGCAATCGCTGCGCAGTTCCGCGAGCCGGAAGAGGACTTCGTGCGTCTCTTCACATCGCGTGTCTACGACGGACGCTTCACGCAGGAGGCGCGGACGCAGTTCACGGCGCTCGTCGCGAAGGCCTCGAAGCAGTTCCTCAACGAGCAGGTCAACGACCGCCTGAAGACCGCCCTCGGTGCCTCGTACAGCGCGCCCATCGGCGCAGAGGCACCGGCTGAGTCGGTCACGAGCGCCGCTGTGGCCGAGGGTGACCTCGATCGCGACACTGAGATCGAGACGACACTCGAGGAGCTCGAGGGCTACCAGATCGTCAAGGCCATCGCCTGCAGCGAGGTGAAGCCGGACCGCATCGCACACCGTGACCAGAAGTCGTACTTCGCGGTGCTGCTCGACGACAACAACCGCAAGCCGATCGCCCGCCTGTGGTTCAACGGCAAGAAGCAGAAGTACCTCGGCCTGTTCGACGAGAACAAGGTCGAGACGAAGCACCCGATCGAGAACCTCGACGACATCTACCTCCACGCCGAGACGATCCGAGGAGCTGCTCAGCGTTTCGCGAATTGACGAGCAGTCGGAGTCGATCTTCGTGAGCAGGGATGGTCGGGTCGCCTTCGGGCATCCGACCGTTCCTGCTCACGAAGTGCGGGCCAGGCGGCGCGGATACGCTTGACGGGATGACATCGCGCGGCGGGACCGGGGCTGGCGACGGGGCCGATGCGGAAGCCGTACTCGCGGCGTTCGCACGCACCGACGGCGACGTCGCGGCGGCGCGTCGGGTCGTACGGCAGTTCCAGGGGCTCGACGACGGTGAGCGGTCGGCGCTGCTGTGGAGCGAGGACGACGGGGCGAAGCTCATCGCGGTGCTGCTCCTGGTGCAGGCCATGCGCGAGCACCCCGATCCGGAGCTGACCGACGAGTACCTGTCGGCGGCGAAGGCCGAGCGGTTCGACGACCCCGCACTGGTCGACCTGGCGGCCGAGGAGCTCGTCGGCGCACCGCTCGTGGGCAGCTCGACGGGCCCGCTGTTCGCGCTCGTGAAGTCCGACGTGGCGATGGTGCGGCGGATCGCGATCGTGGCGACCCTGGCGTTCGTGAAGCAGGGCGACGCCGAGGTGCCGCTCGGGATCGCCGGACGCCTGGTGCGGGAGCGGAGTGACACCGTGCAGTCGGCGCTGGGGTGGGTGTTGCGGGAGACCGGCAAGCGGGCGTCGGAGCCGGCGCTCGTGGCGTTCCTCGAGAAGAGCGGACGGTTCCTGACCCCTGCGGCTCGCCAGACGGCGACCGAGCACCTGTCTCCGCCCGATCGCGACCGCCTGCGCGGCTGACAGCAGCCGGAGCAGGTGGCCGGCCGCCCCCGCGGTTCAGTCGGTCTCGAGCGGTTCGGCGAAGAAGGTGGTCAGGGAGACCACGACGCCGTCGCGGACCTCGATCACGTCGATGCCGCGCACCGCAGGGGCGCCGACCGGACCGAAGCCCCACGCCAGGGCGCCGTGCGTCTCGGAGGCGTAGCGGCGGCCCTCCTCGACGAACTGGAACGCGCCGGGCACCTGATCGAGCAGTTCGCCGGCCTTCTGGTCGAGGGCGTCCCAGCCGACGGCGGTGCCCTCCGGATCGGTGAAGGCGACATCGGGGGAGTACGTCCGCTCGATCGCGGCACGGCGGGAGGTGGCGTCTCGGTTGCCGAAGACGTCGTGGAGGTTCGCGGTCAGCAACTCGGACACGGTGGCCATGCCCGGAGCCTAACCTGGGGCGATGCACACCGAGGTGCCCCGGATCGACGTCGCACTCGTGGAACGACTCGTCGCGGCGCAGTTCCCCGAGTGGAGCGGCCTGCCCGTGCACGAGGTGGAGCACCAGGGCTGGGACAACCGCACGTACCGACTCGGTGACGCGCTGTCGGTCCGGCTGCCGAGCGCCGCCGGCTACGTGCCCGCGGTCGAGAAGGAACAGGCCGTCCTGCCGTACCTGGCCCGACGGTTGGACCTCGCGGTGCCCGAGTCGGTCGGCCTGGGCGAACCCGGCCAGGGGTACCCGTTCCCGTGGTCGGTCATGCGGTGGCTCGACGGGACGGTGGCCGCGCGTGCGGTCGACCTCGACCACGAGCGCTTCGCCGCCGAGGTGGGTGCGGTGCTCCGGCAGCTCCGGAGTCTCCCCGCCACCGGGGGGCCGACCGCCGGCGCGCACTCGTTCCACCGCGGCGAGCACCCGTCGGTGTACGGCGTCGAGGTCGTCGCGGCACTCGACACCCTGGGACCCGAGGTCGACCGTGCCGCGTGCGAGCGCATCTGGGACGACGCGGTCGCCACCGCGTGGGCCCGTCCGGGGGTCTGGTTCCACGGGGACGTGGCGCCGGGCAACCTCCTCGTGGACGACGCGAGACGGCTCACCGCCTTGATCGACTTCGGCACGTGCGGGGTCGGCGACCCGGCCTGTGACCTGGTGCTCGCGTGGACGTTCCTCGACCCGGCGGCGCGCCCGGTGTTCCGCGAGGCGGTGGGACTGGACGCCGATGCGTGGGCGCGGGCTCGTGGCTGGGCGTTGTGGAAGGCACTCATCATGCTCGCCGGCAGTGCCGGGCCCGGCGACCGCACGGAGCACGAACGCGTGCTCGCCGCGGTGCTCGCGGATCCCGTCCTCTGACGCGGCGGCGCGCCCGGGGCCGTGCGTGGGGCTGTGAACGCACCACGGGACGGGCGCGTACCGAGGAGGCAGAAGCGAACCGCGCCTCCCGGCCGGCTCGAAGCGACCACGAGAGGAACGCGACGTGCGCGCACTGACCTGGCAGGGCACCGAGAAGGTGTCCGTCGAGACCGTCCCCGACCCGACCATCCAGGAACCGACCGACGCGATCGTGCGGATCACGTCCACGGCGATCTGCGGCTCAGACCTGCACCTGTACCGGGTCCTCGGCCCGTACATCGACAAGGGCGACGTCCTCGGCCACGAGCCCATGGGCATCGTGGAGGAGGTCGGCAGCGCCGTCACGAACCTGAAGGTCGGCGACCGTGTCGTCGTCCCCTTCAACATCTCGTGCGGCCACTGCTGGATGTGCAAGAACGGCCTGCAGTCGCAGTGCGAGACCACCCAGGTCACCGAGTACGGATCGGGTGCGGCGCTGTTCGGCTACACGAAGATGTACGGCCAGGTCCCCGGCGGCCAGGCCGAGTACCTCCGCGTCCCGCACGCGGACTACGGCCCCATCGTCATCCCGGACGACGGCACGCCCGACGACCGGTGGCTGTTCCTCAGCGACATCCTGCCGACGGCGTGGCAGGCCGTGCAGTACGCCAACGTGCCGGAGGGCGGCACGCTCGCGGTGCTCGGCCTCGGCCCCGTCGGCCAGTTCGCCGCCCGCATCGGCAAGCACCTGGGCTACCGCGTGCTCGCCGTCGAGCCCGAACAGGTCCGACGCGACCTCGGGGCGAAGCACGGCGCCGAGGTCTTCGACCTGTCGAAGGACACCGTGCCGGAGCTCGTCGACCTGACCGACGGTCGCGGCCCCGACGGGGTCGTCGACGCCGTCGGCATGGAGGCGCACGGCAACCCCGTCGCAGGCTTCGCCCAGCGGGCTGCCGGTCTGCTGCCCGACGCGCTGGCGAAGAAGGCGATCGAGACCGCGGGCATCGACCGGCTCGCTGCTGTGCACGCCGCGATCGACCTGGTCCGCCGCGGCGGCACCGTGTCCCTGAGTGGCGTCTACGGCGGCATGGCCGACCCGATGCCGATGATGACGATGTTCGACAAGCAGATCACCGTCCGCGAGGGACAGTGCAACGTGAAGCACTGGATCGACGACATCATGCCGCTCGTGCAGGACCCTTCGGACCCGCTCGGCACGCTCGACCTCACCACGCACCGGGTGTCGCTCGAGGACGCCCCGCACATGTACGAGGTGTTCCAGAAGAAGCAGGACGGCTGCGTCAAGGTCGTACTCGACCCCGCCCTGGCCGCCGCCTGATGCGGATCGTCGTCGTCGGCGGGACCGGCAACGTCGGGACGGCGGTGCTCCGCCGCCTCGCCGAGGCCCGGGCCGCCGCGCGTGCGGCGGGTGGCGAGGCAGCACCCGCGTCCGACGACGGCCGGCACGACGGCAGCGTCGAGATCGTCGGCGTCGCCCGGCGGCTGCCGGACGTGCACGCGGAGCCGTACGGCTCCGCGGTCTGGCACGCCGTCGACGTCGGGGCCTCCGACGCGATCGGCCAGCTCACCGCGATCTTCACCGGCGCCGACGCGGTGATCCACCTGGCGTGGGCGCTCCAACCGACGCACGACATCCCCGCGCAGTACCGGACGAACGTCACGGGCACCGCGAACGTGCTGTCGGCCGTGGCGCGAGCAGGGGTGCCGCAGGTCGTCGTCGCGTCGTCGGTCGGGACCTACCGGGGCGTCGACGCCGCGGGCAAGCGGACCCCGGTCGACGAGAGCTGGCCGACCGACGGCATCCCCACGGCGACGTACTCGATCCACAAGGCCGCGAACGAGTCGGCGATGGACGCCTTCGAAGCAGCCCATCCGTCCGTGGTCGTCACGCGGCTGCGCCCGGGCCTGATCTTCCAGCGGGACGCCGCCGCCGAGATCCGCGGGCTGTTCCTCGGGCACCTCGTGCCGATGTCGATCGTGCGGTGGATCCGGTGGCTGGTGCTGCCCCTGCCGTACCCGTTCGTGTTCCAGGCGGTGCACGCCGACGACGTCGCGGACGCCTACTGGCGGACCGTCGACCAGCGGGCCGGCGGTGCGTTCAACATCGCCGCGTCGCCCGTGCTCAACCCGCCGCGGTTGGCCCGGGCCTTCGGCATGCTCGGTGCCGTCCGGATGCCGCTCGGACTGCTGCGCGGGATCGTGACGCTCACGTGGCGGCTGCGGTTGCAGCCGACGGACGTCGGCTGGATCGACATCGCGGCCGGCGTGCCGATCATGCGGACCGACCGAGCCCGGTCGGTGCTCGGATGGGAGGCCCGGCACACCTCCGAAGACGCGTTGCGTGCGCTCGTGGCCGGGTTCGCGGACGGTGCGCACGTGGCCGCGTCGGACCCGCTCCGGGGGTAGCTGGGCTGGGCGGGGGCTGGCGCTGCCGGGTCGGTTCGGGCGTACCGGGTGTTTTCGGGCGTACCTGGTCGGAAGTTTCGACCAGGTACGCCCGTTTCCACGTTCCATCGCGGGTGTTCTGGGAAGGAACGGGCGCTCGGGGCGCGCTACGATTCGCTCGTCGTTGTGAGAAGGGGGAGCGCCATGGTGCTCAGTTGGTCGGCGTTCAGTGAACTCGAGGGACCGGGCGGCTCGGGGATGTCCGACCTGTTCGGCGGTTGGTTCGGCATCGCGTTCGGAGTCGTCGCAGCCCTGGCCATCCTCACCACCCTGACGATCGTCGTCCTGTCGCTCTACCGCGGCAAGCGGATGGCCGACCGTGGTCAGAACCCGCTCACCCTGCAGAAGGACATCGCGTACCAGGCGATGCGGAGCCGCACCCTCGCGCCAGAGAAGCCGCTCGAACAGCGGCTCGCCGAACTCGACGACCTGCACGCTCGCGGTGTGATCTCCGACGAGGAACACCGGGCGGCGCGAGCCGAGGCCCTGCGCGGTTAACCTGGGTCGGTGCTGCTGCCGACGGACCTGCTGGGGGAGTGGGTGCTCCGCCGGACCCTGGACGACCGGCGTGCCGGTGTGCGGGGCGTCGTCGCAGGCACCACGACCCTCACCGCGGTCGCCGCAGACGAGGTCCGCTGGGACGAAGCGGGCGTGATGGCGTTCGACGGCCGCACGACCCCGGTGTCTCGGACGCTGACCGTCCGGCGCGCCGATGACCACGCGTGGACCGTGCACTTCGCCGACGGCCGGGTGTTCCACGACTGGGTGTGGGGTACGAGCGTGACCCACGCCTGTGCACCGGACGACTACACCGGAGCACTGGACGGCGACGAGCAGCGGTGGACCGTACGCTGGGAAGCCCGGGGTCCGGCGAAGGACTACCGGCTCGACAGCGTGCTCACGCGGTCGCCGGCGTGACCACGACGTCAGCGGCACGCGCCAGACTGAGTCCATGGCACGCTCCTCCGGCACCGACGCCCCGCGCATCACCCTGACCGAACCGACGGACCTCGAGGACTGGGCCCCGGCTCCCGGCGACGTCCTGACCGGTGACCGCATCGAGGGCAAGCGCATCGACGTGCTCGACCTGGCCGGCGAGCGGCTGCCGGACCTCGAGATCGAGGAGTGCGTCATCGACACCCTGCGGGGCGACGGCGCCGACTTCCGCGGGCTGCGGGTCCACGACTCGGTCATCGACACGCTCGACGCCCCGGTGCTGCGGGCATCGAGCAGTTCGTGGCGCGAGGTCCGGGTGTCCGGCGGTCGCATCGGTTCCGGTGAGCTGTACGACTCCGGGCTGAGCGGCGTCGAGTTCGTCGGGATGAAGTTCGGGTTCGTGAACCTGCGCGGATCGACGCTCACCGACGTGGTGTTCCGCGACTGCGTCATCGACGAGCTCGACATCGCGGACGCGAAGCTGCTCCGGGTGTCGTTCGAGGGCAGCAGCATCCGCGACGCCGAGGGGTCGAACACGCGCATCGACCACGTGGACCTGCGCGGCGCCGACCTCGACCGGGTCGAGCGCCTCGAGGGGTTCCGCGGCGCCACGATCGGTGCCGACCAGCTGTACACGCTCGCCCCGCTGCTGGCGGCGCAGGCGGGCTACCGCGTCGACTGACCGCCCGCAGCCAGCGCGGCGGCGAGGTCGGCCTGCACCAGGTCGCCGTGCGCGGCCGCTCCGGCCTGGACTCCGGCGGCTGCGGACGCGATGACCGTCGCCATCGGGTTCGCGACGTTGCCGGCCGCGTACACCCCGCGCACCGACGTCTGCCCGGCCGGGTCGATCGCCAGCGCGCTCGCGTACCGGAAGTCGCCCGTGAACTGGTCGGTCGCGACCAGACCCAGGTCGGACAGGAAGTCCACGCGCGCCTCGGCGGTGCTCGCCGCGGCCAGGGCATCGAGTTCGACGACCTCGCCGGAGCCGAGCGTGACCCCGGTCAGTGTGCCGTCCGACGAGCGGACCTGCGTGACGGTGTCGTCCACGACCTCGATCCCGCGGGCCCGCAAACCGGCCAGGGCGGTGTCGTCGACGAGCGCCGGATCGGTGACGAACGCGGTCACGTGCTCGCTCAGCGCCCGGAACATGAGCGCGTGGTGCACGCCGTTCGGAGTGGTCACGAGCACGCCGATGCGCTGGTCGCGGATCTCCCACCCGTGGCAGAACGGGCAGTGCACGACCCCGCGCCCCCACTGCTCGGCGAGCCCCGGGACCTGCGGCAGGACGTCCACGGCGCCGGAGGCGACGACGAGCCTGCGGGCGGTGACGGCCGCGCCGGAGTCCAGCGTGACCGAGAAGCCGACCGGGTCGGTGCCGTCGCCCGTCGTGGCGGACGCGGCCACGATCCTCCCGGCCGTCACCTCGACTCCGTAGGCGGCGACCTCGTCGCGACCGATCGCGGACAACTCGGCGGGTGCGATGCCCTCGCGTCCGAGGTAGTTGTGGGCGCCGGCCGACGGCGCGTTGCGGGGCTCGCCCGCGTCGACGACGAGGACGGAACGGCGGGAACGCCCGAGGACGAGGGCGGCGGAGAGGCCGGCGGCTGCTCCGCCGATGACGATGACGTCGTAGTGATCACGCATGGAAGGAGCATGCGGTCCCTGCGGTACGGACGGCAAAGAACCTTGCTGATGTGGCAACATGGGCAGCATGCCCCACGGCCCGCAGGAACCCGTCGTCCCCCGCACGACCGCGCAGGTCGTCGACGGGGTGGGTCCCCGGCTGCGCGCACTCCGTGCCCACCGCGACGTCACGCTCGCCGCGCTGTCCGAGCAGACGGGAGTGTCGGTGAGCACGCTCTCGCGGCTCGAGTCGGGGCAGCGCAAGCCGACCCTCGAACTGCTGCTCCCGTTGGCGCGGGCGTACCAGGTGCCGCTCGACGACCTGGTCGGAGCGCCGCAGACGGGCGACCCCCGGGTGCACATGAAGCCCGAGGTGCACGGCGGGCGGGTCGTCGTGCCCCTGACGAAGCGCACCGGTGGCGTGCGGTCGTTCAAGCAGCTCTTCCCGCCGCACGAGCCCGGCGGCGAGCCCTCGCTGAAGACGCACGAGGGGTACGAGTGGCTCTACGTGCTGTCCGGTCGGCTGCGCCTGGTGCTCGGCGAGCACGACCTCGACCTCGGGCCGGGTGAGGTCGCCGAGTTCGACACGCACACTCCGCACTGGATCGGCAACGTCACCGACTCGGTCACCGAGGTGCTGTGCCTGTACGGGCCGCAGGGCGAGCGCGCGCACGTGCGGTCGAGGCCGGCGCGCTGACCGGCAGGCCAGCGCGGCCGCGCGCCAACTGGCCCGCTGGCCCGCTCGGTCTACGCCGTGAAGACGTGGTCCATGACGTCGTCGAGGAGCCCCGAGGTCTCGATGTTCGACTGCTGGATGTGGATGCCGATGTCACCCCGCGTGAAGTAGGTGTCCCCGTCGGTGACGGGGTACTGCTCGTTCTTCGACACCTTCTGGCACTGGTAGCCCTCGGCCTCGTTGCCGCAGTCGTAGCCGTCGTCCGGCAGCTTCTGCAGCGCTGCGCTCGCGGTTGCCGAGTCCACGACGTCGACCGCGATCGACAGGTACGAGATGTCGGCCTGCGGGTCCCGCCACACGCAGTACAGACGCTTGCCGTCGGCCTGCAGGACGGGGGTGAAGGCGCTCTTCGGGATCGCGACCGGGTCGCCGACGACCGAGGGGTCGTTCAGCGGAGCGGAGGCGAAGGCCTTGTCCCACTTGCCGGGGGTGATGAGATCGGTGCAGCTCGCCGGCACCGTGCCGCCGTCGTAGTCGACCCCGGGGACCTGCGTGATCGTGGAGGTGGGTTCCGGCGTACTGCTCGGGCTGGCGCTCGGCGTGCCCGTGCCCTCCGCCGTCGTCGCGGACGGCGTACCCGGCCCCGCTGGAGCGCTCTGGGCGCAGCCCGACAGGGCGAGTCCGATCGCCAGCGCCGCCGTCAGCGTCGCCGTGATCCCGGATGTCGTCGTGCGCGCTCGTCGCGGCATCGTTCCCCCTCGTTCGTCGTGCGGACGTCGCCGCGCATCCGAACATAGGCGGCGGAGCCGATGGCGTCCGCGAGCGTCACCGTTCCGTGACCCGTCAGCGGGTGCGCCACCCGCGCCGCACGCGCAGCGCAGCGCGCACCCGCCGCGCCCACCGGCGCACCGGGTTCGCGCGTCGCCCGTTCACGCGGAACGTGTGGAAGGCGCGTCGCGTCCGCAGCAGGGCGGAGGGGAGGCCCGACAACGGTCGCGCGGACACCTGCACCGTGAGCGCGGGGTCGGCCACCACCCGCCAGGCCGGGTCGAGCTGCATGCTCAGGTCGACGTCGTCGTGGACCTCGGGGTCCTCGCGGTGCGCTCGGCCACGGATGGCGTCCCAGGTCGACCGCCGCATGGCCATCGCGGACCCGAACAACGGTGGCCGGCCGAGCGCGGCCCACATGAGCGCGAAGTACGGCCGCATGTACACGGCGTCCCACAGCTGACCGATCAGCGGACCACCGTCGTGCGGGCGTCCGGGACCGGTCACCGCGACGACCTCCGGATCGGCCAGCAGTCGCAGCGCGTCGGCGATCCACCCCGGCGGCGGCACGGAGTCGGCGTCGAGCCGGACGAGGACGTCCCCGGAGGCCCGGTCGTAGCCGCGCGCCGATGCCCGGGCGATGCCACGGATGCGTTCGGTCAGCACGACCGCCCCCGCTGCCTGGGCGACCTCTGCACTGTCGTCCCGGCTGCCGTTGTCGACCACGACCACCTCGTCGGCGAGCAGCGTCTGCACCGCGAGGGCGTCGAGACAGCGTCGCAGGTGTGCGGAGTCGTCGCGCACGGGGATGACGACGGAGACGCGGACCATCCTCCGATCCAACCGGAGGTTCGCTGTGCGGACAGCCGGTCCGCGTTCCGTGGCGTTCCTGCGCTCGGGCACACCGCGGAGCGCGCACCTTCGGTCACGCAACGCCGCCGGTGCACGCCGGTGGTGACGGACAACCGGAAGGCCGACCATGACCACGAACCCACCCGGGAACGACTCCGGGACGCCCATCCACGACCGCACGGCCGCCTCCGACGGCCACGAGGTCCGTCCCGGCGTGACCGTGCCGTCGTTCGCGAGCGGCGTGCCCGCAGCCGGACCGACGGACCCGGACGTCGCGCAGGCGTACGACCCGTTCGGCGACGACGAGGGCCCCGGCCGGGCCGACACCGGCACCACCGCCGACGCCGGCTCCACCTCCGACGCCAGCACCACTGCCGACGCCGGCTCCGGCAAGGCCGACGCGGCGAAGGGTGCCGCGCAGGACGTCGCCGGTGACGCGAAGGCGAAGGCCTCCGACGTCGCCGGCACCGCCAAGGAGCAGGCCGCGAAAGTCGCCTCCGAGGCGACCGACCACGCGAAGCAGCTCTACGGCCAGGCGTCGGAGAACCTCAAGCAGCAGGCCGGCGAGCAGCAGGAGCGCGCCGCCGGAGGCCTCCGCAGCCTCGGCGAGCAGCTCGGCCGCATGGCCGAGAACGACGAGGACCAGGGCGTGGCGGCGAAGGTCGTCCGCGACCTGTCCGGTCGTGCGACCTCGGCCGCCGGGTTCCTCGAGAACCGGGACCCGGGCTCGCTCCTCGACGAGGTCAAGACCTTCGCCGCGAAGCGTCCTGGCACGTTCATCGCGATCGCCGCCGGCGCCGGCATCCTCGCCGGTCGGCTGACGAAGGCGCTCGCCGCCGACGCCAAGCACGAGAAGGAAGCCGGGGACGGGCCCACCGCGACCCACACCGGCACCGGGACCGGCCCCGGGAGCGCCCTGTGAGCCACACCGTGCCGGGTGCGACCTCGCCGGGTGAGCCGACACCTGAGGAACGGGCCGCCACGACACCGCTCGGCGAACTCCTGTCCGACGTCTCGCGCGACCTCTCCAGCCTGTTCCGGCAGGAGATCGCCCTCGCGAAGGCGGAGCTGACCGACTCGGCGAAGAAGGCCGGCAAGGCGGGCGGGATGTTCGGCGGCGCCGGACTCACCGCGTTCTTCTCGCTGCTCTTCGTCTCGATCGCAGCCTGGTGGGCCATCGGGTACGCCGTCGGCAACGCGTGGTCCGCCCTCATCGTCGCTGCGGTCTACGCGATCGTCGCCGTCGTCCTCGGTCTCCGTGGCCGCGCTGCGGCCAAGGAGATCACGGGCCTGCCCCAGACGGTCGCCACCGCCAAGGAAGTCCCCGAAACACTCAAGCCCACCACCACCGGGAGGAAGCCATGAGCACCCCAGACGAGATCCGCGCCGACATCGAGCGCACCCGCGGCGAACTCGGCTCCGACGTCGACGCCCTGGCCGACAAGGTCAGCCCGTCGTCGATCGCCCACCGCCAGACCGAGAAGGTGAAGAGCCGGTTCCAGGGCGTCCGCGAATCCGTGATGGGCGCCGCGGACTCCGCGAAGTCGAGCGCCTCGGGCTCGGCGTCCAGTGCCGCGGACCAGGCGAAGGACGTCGCCCAGCGCGGGGTCGAGCAGGCCAAGGGGGCACCGCTGGCGATCGGACTCATCGCGTTCGGTGCCGGCTGGCTCGTGTCGTCGCTCATCCCCGCGAGCGACAAGGAGGAGGAGGTGGCCGTCGAACTCAAGGACAAGGCAGCGCCCCTGGTCGACGAGGTCAAGGAGCAGGCGAAGGACGCCGGGTCGCAGCTCGGGGACGCCGTGAAGGGGCACGCGCAGGATCTCAAGGGCACTGCGCAGGACGCCGCCCAGACCGTCAAGGACGAGGCGCAGGGCGCCGCGTCGGACGTGCAGGAGCACGCGAAGGGCGCCGCGGACGACGTCCGCAGCAGCTGACGCGATCGGGAGACGGACGGGAGGCCCGTGGCGACTCCGCCACGGGCCGCCCGTCCGTCACGCGGTAGCGTTCCGGGCATGGACCGGACCGACGAACTCGCCGTGGAGCTCCGCCACGCGATCGGTCGCGTCGTGCGCGCTGCGAAGCGCGAGGCGGACTCGCTGCCGACCGCCCACGCGACGACCCTCGGGTTCCTCGAGCGCGAGGGGCCGATGCCGATCGCGGAGCTGGCTCGTCGCCGAGCGGTGAAGCACCAGGGGCAGTCGCGCACGGTCGGGGAGCTCGCGGACCTCGGGTACGTCGAGCGGACGGCGTCGGACACCGATCGGCGCGTGTCGGTCATCCGCATCTCCGACACGGGCCGTGAGGTCCTCCGCCGGGACATGACGGCGCGGGCCGACTGGTTGGCGACGGCGATCCGTGAGGAACTCGACGACGAGGAACGTGCGGCCCTCGAACGCCTGCCCGGCATCTTCGAACGGTTGGCCCGGCGCGCCGACTGAGCGCTTCCTCACCGAGATCCCCGATCAGAAGTACAACATGGTTGTACTGTTGTCGACATGGAGTTGACGAAGTACAACCACGCCACCGTCGTCCTCGAGCAGGACGGCACCACGCTCGTCATCGACCCGGGGGTGTTCACGCCCGAGGCCGCCGACCTCGTCCGCGCAGCCGCCGCCGTCCTCATCACCCACGAGCACCCCGACCACTTCGACGTCGAGGCCGTCCGTGCCGGGCTCGACGCGAACGACGCCCTCGTGGTCCGGGCTCCCGGGTCGGTCGTCGAACAGCTCGGCGACCACGACGGTCGCGTGAGGGCGGTGCACGCCGGTGACGCGTTCGAGATCGGCTCGTTCTCGGTGCGGGCCTTCGGCGAGGAGCACGCGGTCATCCACCGTGACATCCCGACGATCGCGAACGTCGGCTACCTGGTGGACGGTGCCGTGTTCCACCCGGGGGATGCGTACCTCGAGCCGGGTGTCCCCGTGCAGACGCTGCTCCTGCCGACCAGCGGTCCGTGGACGAGCACCGCCGCCGCGGTCGACTACGTCCGATCGGTGGCGCCGGAGCGTGCCGTCCAGATCCACGAGGCGATGCTGAGCGACCTCGGCCAGCAGTCCACCGCGCGGTTCCTCGGCTCGGACGGACTCGGACCGGTGCCGGTCCTGATCCTGCCCGCGGGGGAATCGATCACCGTCTGACGGACCCGACCGTGCTCCTGGGAGGCGATCCGTGCCTCCCGGGCAGCATGGAGGGATGTCCGACGCTCCCTCGACCGCAGTCCTCTTCGACATCGACGGCACGCTCGTCGACTCGAACTACGCCCACATCGACGCCTGGTGGCGCGCTGCCCGCGCAGCGGGCGAGTCCGTCGACGCGTGGCGCATCCACCGAGCGATCGGCATGGACTCGGCGAAGCTGCTCGAGACGCTGCTGCCGGACGCCTCCGACGAGACGCGCGAGACCGTCAAGCAGTTCAACACCGCCTACTTCGCCGAGCACATGCCCCAGCTGCGGCTGCTGCCGGGGGCCCGCGACCTGCTCCGTGCGGTCGCCGAGGCGGGGCACGCCGTCGTCCTGGCGACGAGTGCGCCGGAGAACGAGCTGACGCGGCTGCGTGAACTGCTCGACGCCGAGGAGTGGCTCACCGCGGTGACGAGCTCCGAGGACGTCGAGCAGGCGAAGCCGGACCCGGGGATCATCGAGGTGGCGCTGGACCGGGCTGGAGTGCGTGCCGACGCCGCCGTGATGGTCGGCGACGCGATGTGGGACGTCGAGTCGGCCGGACGCGTCGGCGTGACCTCCGTCGCGGTGATGACCGGCGGCATCGGCGGCGACGAACTCCGCGGCGCCGGTGCTGCGGAGGTCCACGACGACGCCGCTGCCGTGCTCGCCGCGCTGCGGTCCGGGGACGGTGCGATCGCCGCGCTGGGCAGGCGTGCGTGAGCGTGCACCGCGGTCGGCATCCGTGACAGGATCGTCGACCGTGATCACGATCGAACGCGTGTCCTGGGACGACCCCCGAGGCGTGGTGCTCCGCGCCCGCATGGACGACGAGATGCACGAACGCTACGGCTCGTCGAACGGCGACGAGGACCCGGCGATCACGGCCGAGCGGGGCCGTGCGCTGTCCGTCGACCCGTCGACCGTCGTCACCTCGGTCCTCGCCCTCGACGAGTCCGGCGACGCCGTCGGCCACATCGCGATCCGGCGCCTGGGTGACGAGGTCGAGCTGAAGCGCCTGATCGTGCTGACCTCGGCCCGTGGCAAGGGTGCCGCCACCGCGCTGCTCGACGAGTGCGAGCGCATCGGTCGCGAGCTCGGTGCGCCCCGGCTGATCCTGCAGACCGGCGACAAGCAGCCCGACGCGGTCGCCCTGTACGAGAAGACCGGGTGGAACCCGATCCCCGTCTACGCGCCGTACGCGGCGACGATGCCGTGGTCGTTCTGCTTCGAGAAGGCGCTGTAGGGGTACGGCTCTTCCGATTGCACTTTCAGGTGGATAGTGCAATTCTTGCTCGGTGAGCACCACCGAACGCACCCGCGCGCTGCGCCGACGCATGATCGGCGAGGCACGTCGGGCGACGGTCGAGCACGGGTTGAGCGGTTTCACGATCGAACAGCTCTGCGAGAGCGTCGGAGTGTCGCGTCGCACGTTCTTCAACCACTTCGCATCGAAGGACGACGCCGTGCTCGGCATCGAGCTGCACGCCGACGTCGAGGCGATCGACCGGTACGCCGCGGGCGGCATCGTGGCCGGCGGACTCGACCCGCTCGACTCGATCGTCGCGCTGGCGATCGACCAGTTCCACCGCGTGGGCATCGATCGTGCGGACGAGGTCCTGGTGCGCCGGGTCTTCGAGCGGGAGCCGGCGCTCGTCGCGCGGTTCCTGTCGGCGACCGACGTGCAGCTCGCCCGGATCACGGACGCCGTGCGGCTGCGGTTCGGATGGGATGATCCCGCCGACCGCCGTGCGCGCCTCGTCACCGAGGCTGCCGCGGGGCTGCTCAAGGTGACGGCGGAGACCTACTTCGACGACGCCTTCGACGAGGCCACCGGCCCGACGTTCGACGCGCTGCTCACCGAGAACCTCCGCCTGCTCAGGGCGGTCACCACGACCGAACGGGAACACACCTCATGAGCGCAACCGCGCCGGGCACCACCAAGCGTGCCCGCCCCGGCACCGACGGGCCGCTGCTGCTGACGCAGCGCCGGATCTGGATCATCTTCTCCGCGCTCATCGCGGGGATGCTGCTCTCCAGCCTCGACCAGACCATCGTCTCGACGGCGATGCCCACCATCGTCGGCGAACTCGGCGGCGTCGCACACCAGGCGTGGCTGACGACCGGGTACCTGCTCGCCTCGACCATCGTGATGCCCGTGTACGGCAAGTTCGGTGACGTCCTGGGGCGCCGCAACCTGTTCCTCATCGCGATCGCCCTGTTCACCATCGCGTCGGCCGGGTGTGCCTTCGCCGTTGACTTCACGCAGCTCGTCGTGTTCCGTGCGATGCAGGGGCTCGGCGGCGGCGGTCTGATGATCCTGTCGCAGGCGATCATCGCCGACATCGTGCCCGCCTCGCAGCGCGGCAAGTACCTCGGCCCCCTCGGTGCGATCTTCGGCCTGTCCGCGATCGGCGGCCCGCTGCTCGGTGGCTTCTTCGTCGACCACCTGACCTGGAACTGGGCGTTCTACATCAACATCCCGGTCGGCATCGCGGCGTTCTTCGTGGCGTGGTTCGCGCTGACCCTGCCGAACAAGAAGGCGACGAAGCGCATCGACGTGCTCGGCGTGCTCTTCATGTCCGCCGCGACCACGTGCCTGGTGTTCTTCTCGGAGTTCGGCGGCAGCAAGGACCACGGCTGGGACGCCCCAGAGACGTGGGCCTGGTTCGCGGGGCTCGTCGTCTCGGCGGCGCTCCTCGTGCTCGTCGAGTCGCGCGCGCAGGACCCGGTCCTCCCGCTGTCGTTCTTCAGGAACCGCACGTTCCTGCTGGCGACCGGCATCGGCCTGGTGCTCGGCATCGGCATGTTCGCCGCGATCGGGTTCGTCCCGACGTTCCTGCAGATGGCTTCGGGCACCTCGGCCGCGGTGTCGGGGCTGCTCATGCTGCCGATGATGGTCGGTCTGATCGGGACCTCGATCGCGTCCGGCAACCTGATCACCAAGACCGGGCGCTACCGGATGTTCCCGATCATCGGCACGGTCCTGGTCGCCATCGCGATGCTCGCGATGACCCAGCTCGCAGCGGACACCCCGATCTGGCTGATCTGCGCGTACCTGTTCGTCTTCGGCGCCGGGCTCGGACTGATCATGCAGGTGGTCGTCCTCGTCGCGCAGAACGCCGTGCCCGCCGAGCAGGTGGGTACCGCGACCTCGACGAACAACTACTTCCGCGAGGTCGGCGCCTCCCTCGGCACCGCCGTCTTCGGTGCGCTGTTCACCGCCCGGCTCACGACGTCGCTCACCGACGTGTTCCGCGGTGCCGGCGGCTCGGCCACCGATGCGGCGTCGTCGGCGGGCAGCATCGACCCGTCGACCGTGGCCGGGCTGCCTCCGGCGGTGCAGGACGGCATCGTGAACGCGTACGCCGACTCGCTCGCGCCGGTGTTCTGGTACCTGCTGCCCTTCATCGCGGTGGCGTTCCTGCTCGCACTGTTCCTGCCGCAGATCACGCTCTCCGACACGGCCGGCATGGTCGCCCGTGGTGAGGCCGTCGGCGGCGACGAGGCCGACGCGCTCGAGCGCGCGCAGCGAGCGGGCCGCGCAGAGTCCGTGTCGTCCGAGTCCGTGTCGTCGGGTGGTGAGACGCCGGCGTCCCGCCGGGACGCCTCCGACTGAGTGAGACGCCGCCGGATCCCGCGGCGTCCCGCTGCCGGCCCCGAGACTCGGGCTCAGCGACAGATCTCGTGCTCGTCGACGCGAGAACTGTCGCCCAAGCCGAGGCTCGCGGTTCCGGCCCCGAGTCTCGCGGCGGTCGGGTGTCACGCGCCGGTGCTCGCGCGGCGGACCAGGCGGGTGGGGAGTGCTGCCGGCTCCGCCGCAGTGCCGTCGAGGGTCGCGAGCAGGCGTTCCGCGGCGGAGCGCCCGAGGTCGGCGCCGGGCAGTGCGACGCTCGTGAGCGCGGGGGACGTGACCGACGACGACGGCAGGTCGTCGAAGCCGGCGACCGCGAGCTCTCCGGGGACCGCGATGCCGAGCGCTCCGGCGACGCGCAGGACCCCGTACGCCAGGGTGTCGGCGGCGGCGACGACCGCGGTGACGTCGTCGTCCTGCCAGGCCTCGATGACGTGCTCGGTGGCCGAGGCTGCGGCCTCCACCGTCAGGTCGGCGCGGGCGGTGACCTCGGACACGGTGATGCCGGCGGCGGCGCACTCCTGTTCGAAGAGCTCGCGGCGGACGCCGAACGTCGTCGCACGGGAGGTCCCGTCGAGGTACCCGACGCGCCGGTGCCCCAGTTCGTGCAGGTGCGCGACGAGGTCGTGGACGCCGGGGGAGAGGTCGTAGTTGACGGCCTCGGTGCCACCGGGGGCGTCGAGGAGGACCACGGGCACGCTCGCCGACATCGACTCACCCGCAGCCGGGGCGTCGACGAGGATGCCCGCGGGCCGGAGGCGTTCGAAGCGCCGGACGTCGGCTGCCAGGGGCTGGGCGCCGCGCTCGGTGACCGACAGCACGAGCTGGAACCGGTCGCCGATGGTGTCGCGCACGCCGCGGATGACCTCGGCGAAGAACGGGTTCGACAGGTCCGGGGCGATGAGGACGACCAGGTCACCGCTGCCGCGCGCCAGGGAACTGGCGGCGTGGTCGACCACGTAGCCGAGTTCGTCGACGGCGTCACGCACCCGCGTGGCGATGGGGACGGACACCCGGCCGCGGTCCTTGCCGTTGACGACGAGGGAGACCGTGGCGATGCTCGTCCCGGCGCGCTCGGCCACCATGGCAGCGGTCACACGGCGGCCCGGAGCGACGGATGAAGGCACGGGTCGATGCTACCGAGGACACCTCGACGACTTGACGTCAAGCGCTTGACGTGTTTCGATGTCAAACGCTTGACGCGCTGCGTGACGACGCTCTGTCGGACCGCGGACCCCCACCGCGTCGAGCACAGACCCCTCGATTCCCCGAAGAAGTGGAGCGCCCAGCGTGCCCAGTGCGACCCAGCCAGCGAAGATCATCCTCGACTGCGACCCCGGCCACGACGACGCCGTCGCCATCCTGCTGGCCCACGGCAACCCGGACATCGAGCTCCTGGCCGTCACCACCGTCGTCGGCAACCAGACCCTGCCGAAGGTCACCCGCAACGCCCTCGCCGTCGCGCGCATCGCCGGCATCACCGGGGTGCCGTTCGCCGCGGGCGCCGACCGTCCGCTCCTGCGCCAGATCGAGGTCGCTCCGGACATCCACGGCGAGAGCGGGCTCGACGGCCCGATGCTCCCCGAGCCGTCGTTCGACCTCGACGAGCGCCACGCCGTCGACCTGATCATCGACACCGTGATGGCGCACGAGCCCGGCACCGTCACGCTGGTGCCGACCGGCGGCCTGACGAACATCGCGCTCGCCGCCCGCAAGGAACCCCGCATCGTCGAGCGCGTCAAGCAGGTCGTGCTCATGGGCGGCGGCGTGCACGTCGGCAACTGGAGCCCGGTGGCCGAGTTCAACATCGTCATCGACCCCGAGGCCGCCTCGATCGTCTTCGACGCCGGCTGGGACGTCGTCATGGTCGGCCTCGACCTGACCCACCAGGCCCTCGCCACCCCGGAGGTCGCCGCGCGCATCGCCGCCGTCGGCACCGCCCCCGCCGCGTTCGTCGGCGAGCTGCTCGACTTCTTCGGTCAGACCTACAAGGACGCGCAGGGCTTCGACGCCCCGCCGGTCCACGACCCCTGCGCCGTCGCGTACGTCATCGACCCGACCATCGTCCGCGCCGTGAAGGTCCCGATCCACATCGAGACCCAGGGCACCCTGACGCTCGGCATGACCGTCGCCGACTTCCGTGCGCCCGCGCCGGAGGACTGCCGCACGAGCGCCGCGATGGAGCTCGACCACGGCCGCTTCTGGGACCTGGTCGTCGACGCCCTCGAACGCATCGGCGAGACCCCCGACACCGGTTGGACCCCTCGCCCCGCCACGACCACCGCCACGACCACAGAGATCTGACGACCATGACCACCACATCGACGAAGAAGTCGATCGGCGCCCTGACCGCAGCGCTCCTCGCCGCGTGCATCGCGTTCCAGCTCAACGCGAGCATGCTCAGCCCCGCGCTGGTCACCATGGCGCGCGAGCTCAAGACCGACGACGCCACCATCGGGCTGTCGCAGACCCTGTACTTCACGCTCGCGGCGCTGTTCTCGCTGTTCCTGCCGCGCCTGTCCGACATCGTCGGGCGCAAGCGCGTCCTGATCGGCATGCTCGCCGTGATGCTCGTCGGCAGCATCGTCGCCGCGCTCGCGGTGAACGTGCCGATGCTGTTCGCCGGCCGGATCATCCAGGGCGTCACCGGCCCGGTCGTCCCGATCTGCCTGCTCGTCCTGCGCAACGAGATCGCCGACCCGAAGCGCTACGGCGCCGCCCTCGGCCTGCTCACCGCCGTGAACGGCGGCATCGCCGGTGTCGACGCGCTCGCCGGCGGCTGGATCGCCACGAACTTCGGGTTCCGAGGGATCTTCTGGGTCATCGCCGTCGTCACCGTCATCGCGCTGGCACTCGTCGCCGTGTGGGGCGTCGAGTCGAAGCCGTCCGCCGGCACCCGGATGGACTGGATCGGTGTCGTCCCCCTGGTGGTGAGCGTCGGCGCACTCCTCACCGCGTTCAACGAGGCCGGCAAGCTCGGTGCCGCGAACCCGGCACTGGTGATCGGTGGCGTCGTCGTCGCACTCGCCGCCTTCGCGGTCTTCTGGGCGGTCGAGTCCCGGGTGCGGGAGCCGCTCGTCGAGACCCGCTTCCTGAAGCGTCGTGCCACGTGGGCGCTGCTGGCGACGACGTTCCTGACCATGACCGGCGTCTTCGCGGTCGTCAACGGGCTCGTCACGTCCCTCGCGCAGAACGGCGACGCCGGCTTCGGCATGGAGGCGGACCTCGCCTCGCTCGTGTTCCTCACCCCGTACGCGCTGGTCGGCTGGATCGTCGGTCCGTTCGCGGGACGCCTCGCACCGACCATCGGCTACCGGGCCGTGCTCCGCGTCGGTCTGGTCGGCAGCATCGTCTCGACGGTCCTGATGGCGCTCGTGGGCGTGCACTCGCTGCCGGTCCTGGTGACCGCGACCGTCCTGATCGGCATCACGTACGCCGGCATCGCGAACATCATCCTCAACGGCCTCGGCATCGTGCTCTCGCCGGAGTCGAACCCCGGCTTCCTGCCCGGCCTGAACGCCGGTGCGTTCAACCTCGGCGCCGGGGTCAGCTTCGCCGTGCTGCCGGCGCTGCAGATCGCGCTCGGGGTCGGCGGGTCCGCGGGCACCGCCGGGTACTCCGGTGGCATGCTGCTCGGTGCCGTGATCACGACCGCCGCGCTCGCGATCTCGTTCCTCATCCCCCGCCCGGAGAGCGCCGAGACCACGTCCGTCGCACCGCAGAAGGAGACCGTCCGGTGACCCAGACCATCGTGATCGTCGGATCGCTCAACGCGGACCTGGTGGTCCGGACCGAGCGGTTCCCGAAGCCCGGTGAGACCCTGCACGGGTCCGACCTGGCGATCCTGCCCGGTGGCAAGTCCGCCAACCAGGCGGTGGCTGCCGGGAGGCTCGGGGGCACGGTCCGCATGATCGGTGCGGTCGGCGACGACGGGAACGGTGCACTGCTCCGCGACTCCGTCGCGGCTGCGGGTGCGGACACGACGCACGTCGCCGTCCGGGAGGGCGTGGCCACCGGCACCGCCGTCATCACGGTCGACGGCGCCGGCGAGAACACCATCGTGATCTCCGCCGGCGCGAACGGCACGCTGTCGCCGGACGACGTGCCCGCCGACGCCTTCGACGACGCCGGCGTGCTCGGCCTCTGCCTCGAGGTCTCGATCGACGTCGTCCTCGCGGCAGCCCGGGCCGCGCACGACGCCGGCGTCACGGTGCTCACGAACCTGTCGCCCTTCGGCGCCGTCCCCGCCGAACTGCTCGAGCTGACCGACGTCCTGCTCGTCAACGAGCACGAGGCCGCCGAACTCGGTGAGCACGGCGTCGCGCGCTCCATCGTCACCCGCGGCGGCTCGGGCTGCGTCGTGCACGACGGCGACGCCGAACCGGTGTCGATCGACGCCGTCCGGGTCGAGCCGGTGGACACCACAGGCTGCGGTGACGCCTTCATGGGGTCGGTGGCCCTGCGGCTCGCGGCGGGGGACTCCCTCGTCGACGCCGCACGGTTCGCGGTGGGGGTCGGGGCGTACGCCGCGACCAAGGCGGGCGCGCAGGCCTCGTACCCGACCACGGCGGAACTCGAGGCGTTCCTGCGGGCGGAGGACGGGCCTCCCGGCCGTTGATCGCTTGCCCGGCCGCTAGCGTTGTGCCATGCGCGTGGGAGTCCTCGACATCGGGTCCAACACCGGCCACCTGCTCGTCGTGGACGCCCACGGCGGCGCCGCGCCGCTGCCGGCGTCCTCGTTCAAGCAACCGCTGCGGCTGGCCGAGCACCTGGACGAGGCCGGCGCGGTGACGCCGCAGGGCGTCGACGCCCTGACGCGGTTCGTGGCGGACGCCGTCCGGGTCGCCGAGGAACGCGGCTGCGAGGACATGCTCGCCTTCGCGACCTCGGCCGTCCGCGACGCGGTGAACTCCGACGCGGTCCTCGCCCACGTCGAGTCCTCGACCGGTGTGGAGCTCGCCGTCCTGTCCGGTGGGGACGAAGCGCGGCTGACGTTCCTCGCCGTCCGGCGGTGGTTCGGGTGGTCCGCCGGACGGCTCGCGGTGTTCGACATCGGCGGCGGCTCGCTCGAGATCGCCGGGGGAGCCGACGAAGCGCCGGACGTCGCGTGGTCGATGCCGATCGGTGCCGCCCGGCTCGCCCGCTCCTACTTCGCGGCGGGCACCCCGACCGAGGACGACGTCCGCCGCATCCGGCACGAGATCCGGGTGGAGATCGCCCGCGACGCCGGCAAGCTGCTCCGCGCCGGGCGTCCGGACCGTGCCGTGGCGACCTCGAAGACCTTCCGGTCGATCGCCCGGATCTGCGGAGCGGCGCCGTCGGCTGCCGGTCCGCTCGTGCCGCGGGTGCTCGACGGAGACGTGCTCCGGTCCAAGCTGCCGGCGTTGCTGACCATGTCGGTCGCCGAGTTGGCGGAGCTCCCAGGGGTCTCGGCGAGCCGGGCGCACCAGGTGGTGCCCGGGGCGCTCGTCGCCGAGGCCTGCCTCGACATCTTCGACCTGGCGGCACTGGAGATCTGCCCGTGGGCGCTCCGCGAGGGCGTGATCCTCGAGCGGCTCGACCAGCTGTCGGTGTTGGGCAACTCCCAGTAGTGACCGTTATGGTCAGTGCATGACCAATTCGGACACTCCCCGCGCGCTCGTCCCCGGTGCCCTCTGGACGGTCGCGGGCGTCGGCTGGCTCGTCGGCGAAGCCGTCTCCGCATCGGCGTTCCCCGGCTACAGCTACGCGACGAACTACATCTCCGACCTCGGCGTCCCCGACGTCGGCGCGTTCCAGGGCCGGACGATCGACTCGCCGCTGCACGTGCTCATGAACACGACCTTCATCGGGCAGGGCATCCTGTTCGGCGTCGCCGCGGTGCTCGCGGTCGGGGTGTTCCGTGCCGCGTCACGCCGAGCGCGCGTGACGACAGCGGTCCTCGCCGTCGTCCACCTGATCGGGATGGTCCTGGTCGGGTCGTTCCACGGTAGCCAGACGAGCACCGACGGCGGCACGATCGTGTTCCACGTCCTCGGTGCCGCGGCAGCGATCACGACCGGCAACCTCGTCGCGATCACCGTCGGCATCGGGTCGCGTGCGCTGCGGGCCCCGGCGGCCTACCGGATCGTGAGCGTCGCGCTCGGGATCGTCGGTCTCGTCTCCCTGGTGATGCTGGTGGTGGACTCGTCCTCGACGGTGGTCGACGTGTTCCCCGACGGCGTGTGGGAGCGTGCTGCCGTGTACACGATCGTCGCGTGGGAGCTCGTCACAGGGATCACCCTGCTGATCGCGGCGGCACGGCGCAGGCAGGCGGCACGGGCCTCGGCGGTGCGCGCGTGACCCGCCCCGCGCGCCGTACTCGGCCCTCCGCCGAGGAGATCACCGCCGACGTCCTGGACATCACCGCCGGACTCATCGCCCGCCGCGGCGTCAAGGACACCGCCGTGCAGGCCGTCGCCGACCAGGCCGGGTACTCGAAGGCGGGCATCCTCGCCCGGTTCACGAGCAAGGAGCAGCTCGTCGAGGCCGCACTCGCGCAGTGCACCGCACAGACCGACACGGTGCGCGAGGCGGTTCGGCTGATGCAGTTCGGTCCGGACCGCGACGCCGCGGCGCTGGCCGGGATCACCGACCTCGCACTGGCCCGGCCGGGGTGGGCGGAGCTCGCCCTCGCCGCGTTCACGCTGCGACGCGGTGACGACGTCGGTGCGCGGCTGGTCCCGGTCGCAGCGATCCTGCTCGAACTCTTCGGCCTGGACCTCGGCGACCCCGCGGCCGCGTCGCTCGACCGACGAGCACGGGTGTCCGGTGCCTTCGGCGCGATCATGATGCTCGCGCTGACCTACGAGGACGACGCCTCGGCGACCGAGGCCCGGCCGTACGTGCTGCGGGTGGCGTGGGATGCACTCGGGTACGGCGGCGACGTGCCCGGGGTGGTCGGCTAGGTCCGTGTCGCCCGCTCGGACCGCGGGGGCGCGAGCAGCCACGGACGGATCAGCTTCGTCACGAACGGCAGCACCCAGAAGGTCATGATCGGTGTGAGCACGACCGTGGTGATCAGGACTCGGGGCAGGATCGCGACGTGCGCGAACGCGGGAACGGCCCACGCCATCAGGTACGTGAACGCCAGGTTCACCGGGAAGAAGCCGAGCCAGATGCTCACCGCCTGCTTCCACCGCGGCGGAGCGCTCGAGGCTGGGGCATCCTGCGGGACGTCGAACCAGCCCTCGATGCCGGTGCGCTTCTCGACGCGGGACTCCACGACCAGGTCGCGCCCGAGGTCGAGCCAGCGGAGCCGGTCGTCGGAGTTCTCCCACGTGGCGAGCGAGTCGTGGTCGGCGAAGCGGTAGAGCATGTGCCACTCGCGGGACTGTGCCCTGGACCGCACCCACCCGGAGCCGAGGAAGCCCGGGTAGCGGTTGGCGAGGTTCACCCCGGACTGCACCCAGTGGGTGACCTCGGGGATGCGGTCGGGTTCGACCAGGCGGGTGATGGACACGGTGACGGGCGGGCCGGCGGTCTCGGGTGACGACGGGGCCCCCGTCGCCGGTTCCTGACCGACGCGCCAGCGGCGGGCGGGTCGTGCCGATGGGGACAGGCTCCCTGGCTCTTGTGGAGTCATGCGTCCAGTCTCGCGGACGCGTGTTACCGGCTCGTGTCGCGTGCCGCTAGCTTGCCTGCTTCTTCTCGGCGGGTGCCTTCTTCGCCGCGGGCTTCTTCGCGGGTGCTTTCTTCGCCGGCGCCTTCTTCTCGGTGGCCTTCGCGGGCGCAGTCTTCTTCGCCGGCGCCTTCGCGGCCGGTGCCTTCTTCGTCGAGCCCGACGTGCTCGAGTCCGAACCCGACGACGAACGCGAGCTCGACGCCGAACGCGACCCCGAGCCTCCCGTCCGCTTCTTGTCCACGGATGCACGCAGGGCGGCCATCAGGTCCAGGACGTCGCCGCCCTCGCCCTCGTCGTCCTCGTCGTCCTTCGCGCCGAACGTCTCCTCGGTGTCGATGTCGTCACCGGCGTCGAGCTTGGCGTCGATGAGCTGCTGCAGTTCCTCTTGGTAGGAGTCGGTGTAGCGGTCGGGGTCGAAGTCCGTCGACATGCTCTCGACCAGCGACGACGACATCTTCAACTCGTTCGCGCTGACCTTCACCGACGAGTCCAGCGCCGAGAAGTCGGCCGCCCGTACCTCGTCACCCCACAGCAGTCCCTGCAGCAGGATGACGTCGTCGTGCACACGGAGTACACCGAGCCGGGTCTTCTGACGCAGCGTGAACTGCACGATCGCCAACCGGTCGGTCTTCGCCAGGGTCTCGCGCAGCAGCACGTAGGCCTTCGGCGAGCGCGAGTCGGGCTCCAGGTAGTACGTCTTCTCGAACATCATCGGGTCGACCTGGTCGACGGGCACGAACTCGAGCACCTCGACCTCGTGCGACTGCTCCTCGGGGAGCTGCTTGAAGTCGTCCGCCGTGAGCACCACGGTCTTGTCGCCGTCGTCGTAAGCACGCTGGATGTCGGCGTACTCGACCTCGTGCCCGAACTCGCAGACGCGCTTGTAGCGGATGCGGCCCTTGTCCTCGTCGTGGACCTGGTGCAGGGACACGTCGTGCGTCTCGGTGGCTGCGTACACCTTGATGGGCACGTTGACGAGCCCGAACGCGATGGAGCCCTTCCAGATCGACCTCATGCGCACATGATGCCCGTGTCCGCACGGGAGCGCCCGCAGCCGACGGGTTCTCCACAGATCCTGGTTCGCTGGACCGTCGACCGGCCGACGCGAGCACGATGGGCGCATGAGCCAGCTCGACAAGCAGGACCCGCGTGAGCAGTTCCCGCGCCCGCCCTTCCCCGCGCAGACACAGCAGGGGTCAGGGCTGGCGAGTGCCATGGACCCGCCGCCCGACCACGGCGAGGTCTCGTACCTCGGCACGGGGCGGATGCGGGGGTACCGCGTCCTCGTCACGGGTGCCGACTCCGGCATCGGTCGGGCGGCGGCGATCGCGATGGCGAAGGAAGGGGCCGACGTCGCACTGAACGCCCTGCCCGAGGAGATCGACGACCTGACCGAGGTCCGTGACGTCATCGCCGACCTCGGCCGCAACGCCGTGATGCTGCCCGGTGACCTGACGGACGAGGGCTTCTGCGACGAACTCGTCCGGACCGCGGTGCGCGACCTCGGCGGGCTGGACGCCCTGGTGCTGGTCGCCGGGCACCAGCTGGTCCACGAGGACGTCACCGAGCAGTCGACCGAGGACTTCGACCGCACGGTGAAGGTCAACCTGTACTCCCTGTTCTGGCTCGTCCGCGCCGCGGTCCCGCACATGGCACCGGGCAGCTCGATCGTGACGACGAGCTCCGTGTCCGCGTACCAGCCGCAGGACCGCATGATCGACTACGCGGCGACGAAGGCCGCCATCATCACGTACACGAACGGCCTCGCGCGGCAGCTCGCGGCCAAGGGCATCCGGGCGAACACGGTGGTGCCCGGGCCGGTGTGGACGCCGCTGCAGCCGATCAGCTACCCGGGCGACGAGATCGCACGGTACGGCCAGGACACCCCCTTCGGCCGGCCGGCGCAGCCCGTCGAGCTCGGCAGCGCGTACGTGTACCTGGCGGGGCCGGAGTCGTCGTACACCTCGGGCACGACCCTGACGGTGGCGGGAGCGACCGGGGTGGCGCTGTGAGTCCGGCGTCCCGCAAGACCGTCGTCCTGGTCGGCGACCGACGACTGGCGCTCACCAACACCGACAAGGTCCTCTACCCCGAGACCGGCACGACCAAGGGACGGGTGATCGAGTACTACGAGCGTGTGGCACCGTGGATGATCCCGCACGTCAAGGACCGCCCGGTGACCCGGAAGCGGTGGGCGAACGGCGTCGACGGCAAGGTCTTCTTCGAGAAGAACCTGCCGGACTCCGCCCCGGACTGGGTCCGTCACCACACCATCCACCACTCCGAGCACGACAACGAGTACCCGATCGTCGACGACCTGCCGACCCTCGTGTGGATGGCGCAGCAGGCCGCACTCGAGCTGCACGTGCCGCAGTGGCGGTTCGGTCCCCGTGGCGGGCAGCAGAACCCGGACCGGCTCGTGCTCGACCTGGACCCCGGCGAGGGCGTCGGCCTGCCCGAGTGCGTCGAGGTGGCGGTCGCAGCACGCGAGATCCTGCACGGCATGGGCCTCGACCCGTACCCGGTGACCTCAGGCTCGAAGGGCATCCACCTGTACGCCGCCCTCGACGGTCGGTCGACCACGGCGAACGTCTCCGACGTCGCGCACGAACTCGCGAAGGCGCTCGAGCACGACCTGCCCGACCTGGTGCTGTCGTCGATGAGCCGGGCTGAGCGGACGGGCAAGGTGTTCGTCGACTGGTCGCAGAACAACGGCAACAAGACGACGATCGCGCCGTACTCGCTGCGCGGCCGCGAGCGGCCGACGGTCGCAGCGCCCCGCACCTGGAAGGAACTCGAGGAACGCGGGCTCGCGCAGCTCACGTTGGACGAGGTCCTCGAACGCCTGGAGGCCCGTGGGGACCACCTGCACCCGGTCGCGTCCGCCTCGTTGGCCGTCGGACGCGACGACCACGGGCACTGGGACGGCGACCGGACCGAACGTGCGAACGAGGCCGAGCAGCCGGCCCGCGACCGGCTCGCCGCGTACCGCGCGAAGCGTGATGCCTCGAAGACGCCGGAGCCGGTGCCCGAGGGGGCGCCCACGGTCCGGAAGGACGGCACCCCGACCTTCGTGATCCAGGAGCACCACGCCACCCGCGACCACTACGACTTCCGGCTCGAGCACGACGGCGTGCTCGTGAGCTGGGCCCTGCCGAAGGGCGAACCGACCGACCCGGGCAAGAACCACCTGGCGGTGCAGACCGAGGACCACCCGCTCGAGTACGGCGCGTTCGAGGGCACGATCCCGAAGGACGAGTACGGCGGCGGCACGGTCACGCTCTGGGACGACGGCACCTACGAGCTCGAGAAGTGGCGCGAGGGGCAAGAGGTCATCGTCACCCTGCACGGCCGGACCGGCGGCGCTCGCCGGCTGGCGCTCCTGCACACCCGCGGGCGGGGTGGTGCCGGGGACGAGAAGAACTGGCTCATCCACCGCACGAAGGAGCAACCCGACCGTCTGGCGGACGGCGGTGGCGCGGCAGACGCGGGGCGCGCCTCCCGGTCGACCGCCGCACACCGCGACGGGCAGCGGCGCATCACCGGAGCCAGCCGCGCGGACACCGCGCCGGCGGACCGGCGGACCATGCAGGCCACCCTGGCGAAGGACGTGCCCCGGCTGGACCCAGCCGACTGGGCGTTCGAGATGAAGTGGGACGGCGTCCGTGCACTCGCCACCGTCCGGGACGGCTCGGTCACGCTGCGCAGCCGGAACGACAACAACCTGACGGAGCAGTACCCGGAACTCCAGGAACTCGGCGACCGTGCCGGGGTCGACGGGGTCTTCGACGGTGAGATCGTCGCGTTCGACGACCGGGGGCGCCCGAGCTTCCAGCTCCTGCAGAACCGGATGGGCCTGACGAAGGCGCGCGAGGTGCGGGCAGCGCAGCAGGCGACCCCCGTGCGGTTCCTGCTCTTCGACGTGCTCGAGGCCGACGGACACGAACTCACCCGCCTGGCGTACGACGCTCGTCGGCAGGCGCTCGAGACCGTCGTGGAGCCCGGCGGGGCCATCGACGTGCCGCCGGCCGCACAGGGCGACCTGGACGGCGTGATGGCGTCGTCACGGGAGCAGGGCCTCGAGGGCGTCGTCGCGAAGAAGCGCAGCTCGAAGTACGCCGAGGGCAGGCGGTCCGAGGCCTGGCTGAAGCTGAAGCACCACGCCACGCAGGAAGTGGTGGTCGGCGGGTGGAAGCCGGGCAGCGGTCGCCGTGCGGGCGGGGTCGGCTCGCTGCTGCTGGGCGTACCCGGGCCGGACGGACTCGAGTACATCGGCAAGGTCGGCACGGGGTTCCGCGACCGCGACCTCGACGAGATCGCCGCAGCGTTGCGCCCGCTCGATCGGAAGACCTCGCCGTTCGTCGACGTCCCACGGGTCGACGCACGGGACGCGCAGTGGGTCACCCCGAAGCGGGTGGGCGAGGTCGAGTTCGCCGAGTGGACCGGTGACGGGCGCCTGCGGCAGCCGTCCTGGCGGGGCTGGCGGCCGGACAAGGACCCCGAGGACGTGGTGCGCGAGCGCTGAGCCGCCCGCCGTGTGCCTGTTTGCGAACGCGCTGATGCGTGCGCATCGGGTCCGCCCGTGGCGAAATTCCGTCCCCCGTCCGTCGCCCCGGCGGGGGACGTTTCGACCCGGTCGACCGCTGATCCGCCGCCGACTGTTACGTTCGCCGGGACGAAAGGGCCTGGGGATGAGCTCGAGCAAGTACCTGCCGCCGTTCACGGCCGAGGAGCGCGTCGCGATCAACGGGGATCGTGCCGCACGGAGCCAGGTCGATCCGGGAACCGTGGTGACCGACACCGAGGTGACCTACGCGGACTTCCTCGCCGACGAGACCGACGAGTAGGCGAGTAGACGAGTCGGCGCGTCGGCGAGTGGACACCGGGGCGGGGGAAGGCGACCCGTGCACCGGATCAGGAAGCGCACGGGCCGCCGTCGAGGCACCGTGACCGACCCTTCAGGGATGGCCGGCCACGGCGCGCTGGCACCAGACGCGCGGAGGCGCACCTGGTAGGCACGTACTAAGGACGTGACGAACGCCCGATTCGTCACACGAGAACCCGAGATCGCGCAGAGGAGCTGCTCCTGTCCAGCGACGAAGCCCTCGCGGCGTTGTCCGACGCGTCGCTCGTCGAGCGCAGCGCCGACGGCGACACGGCCGCGTTCGGGGTGTTGATCCGCCGGTACGGACCCCACATGCGGGCCTACGCGGCGCGGATCCTCGGGTACGGCGACGGGGAGGCCGACGACGCCGTCCAGGAAGCCGCTCTGCAGGCCTGGCAGCGCATCGACCGGGTCGAGGACCCGGAGCGGGTGCGCAACTGGCTGTTCCGCATCGCAGCGAACAAGGCGCTCGACCGGCTCCGCCGCCGGCACCCGCACGCGGACCTCGAAGCGATGGTCGACGCGCCGGACGAGCGGCCCGTCGACGAGGTGGTCGCCGCCCGGATGCAGGTGCGGGAACTCGCGCGTATCTTGCAGGCACTCCCGGATGCACAGCGCGCCGTCTGGGTGATGCGCGAGGTGGGCGGGGCGCCCTACGCCGAGATCGCCGAGGCGACCGGGCTGTCCGCACCGACCGTCCGCGGGTTGCTCGCCCGTGCGCGGCGACGCGTGATCGAACAGATGGAGGGGTGGCGATGAGCGACGATGTCGACGACCGTCACGGAGCCTTCACGCTGGACGAACTCTCCGACTACCTCGACGCCGACCGGACCCCGGCCCGGGCCGACATCGAGGGTGATCCCGATGCCGTCGCCGCCCTCGAGCGGCTGCAGGTGCTGCGACGGGCATCACGGGACCTGCTCGACACCGAGGCGTCGGCCGACGGCGACGAGCGCTGGATCAGCTCGGTGCTCGCGTCCATCCGGACGACCGCCCACGCCGGACGGGACATCCCGGTCCCCGACGACGATCCCGCCGCGCACCTGGTCGTCACCGAGGGCGCACTGCGCGGGCTCGTCCGCACCCTCGGCGACGACGTCCCCGGCGTCGTCGTCCGTCGGACCCGCTTCAGCGGCGACGTCGGGGTCCCCGGCGGTGCCGTGGACGTCGACATCACCGTCGTGGCCACGCTCGAGGCATCCGTGTCGGACCGTGCCGAGGCGCTCCGCGCGCACGTCACCTCGGTGCTCGGTGCGCACGCACCGTTCAGGGTCCGCAGCGTGGTCGTCCGCGTCGCCGACGTCGTGGTGGGAGGGACACCGTGACCGCCGACGTCCGCGCCGTCTCCCGTGAACTCACCGCGGTCGTCCTCGCGGTGCCCGGAGTCCGATCGGTGCTGCCGCCCGGACCCGGACTCACCACGCTCGTCCGCGACGTCCGCTCCGTGCTCGAGATCCCGCGGGACGGAGGGGCCGTGCTCGTCCAGGACCGGCCGGACGGAGCACGTGTCCGTGTGGTCGTCACGACCGACCGGGCCGTGCCGACGATCGCGGTCCTCCGGTCGGTGCGGGACGCCGTCGTGGCGGCCGCGCAGCACTCGCTCGGTGCAGCGCCCTCCGACGTCACGGTCCGCGTCGTCGAGATCGACTGAACGTCAGGGAGCCGGTGCCGGTCCGTCCGTCGGCTCGGCATCGTCGGCGACGGGCAGGTCCTCGTCGACGAGCTCGTCCTCGCCGGGTTCGGACACCTCGGCCGCAGCGGCCTTGGCCTCGTCGATGGACTCCTGCGAGCGGCGGAGGAGATCGTCGTCGTGTGCTGTCTGGTCGCTCATGCTCCAGCAGGCTACGCGGGCGTGCCTGTGTCGGCGTCACGGCGTCCGGCCGGGCGGCGGGATCCCGGCTGGGTCGCGCCGTGCGGGCCGGGGTGCGGCGGCTCGAAGTCGACCGCCGAGGTCGGCGCCGGCGACGAGGGCATCGCGGGCGCGGCCGGTGCGCCGTACGCGTCGGCCGCGTCGAGCACGGCGCGGGTCGCCGCTGCGGCAGTCCGGAGTGCGTCCCCGATGGGCATCGCCCGGTGGCCGGGCGTCCGGACCTCGACGCCCCACGGCTCGTCGAAGCCGAGCTCCCGCACCGTCCGCACGAGCCCCGGCAGGTCCCACGCGCCCGCTCCAGGCAGGTACCGTGCCTCGCGGGCCTCCTCGGACAGGGTCATGCCGGACGGCGTGTGCAGGAGCCCGTCGCTCAGTTCGACCGCCGCGAGCGTCGTGGGCGCGACACCCTGCCGGATCGACGCCAACGTGGATCCACCGCGCAGGGCGTGCATCGCGTCGAGCAGCAGCCCACCGTTCGGGTGGCCGGCCGCTGCGACGAAACGTGCAGCCCGTTCGATCGTCGGCAGGTTCGACCACGGCTCGGGTTCGAGGACGAGTTGCGCACCGACGGTGGCGGCCTGGTCGGCGAGCACCGTCCAGTCGTCGGCCATCGTGATGGGTGAGGCTCCGGGCAACGACGTGTCGGCCCGAGCGATCACCTGCCAGGCACGGAGCGCCGCCGCCGCCTCGAGGACCACCCCGCGGTCGGCGTCGTCGTCGTCCGTCCGGCTCGTGCACGTCCACCAGCGGTCGAGCGGCCCCAGCTGGACCCACACGATGCCCGCGCCGTCGAGCACGCGGCGGAGTTCGGCGAAGCCCGTCGTCGCGCGCACCTCGTGCAGGTCGTCGAGGGACAACGAGAGTCCCGCGAACCCTGCGGCACCGACCGCGTGGACGCGCTCACGGATGGTCTCGTCGCCCGCCCACGTCCACGACGTCGCCAGCAGATCGTGTTCCATCACGGCCGTACCTCCGTCATCCCGGAGCAGCTGCAGACGCCCGTCGCGATGGTCCTGCCCCGTGTGTGCGACGCCGCGATCCCCACCTGGCGTCGCACCAGGGATACCCGTCGCGGCTGCGAGCCCTCCCAGCGGCCCGTCACACCACGGAAACGCCGGTCAGACGATGCGGGTGCGGACCGTGCCGACGCCGGCGATGGTGCCGACGACCTGCTGCCCGGGCTCCAGGACCCCGACCCCCTCGGGCGTCCCCGTCATGAGCAGGTCTCCGGGAGCGAGCGCCACGGACCGGGACAGCGCCGCGATGGTCTCCGCGACGGACCAGATCTGGTCGGCCAGGTCACCGACCTGTCGTCGTTCGCCGTCGACGACGAGCTCGATGCTGCCCGCGCCGGGGTCGATGCCCTGCGCCGGGGCGATCGCGCCGATCGGTGCCGAGGCGTCGAACCCCTTCGCCGTGTCCCACGGACGACCGAGGCGCTTCGCCTCGGCCTGGAGGTCGCGTCGGGTGAGGTCGATGCCGACCGCGTACCCCCAGACGTGGGCGAGGGCATCGGCCGCGGCGATGTCCGCGCCGCCGGTGCCGATCGCGACGACCAGTTCGACCTCGTGCTCGAGCTGCGCCGTCTGCGGCGGGTACGGGGTGTCCGCGTCGTCGACGACGACGGCGTCCGCCGGTTTGGTGAAGAAGAACGGCGGCTCGCGGTCCGGGTCGTGTCCCATCTCGCGTGCGTGCGCCGCGTAGTTCCGTCCGACGCAGAAGACGCGTCGGACGGGGAAGCGTGCGCCCGTGGTCGTGGGGACGGTCGGGAGGCTCGGGGCCGGGATCACGAGGTCGGTCACGGTCTCAGCGTGGCAGGTTCGCAGGGCATCGGTTCAGCTGAGCCTGACGCCACAGGACCGGCCACGCGGCGGGCGCGACCGGTCCTGTGGACGGTGATCCGGGCCTCCCGGCCTGTGCAGGAAGGATCAGGCGGACGGGCCCTGCGGCCACCCCGAGAACTCCCACCCGTCGACGGACTCGTGGTCCTCGCCCTTGTCGTACGCGTAGGTGCGCGCTGCGTCCCGCGCTGCGGACAGCGTCGCGAGCAGATCGGCGTGCGCGTCGGCGTCCACCCGGGTCAGGGCGTCGTGCGCCAGCGCGAAGCGGTCCATCTCGTTCCGCATGAGCATGTCGAACGGCGACGTCGTCGTGCCCCGCTCCAGGAACCCGTGCACGTGCAGGTCGTCGTGGCCGTTGCGGCGGTAGGTCAGCTGGTGCACGAGCGACGGGTACCCGTGGAACGCGAACACCGTCGGGGTCCCGGGCAGGAAGAGCTCGTCGTACTGCTCGTCGGGGATCGGGTGCTCGTGCTTCCGCGGGTCGCCGAGGGCGAGCAGGTCGACGACGTTGACGACCCGGACGCCGACCTCGGGCGCGTGCTTCCGGATGATGTCCGCGGCGGCGACGGCCTCGACGGTGGGGACGTCGCCGGCGCAGGCGAGGACCACGTCGACGCGGCCGACTGCCTGCTCGGTGCCGGCCCAGTCCCAGACCCCGAGGCCCGCGTCCACGTGGGCGACGGCGTCCTCGAGCGACAGGAACACGGGCTCGGGGTGCTTCCCGGCGACGATCACCTCGATGCGGTCGGTCGTCTCGAAGGCGTGCGCCGCGACGGCGAGCAGGGTGTTGGCGTCCGCCGGCAGCTTGATCCGGACCAGGTCCTGCTGCTTCGACGCGACGACGTCGAGGAACCCGGGGTCCTGGTGGGAGAACCCGTTGTGGTCCTGCCGCCAGACGTGCGACGACAGCAGGATCGACAGGTTCGACACGGGTGCACGCCAGTCGATGTCGGTCGCGGACTCGAGCCACTTGGCGTACTGCCCGACCATCGAGTCGATGATGTGGGCGAACGCCTCGTAGGTGTTCAGGAGCCCGTGCCGGCCGGAGAGGACGTAGCCCTCGAGCATGCCCTCCAACAGGTGCTCGGACAGGACCTCGGTCACGCGTCCGCGAGCCCCGAGGTGTTCGTCGCCGACCGCGCGCTGCGCCCGCCACACCCGGGAGGTGACGTCGAAGACCGCGTCGAGCTTGTTCGAGATCGTCTCGTCGGGGCCGAAGAGCCGGAACGTCGACGCGTTCTGCGTGATCAGCGCGGCGAGCCACGGTCCGAGCGTGCCGGTGGCCGAGGCGGTCGAACCGGCCGGTACCCCGTACCCGTCGAGCGCCGGACGGTCGAGGGCCGTCCGGATGCGCCCGCCGTTGGCATGGGGCGTCGCGCTCATCCGCTCGTCGCCGGTGGGACGGATCGTCGTCATGATCCCAAGGGGGTTCCCGTCCTCGTCGAAGAGCTCCTCGGGTCGGTAGGACCGCATCCACTCCTCGAGCTGGGCCCGGTGGCCGTCGTCCTCGCGGACGTTCGACAACGGCACCTGGTGTGCGCGGAACGTCCCCTCCACCTGCTGACCGTCGACTTCCTTCGGCCCGGTCCACCCCTTCGGGGTGCGGAGGATGATCATCGGCCAGCGCGCGCGCAGGTCGGCGGCACCCGCGGGCTGCCCCGCCGCCGCGCGTGCTGCCTGGGCTCGAGCTGCTGCCTGGATGTCGTCGATGGCGGCGAGTGCGCGGTGGAGCGCACCGTCGAACAGGGCGTGCACGGCGTAGGGGTCGTCGTCGACCCGCCGCGAGTCGACCACGATCGGGTCGTAGCCGAGGCCGCGGAAGTAGGCGGTCAGGTCCTCGCCGGGGATGCGAGCCAGGACGGTCGGGTTCGCGATCTTCCACCCGTTGAGGTTGAGGATCGGCAGCACGGCACCGTCCGACACCGGATCGAGGAAGGTGTGCGCCTGCCACGACCCCGCGAGCGGACCGGTCTCCGCCTCACCGTCACCGACGACGCACGCGACCACCAGGTCGGGGTTGTCGAGGGCGGCCCCGTACGCGTGCGCGAGGGAGTAGCCGAGCTCGCCGCCCTCGTTGATCGACCCGGGCGTCTCCGGTGCCGCGTGCGACGGGATCCCGCCGGGGAACGAGAACTGCCGGAAGAAGCGCTGCAGGTCGTCGTCGGCGTACAGCTCGCCCCAGGTGCCGTCGAGCCAGGCGTTCGCGTTCATCGCCGGCCCGCCGTGTCCCGGGCCGCAGATGTACAGGAACTCGCGCCCGGTCTCCGCGATCAGGGCGTTGCAGTGCGCGTACACGAGGTTGAGGGCGGGGGAGGTGCCCCAGTGTCCGAGGAGCCGGGGCTTGATGTCGCCGGGCTCGATCGGCCGTGCGAGCAGCGGGTTGTCCAGCAGGTAGATCTGCCCGACCGTCAGGTAGTTGGCGGCTCGCCACCAGGCGTCGACCGCCCGGAGTCGGTCGGTCGTGGAGATGTGCGCAGGGGCCATGTCCCCACGCTACGAAACCCCGGCCCCGGAAACCTCAGGAAAGACGTCCCAAACCGATCGCGAGGGTGCGCCGAATGAGTTGCACAGGGCAAAAGCCCAGGGCGCTCTCCGGTCAGACATGGCCGGCACGCAGCTTCCACACAGCAAAGGAATCGATCACCATGCGCAAGAGCCTGAAGACCTCCATCACCCTCGCCACGACCGGCGCCCTCGTCCTCGGCGGTGCCGCGTTCGGCATCTCCTCCGCCCAGGCCGCCACCCCCTCGATCCACACCGTGTCGTCGTCCGAGTCGAAGATCCCCGCACCGGTCGCACCGGTCGCATCGGTCCCCGAGGTCCTGGGCGGCTCCACCGCCGTGAAGCTCGACTCCGGCTTCACCGACGCCCTCACTGCCCTGAAGCTCACCCCCGGCGTCTCGGGAGATGCGACCCTGGCTGACGGGTCGGTGTCGTTCCCGATCACCGCCGGATCGGTCACGTACTGGTCGCCGGACGGCAACTACCGCCCCTACGTGCAGGGCATGCTCAACCACGACGACTCCGGCCTCACGCTGAAGGCCGGCGACACCACCGTCACGCTCGAGAACTTCGTCGTGAACCCGGGCTCCTCCAAGCTCTACGGTGACGTCCTGGTCAACGGCAAGGTCGCCGCGTCCAACGCGTACCTGTTCGAGCTCTGGGGCGGTTCCCTCAAGCCCCTCCAGCTCGAGGGCGACAACGCCATCCTCACCGGCACCACCGTCCACGTCTCCGAAGACGCAGCCGGCCTGCTGAACAAGACCTTCGGCACCGACGCCGTCAAGCGCGGCCTCCTCGTCGGCACCGCCACCATCACCGCACAGATCAAGTAACACCCCGCACCACCACGCGAAGGGCCGCCCCGGACACCCGAGACGGCCCTTCGTGACGTTCAACGACGGCGGCGCCACCACCGGCGAGGTCGGTCGTCGGACCCGGCCGCCAGTGCCGCCGCAGCCGCTGCGGCTGCGGCGAGACGGGCCTCCCGTCGCTCCCGCCACGCGGTCACCTCGTCGTCGACGTCCCGCAGCGGCGTCACGACCGGCGGCCCACCGAGCAGCTGGCGCCGGGCTTCCTTCACCCGGGCGTTGAAGTCCACGAGGACATCGCGCACGTCGACCTCCGTGGACAGCGCGTCGAGGGCATCGTCGAGTTCCGCGTCCTCGGTGCGGAGGGCGAGTGCGGGCGGAGCGATGCCGCGGATGTCCTCGCGTTCGATCTTGGAGCGGATCCACCAGTCCGGGTCGTGCTGCCCGTCGTTCCCGGGCAGCGGCTTGCCGTGGTACGGATTGCCCTCGAAGACACCTCGGCGCTCGGCCTCCTCGATCTGTGCCCGCGCGTGCGCTGCGACGTCGGCGGCCTTCAGCAGCCGGCGTTCCTCGCGCACCTCGTCCGGATCGAGCGAACCCCGCTCGATCTCGCTGTCGACCAGCTGCTGGTAGCGGTACCGAGCGGCCCTCCTGAGCCGGTCCATCCGCGCATCGACGTCGTTCATGACCCCTCCATGATCACGCCGAGTGGTCGTCCTCGCCAGTCAGCTCCTCGATCGTCAGCGCTGCCTGGATGAGCGCCAGGTGGGACAGCCCCTGCGGGATGTTGCCCATGAACGCCCCGTCCTCGCTGATCATCTCGCTGAACAGCCCGACGTCGTTCGCCTGGCCGACCATGTCGTCCATCAGCGTCCGCGCGTCGTCGATCCGGCCGGTGCAGGCCATCGCGGCCGCGAGCCAGAACGAGCACGCGACGAACGGCGATTCCTCGTCCTCGATGCCGGAGTAGCGGTACACCAGCGGACCACGCTGCAGGCGCTCCTCGATCGCCCGGATGGTCGAGGCCATGCGCGGGCCGCGGTCGAAAGCGCTCATCGCGTGCAGCAGGATCGACGTGTCGAGCGCGTCCGAGCCCGGGTACATCACGTAGTGGCCGCGTTCCTCGTCCCACCCGTTCTCGGCGACCCACTGCTCGATGAGTTCGCGGTTCTCGATCCACTTCTCGCGGGGGCCGTCGATCATGCCGGCGTCGTGGAGTTCCACGGCGGCGTCGAGTGCCTGCCAGCAGCCGATCTTGCTCGTGACGTAGTGCTGGGTGTCCTCGAGCTCCCACATGCCGGAGTCCGGTTCCTCCCACCGGTGACAGGCGTCGTCGGCGAGCTGCTGCAGGACCGCGGCGGTCTTCCGGTCGAGGACGTTGCCGGCGGCCACGTACTGGCGCAGGATCTCGAACACGTCGCCCCAGACCCCGAGCTGCAGCTGGTCGCCGGCCCGGTTGCCCACCGTGACCGGACCGATGCCGTTCCACCCGGGGACGTCGCGCTCCTCGACGTCGTCGCTCTTCGTGCCGTCGAGCTCGTAGAAGATCGGCATGTCCTCGTCGTGCTCGGCGATCGTGCGCATCACCCACGACACCGCCGCGTGGGTCTCCTCGCGCAGACCGAACCGGGTCAGGGCGTGCACGGTGTACGACAGGTCGCGCACCCAGGCGAAGCGGTAGTCCCAGTTCTTGCCGCCCGTCTGGTCTTCGGGCAGGCTCGTGGTCGGTGCCGCCGCGATCGCTCCGGTCGGCGAGAAGATGAGCAGCTTCAGGGCGAGGGCGCTCCGCTGCACCGCTTCGGCCCAGGGGCCGTCGTAGGAGAACTCCTCGGACCAGGTCGCCCAGTTGGCGATCGTCCGGTCCATCGCGGCGAGCGCGCTCTCCGGCCGCGGCATGAAGATCGGCTCGTCGTGCGTCCCGACGATGGTCAGGATGTGCTTCGAGCCCTCGTCAGCGGTGAACCGGCCGGAGAAGCGCGGGCCGTCGTCGTGCGCCGGGTGGAACCCCTGCTCGACGATGGCGATCGTGATGCCGTCGATGCCGATGACGGCGCCGTTCGCGGTGTCGAGGCGCTTCGGCTCGGTGGTGCCCAGCAGGGTGCCCGGCACCACCGCCCACTCGAACTCCACGGAGCCGCTGACTCCCTGGACACAGCGCGCGACCTCGGCCCACGGCAGGCGGCCGGCGACGCCGGTGACCATCGCGTCCGTCACGGTGGCCTGCCCGGACGAGGTCGTCCACGTGGTGACGAGGACGTTGGTCCCCGGCAGGTACTCGCGGGAGACCTCGGCCGACCGGTCCACCGGGCGGAGCGCCACGTGGCCGCCGTGCTCGGCGTCGAGGATGCTCGCGAACACGGGCGGTGAGTCCATCGAGGGGATGGGCAGCCAGTCGATCTGCCCGTCGCGGGCGATGAGCGCGACGGTCCGGCCGTCCCCGATCGCTCCGTAGGTGCGCAGCGGGGCGTACCCGTCGGTGCGTGCGTGGGTGTCGACCGCGTCGAGAGTGTCTTCGGTGCGCTCCGTCATGCACCCAGCCTGCCCGTGCCCGAGGCGCGACCATCAGGCGGACGTACCCCGCCGGGGACGCCGTGGCGACGGAACCGGCGGGGCACGTCGGCAGGCCGACCGTCAGCGCCCGGTCGTCGCCCCGACGAACTCGACGAGGCGGTCCAGCAGCATCCGCCGGAGCGGCACGGACGACCACCCGTGGTCCGCGCCGTCGACGGCGGTGAAGGTCGCACCGGGGAGCTGGTCGCCGTACCGCCGGCCGTAGTCGATCGGCACGATCTGGTCCGCGGTCCCGTGCAGGACCTGGGCGGGTCCCGTGTAGCGCTCGATCGAGGCGTACACGTCGAGTCCGGCCGTCACCTCGTCGATGAACGCGGTACCCAGCGGCATGCCGCCGAAGTCGAACCAGCCCTGCTGCCGGGCGGGTGCCAGCGGCTGTCCCTGGATCGCGTCGTGCTCGGCGATGTCGTCCACGACGACCCCGGCCGGGGACCACAGGGTCAGGGTCGCGACGAGTTCGGGCACCCGTGCGGCGGCGAGGGCCGACTCGACGGCGCCCAGACTGTGCGCCACGACGTGCACCGGCCGGTCCGCGTCCGTCGCGAGCGCGCGGATCATCGCGACGACCTGGTCGACCTCGTCGCCGATGGTGATGTCGGTGAAGTCACCGTCGCTGGTGCCGTGACCGAGGCGACTGTAGGACCGGGCGGGGATGCCACGCTCCGCCAGCGCGCGGGCGGTCTGCACGAAGAGCTGCTGGCCGCCGGTGTCCGTGCTCCCGAAGCCGTGGACGAGCAGCGCGGCGGGGCCCGTCGCCCTGGGCGCGTCGATGCCACGAGCAGCCGGCACGGCGCTCCCGAGCTGCCAACCGCGGAGTGTCCGTCCGCGGTGGTCGAGCGTGACCGGGAGGAACGCGGTCATCAGTTCGTCCGGTCTGCGAAGCCGGCGGGGAGGTCGCCGGGGGCGGTGTCGACGACGGATTCGTCGTCCTCGCCGACGTGCTCGAAGAGGGTGATGTGGGCGAACTCGGGCACCACGTAGATCGGGTAGGTGGGCCCCTGGTCCCGGTACTCGCGCATGCGGTCGAGGTGGTCGTTCTGGAACAGCACCGTCTTGCTGCCGTCCTCTTCGACCCAGCGAGGGAAGAAGATCGTGCCGTGCAGGACACGCTCGCCGGGGACGACCGTGACGACGACGCTGGTGCCGGTCGGCTCGTTCCAGGACACCTTGTAGACGCCCGCAGTGAGCGCGACGAGGTCCACCTGCTGGTCCTTCACCCAGCGACCGCCGACCATGCCGGAGTGGATCCGGTAGTCGATGGTCGTCGCGTTCTTGACGTACATCTCGTACTGCCAGCCGTTCGCGTACGTGTAGACGAAGCGGTGGCCGACGATGCCGGAGAGGTCCTGCTCGGGGACGGGGTGCTCGACGTTGGTGGTGATGTGCATGCTGTTGAGTTTGCTACCGAACTACGTTTGTTGCAAGCGCACATTCCATGACTACCCTGGGAACGTGGACGAGCGACCGGACGAACCCGACCTCCGCCGGGTGGCCCGACGACTGAGCGCGGAGATCGGCCCGTTCCGTCGGACGCTGCTCACCACCGCGCGACACTCCGTCGCCCTGCCCGACATCCCGGACGCGCAGATCGAGGTGCTCCGGCGGCTCGACGAGGACGGGTGGTCGAGTCCCACCGCGCTCGGCCGCACGCTCGGCCTGGCCCGGTCGACGGTGAGCAACCTCGTCGCCGCGATGGAGGGAGACGGGCTGGTCGAACGTCGGCTCGCACGCGGTGACGGCCGGAGCACCGAGGTCGGGCTGACCGACCTCGCTGCACGGCGACTCGCCGACTACGACGCATCCGCCGAGCGGGTGCTCGTCGATGCGTTGACGGCGCTCTCCGATGGTGACCAGCGGGTGCTCGCCGACGCGATGCCCGCACTCGGACGACTGCGTGCCCGACTCGACGCGCGCGCCACCGACTGACCGGTCCGCCCCGCGGTCTCCTGTGACCGTTGCCTCACGGAATCTGCATCCCGGGCGTGTCGCGCTTGTGCAGCCCGGGCGTGTCGAACTACTGTCGACCCCTGCCCGCCAGCGCGATCGCTGACGGGCACGACCGCCCGCCCCGGGCACACCGGAAGGACCGCGCATGCGCGCCGTGCAGCACAACGAGGAACGCGTCGAGCTCCAGCTCGCCGCGGCCGCCGTGCTGCTCGAGCAGCAGCGGTCCCTCCGCTATCCCGCGTAGGCACGCGACGTCCCACGACGCCTGCGTGCCCACCCGGCCCGGGGCGTTCGTCATCACCGCTTCCTCCCGTCCGTCCGCCACGTCCGGCGACGACCAGGAGGCCAAGCGTGCGACCGTCTCGGACCGTCACCTCGACCGTCACGAAAGCGAGACGACACCATGGAGAAGATCAACGACCGGTTGCTCAGCTGGGCCTCGATGCTCGAGGACAACACCGAGCAGCAGGCCCGCACGACCGCACGCATGCCGTTCGTGTTCCCGCACCTGGCCCTGATGCCGGACGCCCACCTCGGCCTCGGGGCCACCGTCGGGTCCGTCATCCCGACGCTCGGCGCGGTCATGCCGGCTGCCGTCGGCGTGGACATCGGCTGCGGCATGATCGCGGTCCGGACCCAGTTCACCGCCGCCGACCTGCCCGCCGACCTGCAGGGCCTGCGCGAGCAGATCGAGCGCGCGATCCCGCTGTCGGCGGGTGCGTCGAACCGGAAGATCGTCGCGACCGCCGCGCCGCGGATCGCCGAGCTCGAGGCCATGGCCGAGACCGCCGGGTTCGACCCCACGCAGGTGCACGGTGGCTGGCGGAACCAGCTCGGCACGCTCGGCTCCGGGAACCACTTCATCGAGGTCTCCCTCGACGAGGAGGACCGGGTCTGGCTCTTCCTGCACTCCGGATCGCGGGGCGTCGGGAACAAGATCGCGCAGCGGCACATCACGGTCGCCAAGCGGCTGATGGAGCGCTGGTGGATCCAGCTGGCGGACCCCGACCTGGCCTACCTGGTCGAGGGCACGCCGGAGTTCGACCGGTACATCGCCGAGCTGCGGTGGGCCCAGCACTTCGCGCTGCTCAACCGTGAGGAGATGATGGACCGTGTCGTGCGGCAGCTGTCCGAGGTCGTCGGCACCCCCGTCGACGAGCAGGAGCGGATCAACTGCCACCACAACTTCACGCAGCGTGAGACGCACTGGGGCAAGTCCGTGTGGGTCTCGCGCAAGGGCGCGATCCAGGCGACGGCCGGCCAGGCCGGGCTGATCCCCGGGTCGATGGGCACCGCGTCGTACGTGGTCGAGGGGCTCGGCAACAAGCCCTCGCTCGAGTCGTCCCCGCACGGTGCCGGCCGACTGTTCTCGCGGAGCGCGGCCCGGCGGACCTTCACCCACGAGCAGCTGCGCGAGGCGATGGTCGGCATCGAGTACCGCGACACCGACGCGTTCCTCGACGAGATCCCCGGGGCGTACAAGCCGATCGACCAGGTCATGGCGGACGCGTCGGAGCTCGTGTCGATCCGGCACACGCTGCGCCAGGTCGTCAACGTGAAGGGGGACTGACGTGACGGTCGCGACCCTGCCCGACGTCCTGCGCGCCGTCGAGTCCGCGTGGGTGGCGCGGCCCGAGCACGACGTCTCGTGGCCGGCCCCGCATCCGGACCGTGCTCCGCTCGACGAGGAGTACTCGCGCGTCACCGACCCCGAGCGGTACCTCGTGGTCGGTGCGCGCGTGGAGGTGTGGGTCGAAGTCCTCGTCGACCTCGGCCTGGCCGAGCGGACCACGCGGCCCGACGGCGTCCTCCAGCTCGTCCCGGTCGCCGACGGCGCGCTGGTGCTCGACGTCGACGTGCGGTCGATGGACGGGCTCCCGGGCACCGCCGTCGACCTGTCCGTCGGTGACCCGGCTGCCGTGGTCGGATCGCAGCCGAACTGCGGGTGCGATGCGTGCGACGACGGCTCCGAGACCCTGCTCGAGGCGGTCGACGAGATGTTCGTCGGCATCCTCGGTGGTGGCTTCGTCCTCATCGACTCGAAGCACTCGCAGATCGTCGCGACGGCGAACGGCTGGAGTGCCACGGGCAACCCCGGGGACGTCGCTGCGGCGGTCGCCGCAGCGCGACGCGGCGAGCGCCGTCGGGGGCGGCGCACCCTGGTCGGCGCGGCCTGGTGGGTGCGCTGACGACGGTGCAGACGGGAGGCGCGGACCGGACCCGCCCCGCGCCTCCCGTTCGGTGCCGGGCAGCGCCACAGCCCGGCGCGGCCCGGACAGACCGGCCCGCGTCGGGCACGCTTGACCGGATGAGCGACACGGCAGAGCAGGCAGCACGGCAGACCGGACGACAGGTCCGACGAGCGGCGGACAGCCGCTGGTTCGAGCTGACCGCTCGCGCTGGCTTCGTCGGCAGCGGCATCGTCCACCTGCTGATCGGGTACCTCGCGATCCTGCTCGGCGTCGGCAACGCGTCCTCCGGCGGTGAGACCGACCAGTCCGGAGCACTGCAGCAGATCGCCGCCGTGCCCGGTGGGGTGTTCCTGCTCTGGCTGATCGCGATCGGTACGGCCGCACTCACCGTGCGTCTCGTCGTCGAGGCGATCGTCGGCGGCCGTTCGGACTCCACCCGGGGCTGGCTCGCCCGGCTCAAGGACGTCGCGAAGGCCGTGGTCTACGGGATCATCGCGTACTCGTCGGCCTCGTACGCCCTCGGCGCCGGGTCGAGTTCCAGCAGCTCGTCGCAGAGCGCCGCGGCGAAGACCCTCGCGACGCCCGGTGGGGTGTTCGTGCTGCTCCTCGCCGGCGCGATCGCGGTCGCGGTCGGCATCGGGCTCGTCGTGATCGGCTGCCGCCGGTCGTTCCGCAAGCAGATCACGCGACCGTCGGGCCAGCTCGACCGTGTCGTCACCGTGCTCGGGGTGGTCGGGTACGTCGGCAAGGGCATCGCCGTGGTCATCGTCGGTGTGCTCATCGGCGTGGCCGGACTGCAGAGCGACCCCGATCAGGCGACGGGCCTCGACGCAGCGTTCGACGCGGTGCGCTCGATGCCCGGCGGCGTGTTCGTCCTGGTCGCGATCGGCATCGGGTTCCTCGCCTTCGGCGTCTACAGCTTCTTCCGCGCGCGGTACGCCCGCCTCTGACGTGCCGGGCGAGCTCGGTCCGGCTGAGGGAGCACGGAGCCGGCGCCGGTAGACCGGTCCGATGAGCACCAGCGTGACGACCGGACCCGCGACCGTCTTCTCCGACACCCGGGCGGTCCTCGCCGAGAGCATCGTGTGGGACCCGTCGGCGCAGCTGCTCCGGTGGACCGACATCACCCTCGGCACGCTCGTCACCGCGCGGGCCGACGGCACCGTCGTGTCGACCGTCCCGCTCCCGCCGCCGCTCGCGAGCTTCCAGCCGCGGGCGTCCGGTGGGTTCGTCGCGGCCCTCGGCGACACCGTCGTCGTGACCGACGAGCACGGGGCGATCGAACGTGAACTCACCCGCGTCGAGCACGCCACCGCCGGCCTCCGGTTCAACGAGGGCAAGTGCGACCCGTTCGGCCGGTTCCTGGTCGGCAGCATGAACCTGACGACCGGGGAACCCGACGGCGCGCTCTACTCGGTCGAGGCCGACGGCACGACGCGGCTGCTCCGTGGCGGCTTCGGCGTGACGAACGGCTTCGAGTGGTCGGACGACGGCACCGTGATGTACGTCACCGACACGAGCGCGTCGACGATCTACCGCGGTTCCTACGGTCCTGACGGCGTACTCGGCGAGCTCGAACCGTTCGTCGTCGGCCACGCGCACGACGGTCTGGTCCGCGACGACGAGGGCTGCTCCTGGAGCGCGATCTACGGCGGCGGCCGGGTGGAGCGGTACGGCCCGGACGGGTCGCACCTCGAGACCGTGGAGCTGCCGACCCCGAACGTGACGTCGGTGGCCTTCGGCGGCCCGGACATGTCGACCCTGTTCGTCGCCTCGGCGCGGGAGAACCTCACCGAGGAGCAGCTCGAGCAGCACCCGTCCTCGGGGGCGATCCTCGCGGTGCCGACCCGGGTGCACGGGTTCCCCGCGAACACCTTCAGCGGCTGACCGGGCGGGAGTGCACGCTGCGGCGGGGTCCGCAGGTATCGTGGGCGCTCGCCCGACCCGAGGAGACCCACGTGAACGACGAGCGCACGGCAGCGACCCCGGACCCCGGCGGTGAACTCGCGAAGGCGGAGGACGCCGACGTCACCGTCGAGGTGGACCGGGTCGCGGTGGACGGCACCTACGTCCGCGTGAGTTCGGTCGGGGAGCCGGGGGAGCGGGCGTTCCTGCTCGTCGCCGGCCTCGGCATCGCGGCCACGTACTACGAGCGGCTCGCCCCGCACCTCAACGAGAACGGCCCGGTGCACGCGCTCGACCTGCCCGGATTCGCGGGCGTTCCGCGGTTCCGGGGGAAGGGGTCGATCGAGCGGTACGCCGACGCCGTCGAGAAGGTCATCGAGGACCTCGGCCTCGTCGACCCGGTCCTGGTCGGCCACTCGATGGGCACCCAGGTCGTGACCGAGGTCGCGGCGCGTCACCCGGAGATCTCGGACCTCGTGCTCATCAGCCCCGTCGTGGACTCGCACGCGCGCACGGTCCGGCAGTCCGCGTTCCGGTTCCTGCGGTCGACACTGCACGAGCCCTCGGCGGTCCGCTGGCACGGCATCACCGCGTACGCGCTGTGCGGCTGGCACTGGTTCTCGAAGGTGCTGCCCCGGATGATCGCCTTCCCGATCGAGGAACGCGCGGCCCACGTGCAGGCGCGCACCCTCATCGTCCGCGGCGAGCACGACGCGATGGTCCCGCGGGACTGGATCCGTCGGCTCGCGCGGGTGTTCCCCTACGCCGTGCTGCGCGAGGTCGTCGACGGCGCCCACTCGGTCATGCACGCCCAGGCCGACGCGGTCGCCCGGCTGGCGGTCGCGCACGTCGACCACCGCCTGCCGGACCGCGGGGTCGGTTCGCTGCAGCGCGTGCGCGACGACTCGACGGCGTCCGACCTGTCACGGTTGAGCCCGAGCGAGGCGTGGATGCTCGTCAAGTCGCGCTTCGTCGAGCTGGTCGGCATGGCGAAGAACGACGACGAGACGCTCGAGGCGGCCAAGTCCGCCCACGCAGTCGCCATGGCCGACGGTGACGACCTGCCGGTCGACCCCGCCGACCGCAAGGCGGTCGTCGACGCGGTCGCGCCCGAAGCCGACCCGACCCGCTGACGCCGGGCACTGCACGCGGCGCACGGGAGGCCCGGTGCCGGTTCGCGGAACCGGCACCGGGCCTCCCGTCGGTCGCGTCCACGGCGACCAGCCTGCCGGTCAGGCCGTGATGCGGCCCGTCAGCATGTCGGGCGTCAGCGCGTGGGCCTCGGCGAGGACCTTGCGGGCCTCGTCGGTCTTGTCCCACACGTTCCACAGCAGCACGCCGCGCACCAGGTCGTCGTCGTCCAGGTAGTAGACGACGCCGGTGACCGTGGGGTCCTGCCAGTCCTCGACGGTGCGGAGCTTGGTGGAGACCTGCCCCACCGCCTCGTACCCCATGTCGAAGACGTCGGAGTAGAACATCGGCGTGTGGTCGTAGGTCTCGTCGGCGTCCGCGAGGTTCCGGCCGGCCTGCCGACCCTGCTGCTGCGCGTTGTCGACGTGCTCGACCCGTCGGGTCCCGAGGATCCGGTCCGGGTACTCGGCGACGTCACCGGCCGCGAAGACCGAGTCGTCGTCGGTCAGCAGCGTCGACGAGACCACGATGCCGTCGCGCACGGTCAAGCCGGCGTCGGCGGCGAGCTGCGTGGCGGGCTCGATGCCGAGTCCGGCGACCACGGCGTCCGCTTCGAGCACGGAGCCGTCGTCGAGGGTGAGCGTGACCCCGTCCGGCGTCTGGGTGCCGGACTCGACCCGGCGGCCGAGTCGCAGGTCGGCGCCGGCGTCGACGAAGCGCTGCTGGAAGGCGCGCGCGAGGTCGTCCGGGAACATCCGTCCGCCCACGACCTCGTCCGGGTCGACCAGGGTGACGCGTGCACCGTTCTGCACGACCCCGGCGGTGATCTCCTGGCCGATGTAGCCGCCGCCCACCACGACCACGTGCGCCCCGGCGTCGGCGAGCTCGCGGAGCTTCCGGTAGTCGTCGGCGCTGCGGTAGTCGAGCACACGGTCCGACGGTGCAAGACCGGGCAGCCCACGGGGCTTGCCGCCCGTGGCGATGAGCAGACGCTCGTACCCGTGGGTCTGACCGTCGGCCGTGGTCACGGTCTTCGCGGCACGGTCGATCCCCGTCACCGCGGTGCCCAGGACGAAGGACGCCCCGGTCTCCTCGGTGTGCAGGTCGACCTTCTCGTCCCAGCTGAAGTCCGGGTCGGTCCACAGCTTCTTCGACAGGGCCGGGCGGGCGTAGGGCCGGTCGACGTCCTCGCTGAGGATGCCGATCGTGCCGTCGGCGTCGAGTTCGCGGACGCCGCGGGCGGCGGCGTCGGCGACCATCCCGCCGCCGATGATGAGGTATCGGTAGTCGGTCACGGTGCCTCCCGGCGTCAGATCGTGGCGACCGAGCCGGAGTCGACCCGGTAGTTGGAGCCGTTGACGAAGCTCGCGAGGTCGGAGCAGAGGAACGCGACGACGTTCGCGACCTCTTCCGGCTCACCACGGCGCTTCAGCTCCATGTAGGGGCGCTCCTCGTCGAGGAAGCTCGTGATCGCGTCGTCGAAGCTCTGGTTCGTCTCCTCGGCGCGCTTCTTCATCATCGCGTCCGTCATTGGCGTGTGGATGAACGCCGGACTGACGGTGTTCACGAGCACGCCCTCCCGCGCGTAGGTGCGCGACAGGCCCTTCGCGAACGACAGGACCCCGGCCTTCGCGGCGCAGTAGGGCAGTTCGTCGTCGTAGGGCTGCGACGCGTCCTCGGACACGAGGTACACGATGCGGCCCCAACCGCCCTGCCGCAGGTCGCCGATGAACTCGCGCGTGATGCGGACAGGACCCATCAGGTCGACGTCGATGGTGTCGGCCCAGCCCTGTTCGTCGATCTCGTGGAACAGGCCCTGCGCGCCGGTGATGCCCGAGGACTGCACCAGGATGTCGATCGCACCGACGGCGTCCCGCACCTTGCCGTGCAGGTCAGCCAGGCTCGCGGCGCTCGTGACGTCCGCGGCGAACGCGTGCAGCTTGCCGAGCGGCGCCTCGAGCTGGTCGGCGCTGTTGTCGAGCTGTGCCTGGTCGAGGTCGCTCACGACCACGGTCGCACCCTCTGCGAGGAGGATGCGAGCCGTGTTCCAGCCGATGCCGGAGTCGGCACCGAAGACGAGAGCGGTCTTGCCCTGGATGCCGAGGTCCACTCGGTCCCCTAGGCGTGCGCCGAGGCGTCGGCGACGGCAGGCGTCGTGGCGGAGGCCAGCGGCGTGCTCGGCGCGCGGTTCTCGGCCGAGACCATCCACGCGAGCTGCTCGAGGCGCTCGATGAAGCCGTGGAGCAGGTCCGCGGTCGTCGGGTCTTCCTCGTCGACCTCGTCGTGCACATCGCGCATGGTGCCGGTCGCCTGGTAGAGGCGGAGCGTCACCTGGTCGATGGCGTCGTGGGTCGTGATCTCGCCGTCGGGGAACTGGTCGAGGTGGCTCGACGCCGCGACCGTGCTCGAGCGTCCGTCCGGCACGGCGTACAGGGCGCGCATGCGCTCAGCGGTGTCGTCGGCGAACTCGCGTGCGGCGTCGACGATCTCGTCGAGCTGCAGGTGCAGGTCGCGGAAGTTCGTGCCGAGGATGTTCCAGTGGGCCTGCTTGCCCTGGAGGTGCAGGTCGATGAGGTCCACGAGGACCGCCTGGAGGTTCTTGGCCATCTTGTCCGAAGCGTGCATGGTGGTGGCTCCTTTCGCGTCGGTGACCACTCCGGTCTACGCGCCGCGGCCGAGTCCACTCTCAGTGCGCACGGAACCGCGCTGTCCCCCGGGGGTGGCGGCTCAGTGCGCGGGGGCCGGGTCGACCTGGTCGACGGCGCCGCGCATCTGCTCGAGGAACGACGCGACGATGCGGGCGTCGGACGCAGGGAGCCCCTCGGCGATGGACATCATCCGGCGGTGCATGATGCCCAGGGTCGCGCGGACCTCGTCGTCGGTCTCGGTCGTCGGGGTGATCACGAGTGCACGGCGGTCGGTGGGGTGCGGATCGCGGCGCACGTGGTTCGACTTCACCAGCCGGTCGATGAGGATCGTGGTCGAGGCGGACGAGATCTTGAGGTAGGCGGCGAGGTCCTTCGGGCTCACGCTGCGGCCCGAGCGCTGCGCCTGCAGCAGGAAGCGCACGGCGAGCAGGTCGGTCTCGCCCATGCCCATCGAGTCGCGGGTGCGACGGCGCATCGCGGTCTCTGCGGCACGGTAGCGTCGCAGGGCGTTGAGCACGGCGACCCCGCGCTGGGTCGCGTCGTCGTCGGGGAACCAGTACCCGGACGCCTCGGTGATCTCCTGCGTTGCCATTGGCACAGGCTAGTCCGTCTCGTATGGAGGCTGTCTAGCGACTTCCTGTGGGTGCGGTCGACCGCACGGCCGACCGCACCCTGGTCGACTACGCGGCGGCCTGCTCCGTCGACGCGTCGGCGAGCGCGGTCAGTGCGCCCTGGACGAGCGTGGTGACCTCGGCGTCCTCGCGCGGGTGGGTCTCCGCGAAGCGGACGACCGACTGCGGGATCGCGACCTTGACGTCCTCCAGGACCTTCGCACCGGCGATGCCGGCGACCTTGCGGGCGTCGTCGTGGGCCCAGACGCCGCCGTACTGGCCGAACGCCGAACCGATGGCGGCGAGCGGCTTGCCGGACAGCGGCGAGGCGCCGAACGGACGCGATGCCCAGTCGAGGGCGTTCTTCAGCACGGCCGGGATCGTGCCGTTGTACTCGGGGGTGACGAGCAGGACGGCGTCCGCGGCGGCGATCGCGTCACGGAAGGCGACGGCCGCGGCGGGCGGGGTGTCGCCGTCGATGTCCTCGTTGTAGAACGGCAGGTCGACGATGCCGTCGAACGTGGTGACCTCGATGCCCTCCGGCGCGTGGTGGGCCGCGGCCTCGGCGAGCTTGCGGTTGATGGAGTCGGCGCGCAGGCTGCCGACGAGTGCGAGGACGTTCGTCATGGTGATCCTTCTCGTTCTGGACGTTGTACTGGGGCGGAAAGGTGTCAGCGACAACCAATGCTGTCACGTCGTCAGGCATTCCCGATCCGTGCCCGGTGTGTGCTCGGCTGGGTACGGTGGCGACGTGAGCACGCTTCGGACGCCGGCCAGCACGCCCCGCACGACGAACCCGGACTGGTGGCGCGACGCCGTCGTCTACCAGGTCTACCCACGCAGCTTCGCGGACTCGAACGCCGACGGCCTGGGTGACGTCGCGGGCATCACGAGCCGTGTGCCGTACCTGGCGTCCCTCGGTGTCGATGCCCTCTGGCTCTCCCCGTTCTTCCCGTCGCCCCTCGCCGACGGCGGGTACGACGTGGCCGACTACCGGGCGGTCGACCCGCGACTCGGTTCGCTCGACGACCTGGACGCCCTGCTCCGGTCAGCGCACGAGCACGACCTCCGGGTGATCGTGGACATCGTGCCGAACCACACCTCGGACGAGCACGAGTGGTTCCGGGCGGCACTCGCCTCCGCGCCGGGGTCGGCGGAACGGGCGCGGTACGTGTTCCGCGACGGGAGCGGTCCCTCCGGAGCGCTGCCGCCGAGCGACTGGGTGTCGAACTTCGGCGGGAGCGCCTGGACGAGGGTCCCCGACGGCCAGTGGTACCTGCACCTCTTCGCGCCCGAGCAGCCCGACCTGGACTGGTCGAACCCCGAGGTCCGCGCCGACTTCGAGGACACGCTGCGCTTCTGGTCGGACCGCGGGGTCGACGGGTTCCGGGTCGACGTCGCACACGGCCTGGCGAAGGACCTGTCGACGCCGTACCGCGCATCGAACGAGCACGCACTGCCGCTCGACGGTTCCGACCCGCTGTACGACCGCGACGAGGTGCATGAGATCTTCGCATCCTGGCGCACCGTGCTCGACGAGTACGACCCGCCCCGGGCCGCGGTCGCCGAGGCCTGGGCGCCCGCACCGCGACGCGTCCTGTACGCCCGGCCCACCGAACTCGGACAGGCGTTCAACTTCGACCTGCTCGAAGCGCCGTTCGAGGCACCCGCCTTCCGGAGCATCATCGAGCGGAACCTGGCAGCGTCCGAGCAGTCCGGCGCCTCGAGCACCTGGGTGCTGTCGAACCACGACGTCGTGCGGCACGCCAGCCGCTACGGCCTGCCGGACGGCACCGACACCGATGCGTGGCTGCTGACGGACGGGACCACGCCGGAGCTCGACCGGGAGCGGGGACTGCGCCGAGCCCGCGCCGCGACCCTGCTGATGCTCGCCCTCCCCGGGTCGTCGTACGTCTACCAGGGTGAGGAGCTCGGCCTGCACGAAGCCGCCGCCATCCCGCGTGACCGGCTGCAGGACCCGAAGTGGCTGCGCTCCGGACACACCGTGAAGGGTCGGGACGGGTGCCGTGTACCGATCCCGTGGACGACCTCCGGGCCGTCGTTCGGCTTCGGCGACGTCGCGCCGCTGCTGCCGCAGCCCGCCGACTCCGGCGCGTCGTCGGTCGAGGCGGAGGACGGCGACCCATCGTCGACCCTGACCCTGTACCGCGCAGCGCTCGCGGCCCGGCGACGGTTGCAGCGGGGCGAGGAGCTCACCTGGCTGGAGTCCGGCGACGGCGTCGTGGCCTTCGCCCGGCACGACGGGTGGCGGTCGGTCACGAACCTCGGGTCGACACCGGTGCCGATGCCGTCGGGGGAGGTCGTGGTCGCGTCCGGTCCGCTCGGTGACGCGGCCGGTGTCCTGCCGGGCGAGACGACGGTGTGGCTGGCCTGAGCAGTCCAGCTCCGGTGGTCCTTCCTCCACAGCCAGGAGGCCCGTGGCGGCGTTCCACAGATCGGCTCCTGCCCGCCGTCCGGTGACGTCCGGCTCGCGACGATCGGGGCATGACAGAACCCACTGCTCCAGCACCCGTCCCACGTCCGTCCCGGCCGCGGGTGGCCCGCCGCCTCGCAGCGGCGTGCACCGCACTGACCGCGCTCGCCGTCCTCGCGGCCCCGACGATCCTGCCAGCGGGGTCGAGCGCGGCGACTCTCGACTTCCCGTACGTCAACCAGTTCTCGAGCGCTTCCGGCGGAGCCCTGCACGGTGACGCCACCGTCGCCGGCGGACGGCTGCGCCTGACCGAGGACGTCCGCAACCAGGCCGGCGCCTGGTCGACGAACGACACCTTCCCCTCCGACACCGGACTCGAGATCGAGTTCACCTACGCGATGCACACCGCGAAGGACGACCCCGGGGCCGACGGCCTGCTCCTGTACCTCGCCGACGGCGCGGCTGCGCAGGGCGTGGGGTCGTTCGGCGCCGGGCTCGGGTACGCCTGCCGCAAGGAGTCCACCGAGGGCGGTGGGCGACTGTGCGACCTGCCCGGTGTCCCCGGTGGGTTCGCCGGGATCGCGATCGACCACTACGGCAACTTCTCGTCGCGCATCAACGCGTCCGGGCCGGGAGCCCAGCCGGACCACGTCGTCGTGCGCGGTTCCGGCAACGGGATCGAGGGCTACCGGTACGTCGCCGGGGCTCCCGCTCCCGGCGGCACGGTGACGAACGGATCGACGCCGCGGAAGGTCCGCATCACGCTGCTGCCGGGCGACGCCGGCGAACTCTCGATGACCGTCCGGCTGCAGGTGGGCTCGACGATGCGCACCGTGCTCGACGCGGTCCCCCTGCACGGGGACGACCAGACGCCGTTGCCGGCCACCCTCCGCCTCGGGTTCGCCGGCGCGACGGGCAGTCACGTGGACAACCACGAGGTCGACGCCCTCCGGGTGTGGAAGCCCGCCGACCTGTCCGTCGAGCACGACCTGCCCGCCACCGCGGTCGCCGGGGCACCCGTCCGCTACACCGTCACGGCGCGGAACCCCGGTCCGAACGCCGCCGACCCCAGCCCACTGCAGGTGGACGTCCCCGACGGCATCCAGGACGCCACGTGGACCTGCGAACCGGCGTCGGGCTCCGGCTGCGCCACCGCATCCGGGCAGGGCGACGTGGCGACCGACCTGGGCCTGCCCCGCGGCGGGTCCGCGGTGGTGACGATCGAGGGACGGATCGCCGACGGGGTCGAGGGGCCGCTCGAGAGCGTCGCGACCATCGCGCCCCCGACGTCGCTGTCCGACACGGACGAGTCGGACAACACCTCGCGAGCGAGCACGACCGTCGCCCTGCCGCCGGTCGTTGCACACGTCGAGACGGACAAGACGGTGTCGCCGTCCACCGTCGCGCCCGGTGACGAGGTCGAGTACACCGTGACCGCACGGAACCGTGGGCCCTCGGTCGCCCAGCAGGTCGGAGCGGTGGACGACCTGCCCGCGGCGATGCGGTTCATCGGGTCCGACGACGGCTGCACGGCCGAGGGACAGCGGGTGACCTGCCGGTCCGAGATCGCACTCGCGATGGGGGAGACCCACGACTTCCGGCTCCGCGCCGTGCTCGATCCGGACTACCAGGGGGACGGGTCCGACGTGGTGAACGTGGCCACGGCGACCTCCCCGACGGACCCGGACGGCGGCGACCCGTCGACGGAGGTCGCGATCGTCGTGGAACAGGACGACGCGGGCGACGGCGGCCCGGTGCCGAGCCCGTCCGCCTCTCCGGCACCCGGTCCCGACGACGACGTCGAGGCGTCGGTGCCGGATGCTCCCCGCGGTGACGACGGTGACCGGAACACCCGTGGACCCGCTCCCGACGCCGGGCCGCAGGCCATGCGGGGTGCCCTCGCCTACACCGGTGTCGAGGACCTCGGGCTGCTCGCCGCGCTCGCCGGGGTGGTCGTCGCGGCCGGGTCGACCTGCTGGTGGCTCGCTCGTCGGCGCGCACGGCGGACGGCGGCGCCGGACGACCAGCGTCGCGCCTGATCCGGCGGTGGGGCGGCGTCGCTCGGCCGACGCCGCCCCGACCGGGCATTCGAGCATCCTCAGTGCTGCCGGACCCATGGCGGTCGGGCGGCTCTCACGGCGGCGGTAGGATCGATCTCACGAACCGCATGCCTGAAAGAGGTCCCGTGTCCGACACCGTGGACGCCACCACCACCGTGAACGAGGCGACCCAACGCGCGCGGTACTGGCCGATCCCGATCCTCCGGGCCGTCCCCGCCGCGGTCGTCGCGCTCGTCATCACCTTCTCGACGAACCACGCCGCCGGCTACGGCCTCCTGCTGTTCGCCGGCTTCGCACTGGTCGATGGTCTCGTGCTCCTGTGGGCCGGCGTCGCGCGTCTCCCGCTCGACGGACGGTCACGCCGCACGACGCTGCTGCAGGCGGTCATCACCCTGCTCGCCGCGGTGGCGGGCTTCGCCGGCAACGGCCTCGGGCTGCCGGCGTTCATCTCGATCATCGTGGCCTTCGCCGTGCTGACCGGGGCGCTCGAGCTGGCACAGGGGCTGCGTGCCCGTCGACGTTCCCCCTTCGCGCGCGACTGGACCACGATCGGTGCGCTCACCCTGCTGCTCGCCGTCGCGTTCCTCGTCACCCCGCCGGACTACTCGCAGCAGCTCGGTGGCGTGGAACAGGTCACCGGCACCCTCGACGCCTCGATCGTGCTGGTCGGCCTGCTCGGCGCCTACCTCGCCATCACGGCGGTCTTCCACGTGATCGCCGGCCTCTCGCACAAGTGGGGTACGGCCACGCCGGCCGTCGCCCCGGACGGAGCACCACACGCATGACCACCCCCAGCCGTCGTGACCGTCTGCGCCCGATCGAGCTCCTCGGGATCTCCGCGATCATCGCGGTGTTCACCGGGCTCGTCGTGCTGTTCTCGACGCGGGAACTGCAGCTGGCCGTGATCTTCCTCGGCATCGCGTTCATCGTGGTGGTCGTCGTGCTCGCGATGCTCCAGCTCGCGTCGACGAGCGACCAGGACGACAACGACATGCTCGGCGGGCACAAGACGCCCGGCGACGGCGAGGGCGACGACTTCCACTGATCCACCGCGTGCGCCGTCGCGCGCATCGCTGTGCGGACACGCCCGGGATCACGTTTCCGCCACGGTCCTGTCAGGATCGCGGGTCCTGCCGACACCTCTGGGTGAAGGAGGTGGGATGTGGACGTGACGACCGGCACCGACACGGACGAAGGACTCGTCCGTGCGATCGCGCAGGGGGACACCGGTGCGCTTGCACGGGTGTTCGACCGCTACGCGGCCACGCTCACCCGGTACGCCTGGGCCCTCGTCGACGACCGATCGGACGTCGAGGAGATCGTGCAGGACTCGTTCCTGACCCTCTGGCAGCGCGCGGTGACGCTCGAACTCCCCGCGGACACCGTGCTGCCGTGGCTGCTCGTCGTCTGCCGCAACCACGCGTTCAACACCGGCCGCAAGCAGGCCCGGCGGCGGGCGGACGAGCTGCCCGAGCACCTCGCCGCACCGACCGACCAGGACGAAGCGCGGGAGCTCCTGCGGTGGGTGCGTGACGAGATCGCCGCGCTCCCCGAGACCGACCGCCGTATCTGCGAGCTCTGCCTGCTCGAGGGCTACTCCTACGCCGAGGCCGCCGAGATGCTCGGCCTGAGCGTCGGGGCGGTCACGCAGCGGGTCTCCCGCAGCCGGCGCCGACTCAAGAAGGTGGTGACGCACGATGAACACTGAACCTCCCGAGGGAGACGACCTGCAGCGCATGCTCGTCTCGATGAAGCAGAACGTCCTCGAGCGCGCCACCCCGCGGGCGAGGCGGGGTCGTGGCCGATCCGGCATCGTCATCGGTGTCGTCGCGCTCCTGGCCGTGGGCACCGCGACCGGAGCCGTCGCCCTGACGCTCTCGCAGCAGGACACTCCCGCCGCTGCGCCCACCCAGACGCAGGCGCCCGAGCCCTCGCCGACGGCCACCACCCCGAGTTCCGCGCCGATCACCGGCACGCCCCGCCCCACGGCCACCGCCACCCCGACAGCGCCGAGCACGACCGCCACGATCCCGACGGAGTGCCGTGCGTTGGTGCCCGCGTCCGACTACGACCGCCTCTTCGGCGACACGCCGGTCATGCGGGTGGAACCCCCCGAGGAGGGGCTCCCGCCGGAGTACACGGCGGCGCCGGGAGTCCAGCCGGACGTCGATCCGGACACGGCGCCGACGAAGTTGTACTGCCTCTGGAAGGACCCACGGACCGACATCAGCGGCTTGGCGATCACCGTCGGTACCGGAACGCCGGAGCAGATCGCGGCGAGCGAGCGTGGACTGTTCGACGGCTGGAACCCGACGTGCGAGGTCGTCGACGGCATCAGGACCTGCAGTCAGACGAAGCAGGTTCCGATGTACGGCACGGACTGGGCGAGGACGATGTACACCCGCGGCGACACGTGGGTGCAGATCGACCAGTCGAACTTCCCGACCAACGGGCTGCTGCCCGCTGTCGTCGGGGAGATCTGGGGGGACTGACGGCCGGGAGGCCCGTGGCGGACCCGCCACGGGCCTCCTGTCCGCCGGTGGGGCGACCACCGCAGATCGTGAGCAGAAACGGTCACCTCACGCGCCGCGACCCGACCATTCCTGCTCACGAAGCGTCACACGACGCGCGCAGCGACGAGGTCGCGCGCCAGCGTGCGCACCGCGCGGTTCGGCTCCGGACTCGTGCGGATCGCCAGGCCGATGCGGAGCGGTTCGACCGTGTCCTCGAGTTCCAGGACCGCTCCGTCGTGCCGCACCCCGGAGTCCGGCACGACCCCGACGCCGAGCCCTGCCGAGGCGAACCGGATCACCGCGGGCATGTCGTTCATCTCGGCGACGATCCGCCGACGGATCCCGAGCCGTTCGAGTGCGCCGTCCAGGATGATCCGGTTGCCGAACCCGTGTGCGGTGTCGACGAAGGGTTCGTCCGCGAGTTCGGCGAGTGACACCGAGTGCCGCCCGGCCAGCGGGTGGTCCGACGCCGTGAAGACCCGGAACGGCATCTCGCGCAGCGGTTCGACCACCACCCCGGCGGGCACCGTCGGCAGCCCCGTGTACGCGAGGTCGAGCCGCCCGGCGACGAGGTCCTGCACGAGCCCGGTCGTCCCGGACGGCGAGGTCATGAGCTCCACGGTGACGAGCGGGTGCCGCCGCCGGAACCGCTGCAGGACGCCGGTCAGGTCGACGATGTCCATGCTCGTGAAGATGCCCAGTCGCACCCGTCCGCGCAGGTCGGCGTCGTCCACGGTCGCCAGGTCACGCATCCGGTCGAGCGACTCCAGCACGGCGCGGGCGTGGGGGAGCAGGTCCTCGCCGGCGGTCGTCAGCACGAGGTGCCGCCCGGTGCGGTCGAACAGCCGGACGCCGAACGTCCGCTCGAGCGACGCGATCCCCGCCGACACCGTGGATTGCGCCGCCCAGAGCCGCTCGGCCGCGCGGGTCACACTGCCCTCGGCGGCGACGGTCACGAACTGTTCGAGCAGGCGGGTCTCCATGCTCCCATCATCGATCGGATCGATTGCTGACATCAAGAGCATCCGTTGGACTCGATGGTCGAGCCGCGCGATCATCGGAGCATGTCAACCGTGACCGACACCCCGACGGGCGCTCTCGCCGCCACCGCCACCGCTCCCGTGAGCGAGCGTGTCCCGGCCCCGCGCGGCCGTCGCGCGCACACCCGTCGGCGCCACGGCTTCGGCTTCTGGGCCGTCGCCTTCGCGTTCCTGTCGGTGATGGCCTTCGCGACCGTCCCCGCACCGCTGTACGTCATCTACCAGGCACGCGACGGCTTCCCGACGTTCACCACCACGATCATCTTCGCCGCGTACGGCGTCGGGGTCGTCGGGTCCCTCTACCTGGCAGGACACCTCAGCGACGTGCACGGGCGGAAGCCGCTCATCCTGGTGTCGATCGCGCTCGAACTCGTCGCCGCCGTGTTGTTCCTGGTCTGGAACGACGTCACCGGCCTGATCGTCGCGCGTCTCGTGACCGGTCTCGGCGTCGGCACGCTCACCGCCACGGCGACCGCCCACCTCGGGGAGCTCCGGGTCCGTGCGACCGGTTCGTCCGACTCGGCGAAGGGCGCGAGCGTGGCAGCGGGCGCCGTCAACCTCGGCGGGCTGTCGCTCGGCGCCCTCGTCGGTGGTGCACTGGCCGAGTTCGTCGGAGCGCCGCTCATGGTGCCGTACGTCGTGTTCGTCGTCGCCCTGGCCGTGGCCTTCGTGCTCGTCCTCGTCGTCCCGGAGACCGTCGCCCGGCCCGAGACCCGCGTGGCCTACCGCCCGCAGCGCATGCAGGCGCCGGAGGGCAAGGCCGCCGCGTTCTGGGCAGCCGGCGCCGCGGCGTTCGCAGCCCTCGCGGTCCAGGGGCTCTTCACCTCGGTCGCCCCGACGTTCCTCGGCACCACCTTCCACGTCACCGACCGACTGGCGGCCGGTGCGACGACCTTCGGGGTGTTCGCGGCGAGTGCCGTGTCGCAGATCGTCTTCGCCCGTCTGTCGCAGCGCGCGCAGATCCGGCTCGGCATGGTGCTCCTCGTCGGCGGCCTGGCGGTGCTGGCGGTCGCCGCGGTCCTGCTGCAGGTCGCCGGGTTCATCGGCGGTGGCGTGGTGGCGGGCGCCGGGGTCGGGCTGCTCTTCCGGGCCAGCATCGCGAGTGCCGGAGCCCTGGTCGGTCCCGAGCGTCGGGGCGGGGTGCTCGCGGCCACGTTCCTCATCGCCTACGCCGGGCTGACGGTGCCGGTCGTGGCCGTCGGGGCGGCGCTCCTGGTGATCCCGACCCTGCCCGTCCTGATCGGGTACGTGGTGCTCGTCGCAGTCCTGGCCGTCATCGCCGGCACCCGACTGGCCGCGCGCGCCTGACGCGGGGCGGGCCTCCCGTCCGACCGTCCTGTCCCCGGAACCTGTTTCCGTCGTCCGCGACGCACTCCCGGCATACTGGGCGCGTGCCCCAGAACCACGACCGTCCCGTCATCACCGGGATCGCGGCCGTGGTGGCTGCCGGTCTCCTCGCCGGCGGGCTGTTCCTGACGGCGCGGCAGGGCGCGGACGACCCGACCATCGGCGCCGGTACGACGACGGGGACGCCGACCGACGCTGCAACCGCCTCCGGCGATGGCACCGTCACGATCACCCGCACCGGGCCGGACCTCCCTGGTGACGCCGCCCTCGCACGGTGCGACTCCACGACCCAGGCGGCCGTCGCCCAGTACGACACCGCGGCGCTCGGCCGGGTCACCCTGCAGTGCGGCACGTCGGCGCAGGGCTACGAGCACATCCGGCAGCGGCACACCGCCGACTGGCAGGGGGTCGTCGCGGGCCACGGCTCGCGCGACTGGGACGACGCGATGCTCACGGCGGTGCAGACGGCGCTGGTCTCGTCGCGCGACGGGTTCCCGGTCGACTCCGGCGACGGGAAGGTCTGCTACGCGGCGCCGGTACGGTTCGACGACGGCTCGCGCCCTGACGACGACCCGTTCGTGAAGGTCATCGTCTCCGCCACCACCGACCGCGTCATCACGGCGTACCCGACGCGCACCGACGACTGCTGACGCGGGCGCGGCGAACGCCGACCCCGAACGAGACTCTCGATGTCGTACGACGTCGACGAAGTCGTTCCGCGTCGACGATCACGACGCCCGCACCGCACCGCCTACGCGTGCACCTCGTGCTCGTGCCGCCGGTGCGACGCGGGCTCCAGCTGGAAGGTCGAGTGCTCCACGGGGACGTCGAAGTGCTCCGCCACGCACTGCTGCAGCTCGTCGAGGATCCGCGGAGCGTGCGCCGTCGAGAAGCACTCGTCGTCCACCACCACGTGGGCGGTCAGGTTCGGGACGCCCGTCGCCACCAGGGTCGCGTGCAGGTCGTGCACCGCGATGACGTGGTCGAGCTCGAGGATGTGGCCCCGCACGTCGTCGAGGTCGAGCCCCGGCGGCGTGGACTCGAGCAGCACGTTCGCGGTCTCGCGCAACAGCCGGATCGCCCGCGGCAGGATGAGCAGGCCGATGAGGATGGCGGCGACCGAGTCGGCACGCTCCCACCCGGTCAGCATGAGCACGACCGCGGCGGCGATGACGGCGACCGAGCCGAGGGTGTCGTTGAGGACCTCGAGCCGGGCGGCGCGCGAGGTGAAGCCCTCGCCCGAGGCCCGCAGCAGCACGCCGTAGGCCACCAGGTTGCCGACGAGTCCGATGATCCCGAACACGAGCAGCGGCCCGGAGTGGATCTCGGCGGGGACGAACAGCCGCTGGATCGCGGAGATGATCACGAAGACGCCGACCGCGAGCAGGATCGCCGCCTGGGCCGTGGCACCGAGCACCTCGGCACGTTGGAAGCCCCACGTGCGCTGCGTCGTCGGGCTGCGGCGGGCGAGCCGGGTCGCGACGAGTCCGATGCCGAGCCCACCGGTGTCGACGACCATGTGCCCGGCGTCGACCAGCAGCGCGAGGGAGCCCGTGACGACGGCACCGACGACCTCGGCCAGCAGGATCGTCGCCGAGATGCAGAACGCGATGAGCAGTGCGCGCTCGGACGCGTGCCCGTGCGAGTGCCCTGCTCCGTGGTCGTGACCCATGTGCCACATCGTAGGGATCCGCACCGACGACATGCCAGGATCGGCACGTGACCCGGTCGCCCTACGAGCTGTCCACACCGTCCGAGGTACTGGCCCGGTTGCACCCGCGGCTGTCGACGTACTTCGGTGCGATCCCGCCCGGTCACGTCGGCCGGGGCGAGGGTGTCTTCGACGTCGTCGGCACGCCCCGCCGGTGGCTCTGGCCGCTGCTCGCCTGGTTCGCCCGCGACTCCGTCATGTTCCCGGTCTGGGAACGGGACGTCCCGTTCACGGTCGAGAACCGGCCGGCTCGCGTCCGTCGTGGACCCGGGAACGGTCTGGAGGCCCGCGCCGCGGTCCGCGCGCACCGCACCTTCCGGTTCCGCTCCGGCAGCCGCACGATGGTGGACGCCATCACCGCCGAACCGGACGGCCTGGTCGACCACCTCGGTCGCCACGGGCGCGTCAGCGCCCGGCTCCGAGCGGAGGTCGACGCGCACGGGCCGGACGCGGGCGCCCTGCGCCTGGTCTCCACGCGCGTGACGTTCCGTGCGCTGGGACGCGAGGTGCGCCTCCCGGCCCGGATCGCACCGCGGGTGCTGCTCACAGAACGATTCGATGACGAAGCCGACCTGCAGCGCGTGTCCCTGGTGCTCACGGCGCCGGTGCTCGGCACGCTGTACCGGTACGAGGGGGCGTTCCGGTACGAGATCGCGCCGGACACAGGACGGGGATGAGATGAGCGACCAGAAGGGCCGCGTCGTGATCGCGGGAGCGAGCGGGTTCGTGGGGCAGTACCTGCGGGAGGCCTTCACCGAGGAGGGCTACCAGGTCGTCACGGTCGGTCGGACCGGCGATGCGGTGTGGGGCAACACCCTGCGCATCCGCGAGCTCGTCGACGGTGCAGCCCTCGTCGTGAACATGGCGGGCAAGAGCGTCAACTGCCGCTACGGACGCCGCAACCGCGCCGAGATCATGCGCTCCCGGGTGGACACCACGCTCGAGCTCGCCGAGGCGATCCGCACCGCCGAGCAGCCGCCACCGCTGTGGCTGAACGCCTCGACCGCGACGATCTACCGGCACGCCGACGACCGACCGCAGGACGAGCTGACCGGCGAGCTCGGCGAGGGCTTCTCGGTCTCGGTGGCACGCGCGTGGGAGGACGCCTTCTACGGCGCCGACCTGCCGTCGACCCGTCGGGTGGCACTCCGGATGGCGATCGTCTTCGGTGACGGCAGCGCCCTCGTGCCGCTCATCCGTCTGGCGCAGACGGGCCTCGGCGGGCCGCAGTACGACGGCGCCTGGGTGCCGACGCGGTCCCGGCTGCGGGCGGGGACGTACCACCACCACCGGCCGACCCGCGGCCGACAGCGGTTCAGCTGGGTGCACATCGCCGACGTCCTCGGCTCGATCCGGTTCGTCCGCGACCACCCGGAGATCGAGGGGCCGGTGAACGTGTCGAGCCCGAACCCGTCCGACAACCGGACCGTGATGGCGACGATCCGCGACGCCGTGGGCCGCCGGTTCGGACTGCCGACGCCACGGTGGATGCTCGAGGTCGGGTCCTTCGCGATCCGCACCGAGACCGAACTGGTGCTCAAGAGCCGGTGGGTGGTGCCGACGCGGCTGACCCAGGCCGGCTACGAGTTCCGGTACCCGCACCTGCGCGGGGCGCTCGCCGGGATCATCGCGGAGCGTCGCCAGCACCGGGGCTGAGCACCGGCACCGGGACCCCGTCGACCGGCGTCGGCACCGGGACCTCGGACGGCGACGGGTGCGACGGACCCGACGCGCGTGCCGGTCGCGACGACCACAGCACCGCCCCGACCACGACGGCACCGGCGAGCACCTCGACCAGGTCGGGCACCTCGCCGAAGGCCGCCCACGACGCGAGCACGCCGACGACCGGCACGAGCATCGAGAACGGCGCGACGGTGCTCGACGGGTAGGTCGCCATCAGCCGTGACCAGATCCCGTAGCCGACCAGGGTCGCGACCAGCACGATGTAGAGCAGGCCGAGGTCGGCTGGCAGTGCCTCGGCGGTGAAGGCGGTGCCGAGGGCGGCGCCGATGCGGTCCGGCCCCTCGACCACGAACGACAGCACGGCCATCGGGATCGGCGGCACGACCGACCACCAGAGCGTCAGGTGCAGCGGGTTCGCGGCGCCTGCTCGTCGGGTCGCGACGTTGCCGATCGCCCACCCGAGCGCGCCGCAGAGCGCCAGCACCACCGGCAGCAGGGCCGCCGTCTGCGAGCGGTGCAGGGCGATCAGGCCGAGGGCGGCGACCGCGATCGTCACGCCGATGACCTGGCGCCCGGTGAGTCGTTCGCGCAGGAACACGCCGGCGAGCACCACCGTGAACGGCGCCGAGGCCTGCAGCACGAGCGACGCGAGCCCGGAGGGCATCCCCGACGCCATGCTCAGGTACAGGAACGAGAACTGCAGCACCCCGAGCCCGAACCCGACGAGCAGCAGCCGCCCGAACGGGATCTTCGGCCGTGGCACGAACAGCAGCGTCGGGACCGCCAGGATCGTGAACCGCAGGGCCGCGAGCAGGAACGGCGGGAAGTGCTCGAGGGCGAGCGCGGTCGCAGGGAAGTTGAGGCCCCAGACGACGGCGACGACCAGGGCGAGGAGGCGGTCACGAGTGGTCATGCTCCGATCGTGACGGCTCCCAACGTGTAGGACCAGCGAATTGTTCGCAACCGACGTTGTAGCCTCCCTGCATGGTCGACTTCGACGTGCAGCTGCTCGCCGTCCTCCGCGAACTCGCCGAGCGCGGCAGCGTCACGGCGGTCGCCGAGGCCACCCACCGGACACCCAGCGCGGTGTCGCAGCAGCTGCAGACGCTGCAGCGGCAGGTGGGCGTCCCGCTCGTCGAGCGGGTGGGTCGCGGCGTCCGGCTCACCGCCCACGGCGAGGTGCTCGCCGGCCTGTCCACCGGCGTCGCCACGGCGATCGCCCGGGTCGACGCCGCCTGGCAGGAGCACCTGGGTGGGGCGACGGGACGCGTCGACCTCGCGATCTTCCCGTCCGCGGCCGAACTGCTGCTGCCCGGGGTCCTCACCCGGATGCGCGCGCACCCCGGCATCGAGCTGACGCTGGTCGACGTGGACGTCAGCGAGGGGGAGTTCGCACCCCTCGCCGCCGACCACGACATCGCCGTCGGGCACCGGTCCGACGGCGTGCGGCCGGCGGACCAGGGGGCGGTCGAGACCGTGCCGCTCCTGCGCGAACCGCTCGACGTCGCGGTGCCGCCGGGGCACCGGCTCGCCGGTCGCGAGCGGGTCGGGATCGACGAGGTCGTCGGCGAGACGTGGATCGGCGTGCCGGAGGGCTACCCGATCGACCGGGTCCTGCAGGCGATGGCGGCGGCGTCGGACGCCCCGCCGAGCGTCGCCTTCCGGACTATCCACCTGCCCGTCATCGAGAACCTGGTCGCCGCGGGGCACGGCGTCGCACTCGTGCCGCGGTACACCTCGGGCACCCGGGCGTCCGGCCGGTTCCACCTGGCCGAGCTGGCCGACGTGCGCGCAGGGCGTCGGATCGAGGCGCTGGTCCGCCCCGACCGTGCGGTCCGCCCCGTGGTGCGCACCGTCCTGGAGGCACTGGTCGCCGAGGCCCTGGACGTCACCACCTGAGACGGTCGCGCCCACTGCCGGGCGCACGCCGCGCCTCCCGTCCGGACGTGGGCCGCGGCAGACCCGATCCGTGCGTGGAAACGCGCTCAGCGCACCTGGAACGGGGTGCCGAGCGGCAGGAGTTCCGCCAGCGCCGTGATGTCGGCGTTGTGCATGCGGATGCACCCGTGCGAGGCGGCGGTACCGATGCTCGAGCTGTCGTCGGTGCCGTGCAGGCCGATCTGGCCCGGGCCGCCGCCGAACGAGTTGAGGACGTCCGAGAACGCCGTCGTGCCGTACGCGTACGGGCCGTAGCCGCTGTTCGTCGGGGCGAGCAGCTCGGTCAGGGCGAACCGGCCGGTCGGCGACGGGGTGCCACCGGTGCCGGTGGCCACCGGGTAGCTGTCGACGACCTTGCCGTCCTTGTACAGGTCGAGCGTGTTGTCCGCGCGGGTGACCACGATGGCGTACGGGTCCTCGGAAAGGGTGACCGCGCTCGTCGGGACCCACCCGGTGCTGCCGTTCGGGCGCTGTGCGAGCTGCACCTGCGCCCAGCCGTCCCGCTGGTCGACCACACGGAAGACGAGCGGTGCGCCGGACGGCTGCGGGTTCGACAGGGTGGTCGTGGCCGTACCACCCGGCGTACTGCTGACCGGCACGCTGTCACCGCGGACGGCCGCGACGGTGGTGCTCGCGGGCGCGTCGACCGCATCGGTGGGGCCCGCGGAGCGCGTCGGGCCCGGTGTCGCCGTGGGGGTCGGGGTCGCGCTCGCGGCGACGGACCGCGTCGGGGTCGGCGTGGGCGCCGCCGACATCGGGCCGAGGGCGATGAACGCCACCGCCCCGGCGCAGACGACGGCCACGGCGGCGGCGATCAGTGTCGCGCGCCGCCGTGGCTCGGTCGGGAGGATCGGCAAGATCAGCCCGTGAAGGTCGCCGTTCCGGGCACCGGCACGGCGACCGGCGCCGTGGCCGCGTCGGCCGTCACGGTGAGCGTCGTCGTGGCCGTCTGCCCCGACGACAGGCCGACGAGACCGAGCACGTAGGTACCGGCCGAGTCGACGAGATCGGCGGGCAGGACGATGGTCCCGGAGACGTTGCCGTCGGCGTCGGCACGGAACTGGACGCCGGGGATCGCGACGGCGTCGGCTGCGTCGCCGACCGCAGCGGTGACGACCTCGTTCGGGGCGAAGCCCGAGCCCTGCACGCGGACACCGGTGGTGGTGGCCTCGATCAGGGTGGCGGAGGTGGTGAGCAGACGTGCTGCCGCGGTGGGCTGCGGCGTGAAGTACGTCGTGGTGTCGTCGATGCGCAGGGCTGAGATCGAACCGCTGGCGTCGGCGGCGAGGGCCTGGGCGTCGGACTCGAGGGGCGAGGCGAGGCTCTTCAGCTCGGCGCCGGGGGCTTCCTCGACCGGGGTGGTCGGGGCCGTGGTCGGCTCGTCCGTCGGCTCCGCGGTCGGCTCGACCGTGGGCTCGTCCGTCGGGGCGGGCGTCTCGGTCGGTGCCGGTGTCTCGGTCGGGGCCGGCGTCTCGGTCGGCTCGTCGGTCGCGGGCGGTGCAGGGACCTCGGCGGTGATGTCGATACCGACGTAGACGACGTAGCCGACGACCTCGGCGTCCGCTGCCTTCAGGTCCGCAGTGAGGTCGGCGGTCGACTCGGTGGTGCCGGTGCTCGGGTCGATCCACTTGGTCGAGGTACCGCTGAGGCCGGCGTCACCGTCGCCCGCCGCGAAGACGACGGTCTGCGCACTGGTGTCGCCGCCCTCCTGGATGGCGAGGCCGAACGTGGTCGCGCCGGTGGTCTCGGCGCCGGCACCGGCGACGAGCGCGCCGAGGCTGCTCGGGGCGACCGGCGCGTTGAGCCCGCGGACCAGGCCGACGGCCTCGCCCTCGGAGACGGAGATGCCGTCCTCGTCCAGCGTGGCGAAGTCGGTGATCTTCCCGCCGGCGGTCGGGTCGGACAGTGCCGCCCAGTACCACTGGTCGGTCAGCGGGAACTCGCCCTCGGGAGCCGCCGTGAAGTCGGCGGACGAGTCGGTCCAGGTGACGACGGCCGAAGCGGCATCGTCGGACACGTTGGCGGTGGAGACGGTGGGGACGAGCGCAGCGGTGACGCCGAGCACGGTGGCGCCGACGGCGGCCGCGGTGATGCGGGAACGAAGCACGGTGTGGAGATCCATCCGGTCAGAGGGCAGGGATCGTCCTCTGTGACGCCCCCGGTGCTGAGACGATGCTCAGCACCACGAACCTACCGACTTCATGAGGATTCCGCACCCATTTACGTCGTTCTCATCGCATCTGGCCGGTGAACAACAGTGGTCGGGCCCGTACCGGGACCCGACCACTGGTGTTCGCGGAACGTGTTCGCGACGTCCGACGCTCAGACGTCGAGGTGGTCGACCAGTTCGTCCGCCAGACCCGTGTACGTCGCCGGCGTCAGGTTCGTCAGGCGGGCCTTCGCGCCGTCCGAGATGTCCAGGCCGTTCACGAAGACGATGAGGTCCTGCTGTGTCACGCGCTTGCCGCGGGTGAGGTCCTTGAGCATCGCGTAGGGGTCCTCGATGTTCGACTGCCCGGCGGTGACCTCGGCGCGGATGACCGTCTGGATGGCCTCGGCGAGGACCTCCCAGTTGTGGTCGAGGTCGTCGGCGAGCTTGGCCTCGTTCACCGCGATCTCGCCCAGGCCCCGGCGCAGGTTGTCGAGCGCGAGCAGCGAGTGCCCGAAGGCGACGCCGATGTTGCGCTGCGTGGTCGAGTCGGTCAGGTCACGCTGCAGACGGCTCGTCACCAGGGTCTCGGACAGCGTGGAGAACAGCGCCGACGAGATCTCGAGGTTCGCCTCGGCGTTCTCGAACTTGATCGGGTTGATCTTGTGCGGCATCGTCGACGACCCCGTGGCGCCGGCGACCGGGATCTGCGTGAAGTACCCCATCGAGATGTACGTCCACACGTCGGTCGCCAGGTTGTGCAGGATGCGGTTGGCGTGCCGGACCCGGTCGTACAGCTCGGCCTGCCAGTCGTGCGACTCGATCTGCGTGGTGAGCGGGTTCCAGGTCAGCCCGAGGCCCTCGACGAACTCGCGGGACAGCGTCGGCCAGTCGGCCTCGGGGTCGGCGGCGAGGTGGGCCGAGAAGGTGCCGGTCGCACCGGAGAACTTGCCGAGGTACTCGCCGCCCTCGATCTGGGCCAGGACGCGCTCGAGCCGGTAGACGACGACCGCGAGCTCCTTGCCGAGCGTCGAGGGGGTCGCCGGCTGCCCGTGCGTGTGGGAGAGCATCGGGACGGCACGCAGCTCGACGGCGAGCGTCCGCAGCTTCTCGAGCACGGCGCGGAACGCCGGCAGCCAGACCTGGTCGATGGTGTCCCGCACGGTCAGGGCGTAGGACAGGTTGTTGACGTCCTCGCTCGTGGCGGCGAAGTGCGTGAGCTCCGCGATCGAGTCGAGCCCGAGCTCCGACAGCCGTCGGCGGACGAAGTACTCGACGGCCTTGACGTCGTGGCGCGTGGTGGCCTCGATCTCGGCGAGTTCGGCGATCTGGTCGTGCCCGAAGGTCTCCGCGATGCGCCGGAGCGCGGCCTTGTCGTCGACGCTGAGCGGCGAGGTGGTGAACATCGCGTGGTCGGTCAGGAAGACCAGCCACTCGACCTCGACCACGATGCGTGCGCGGTTGAGCCCGGCCTCGGAGAGGTGCTCGCCCACCGTGTGCACGATCGGGTAGTAGCGCCCGTCGAGCGGGCTGATCGGCTGCGGGGGAAGGGGGGTCATGGGGCTCCCTGACGGACGGCCGGCTCGAGCTGGTGGAAGAGCGCCCGGCAGGCCCGTTCGACGGTCGAGAGCACTCGGTCGAACTCGTGCCGGTCCGCGTAGTACGGGTCCGGCACGTCGGTCTGCTGGGGCCAGGCGTCGTCGTACCGCAGCAGGAGCGTCACCTTGGCGGAGTCGTCCATGGTCGGGGCCCACGATCGCAGGACGCGTTCGTGGGAGCGGTCGAGTGCGACCACCAGATCGAGGTCCGGGAACCGGTCCGGGTCGAACTGACGGGCGCGATGCCTGCTGCCATCGTATCCGCGCGCCGCGAGGGCGGCGATCGTGCGCTCGTCGGCCGGTTCGCCGACGTGCCAGTCGCCGGTGCCGGCGGACTCGACCTGGAAGCGGTCGGCGAGCCCGGCGTCCGCGGCGATCTGCGCGAAGACGACGCCGGCCATCGGGGACCGGCAGATGTTGCCACTGCAGACGAACGAGACGCGGAACGGGGCGTCGACGTCCGGGGCCATGGTCACATCATGACGCAGGGAGGTGTCCTCCGCGAGGTCCGTCCGCGTCACGCCCGCTGGCGGTTCAGCACCGGACGGACGAACAGCCCGATCAGCCAGGCGAAGACGGCGAGCACGAAGGCACCCACGATGCCCCAGCCGAAGGACTCGACCTCGAGTCCGAAGCCGAACGCATCCGAGATGCCCGCGACGATGAGCAGCAGGATCGCGTTCACGATGAAGGAGATGAGCCCGAGGGTCAGGATGTAGATCGGGAACGCCACGATCCGGATCAGCGTGCCGATCACGGCGTTGACGAGCCCGAACACGAAGGCCACGAGCAGGTAGGTGAGCACGGTGGCCGTGGTCCCACCGTCGCCGAACGCGGTGACGGAGACGCCGCTGACGATGAGCGTGGTGAGCCAGAGGGCCACGGCGTTGACGACGAGGCGGACGAGGAATCGCATGCACCCATGATGCCCTCCGGACCCCGCGCACGTGCCGGTAACCTGAACCGGTGACTGACGAGCGTGTGCACATCCGGCCGGAGATCGCGGTCCTCCCCGCCTACAAGCAGGGGCGCCAGGCCGCCGACGACGCCTTCAAGCTGTCGAGCAACGAGAACCCGTTCCCGCCCCTCCCCGGTGTCGTCCAGGCCGTGCAGGCGCAGACCGCCTTCAACCGCTACCCCGACGCCACCGCCCTCGCCGTCCGCGCCGCGCTCGCGAACCGCTTCGGGCTGACCGCCGACGAGGTGCACGTCGCCCCCGGCAGCGTCGCGATCCTGCACGAGCTCGCCCGCGCGACCTCCGGCCCGGGTGACGAGATCGTCTACGCCTGGCGGTCCTTCGAGGCCTACCCGGGTGTCGTCACCGTCGCGGGTGCCACGAGCGTGCAGGTGCCGAACCGGCCGGACGGCGGCCACGACCTCGACGCGATGGCCGCCGCCGTCACCGAGCGCACCCGCATGGTGATCGTCTGCACCCCGAACAACCCGACCGGCCCGATCGTGACCGCGTCCGAGTTCGCTTCCTTCATGGCCGCGGTGCCGCAGTCCGTCCTGGTCGTGCTCGACGAGGCATACGCCGAGTTCGCCACCGACGAGACCGCCGTGCACGGGCACCCGCTCCTCGCGCAGTACCCGAACCTGGTCGTCCTCCGGACCTTCTCGAAGGCGTACGGTCTCGCGGGCCTGCGCGTCGGCTACGCCCTCGGCCCGGTGTACGTGCTCGACGCGGTCCGTGCGTGCGCGATCCCCCTCTCCGTCACGGCCCAGGGCCAGGCGGCTGCACTGGCCAGCCTGGAACGCGAGGACGAACTGCTCGAGCGGGTGTCCGAGATCGCCTCGCTCCGCGACCACATCGTCACCGAGCTGCGCGAGCAGGGCTGGGAGGTGCCGGACGCCCAGGGCAACTTCGTCTGGCTGCCCACGGGGGACGGCACCGTCGCCGCGGCTGCCGCCTTCGAGGACGCCGGCATCATCGTGCGGCCCTTCCCGCCGGAGGGCCTCCGCATCTCGATCGGCGAGCACGAGGCTGTGGAAACGCTCCTCGAAACGGCCCGCTCGCTTGTGGGGGACCTCCAGGTGGCCGACTGATGGCTGCCGCTACGCTGGCCCGCATGTCATTCCGCGCCGCGGCTCCCGCGACGACCACCGTCCGGCTCCTCGACCCCGAGGGTCGGTTCGTGGAGACCGACGAGAACGCCGAGTTCGCCGCCGCCGCGCGGGCGATCCCCGACGAGACCCTGCTGGCGATGCACCGCCGCATGGTCCTCACCCGACGGTTCGACCACGCCGGCCACAACCTGCAGCGCACCGGCCAGCTCGGCCTCTGGGTGCCGAGCCACGGGCAGGAAGCCGCGCAGACCGGCTCCGCCTTCGCCCTGCGCGCCCAGGACCACGTCTTCCCCTCGTACCGCGAGCACGCCGTCACGATGCAGCGCGGCGTCGAGCCGATGGAGATCATCGCGATGTACCGCGGGCAGACCCACGGCGGGTGGGACCCGGACCAGCGCGGCAACACGCACATCTCCACCCTGGTGATCGGCTCGCAGACCCTGCACGCCACGGGCTACGCGCTCGGTCAGAAGCTCGACGGCGACGTCGGCACGGGCGACCCCGAGCGCGACGCCTGCTCCGTGGTCTACTTCGGCGACGGCGCGACGAGCCAGGGTGACGTGAACGAGGCGTACGTGTTCTCGGCGTCGACCAAGGCGCCCGTCGTCTTCTTCCTGCAGAACAACCACTGGGCGATCTCGGTGCCGGTGTCGGTGCAGTCGCCGACGCCGCTCGTCGACCGCCCGCGCGGCTTCGGGATCCCGAGCGTGCTCATCGACGGCAACGACATCCTCGCCTCGTACACGGCGTCCGTCGTCGCGACGGACCACGCCCGCAGCGGTCAGGGCCCCGCGTTCATCGAGGCGGACACCTACCGCATCGGCGCGCACACCAGCTCGGACGACCCGAGCCGGTACCGCGCCGACGGCGAGCTCGAGGACTGGGTCCGCCGCGACCCGATCGTCCGCTCCGAGGCGTACCTGCGCTCGAAGGGCGTGACCGACGCACAGTTCGCCGCGTTCGACGAAGAGGGGGAGGACATCGCCGCCGGCGTCCGCCGCCGCACTGTGGCACTCACCCCGCCGTCCGTCGACGTCATGTTCGACAACGTCTACCGCGAGCCGCACCCGCTCGTCGCCGAGCAGAAGGCCTGGCTCGAACAGTACGAGGCCGGCTTCGAAGGGGGCGCCCACGCATGAGCACCACCGAGCAGCTCTTCGACTACACGCTGCGCTCCCACCCGGGCGCCGGCGAGGTCCCGAGCGACCCCACCCCGACCCTGCCGATGGCGAAGGCCCTGAACGCCGGGCTCGCCGCGGCGATGCAGGCGGACGACAAGGTCCTGCTGATGGGCGAGGACATCGGCCAGCTCGGCGGTGTCTTCCGCATCACCGAGGGCCTGCAGGACCGGTTCGGCCCGGAGCGCGTGCGGGACACCCCGCTCGCCGAGGCCGGCATCATCGGCACCGCGATCGGCCTCGCCCTGCGCGGCTACCGCCCCGTGGTCGAGATCCAGTTCGACGGCTTCGTCTGGCCCGGCTTCGACCAGATCACCTCGCAGCTCGCGAAGATGGCGAACCGGCTGCCGGCGCACATGTCGCTGCCCGTCGTCATCCGCATCCCCTACGGCGGCCACATCGGCGCCGTGGAGCACCACCAGGAGTCGCCCGAGGCGTACTTCGCGCACACCCCCGGTCTGCGCGTGGTCAGCCCGAGCACCCCGAACGACGCCTACTGGATGATCCAGGAGGCCATCGCCTCGAAGGACCCGGTCGTCTTCCTCGAGCCGAAGTCGCGCTACTGGCCGAAGGGTCAGGTCGACCTCGTCGACGGGCACGTCCCGATGCACACCACCCGTGTGGCGCGCACCGGCACCGAGGTCACCCTCGTCGGCCACGGTGCGATGGTCGCGACCCTGATGCAGGCCGCCGAGCTCGCCGAGTCCGAGGGAACGAGCTGCGAGGTCATCGACCTCCGCTCGATCTCGCCCATCGACTGGGAGCCGATCCTCACCTCGGTCCGCAAGACCGGTCGCCTCGTCATCGCGCAGGAAGCCTCCGGCTTCGTCAGCGTCGGCAGCGAGATCGCCGCCACGGTCGCCGAGAAGGCGTTCTACACGATGCAGGCGCCGCCGCTGCGGGTGTCCGGGTTCGACGTCCCGTTCCCGGTCTCGAAGTTGGAGCACCTGCACCTGCCGGACGCCGACCGCGTCCTCGAGGCCGTCGACCGCGCCCTCGCGTACTGATCCAGCTCGACTGACCCAACTCGTCCGAACGCCGAAGGAGCCGTAAGTGGCCGTCGCCGAATTCCCCCTGCCCGACGTGGGCGAAGGCCTCACCGAGGCCGAGATCGTGCAGTGGCGCGTCGCGATCGGGGACGAGATCACCGTCGACCAGGTCCTGGTCGAGATTGAGACCGCGAAGTCGCTCGTCGAGCTGCCGTCGCCGTTCGCCGGCACCGTCACCGGGTTGCTCGTGTCCGAGGGTGACACGGTCGAGGTCGGCAAGCCGATCATCCGTGTCGAGTCCGACGCGTCGGTCGCGTCCGGTGCGCCGGTCACGGCCCCGGCCGCCCAGTCGGGAGGCCCGGCACCGGTCGCCGACAGCGTCCCGACCTCGCCCGTGGTCGCGGCCACCCCGCCGGCAGCGCCCGCCCCGGCTGCTCCGGTCGTGCAGACCCCGCCGGCTCCGGCTCCCGCCGCAGCTCCCGTCAGCGCGGCCCCGGCCCCGGTTGCCGCAGCGCCCGTGGCCCCGTCGGCTGCACCGGTGCAGCCCGTTGCCGACGGCGCCTCCGTCGTCGGGACGGACGAGTCCTCCGGCGCCGTCCTCGTCGGCTACGGTTCGGCGACCTCGTCGCCGTCGCGTCGCAAGCCGGGCGCTCGCCGGGCCGCAGCACTCGCGGCCGAGGCGAGCCGTGCCTCCAGTGTGGATGCCGCAGCAGCGGCCGAAGCGGCCAGCGATCCCGGTGAGGACACCACCGCCGAGGCCATCGCCGGTCTGGCGTCCGCGCCCGCCCGCAAGCAGACCGTCGCGACCAACGTGCTCGCGAAGCCGCCGATCCGGAAGCTCGCGAAGGACCTCGGCGTCGAGCTCGTCGAGATCGTGGCGACCGGCCTCGCCGGCGAGGTCACCCGGGACGACGTCATCCGGCACGCGAAGCAGGCCAGCGTCTTCCGCAACATCGAGACACCCGAGTGGGGCGAGGTGCGCAGCGAGACGATCCCGGTCAAGGGCGTCCGTAAGGCCATCGCGACCGCGATGACCACCTCCGCGTTCACCGCACCGCACGTGTCGCTGTTCGTCGACGTCGACGCGACCCACACGATGGAGTTCGTCAAGCGGCTCAAGGCCTCGCCGACGTTCGCCGGCGTCAAGGTCTCGCCGCTGCTCATCGTCGCGAAGGCCGTCATCTGGGCCGTCCGCCGCAACCGTTCGGTGAACTCGACCTGGACCGACCGCGAGATCATCGTCCACCACTTCGTGAACCTCGGCATCGCCGCGGCGACCCCGCGCGGGCTCATCGTGCCGAACATCAAGGACGCGCAGGACATGTCGCTGCTCGAGCTGGCGCAGGCGCTCGAGGAACTCACCCTCACCGCCCGCGACGGCAAGACGACGCCGAAGCAGATGGCGAACGGCACCGTCTCCATCACGAACATCGGTGTGTTCGGCATGGACACCGGGACCCCGATCCTCAACCCTGGCGAGGTCGCGATCGTCGCCATGGGCACGATCAAGCCGAAGCCGTGGGTCGTCGACGGCGAGGTCCGGTCGCGCATGGTCACGACCATCGGTGCCTCGTTCGACCACCGGGTCGTCGACGGTGACGTGGCGTCCCGCTTCGTGCACGACGTCGCCTCGGTGCTCGAGGAGCCCGCGCTCCTGCTCGACTGAGTGCGTTCAGGGACCGACGCGTCGGTCGTCGAGCAGCGCGGCGAGTTCCGCGCGGAAGGCTCCGACGGCGACCACGGCGTCGAGGGCGAGGTTCTCCGAGGCATCGACACCGCCCGCCGCGATCGACAGCCGGGCGTAGGTCGTTGCGCCGACCGCGCCGGGCCCGCTGAACAGGTCGCAGACCGCGAGGAGTGCGTCGGCTCGGTCGCGTTCCGTCAGTGGGTCCAGGACTCGCTGCACGGCTTTGGCCGCTCGCCGTTCTCCTGAGCGGAGGTCGGCGACGAGCACCCAGGCGAAGTCGTAGAGGTCCTTGTCCGCTCGGCGCCAGTACGCACTCGCGCCCTTGGCGGAGAGGTACCCGCCGATCCCGGTCACAGTCGCGCGCTCGCCGGCGACGACCATGTCGTGGACGTCCCGGAGCGCCGGCCCCGGACCCCGGAGGTTCTTGGCCCCCAGGGTCTCGGCGCCCGGTAGCGCGATCTCCTGGTCCAGGTTGTCGGGGACGTCCACCAGGAACTCCACCTGGATCGGGAAACCACTGATCTCCTTCAACCATCGCCACCCCGTGTTGGGTGTCGACGTGACGAACCCTGCGGTCTCGAGCGCCTGCTCGAGCCACGCGAAGTCGAGGCCGTCTCGGTCGTAGACGAGACCGATGTCGAGGAGGATGTCGACGTCGTTGGTGCCCTGGTGTGGTTCGTCCGAGTGCACCAGGTGCTCGGGCACGAGCCCGCCGATCAGCAGGAGCCGCCCGCGGTTCGGGCCCACTGCCTTGAGGAGTGCGGCGAACCCGGCTTCCGCGAGTGCGCGCGCATCCCGGCTGCGTGGAGCTGACGCGTTCACGAGAACTGCCGGAGAGCGAGCTCTCGGAAGGCTTCCGCGGCCTCGAGCTCCCGTTCTGAGCCGGCGAGCAGGTCCGCGTACGTGCGAGCGGGGGAGGAAACCCAGGTGCGGTGTCCAGGGCCCCTCGTCTTCACGATCACCTGGGAAGCCGGCGCGAGGCGGATCCGAGGCACTGCGGCGGGGATCATCTTCGCGCGCCGGGTACCGAGGTCCACCCCCGGCCACCCGTCCGTCGTGTCGACGTACGCAGTCACCACCCAGCTCCCCGTGAGCATCGGGCGGATCTCTTCGCTCGCAGCCGCTCCGGTGAGGATGAGCGACCGGCCGAACGCGGCGCTGAGATCGTCGATGACGCGCTGCGGTTCGCGGTGGATCGAGTGGTACCCGTCGAACCGTCGCCGCTGGGTGGACTCCCACACCGCCCACGAGTCGAGGAGTGCCGGAGCGTTTGCGACGATCCGACTGCGCGGCTGCCTTCCTGGGGCTGTCCAGCCGTTGGCGTCGAACGAGGCGAGGGTGTTCGCGACGGTTCCCAGCGATCGGCCGGACAGGTTCGCCAGCGCCTCCACTTCGGGAACGTCGTCTGCTCCGGGACGCTCTGGCTCCCGCTTCGCCATGATCGCCAAGAGAGCCTCTGCGACGTCTGCCCTGCCTCGGGTCCAACCGATCGCAGGTCGGAGCGCTGGGCTCGTCCTGCTGCCGTCCCGGTCGACCCACACCGTGCCGAGTCGCAGTTCTGCCGAGCCGTCGAGGCCGAGCCAGGAGAGCCCCTCCGAACGCAACAACTGGCGAGCCCCGTCCGACAGTGTTCGGGCCGCGATGACCACGAGGTCCTCCTTCGAGCGTGCATCGATCACGCGCTCGTCGCGAAGCGTCCGCTCGACGTCCCTCGGGTACCCGTACCCGGCCCAGGCGAGGTGCAGTGCCTTCCTCGTCCCGTCCGGCAAGACCGCGCTGAAGTCACCGTCGGCTCTCGTGCGAAGGGACACGGAGCCGCGCGGGAGCGCTGCACGGAGTGCTGTTTCTGCAGCCGCTCGATTTTCGAGGATGGGCACCTTTTCACTGTACAGTGAAAAAGGTGTCGGAGTGAAATAGCTTCGGTCTGCGGATCAGCGGGGTTCCGCAAACGTCGCGTGGTGTTCACACGGATGTCGGTGGTGCGGGGCATGATCGGGACATGGTCCACCAGCTCCTGACCCCCTCGCAGGAGATCCGAACGGATCGCCTCCTGCTCACCCCGCTCACGCCGGCCGACATCGACGACGTGCACGCGGTGTTCTCCGACGCCCGGACGTGGCAGCACCTGCCGAGCGGTCGGCACGTCGCCCGGAGTTCGAGCGTGGACATGGTGCAGCGGAAGATCGGTGGTCGGGCTCGACACGGACTCGGCTCGTGGGCCGTCCGCACCGCTGCCGATCACGCGTTCGTCGGGGTCGGCGGCATGGACATGACCGCCGGCGGGGTCTGGAACCTCGGGTACCGGTTGGCACCCTCCGCCTGGGGGCAGGGCTTCGCCTCCGAGATCGCCCTCGCTGCCGTGCGCGCGGCTGCCGACACCGCACCGGACGTCCCCGTCACGGGGCGCGTGCTCACGAACAACCCGGCCTCCGCAGCGGTGCTCCGTCGTGCCGGGCTGTCGCTCGTGTGGCAGGGGGCTCCCGGGGTGCAGACGTCCTCCGCCGCGGGGGTCGAGGGGCAGGTCTGGACCGACCGGCTGCTCTCCGACGAACAGTTCGCCTGGCTCGTCCGCAACGCCTGAGCGCGGTCACGTACCCGGTGCGTTCAGCGAGACGCTCCGCGTGGCGAGCACCTCGACGGCCGGCGAATGGGTCGCGATGAGCACAGCGGCCCCGTCGCCGGCGAGTTCGGCCAGCAGGTCGAGCACCATCGCAGCGTTCCCGTCGTCGAGAGCGCTGGTCGGTTCGTCGGCGAGGATGACCGACGGGCGCTTCACCAAGAGCCTCGCCATCGCCACCCGCTGCTGTTCGCCGCCGCTGAGCTCGTGGACCCGGTCGGTTGCGCGTCCGGTCAGACCGACCCGGTCGAGCGCGTCGCTCGTCCGGACCCCACGGTTCGGTCCGCGGGATGTCCGAGCTATGTCGATGTTCGCCTGGGCGGTCATGTCGGCGACCAATCCGAAGTCCTGGAACAGGTAGCCCAGGTGGCGCTGCCGCAGGAGCCGAGCCTGCCGCCTGTTCCGGCTCACCGGTTCGCCGGCGATGCGGATCGTGCCTGAGTCGAGCGCATCGAGGTGTCCCACGCAGTCGAGGAGCGTGGACTTCCCAGAGCCACTCGGCCCGACCAGGCAGACGATCTCGCCGCGCGCGACGTCGAACGACAGATCGTTCCACAGTGTCCGTCGTCCGTGGTGTTTCGATGCGTGTCGTACCTCGATCATCGTGCTCCGTTTCCTCGATCCCGGAGGGTGTTGCGCGCGGTGGCGGCCAGGACGGCGCCGTTGACCGCACTCACCGCTGCAATGGCGAGCAGTGCCAGTGCTCCGGCGGTCCCCGCCGACTGCGCGACGGGATCGAGTACCGAGCTGTGCCCGGTCCCGTCCGGGCGAGCGCCCCACCAGGAGTTGACAGTGGCGACGGCGGCGATCGAGACCAGGGCGGTCTCGACGAGCAGGAGCCCGGCGTCGGCCCGGACGGCTGAGGTGCCGCTGGCGAGCTTCGCGAACAGCGCGCGGCCGTGGCGACGCCTGTGGGCGACGGTCCCGAGCAGCCCCAGCATGACGCTGACGATCAGGGTGCTGACCACCGTGGCCGTGGCGATCATGGTCATCGTGGCCGCGAGCCGTGCCTGCTCGGCGGCGACCTGTCCCACTGCGACCACGGCGCTGAACTCCCTGCGGACGTCTGACGTCATGATCGACCGTTCCGCGACGGCGCGGTTCTTGAACACCACGTCCCCGGTGGACAGCCACGAACCGAGCTGATCGGCTGAGAAGACGTCGGCCGGCCTCGGGACGACCACGATGACCGCGTCAGCGAGCCAGGAGCGCGTCGACGAATCGTCCGGGTACGAGTAGACCTGCTGGCGTGCAAGTCGACCACCGGTGATCTGCTCCCGCGCGGCGGCGGGCGCCTCTCGCAGCTGCCAGTCGGCGAGCGCGGCGACGAGCCGACGCCGATCGAGCCGACTGTCGGCTGGGATCCACACGGAGATGTCCGCGTCGTCGGCGGTGATGCGGCTGCCGTCCTCGGTGCGGACGTCCTGCAAGCCGAGGTAGCCAGCGTCGACGAAGAGCGCCGGAACCGTGGACTTCCCCTGCCCGCTGGACACCTCGACGGTCGCGGCGAGCAGCGCATCACGCTGCTGGAGCGCTCTGCCGGCGAAGGCTCCGATGCGGTCCCAGTACTGCTGCGAGTCGATCGGACGGGGGTCCGGGGTAACCCAGAGCTGGACGGTCTCGCCTGCGGCTCGGAGGTCGCGTTCTGCTGTCCCGGAACGGAGGGTCGCAACGGCACCCGACAGGTCGAACACGGCGGTGACGAGCAAGAGGAGCGCGGGCGCGCGGGCGACCTGCGCGACGAGCACGAGCGCTCCGACGGGTCGAGCACCTCGGAGTGCGGTGGCCAGCGGCTGTCGACAGGCGAGCACCGTGCCGATCGTGTGGGCGGCGATGACCGGTGCCAGGAACGCTGTGCCGATCACGACGACTGCTGTGGCGAACGTCGCCGCTGACGCGAGCCCGTTGTACAAGAACAGACCGAAGGCGACCACGGGGGTGCCGACGACGGCGGCGAGCAGGGTGCCGCGGACCTCGGCCAGCTCACTGACCACGATGGAGGCGGCGCTCTGTCCGTGCAGTCGTCGAACCGCACTCCGGCGAGGGGCGCCGAGCGTCCCCATCAGGCACAGCGTGACGCATCCCAACGTGAGGGCGCCGACGAGGCCGGACGTCCCGCTGAACCCGTCGCTGACTCCGATGCGGCGCAGGAACGGCACTCGTTCCGAGCTGACGTCGTAGCCGAGGCCGGAGAGGGCATCGAGTACCGCGTGCCGAGCAGCGTCGTCTCCGAAGACCGCGTAGGAGCCGACGGGATCGAAGTGGTCGAGGTCCGACATCGGGAGGACGGTGGTGCTCATCGACCTGGTGAAGTCGCCGTACCCGTCGCTGAGCCAGCCGGCACCCAGACTCGACGGCGCACCGGTGACCAGCGCATGGCGGAGCGTCGACGGTGCCGCGCGATCGGCCACGACACGGACGATCGTCGTGCCCTCGGTCTCGGCGACCTGTTCGAGTGACTTCGCGACCCGCTGGTTCGACGCGGTGTCGGCGCCCGCTGCAGCGGTCACCACCGACGATGCACCGACGAGCCCGGCCTCACTGACCTGGACGAGGCCGATGAACCCGAGAACGAACGCGAGGAGCGGCGGGACGACGTACGCGAGTGTCACCGAGCGGATGTTCATGCTCCCCCTTGCGATCGGAGGAGCGGGCTCTCCCTCGGAGCGCCCGCTCCTCGCCTCAGCAGTTGTGGTAATACGCCTTGTTGCCGCTGCTCGCCTTCGGGGTCATCGCCATCGCGTACTTCCCACCGGGCACGTTCGACACGCGCTTCGACTTCTTGCCGACGGCGGTCGCGCCGTGGCACCGCTTCTCGCGGAAGTAGTTCGACCACGTGTCGTCGCGACCCACACCCCACTGCCAGAAGCTCCCACCCCCACCGTCGCCATGCGTCGAGTAGTCGCGGGTCCCACCGCTCACGCCCGCACCCGGATCGGCGATCGTGACGCCGCCGGTTTCCGCGCCGGACCCGAGGACCTCGAGCGCTGACGCGGATGCGACCGAGCGTCACACTGGCAGGGTTGAGAATGTGATGTCAAGCCGGTGAAACATCAACACGCCCTCCCGCCCTGCCCAGGCGGAACATCGCGCACGTTGGCGTTCCGAGGTCGACTCGCTACTGTGTTGGGAACTGGTCATGTCCGCGCATGACCACCGCCCAGGACCAGCAACGGAGCACGAGGGACGCATGACGAGCCGCATCACCGAGGGTGCCGAACCGAAGCACCAGCAGTTGCGGCGCATCTTGCTCGACCTCGCCACCGCACGCCTGGCTCCCGGCGCCGCGATCCCGTCCGAACGTCAGCTCATCGCCGAGTACGGCGTCTCGCGGATCACCGTGCGCGAAGCCCTCGGGCAGCTCGTCAACGAGGGCTACCTGGAGCGCGTGCGCGGCAAGGGCACCTTCGTGGCGCACCGGCCCGTGCAGTCGACGTTGCACCTGGCCTCGTTCACCGAGGAGATGCGGGCGATGGGCCACGTGCCGACGACGGTCGTCCTGGTGCGCGAGGAGCGCGTGCCGCCGAGCGACACCGTGGCGGCCCTGCGGCTCGACGCCGAGGTGTCGGCCTTCCACGTGAAGCGACTGCGGATGGCGGACGGCGCTCCGGTGTCGATCGACGACGCCTGGCTCGTGGCCGACGCGTTCCCGGGTCTGCTCGACCACGACCTGTCCGGGTCGGTGTACTCGATCATCGCCAACGAGTACGGCACCCCGATCGACCGGGCGCAGCAGACGGTGGCCGCGAACCCCGCCGCAGACGACGTCGCGACGCTGCTCGGCACGAAGACCGGCGCTCCGGTGCTCGAGTTCGACCGGGTGTCGTACGCGGGGGAGCGCCCCGTGGAGCACACCCGCAGTTGGTACCGCTCGGACCGGTACCGCGTGCAGATGGAGGTCACGGCGACCCCTGTGGTCGCCTGAGTCTCGGGCTGGGAACGCGAAAGCGACTGTGTGCCGCGAACGGTTCGCGGTTCACAGTCGCTTGGGCGGGAAGGACCGGGGAAGGACCGGGGTCGATCCGGGTCAGACCTCGAACAGGGTGTCGCCGTCGAGCACCGAGGTGCCCACCGTGCCCTGGTCGACGGTGTCCGGCGCGGAGCCGAGCACCACGACGGGGCAGATCGGCGAGTACCCGGCGGCCGAGATCACCGAGGGGGTGAACCGGACGACGGGGTCGCCGGCCGTGACCGTCGCGCCCTCGGTGGCGAGGAGCTCGAAGCCCTCGCCCGACAGCTTCACGGTGTCGATGCCGACGTGCACGAGGACGTCCGTGCCCGCCGCGCCCTGCAGCGCGAACGCGTGCGGGTGCAGCTTCACGATGGTGCCGTCGACCGGGGCCACCGCGGTGACCGCGCCCTCGACGCCCGTCGGGTCGACGGCCACGCCGGCGCCGACGAGCTGGCCGGCGAACACCGGGTCCGGCACGTCAGCGAGGGCGACGACCGGACCGGCGAACGGCGTGCGGACCGCCGTCACAGTTCGTCCTGGATGTCCTGCGCGAGGTTGTCGGCGACCGTGCCGACGATGACCTGCCAGCCGGTGCCGCCACCGACGACGGCCTGGGCGCCCGCGGCCTGCAGTGCGGACTTGTCGACGAGGTCGCCGTCCTCGACCTCGACGCGGAGGCGCGTGATGCAGCCCTCGACCTCTTCGATGTTGTCGGCACCGCCGAGCGCGGCGATGATGTCGGCTGCCTTGATGTCGGCCATCGTTTCCTCCTCGTTAAGGGTTCTCGTACCAGGTTGACACGGGACCGGTCTCGGTTCAGACTACGGAACTGGTCATGACCGGACAGGACCGGACCTGGCGACACCGCCGAGGTTACCTGCGCTGGCTGCACGACTCAACTCACCCCGACAGCTCCACCCAATGACGAGAGGACCTCCGATGAGCGCCACCACTGCCACGGACGTGCCGGAGAAGAAGAAGCCGAAGAAGCAGTCCCGGCTGTTCGCGCAAGCGCAGCGCCTCGGACGGAGCCTGCTCCTGCCGATCGCGGTCATGCCCGCCGCGGGCATCCTGAACCGCATCGGCCAGCCCGACCTGCTCGGGGCCATCCCCGGGTTCGAGACCGGAGCGGGCGTCATCTCCGCCGCTGGTCAGGCGATCTTCACCTGGCTGCCGCTGCTCTTCGCGGTCGGCATCGCGATCGGCTGGGCGAAGAAGTCCGACGGCACGACGGCGCTCGCCGCCGTCGTCGGCTACATGGTCATGTACCAGGTGTTCGCCGTCATGTCCCCGGTCGTGCTCGCGGGCGTCAAGGACGCCAACGGCGACCAGGCGGTCATCAACTTCGGCGTCCTCGGCGGCATCGTGATGGGTCTCGTCTCGGCGGTCATGTGGGAGCGGTTCCACCGCACGAAGATGCCCGACTTCCTCGGGTTCTTCTCGGGTCGTCGTCTCGTCCCGATCCTGACGGCCGCGGCCGGACTCGTGATCGCGGTCCTGATGTCGTTCGTCTACCGGTACTTCGACATCGCACTCACCGCTGCCGGCACCGCGGTGGCCGACAACGCCGTCATCGGTGGCGGCATCTTCGGGTTCGCGAACCGCATGCTCATCCCGATCGGCCTGCACCAGCTGCTCAACTTCTTCCCGTGGTTCCAGCTCGGCAGCTTCACCAACGCGGCGGGCGACATCGTCCACGGCGACATCCCGCGTTTCCTCGCCGGTGACCCGACCGCGGGCATCTTCCAGACCGGCTTCTTCCCGATCATGATGTTCGCCCTGCCCGCCGGTGCCCTCGCGATCTGGCGCAACGCCAAGCCGCAGAACCGCAAGCTCGTCGGCGGCATCATGATCTCCGCCGCCCTCACCTCGTTCGTGACCGGCATCACCGAGCCGCTCGAGTACTCGTTCATGTTCGTGGCGTTCCCGCTGTACGTCATCCACGCGGTGCTCACCGGGACCTCGCTGGCCCTCGTCAATGCCCTCGGGATCCACGACGGGTTCTCGTTCTCGGCCGGCGCGATCGACTACGTGCTGAACTTCGGCAAGGCGGACGGGGCGATCTGGCTCATCCCGATCGGCCTCGGCTACGCGGTCGTCTACTACTTCCTGTTCAGTTTCGTGATCAAGAAGTGGAACCTCCGCACGCCCGGGCGTGAAGAGGACACGATCGCCGAGAACACGATCGACGCGGCCACCAAGCCGTAGACGTCACCACGTGACGGACAGGAGGCGCGGTGCCAACTGGCACCGCGCCTCCTGTCCGTCTGTCGTCACCACCAGAGCGCCGATACCGGTTTTGACAATCGTTATCAGCAAGCGCTACCGTCGAAGCATGCACAACCGACTCCTCGCCCTCCCGCTCGTCGCCGGCGCCGCAGCGCTCGCCCTGACGGGCTGCGCGACCTCCTCGGCCTCGGGCGACGCCAGCGGCGACGGGAAGATCGCCGTCGTCGCCTCGACCAACGTCTACGGCTCGATCGTCGAGTCGATCGGTGGCGACCACGTGTCGGTCACGAGCATCCTGAACGACCCCTCGCAGGATCCGCACTCGTTCGAGTCGAGCGCCCGCACCCAGCTCGCGGTGTCGAAGGCCGACCTGCTCATCGAGAACGGCGGCGGGTACGACGACTTCATGACCACCCTCGCCGACGCGTCGGACACGAAGGCCGACACGATCAACGTCGTGCAGCTGTCCGGCCTGGACAAGGGCGGCGACGCCGAGTTCAACGAGCACGTGTTCTACAGCTACCCGACGATGGTCAAGCTCGTCGACGACGTCACGAAGCGCCTGTCCGCGCTCGACGAGGGCGAGAAGTCCACGTTCGAGCAGAACGCCGACGCGCTCACCACGAAGCTCGAGGACCTCGAGTCCCAGACCGCCGACCTGAAGAAGACGTACGACGGCGACGCGGTGGCGTACACCGAGCCGGTGCCGGGCTACCTGTTCGACGCGATCGGCCTGGACAACGAGACCCCCGACGCCTTCTCCGAGGCGATCGAGGAGGACGACGACGTGCCGCCGGCCGCCCTCAAGGACACCCTCGCGCTGTTCACGAGCGGCGACGTGGAGCTCCTGGCCTATAACGACCAGACCTCCAGCCCCGAGACCGAACAGGTCAAGAAGGCGGCGGAGGACAACGACGTCCCGGTGGTCGGTGTCACGGAGACGCTCCCCGAGGGGCAGGATTACGTCTCGTGGCAGCAGGCGAACATCGACGCGGTGCAGGCGGCGCTCCAGAAGTGACGACCTCGACCGCAGCAGCGACGACCGACAGCCCGGCGACCACCTCGGTGGACGACCGGGCTGCGGCCCGTCCGGTCCTGGCGCTGCGCGACGCCGGGTTGTCCTTCGGCGAGCGGAAGCTCTGGGGGCACCTGGACCTGGACATCGCGCCGGGGGAGTTCGTCGCGGTCCTCGGGCCGAACGGTGCCGGCAAGACCTCGCTCCTGCGCACGGTGCTCGGGCAGCAGCGCCTGACGAGCGGCACGATGTCGTTCCTCGGCCAGTCCGTCCGTCGCGGACACCGCAAGATCGGCTACATCCCGCAGCAGCGGCTCATGGAGGCCGGTACCCCGCTGCGCGCGCGCGACATGATCGCGCAGGGCGTGACGGGACACCGCTGGGGCGTCCTGCCGACGTCGAAGGCCGACCGGGCCCGCATCGACCGGATCCTCGACGAGGTCGGTGCCACCGCGTTCGCGGACGCCCCGGTCGCCGAGCTGTCCGGCGGTGAGCAGCAGCGCACCCGCGTCGGTCAGGCCATCGCCGCCGACCCGGCACTGCTGCTGTGCGACGAACCCCTCATCTCGCTCGACCTCCGGCACCAACGCGGCGTCACCGAGCTCATCGACCGGCAGCGTCGGCAGCACGAGGCCGCCGTACTGTTCGTGACGCACGACGTGAACCCGATCCTCGACGTCGTCGACCGGGTCCTGTACATCGCCGGCGGCCGGTTCCGCATCGGTTCCCCCGACGAGGTCCTGCGTGCCGACGTCCTGAGCGACCTGTACGGCACCCCCGTCGACGTCGTCCGGACCATGGGGCGCATCGTCATCGTCGGCGCGAACGACGCGCACGACCACCACCACGGCGAGGTCGACCCGCACGCCCCGGCGTCGGACGAAGGGCGGATCTGATGGACGTCCTGTCGACGGTCTTCTCGTTCCAGGACTACGGCGAGCTCGTGGCCCTGGTCCAGAACTCGATCTGGGCCGGTGCGGTGCTCGGCATCGTCGGCGGGCTCATCGGCCCGTTCGTCGTCGCCCGGAACATGCCCTTCGCGGTGCACGGCATCTCGGAGCTGTCCTTCGCCGGGGCGAGCGCGTCCCTGTTGCTCGGCGTCAACGTCGTCACGGGGTCCCTCGTCGGGTCGGTGATCGCGGCGCTGCTCATCGGGGTGCTCGGCTCGCGGGCGCGCGACCGCAACTCGATCATCGCGGTGCTCATGCCGTTCGGCCTCGGGCTCGGCATCCTGTGCCTGGCGCTCTACAAGGGGCGTGCGGCCAACAAGTTCGGACTGCTCACCGGCCAGATCGTGTCGGTGGACAACCCGCAGCTGACGTTCCTGATCGTCATCGCCGCCATCGTCGTCGCGACCCTGCTCGTCATCTGGCGCCCGCTGATGTTCGCGTCGGTGGACCCCGACGTGGCCGCGGCGGCCGGCATCCCGGTACGGACCCTCGCGATCGTGTTCATGCTCGTGCTCGGTCTGGCCACCGCGGTGTCGGTGCAGATCGTCGGCGCGCTGCTCGTGCTGTCGCTGCTCGTCACCCCGGCGGCCGCGGCCCTGCGGCTCAGCTCGCACCCGGTCGTCGTGCCGGTGCTGTCCACGGTGTTCGCCGTGGTGTCGGTCGTCGGTGGCATCCTGCTCGCACTCGGCGGCGGTCTGCCGATCAGCCCCTACGTGACGACCATCTCGTTCGCGATCTGGGTGGTCTGCCGGATCGTCGGGGCCAGGCGCGACCGCCGTGGACGCGACCGGGTCGTCCGCCGCGACCAGCGTGGCGGGGGCGCACCGGGCCTCCCGTCCGGAACGAACGGAACCGGAACCACCGGAGCCGGAACCGGAACCACCGGAGCCGGAACCGGAACCACCGGGACGAAGCCGGCAGCCGGCCAGAAGGAAGAGGTGCCAGCATGAACGCCGTGCAGAAGGTCAAGCGGAACACGTGGCAGCGCGAAGCGGTGCGCGGTGCCCTCGACTCCACCGAGGGGTTCGTCAGTGCGCAGGCGCTGCACCAGCACCTGCGTGACGAGGGCTCGACGATCGGTCTCGCCACCGTCTACCGGGCGCTCGCCGATCTCGCGACCGAGGGCGACGCCGACTCGTTGCAGCAGGACGGCGAATCGCTGTACCGGGCGTGCACGACGGACGCGCACCACCACCACCTGATCTGCCGGAACTGCGGCCGGACCGTCGAGATCGAGGCGGACCCCGTCGAGCAGTGGGCGCAGGACGTCGCCGCGGCCAACGGGTTCACGAACGCCAGCCACGTCGTCGACATCTTCGGTGAGTGCGCGGTGTGCACGGCGGCTGGTGCCGGAACCGGAACCGGATCACCGACCGGCGACGCCGCCGGCGAGTAGGGTCCGCGCCATGCACGTCATCCTCGTCCCCGGGTTCTGGCTCGACGCGAGCGCGTGGGACGACGTCGCCCCGGTGCTGCTGCAGGCGGGCCACACGGTCGAGGCGATCACCCGCGACGGTGACACGCTCGACGAGCAGGTCGCGGCGCTCGTGGAGCGCCTGGACGACGTCGCCAGCCCCGACGAGCCCGTCGTGCTCGCCGGACACTCCGGTGCCGGACCGATCGCGTACATGGCCGCCGACCAGCGGCCCTCGCTCGTCGCGCACCTGCTGTACGTCGACACGTTCCCCGGCCCCGCCGGCGGCTGCGTCAACGACGAACTGCCCGTGGTCGACGGGGTGGTCCCGCTGCCGTCGTGGGACGTCTGGGAGCCGGCCACGGTGCGCGGGATGACCCCGTCCCTGCGCGAAGCGTTCGAGCACCGGGCGATCCCGGAGCCCGCCGCGGTTCCGTCCGACCGCTTCCACTACGCCGACGCCGCCCGGCACACGATCCCGGCGACGGTGATCACCTGCGAGATCCCGGCGACCGAGCTCGCGACGATGGTGGCCGACCACCAGGCCTGGGCCGAGGAACTCGTCGCCACCGAGGAACTCAGCATCGTCGGACTCGAGACCGGACACTGGCCGATGTTCACGGCACCGCTCGAGCTCGGCGAGCTCATGGTGCGTGCGCTTGCGACACGCCCGGACCTCGCGTAGGCTCTCCCCTTGGTTCTCCACGTCCGCGTGGGGGACCCGTTGTTCCAAGCCCTCCGACCGTCGCGAACGCCGCGGTCGCGTGGTGCTCGTTCCCCCTTCGACAGGGGTTGCGGGCCTGGGCGGTGTGCACAACCCCCTCGCATGCACCACTCCGGTGGTCCTGCGCGTGCGCACCAGGCAAGTGAACTTGGGTGCGGCCGTCCGGTCGCACGGTACCTCAGGAGGAAACCATGGCAGCAGTGTGCCAGGTGACCGGCGCCGTTCCCGGCTTCGGTCACAACATCTCGCACTCGCACCGCCGGACGAAGCGCCGCTTCGACCCGAACGTGCAGAAGAAGACGTACTACGTGCCGTCGCTGCGTCGCAACGTGACGCTCAATGTCAGCGCTAAGGGCATCAAGGTCATCGACGCACGCGGCATCGAGTCCGTCGTCAAGGACGTCCTCGCCCGTGGGGAGAAGATCTGATGGCGAAAAAGGGTCAGGACATCCGTCCGATCATCAAGCTCCGCTCGACGGCGGGCACCGGGTTCACGTACGTGACCAAGAAGAACCGTCGGAACAACCCCGACCGTCTCGTGCTGAAGAAGTACGACCCGGTGATCCGCAAGCACGTCGACTTCCGTGAGGAGCGCTAAGCATGGCGAAGAAGAGCAAGATCGCGAAGAACAACCAGCGTGCCGTCATCATCGCGCGCTACGCCGAGCGTCGTCTCGAGCTGAAGAAGGCCCTCGTGGACCCGAACGGCACCGACGAGTCGCGTGAGGCCGCTCGCGTGGGCCTGCAGAAGCTGCCCCGCGACGCATCCCCGATCCGCTACCGCAACCGCGACGCGATCGACGGCCGCCCCCGTGGCCACCTGGGTGAGTTCGGCATCAGCCGTGTCCGCTTCCGCGACATGGCCCACCGTGGAGAGCTCCCCGGCATCACGAAGAGCTCCTGGTAAGCACTCGCAGTACCCGACGCCCCGTCACCTCTTGGTGGCGGGGCGTTCGCTGTGTACGGGGTACATGCGACCGGTCATTCGTCACATCTGCCCCTCCAGCATCCATCTCCGAGCCCGACAAGCCCGGAAATCCGGGCGAGTCGGCTGTTTTCACCCCCTGCGGCTGGTAGGTTCAACTCCGGTTCCGCCGGGCCCTCGGCCCACTGGCACCGTGGCACGGGGCAACCGCTCCGGGCGCCGGACGGCACGCTCGTCCGACCGATACTGCAAGAAGTCCGAGGAGGACATCCATGGCTGACAAGTCACTGAACCGCACCGAGCTCGTCGCTGCCGTCGCCGCCGAGTCCGGCCAGAGCCAGGCCACCGTCAACGGCGTCGTCGACGCGCTCTTCAGCGTCGTCTCGTCGTCCGTCGCGGACGGCACGAAGGTCACGATCCCCGGTTGGATCGCCTTCGAGAAGACGCACCGCGCCGCCCGCACCGGCCGCAACCCGCAGACGGGTGAGGCCATCGAGATCGCCGCGAGCGACTCGGTCAAGGTCAGCGCCGGCTCGAAGCTCAAGGCTGCGGTCAAGTAAGACTGTTCCGCGCATCGGGAGGGACGGCTTCGGCCGTCCCTTTCGTCGTTCCCGGGGCGCGTACGTCGCGTCTGGTCGCGTTCGTCGCGCTGCGTCGACCGGGAGGCCCGTGCCGGTTCCCACAGATCGGCCCGCCCCGTTCTGCGGCCGGGTGGGCACCGCCTAGGCTTGACGGGTGAATCGGATCGCGCGCATCGCCGGTCCCGCCGTGCTCCTGCTCGTCGGGTTCGTGGCGCTGCTCACGGCACTCGTCATCGGCGGTGGTGCGAACGCAGCGCTGATCGCCGACCCCGGCCCCCTGGTCCGTTTCGGGCTGCCGATCTCCCGGCTGGTCGTGGACCTGTCCGCCGCCGCGACGATCGGCGGTCTGGCGCTCGCCACCGTCGGGCTCTCGCGGTCCGGCCCCGAGTGGAACCGCGCCATCGACGTCGCGGCCGCTGCCAGCGGCATCTGGACGGTGTCGTCCGCGGTCACCACCTTCTTCACCTTCCTGAGCGTCGCCGGCTCGGAGATCAGCATCGACGAGCAGTTCGGCCAGTCGATGGGCGTGTTCCTGACGGGCACAGACCTCGGCCTCGCCTGGCTCGTCACGGTGCTCGTCGCCGCCGCGGTCACGGTGCTCTGCTTCGCCGTGCGCTCGCGGGGGATGGTCGCCCTGACCGCTGCGGTCTCGATGATCGGCCTCATCCCGCTCGCGCAGCAGGGCCACGCCGCCGGTACCGCCAGCCACGACGCCGCGGTCACCGCGCTCGGGCTGCACCTGGTCGGTGCCGCGCTCTGGGTCGGTGGCCTGACCATGCTCGTGCTCCTGCGCGGCGTGCTGCCGGGCGACCGTCTGGCCGTGGTCGTCGCGCGGTACTCGAGCATCGCGCTCGGCTGCTTCGTGCTCGTGGCGGTGTCGGGTGTCGCCTCGGCCCAGATCCGTGTCGGCGCCCTGTCGAACCTGTTCACGCCGTACGGCACCCTCGTGCTGGTGAAGATCGGCGCAATCGTGGCCATCGGGGTCCTCGGTGCCGTGCAGCGTCGGCGTGCGATCCGGTCCCTGGCCGAGGCACCGGCACGGCACCGCCCGTTCTGGACCCTGATCGTGGTCGAGCTCGCCGTGATGGGCGTCGCGTCCGGCTTCGCCGCGGCGCTCGGACGCACGGCGACCCCGGTCGACCAGATCGCGCTGAGCAAGACGACCGACCCGAGCCCGGCCGAGCTGCTCACCGACGACCTGCTGCCGCACGCGCCCGGGGCCTGGGGCTGGCTGACGCAGTGGAACATCGACCTGTTCTGGCTGATGGCCGCCGTGCTGCTCGCCGCGACGTACGTCGCCGGCGTCGTCCGCCTGCGCCGTGCCGGGGTCCGCTGGCCGGTGCGGCGTTCGGTGGCGGCGGCCGTGGCGATCGTGTCGCTCGTCGTCGCGACGTCCGGTTCGCTGCACCAGTACGACCGGTTCCTGGTGTCGGCGAACGTCGGCGCGCACGTGCTGCTCGGACTCGTGGTGCCCGCGCTGGTGTGGGCGGCGGCTCCGGTCGTGCTCATCCGGGCAGCGGTGCACCCTCGCGACGACGACAGCACCGGGGTGCGCGAGTGGACCGGTGTGCTGGTCGACAACGCCGCGGTCCGCTACCTCGTGCAGCCCTTCCCCGCGTTCCTGCTCGCCGCAGCGGTGTGGTGGGCGTACTTCGCCACCGACGCCGTCCGCTGGTCGGTGAGCGACTCCACGGGACGCACCGTCATCGACGTCGGCTTCCTGCTCGTCGGTCTCCTCGCGATGCCGACGCTCTTCACCCCCGTCGCGGCTGGCCGGACCCACCCGACCCGCGGGGCGGCGGTCGTCCGGATCGTCGGAGCCGTGGTCGTCGCGGCAGGGGCGGTGTCACTCGGCATCGCGATGCGCGGGCCGCTCGGGCTGCTGCAGGCCTCGTGGTTCGGCGCGATGGGACGCACGTGGGGGCCCGACCCGCTCGTCGACCAGGCCCGCGGCGGACTCGTGCTCGTGGCCGCAGGGGTGCTGCTCCTGGTGGCGGTCGTCGTCGTGGTGCTCGTGCAGCTGCGGCGTGCTGGAACGTCGGGTCGCACGCCCGCGGCGGACGCGCGCACGCCCGCGGCGGAACCGCGCACCCTCGAGCAGGACGCCCGATGAGCATCGAGCTCAGCGACGAGCAGCGGGCCGTCTTCGAGTACATCGAGCACACCCGCGACCACGTCTTCATCACCGGTCGGGCGGGGACGGGCAAGTCCACCCTGCTCAACCACCTGTCGTGGAACACCGAGAAGCAGGTCGTGATCTGCGCACCGACCGGGGTCGCGGCCCTGAACGTCGGCGGTCAGACGATCCACTCCCTGTTCCGCTTGCCGATCGGCCTGATCGCCGACGCCGAGCTCCGCCAGGGGCCGGACACCCGGAAGCTCCTGAACACCATCGACACCCTGGTCATCGACGAGGTCTCCATGGTGAACGCCGACCTGCTCGACGGGATGGACCGCTCGCTGCGGAAGGCCCGCGGGCGGCAGTTCGAGGCGTTCGGCGGCGTGCAGGTCGTGATGTTCGGAGACCCGTACCAGTTGCCGCCGGTGCCGGGCGGCGCCGACGAGCGCGCGTACTTCACCGACCACTACCGGTCGATGTGGTTCTTCGACGCCAAGGTGTGGCTCGAGGCGAAGCTGAACATCATCGAGCTCGCCACCGTGCACCGCCAGCGCGACGACGCGTTCGCCGCCATGCTCACGGCGGTGCGGCACGGCCGCGTCACCGCCGAGATCGCGGACCAGTTGAACACCGCGGGCGCGCGGCCTTCGCCCGACGACGCCATCACCCTCGCCACCCGGAACGACACCGTCGCGCGCATCAACAAGGCGGCGCTCGACCGGTTGCCCGGCAAGGTCAAGACCGCGAAGGCCGACGTCAACGGCGACTTCGGCGGGCGGAACTTCCCGGCCGACGAAGCACTCGAGCTGAAGCCCGGCGCGCACGTGATGTTCCTGCGCAACGACGCTGACCAGCGGTGGGTGAACGGGACGCTCGGCATCGTCACGGCGATCCGCGACACGGTGTGGGTCGACGTCGACGGGGAGTCGTTCGAGGTCCAGCCGTCGGTGTGGGAGAAGTTCAAGTACTCCTACGACGCCGACAAGAAGGAACTCAAGAAGGACACCGTCGGCGAGTTCCAGCAGTTCCCGTTGCGGCTCGCCTGGGCGGTCACGATCCACAAGTCCCAGGGCAGCACCTACGACCGCGCGGTGGTCGACCTCGGCAACCGGGTGTTCAGCGCCGGCCAGACCTACGTCGCGCTGTCACGGCTGACCTCGCTCGAGGGGCTGTACCTGACCCGGCCGCTGCGGCCGCAGGACATCATCGTCGACACGGACGTCCGGCGCTTCATGTCCGAAGCGCCGCGCATCGTCGCGACGGCACTCGAAGCACCGAAGCCGGAGCCTGCGTCGGACCCCGACTCCGACGACGACGCCTGACACACCCGCGCACTGCACCCACGCACTGCACCCACGCACTACACCCACGCTCCGCGCACACGACGACGCCCGCCTGCCGGAGCGGCAGACGGGCGTCGGGGAGCGGGTCGGTGCGTCAGGCGCGAGCCGCCGCACGCAGCGCGCGGAGGTTCTCCTTGTCGGCACCGAACGCCGTCAGCAGCAGGACGACCCCGACGATCGCGTGGAACACGTTGTCGGTGGTGTTCAGCGCGAAGATGTTCGCCGAGGTGTCCACGAACACGAACCCGTAGACCGCCAGCACGACGAGCACGGCGCCGACGAGCAGGTTGCCGTTCCGCGAACCGATGGTGTTGCCGAGCCCGGTGATGAGCAGGACTGCGGCGAGCAGTACCCAGATGAGGGCGAGCGGCGGGTTCACGCCGAAGGCGTTCCACAGCATCCCGCCCTGTCGGCTGAAGAAGCCGGGGTCGCCGTCGGCGGCGAAGAAGAAGCCCAGGATGCCCCAGAGTGCGAGGACGCCACCGACCGTGAGCGCGAGCCCGCGGTTCGGTGAGGCGGTGATGCCCGGTTCCTTGATGGCCACTTCGGTCTCCTCCTCGTACACTGCCGACGCGACGTGCGTCAGTCCGGCGGTGCCCGCCGAACTGCGCGGCGCGGCACTGAGCGGCACAGCGCGGGATCCGCGGTTGACGGCCGCGCGGTTCCCAGCCTCCGGCCGGTGAGCCAACGGTATCGTGTCCGACCCCGACCGTCCGAATCGCAGCGCCGTCACCAGGCGTGCGACGAGACCGACGACGACCACTCCGAGGAGGACCAGCCCGGTGACCTTGACACCCGAGCGCAATGGACCGGAGTCGCGTGGACCGAGCGTCTCGCGGCGGTTGCGGTGGGGTGTGCTGGCGGCTCTGGGGTTCGTGATCGTACCTTCCGTCTACGCGGCCGCGGTGCTGACGCCGGTGGGGCAGCGCATGGAGGACGCCGCGCTCGGCGGGGTCCGGGAGTCCGACCTGTTCAGCTCGGACACTGCGCTCAACGTCATCTCGGTGCCGGTGATCCTGTTGCTCGTTGTCGTGATCGTCGCGGTGGCGTTCGCCAGGCGACGGCTCTCGGTGGGGCTCGGCGCGGGTGCAGTGGTGCTCGCGTCGGCGGCCACCTCGACGCTGGTCAAGCGTATCGCCGAGCGCCCGGAGATCGCCCAGTCGACGACGCCGAACTCGTTCCCCTCGGGGCACGCGACGATCGCGCTCGCCGCGCTGTTCGCCGTGCTGATGGTCACGCCCCGTCGCTTCCGGCCGATCGTCACCCTGCTCGGGGCGGTCTACGCGGTCTTCGTGGCCAACCAGACGGTCGTGTACGGCTGGCACCGGGTGAGCGACATCATCGGCGCGTGCGCGATCGCGATGTTCTGGCTCGGCGTCGTCCGGGCGTTCGGGCCGAGGGTCGACCGGGGGCTCCGCGGTGACCGGGACGGCCGTCGGGGGCCGCGCCGGGTGGTCAGTGTCGTCCTGCTCGTCGCGACCGGGGTCACGCTGGCCGTCGGTGTCGCGGCGCTCGTCGTCGGCCTGACCGGGGACGGCGCCCACGACCGCGCCGCGATCCTGATGGCCGGACGCCTGGCCTCGAGCGCGAGCGTCCTGGCGGTGGTGACCGCGGTGTGGTTCCTCGACGGCATGCACCACGCGGCCCGGACGGACCCGGCCGCACTGCCCGACGCCCGCTGACGCGACCGGTCAGCACCTGGCGGGAATGTGCCGGCGTGCGCTACGTTGTACCCAGCAAGTCGATGCAAACGCATCGATATCGCGAAAGGCGGCGCATCATGCAGTTCGGCATCTTCACGGTCAGTGACGTCACGACCGATCCCACGACCGGCACCACGCCGGACGACACCCAGCGCGTCCGTGACATCCTCACCATCGCGCAGCACGCCGACCAGGCCGGACTCGACGTCTTCGCCACCGGAGAGCACCACAACCCGCCGTTCGTCGCCTCGTCGCCGACCACGCTGCTGGCCTACCTCGCGGCGAAGACGAAGGACATCACGCTCTCGACGAGCACCACGCTCATCACCACGAACGACCCGGTGCGCATCGCCGAGGAGTACGCGATGCTCCAGGTGATCTCCGACGGCCGCATGGACCTCATGATGGGTCGCGGCAACACCGGCCCCGTGTACCCGTGGTTCGGGCAGGACATCCGCCAGGGCGTCAACCTGGCGATCGAGAACTACGCGCTCGTCCGCCAGCTCTGGGAGAACGACGTCGTCAACTGGCAGGGCAAGTTCCGCACGCCGCTGCAGGGCTTCACCTCGACGCCGCGCCCCCTCGACGGCGTGCCCCCGTTCGTCTGGCACGGCTCGATCCGCACGCCGGAGATCGCCGAGCAGGCCGCCTACTACGGTGACGGCTTCTTCCACAACAACATCTTCTGGCCGATCCAGCACACCGAGCAGATGGTCGGGCTGTACCGCCAGCGCTTCGAGCACTACGGTCACGGCCGCGCCGATCAAGCGATCGTCGGTCTGGGCGGGCAGTTCTTCGCCCGGAAGAACTCGCAGGACGCGGTCGACGAGTTCCGGCCCTACTTCGACAACGCCCCGGTCTACGGCCACGGTCCCTCGATGGAGGACTTCGCCGCCCAGACCCCGCTCACGGTCGGTTCGCCGCAGCAGGTCATCGACCGGTACGCCGCGATGAAGGACCACGTCGGCCACTACCAGCGACAGCTGTTCCTGGTCGACCACGCGGGGCTGCCGCTCAAGACGGTGCTCGAGCAGATCGACATCCTGGCGACGGACATCGTGCCCGAGCTCCGCAAGCTGAACGACGAGGGCCGTCCGGCCGACGTGCCGTCCAACCCGCCGAGCCACACGGAGCGCGCCGCCGCGGCGCTCGCCGCCGGCACGGTCGGCAGCGACCACGTCGCGGCCGAGGACGAGTGGACGGGCGCGTCCGTCTGATCGTCACGTGACCACCTGACGGACGGGAGGCCCGGTGCCAGCTGGCACCGGGCCTCCCGTCCGTCACCGCCTGTGTCGCGAGCGCGACCCGAGTCTCGGGGTCAGCGACGGTTCTCGGGGCACGCGGCGCGAGATCGGTCGCTCAGACCGAGTCTCGGGCTCGCCCCGCCGAGATCCTGGGCGCGACCGCCGGACGAGCCGGCACGAGCTTCAGGCCGACGACGCAGCCGACGATCCCGGCGATGAACAGCACGCGCAGGACCGTGACGGGCTCGGCGCCCGTGGCCATGCCCCACAGGACGGTCAACGCGGCACCGGTGCCGGTCCAGACCGCGTACGCGGTGCTGATCGGGATGTGCTGCAGGACGTAGCCGAACGCGACGAGGCTGATCACGATCGTGATCACGAACACGACCGTGGGGCCGGGGCGGGTGAAGTCGTCGCTCTCGCCGAGGGCGGTCGCCCACACGGTCTCGAGCGTGGCGCTGACGAACAGGACGATCCAGGCCACCTCAGCTCACCACCTTGAGGCCGACGACGCAGGCGACCAGGCCGAACACCAGGCCGAGGCGGGCGAGCGACGCCGATTCCTGCCGGCGCAGGATCGACACGACGACCGTGAGCGAGGCGCCGATGCCCACCCAGACCGCGTAGGCGGTGTCGACCGGGATCGACTGCATCGCGAATGCCAGGCCGACCATGCTGAGGGCCATGCCGGCGACGAACACGATCGTCGGGACGACCTTCTTGAAGCCGTTCGACGCACTCAGCGCGGTGGCCCAGACGGCTTCGAGCACGCCGCTCAGCACGAGGATGACCCATGCCATGACGATGTTCCCTTCGTTCCGATCGAGTAGTCGCACGACTGTGCGACAACCATCCCGACGCTAGCACGAGTTCGTACGACTGTGCGAGTATGGCTCCGTGGCCAGGAGCATGGACGTGGAGCAGCGGCGTCGGACCGTGTCCGAGGCGGCGTGCCGGGTGCTCGCCCGCGACGGACTGGGGGCGCTGAGCGTGCGGAACGTCGCGGCGGAGGCGGGGCTGCCGCCGAGCACCGTCCGCTACACCTTCCCGACCCAGGCGAGCGTCCGGTCCCACGCGCTCGAGCTCGTGTTCGACGCGACCTCGGCCCGGATCGACGCCGTGCCCGCGGACCTGGAAGGGACGGCCTACGCCCACGCGGTGCTGCTCGAGCTCCTGCCCCTCGACGAGGAACGGCGCATCGAGCTCGACGTCTACCTGGGCCTCGGCACCGCGGCCCTGACCGACGCCGAACTCCGGCCGTTCCACGACCGGGTCGTCGACGAGATGCGGGAGTGGTGCGGGCGGATCCTGCGGGTGCTCGGGGTGCCGGACGCCGACGCCGCCTACGAGACCCGCCGCCTGCACGCCCTGGTGGACGGGCTCGCGATGCACATCGTGCGGCTCGATCCAGGGGGTGACGCCTCGTGGGCGATCGACACCCTCGACCGGCACGTGGCGGGTATCGCCCGAGGCTGACCGCGGCCCGTCGCGCTCGCACGGTGCCGGGTTCGCGGGCCGGTGCGGCGTTGTTGCTGGCGGGGGAGCAGGTGCACGGTGCCGGGTTCGCGGACCCGTGCGTCGTTGGCGGCTCCGTGCGGCGCTCCAGGCCGGCACCGAGCGAGCAACCCTGCACGGGGTGAACGAACTCGCACGGTGCGCAGGCGGGCGCGCACGGACCGTCGCGCAGCACGCGTCGCCTATCCTTTCCGGGTGACGACGACCACGCCGCCGCAGCAGCGCTCCCGCTCCCGTTCCCTGACGGGCCCGGGCCTCGTGCTGCTCACCGTCGTCGTGCTCCTGGGGATCCGGCTGCTGTCCCCGAGCATCGGGGCCGCCGGGCTGCCGGACGTCGTGCAGGACTTCCTGACACTGGCGATCAGCGTCGTCGTCGAGTCGCTGCCGTTCGTGGTGCTCGGCATCGTGCTGTCGATCGTCGTCGAGGTCTGGGTGCCGGTCGGCGCGCTCGAGCGGGTCCTGCCGCAGAACGCCTTCGGCCGTCGCGCCGTGATCTCCCTGATCGGCATGCTGTTCCCGGTGTGCGAGTGCGGCAACGTGCCCCTCGCGCGCGGCCTGATGCTGCGCGGGTTCACGCCGGCCGAGGCCGTCACGTTCCTGGTCGCCGCCCCGATCCTCAACCCGCTCGTCATCATCAGCACTGCGCAGGCCTTCGGCTGGTCCGGGTGGATCCTGCCGGTCCGGATCGTCGGCGGCTTCGTGATCGCGAACCTGGTCGGCTGGATCGTCGCCGCGCACCGCCGTCCGGCCGACCTGCTGCTCCCTGCCTTCGAGGCCCGGTGCCGCGCGGCCGTCGGAGCACCCCGGGGCCTGCACCGATGGCGGCAGAGCGCCGCGCAGTTCGGCGGCGAGACGGCGACGATGATGCCGGCGCTGTTCGTCGGTGCCGGGCTGGCGGCCGCGATCCAGGTCGCCGTGCCCCGCTCGACCCTGGTCGCGATCGGCTCGAACCCGGTGCTGTCCGTCGCGGCGATGATGCTGCTGGCGATGACGGTGTCGCTCTGCTCGAACGTCGACGCCTTCTTCGCGCTGTCGTTCGCCTCGACGTTCCTGCCCGGGTCGATCACGGCCTTCCTGATCATCGGGCCGATCATCGACGTGAAGATGATCGCGCTGCTGCGCACGACGTTCCGGGTCCGGTTCCTGGTGCTGCTCGCCGTCGTGTGCGTCCTGTTCGCCGGCGCCGTGGGATTGGTGATGAATGTCCTCGTCTGATGCACGCAGCAACGCGCCCGCGTACCTGGGGCTCGGGTCCGTGTTGGCCGTGGCGCTCTGCACGCTGTGGCTGGCACTGGTCGGGCACCTCGACCTGTACATCAACCCGCGCTACTCGGTGTTCACGATCGTCCTCGCCGCCGTCGGGGTGCCCGCGTCGATCGCCGGCCTGGTCGTCATCGCCCGGGGGTACGGCCACACGCACGGCGACGACGCCGACGAGCACGAACACGGACACGGTGGGCGACCGGGAGGCGCGGGTCGCCGCACGCGCATCGCGCTCGGCGGGACAGCCGCGATCGTCACGATCGGCGTCACCGTCGCGATGCTCGTCCTGCCCCCGACGACGCTCTCCGCCCGCACCGCGCAGCAGCGGAGCGTCGACTCGGCGACCCTGTCGAACGCCACGGGCTCCGAGGCAGCGGTGTCCCTGCTCGGCAGCGAGGGCGTCGACACCTCGCAGTACGGCGTCAAGGACTGGGCGGCGCTCATCCGGCAGACCACCGACACCACTGCGCTCGTCGGCAAGCAGGTGCGGCTGTCCGGCTTCGTCGTCCCCGGCCAGGACGGCTCGTTCACGCTCACCCGGTTCGTGATCAGCTGCTGCGCCGTCGATGCCCAGCCCGTCGGTCTCGGTGTCGTGACGGACGCCGGCGACCGTTCCGACGCGGTGCCCGACGAGGGACAGTGGGTCACGGTGACCGGCGCACTCGCAGCCAACCCGGACCAGTCCGCCGACGCCCGCATCGTCATCAAGGCCGCGAAGGTCACCGAGATCGCGCAGCCGAAGGACCCGTATGAGTACTGAGGGGCGCCGTGAGCGCCGCCCGGTCGCACACCGGTTCCACCGCCGGTACCTCGCCGTCGTGGTGGTCCTGGCCGTGGTCGCGGCGCTCGCCGCCGTCGTCGGCTCGCAGCAGGGCCCGCGGCTCCGCGACGTCTCCTACGACGCCAGCGGCCTGGTGTCCCGACCGGCGCAGCGGGTGATCCTGACGGCGAACCAGGCCCTGCAGCAGGTGTCCGCCGACGACGTCCGGGTCAGCCCGGCAGCCGCCCACACGGTGACCTCGAGCGGCAACACGATCGCGGTCGAGTTCGCCGGCCCCCTGGCCTACGACCGCGACTACACCGTGACGGTCGCGAACGTCCGGGCGCCGGGGCAGCGCGCCACGTCGGACCTCACCGCGGCGATCCGCACCGGCAGCACCGACGTCCTCGCCCTCGTCCCCGGGCAGGCCGGGGCGAAGGACCGCATCGTCCGGCGGTCCCTCGACGCGGGCGGTGCCACCACGGTCTACGAGGGCACGGCGATCAACGAGTACGCCCGGCTCGGTCGTTCCCTGGTGGTCGTGAGCGGCACGGACGCCAGCTCGTCCGTCGACGTCGTGGCGCTGAGCGGCGGGGTGCAGGACGACGACACCCCCGTCGAGCACCTCACCCTGCCGTCGTCGCAGGGGCGGGTCACCGCGCTGCACGTCGCCGACGACGGCGCCTCGTTCGGGTTCGAGTACGCCGACACCTCGACCGGGCAGTCCCGGAACACCGGCCTGTACGTGGTCGACATGACGGGCACGCACCTGCCCACCGCGATCGCGGCCAACGGCAAGCCGAAGACCGGTGCCGTGCCGATGACGGTCGGGCAGTGGGCCTACGTCCCGCGCACCGAGAGTGCCCTGGTCCGGACGGGCAGCGACGACCTGGTGCTCGTCGACATGAGCGGCCGCGCCGATCCGGTCCGGCTCGGCAGCGCCACGTACCTGCACGGGTTCGTCGGCACCGGCACCACGGCCGTGGTCGAGACCGGCACCGGCATCGAGCGGCTCGACCTGACCGACGGCGCGAAGACGGCGCTGCGGGCCTCGGCCGCCAGCACCGATGCGGCGGTCCTCGGCCGCATCGCTCCGCTGACGGACGACACGTACCTGCGGGTGCTGGGGGACGTGCGGTCGGACGGGACCGTCTCGGCTCGGATCGTGCGTGTGGACGGGGGACGGGCCTCCCGGCTGCCGGTGAGCATCCCGGACGACGCGAGCGTCACCGCGGTCTGCCCGTCGCCGAACGGCCAGTTCGTCGCGGTCGCGACGAAGTCGGCGACCGACGAGCTGGTGAGCATCGTCGACGCGACCTCCGGCGCGCTCGAGGCGAGCATCGATGCCGGCTCGGTCGACTGGTGCGGTGCCCTGCCGTCGGGCGACGAGGTCGGCTGACGGGCAGGCGGGCAGGCGGACAGACGGGAGGCCCGTTGCCGGCCGGCAACGGGCCTCCCTGTCATGCAGGTGGTGACGACTACGCCAGCGTGGCCGCGTCGATCACGAAGCGGTAGCGGACGTCCGAGGACAGGACGCGCTCGTAGGCCTCGTTGATCTGGTCGGCGCTGATGAGCTCGGTCTCCGGCAGGATGTCGTGCTCGGCGCAGAAGTCGAGCATCTCCTGGGTCTCCTGGATGCCGCCGATGGCGGAACCGGCCCAGCTGAGCCGGCGCGGGATGAGCGCGAAGGCCGGGACCTCGAGCGGCTCGGACGGTGCACCGACGTTGACGAGCGTGCCGTCGACCTTGAGCAGGCCGAGGTAGGAACCCATCGGGATCTTCGCCGAGACGGTGTTGATGATGAGCTCGAAGGAGTTCGCGAGCTTCTCGAACGTCTCCGGGTCCTTCGTCGCGTAGTGGGCCTTCGCACCGTAGCGGAGCGAGTCCTCCTGCTTCGAGGTGGTCTGGGAGAGGACGGTGACCTCGGCGCCGAGCGCGACGGCAATCTTGACGGCCATGTGGCCGAGCCCGCCCATGCCGACGACGGCGACCTTCGTACCGGGGCCGGCCTTCCAGTGGTGCAGCGGCGAGTAGGTGGTGATGCCGGCGCAGAGCAGCGGCGCGACCTTCTCGATGTCGAGCGACTCGGGGACGCGGAGCACGAAGTCCTCGTTCACGACGACGGCCTGCGAGTAGCCGCCCTGGGTGATCGAGCCGTCGGCGGGGTCGACGCTGGCGTAGGTGCCGATGTTGCCCTTGAGGCAGTACTGCTCCTGGCCGGCGACGCAGTTCTCGCACTCGCCGCAGGAGTTGACCATGCAGCCGACGCCGACGCGGTCGCCGACCTGGTGCTTGGTGACGTTCTCGCCGACGGCGGTGACGTGGCCGACGATCTCGTGGCCGACGACCTGCGGGTACTGGATGGGGCCCCACTCACCGCGGACGGTGTGGATGTCCGAGTGGCAGATGCCGGCGTAGGCGATGTCGATCGCGACGTCGTCCGGGCCGACGTCACGACGGGTGATGGTGGTCTTGACGAGCGGCTCGGTCGCTGACGGTGCCGCGTACGCGTTGACGGTGCGCAATGATCTCCTCGTGGGGGTGCGTTGCGGGCCGGTTCCGGCCCGGAACCAGTCTGATGGAGCGCGCCACAGCGTGGGAGGTCCCATTGGGGCTCCCCAGTGCGGGAATCGGGGTGCTCAGGCCAGCCGTGCGAGCCGCTGCCCCGCGATGGCGGCGAAGCGCAGCGGATCGGCGAGGGCGTCGTCCGGTTCGCCGGTGGTCTGCGTGGCGAGCACGGTGAGCGAGGCAGCGGCGGCGTAGTCGTCGAGCGACGCCTCGATCGCGCCGGCGACGAGCATCGACCGAGCCTCGGGTGCGTGCGTCGCCGTGAGCGACCGCACCACCGACGGGACCTTGCCGGCGGCGGACTGGCCGTCGTACCGGCCCTCGCCGCTGATGACCACGTCGGCGCCGGTGAGCCGATCGGCCAAGCCGAGGACCTCGGCGACGCCGTCCGCACCGCGGGCCAGGGTCGCACCCCAGACGAGCAGACCGAAGCCCACGCCACCAGCGGCGCCGGCGCCGGGCGTGGCCGGGTCGACGTCCGGGAACCGTGCGGCCCAGGCGGCCAGCCGCTCGTCGAACGCGGCGACGCGCGAGGGCGCGATGCCCTTCTGCGGCCCGAAGACCGCGGCGGCGCCGGTCGGGCCGAGCAACGGCGAGGTCACGTCGGTCAGCACGGTCACGCCGAGCGGTGGCAGGGCACGCAGCGCGCCGCGGTCGCCGTCGTGGCCGAGCGCCTCGAGCACGGGCCGTCCGCCGTCGGTCGAGGCACTGCCACCGATGCCGAGCACGAGCCCCGTGGCACCGGCGTCGAGCGCGGCGGCGATCGCCTCGCCGAACCCCCGGCTCGTGGCGGTGTCCGGCAGGAGTTCGTCGAGCATCGGGAGACCGCTCGTCGCCGCGAGCTCCACCACTGCACGGCCGTCGGGCAGCCGCAGCCAGTGGGTGTCGACGGGTTCGCCGGCCGGACCCGTGACCGTGACGGGGACGCGGACCGCGCCGGGGACCGCGGTCGCGAAGGCGTCGAGGGTGCCCTCGCCGCCGTCGGCCATCGGCACGAGCACCACATCGTCGTCGGGGCGTTCGGTCAGCCAGCCGTCCGCGATCGCCTGGGCGACGGACGCCGCGGTCGCGGTGCCCTTGAACGAGTCCGGAGCCACCACGATGCGCACGGCACCACCGTAGCGGGGAGACGGCAACACGTGCTGGACAAGGTAGGCAAGGCTCACCTAAGTTAACGGTTAGGTGAGGCTCACCTAACTTCACGAACCAGCACTCGGGATCATCTCCATGTCGTCACTCCGTCGCGCCCTCACGGCCGCAGCGTCCGCCCTCGTCGTCCTCGCCGTGGCGACCGGCTGCACCGGCGGCGGTACCGGCACCGCGGGTGCGACGCAGGCGGCGGGTCGCGGGACGAGCGCGACGGACCCGGCCGCGGGCCTCCGGGCCATCGCCCCGGTGACCGACGCGAAGGACGTGACCGGCGAGCGCACCGCGACCCTGGCGACCGACCTGCCGCCGACGGCGAGCACGGTGGACGAGCCCGAGCTGCCCGTCACCGTCACCGACAACCAGGACACCGAGGTGACCGTCACGAGCGCGGACCGGATCCTCGCGCTCGACATCTCCGGCACGCTGTCGTCCACCGTGTACGGCCTCGGCCTGGGGGACCACCTGGTCGGACGGGACGTCTCGACCGGCTTCGCGGGCACCGAGGACCTGCCGCTCGTCACCCAGAACGGCCACGAGCTCTCCGCCGAGGCGATCCTCGCGCTCCGGCCGACGGTGCTGCTGACCGACACCTCGCTCGGCCCGTGGGACGTCGTGCTGCAGATCCGGAAGGCCGGCGTCCCCGTCGTCGTCGTGGACCCGCACCGGGACACCACGAACACCGACGCGATCATCGAGCAGGTCGCGACCGCGCTCGGCGTCCCGGCGACCGGCGACCGCCTGGCCGCCGAGGTGCACGCGCAGGAGCGGGCCGTCGCTGCGCAGGTGGCCCGGATCGCGCCGTCGGCTCGCGCCGACAAGCTGAAGATGGTGTTCCTGTACGTGCGGGGGAACGCCGGGATCTACTACCTGTTCGGCAGCGAGTCCGGCGCCGACTCGCTCATCGACGCCGTCGGCGGGCGGGACGTCGCGACGGAACAGGACTGGACGGGCATGCGCCCCGTCAACGCCGAGGCGCTGGTCGCGATGCAGCCGGACCTGGTGATCATGATGACCAAGGGGCTCGAGTCCGTCGACGGCGTCGACGGACTGCTCCAGCGGGTCCCCGCGATCGCGAAGACGCCCGCGGGCGAGCACCGCCGCATCGTCGACATGGCGGACACGACGGTGATGAGCTTCGGGCCGCGCACGCCCGAGATCGTGGCCGCGTTGGCCGCGGCGATCTACGGTCCGGCGGACGCCTCGTGACCGTCCGGGAGGAACGGATCGCGCCCGCCACGCACGTCTCCGCCGCACCGGCGGTCACGTCCAGGTCGCGGGTCGGCCGCATCGCGCTGCTCACCACCGGCCTCGCGGTGGCACTCGTCGTCGCGACGCTGGTGTCGGCGAGCGTCGGACAGCTCGGGATCTCGCCCGCCGAGGTGCTCCGGACCGTGGGCCGGTCGCTCGGCCTGCCCGTGGACGGCCCCGCCGACGACCTCGTCACCCAGGCGCTGTGGACGATCCGGTTCCCGCGGGTGGTGATGGCGCTGCTGATCGGCGCCGCGCTCGCCGCAGCCGGTGTGCTCATGCAAGCCGTGTTCGCGAACCCCCTGGCCGACCCCGGCGTCGTCGGGGTGTCCGGCGGCGCAGCCTTCGGAGCGTGCGCCTCGATCGTGTTCGGGCTGCAGTTCGCCGGGTACTGGACGACGCCGCTGATGGCGTTCGCCGCGGGCCTGGTCGCGACGCTGCTCGTCTACGGACTGTCCCGCGCCGGCGGCCGCACCGAGGTCGTCACGCTCCTGCTCACCGGCATCGCCGTGAACGCGTTCACCGGGGCAGGGCTCGCCTTCCTGACGTTCCTCGGCGACCAGCAGGCGCGCGAGCAGATCGTGTTCTGGCAGCTCGGGTCCCTGAACGGCTCGATGTGGGACCAGGCCGCGGCGATCGCCCCCGTCATCGGGGCAGGACTCGTCGGCGCCGTCGTGCTGACGCGCTCGCTCGACCTGCTCGCCCTCGGCGACCGGGCCGCGCGGCACGTCGGGGTGCGGGTCGAGGCCGTCCGGGTCGTCGCGATCGTCGTGGTCGCCCTGCTCGTCGGCGCAGCGGTCGCGTTCGCCGGCATCATCGCGTTCGTCGGGCTCGTCGTCCCGCACCTGATGCGGATGGTCATCGGCCCGGCGCACGGACCGCTGCTGCTGGTCTCGACGCTCGGCGGCGCCCTGCTCCTGACGATCGCCGACCTGCTCGCGCGCACCCTGGTGCCGTACGCGGACCTGCCGATCGGCATGCTGACCTCGCTCGTCGGCGGACCCTTCTTCTTCTGGCTCCTGCGCCGTGCCCGCCGACGGTCGGGGGGCTGGGCATGATCGAGACGAGCGCTGTCGGCGCCGTGGTCGTGTCCGGGATCGGCGTCGTCATCGACGGACGACCGCTGCTCGCCGACGTCGACCTGACCGTGCGCGCGGGCGAGGTCCTGGCGCTCGTCGGTCCGAACGGTGCCGGCAAGTCGACCCTGCTCCGGGCGATCGCCGGGGACCTCGCCCACAGCGGCACGGTCGCGATCGACGGGGTGCGCACCGGCGGCGAAGCACCGCTCGCCACCGCTCGTCGGCGTGCCGTGCTCGAGCAGGACACCGCCGTGGCCTTCGGGTTCCGCGTCGGCGAGGTCGTCCGGATGGGCCGGGCGCCGTGGCGGGGGACCCCGCGAGCGGTCGACGACGACACCGTGGTCGCGCGGGTGCTCGACCAGGTCGAACTCGCCGACCGGATCGACCAGGCGTTCCCCTCGCTGTCGGGCGGGGAGCGAGCCCGGGCCTCGTTCGCCCGGGTCCTGGCGCAGTCGACCCCGGTGCTCCTGCTCGACGAACCGACCGCCGCCCTCGACCTGCGACACCAGGAGGCCGTGCTGGCCGTCGCCCGCGCACACGCCCGGGCCGGTGGCGCCGTCGTCGTGGTGCTCCACGACCTGAGCCTCGCCGGGGCGTACGCCGATCGCGTCGCCATGCTCGCCGGCGGCCGGATCGTCGCCGACGGCACCCCCACCGACGTCCTGACCGCCGACCGCATCGGCGCCGTCTACCGGCACCCGGTCACCGTCGTGCCCGACCCGAACACCGGCACGCCCGTCGTCGTGCCGTCCCGAACCCTCCAGGAGGCCTCCTCGTGACCACCCGCACCCGCCCGCTGCGGCTCGCGCTCGCCGGACTGCTCGTCGCGCTCAGCGCCGGGGGAGCCGCCCTGGTGGGCGTCGCCCCCGCATCGGCAGCCGGCCGTGTCAGCGTCGCGATCGAGGGGCACCCCGAGGTCACGAACCAGGTCGACTCGACGTACCTGACGACGCTGCGCCTGCGCGGCTCCGGGTTCCAGGGCATCAAGAACGGGTACGGCGGCATCTACGTGGCGTTCGGCACCGTGAACGGCACCTGGCAGCCGAGCAAGGGCGGGGCGACGGGCGCGGACTACAGCTACGTGCCCGACGACGAGTCGAACCCCACCGGGTACCTCGACTTCGTGGCCTTCGAGGGCAGCACCACCGCGTCGGCGGCGAACGGCGGCACGGTCGACTCCGCCACGGGCACCTGGTCCGCGACCCTCAAGGTCCCCGGTTCGACGTTCCAGGCGCTCGACCGGAACGGCGCCGCGAAGACCGTCGACTGCACGGTCGTGCAGTGCGGGATCATCACGATCGGTGCGCACGGCGTCGCGAACGCGAACAACGAGTCGTTCACACCCGTCTCCGTGCAGAACCTGTACGGCAGCGGCGGCACGTTGGCCGGTGGCGGCACCAGGGCAACCACCGGGCAGGCGCCGGCCGACACGACGGACGCGGGCAGTGCCTCCCGTCCGTCCGCCGAGCCGACGTCCGAGGCGAGCGCCGACACCCGCGCGGCCACGAAGCCGTCTGCGCGGTCGACGGCGAAGCCGAGCGCCACCGCGGAGCCGACCGCGTCGGCGACCCCCACCGTGCCGGCCGGGGCGACCCCGTCGGCGGTGGCGGCCGCGGCTGCCGACGGCTCCTCGGGCGGGATCGACCCGAGCGTCCTGCGGATCGTCCTCGGCGGCCTGTCCGCGCTCGTCGTGGCCGTCGCGGCGCTCGTCGTCTTCGCGATCGTGCACTCCCGCCGCGCCGCACGACGCACCGCGACCGACGTCGCGCCGTAGGACCACCGGACCCGGGTGCTCACAGGGGGCGCCCACATCGAGAGGGAAACACGAACATGACACGAATCGCACGCTCGTTCGGGATCACGCTGGCGGCAGGGGTCGCCGCGGTCGGCATCGCCGTCCTGCCCGCGGTCAGCGCGTCCGCGGCCACCGCGGTCACGAACGACTACGGCGCCAGCCTGTCGGTCAGCGGACCGGCCTCGGTCGTCACCGACGGCCCGGGGGCACTGCACGGCGTCTCGGACGGTACCGTCACGGTCACCGGCAGCGGCTTCGACGGGGACGCGCAGGGGCGCGGCTTCGGCGTCTACGTCGTCTACGGGCCCAAGCAGGCGGACTACGCCACCAACTCGGGTTGGTTCGGCTCCGCCCAGTGGGTGTCGAAGAGCGCGTTCACGGCCGGTGGTGGCTTCACCACGACGATCGACGTCGCGAAGTCCTACACCGCGGATCCGCACCACACCGGCGACGCGGCGGCGACCGTCAGCTGCGACTACGACGCCACGAAGACCGCGACCGCCAACGCGGCGCTCGGGCAGTACGAGTGCTTCGTCCAGACCTTCTCGGCGCACGGCGTCGCGAACGACCCGGTCGACCTCGACGAGGTCCAGGTCCCCGTCACCTGGTGACCCACGCGGTGCCCCGGGTCCGCCCGGGGCACCGTCTCCCCACATCCGCACCACCCGACCCGAGGAACCGATGCACACCCAGACCAGACCGGCCCGTCGCCTCCGCGCGCTCAGCGCCACCGTCGCCGCGATCATCGGCCTGACGGCGGCCGTCGCCGGCACCGTGCCCACCGCCGCGACCGCCGCCTCGGGGCCGAGCACGTCCGTCACGGGCGGCACGCTCGACTGGGGGTTCAAGCAGTCGTTCCGGAACTACGTGCCGGCTGCAGGGCAGTCGGTGTCCGGCGGTGCGTCGAAGAACGCCGACGGCACGTTCCGGTTCACCGCGTCGGGCGGCAGCTACGACCCCGGCACGCGGAAGCTCACCGTCACGGGTTCCGGCGCCGCGGTGTTCGACTACCGCGCGCACACGTTCGTCATCTCGTTGCGCGACCCGGCGATCGAACTCACGCCGACCACCGGCACCCTGACCGCCGGGGTCGACGTGCGGCTGGTGGACCCGACGACCGGTGCCACGACGTCCGACCCGGGGACGAAGCGCATCGCGTTCGCGACGATCGACGTCACCAAGGGCACCCGATCGGTCACCGACGGGAAGTACTCGTGGACCGGTCTGCCCACCACGATCACCGCGGCGGGTGCGGCGGCCTTCGCCGCCGACGTCACCGGCGGCGGCAACCCGACCCAGTTCTACGCCGCGGGCACCGCCCTGGATCCGCTCTCGGTCGCCGTGACGGGCGACTGGGCCGCCGAGGGGGCGGACGGTGACGGCGGCGCCGACGGCGACCAGGGGTTCAGCGACCCCGGCGTCCAGGGACTCGTGAGCGCCGGCGTGCAGACCACGGTCGGTGACAGCACGATCGGCCGGGTCACCACGGTGGTGCGGGACGCCGCGCGCGCCCTGAACGTCGTGCAGGTACCGGCTGCCGGAACCGCCAAGGCGAGGTACTTCGTCGTGGACGACGAGGGCAAGCGCGTCGCCGGGCCGATCGACCCGGGTGTCGCCACCTCGAAGCCGAGCGTCGACCCGTCGACCGGGAACATCGTCGCGACCGCGTCGTTGCCCGCCGCGGAGTTCGGCGGCACCGGCGCGAACGTCCAGGGGTACGTCGTCATCGTGCGCGGCACGGACGCCGTGTACCGGGACGTCGTGCACGTGAAGCCCTCCGTCGCGGTGCCCGCGGCGAAGGCGTTCGCGATCGACCCCGCCGACGGTTCCGTCGTCGCGCAGGTCGCTCCGGCCGCCAACGGCGGGTCCGCGGGGCTGCTGCGGGTGGCCGCCGTCGGCGCGGGTGCCGGGTCTGGTTCGGGTTCTGGTCCGGGTGCGGTCACCGAGGTCGGCACCAGCCCGGCCGGCGGGACCGTCCGCGCCGTCACCCGCACGGCCACCCTGATCGGCTCGGTCACCGGGACGATCTCGTCGGTCGGCGTCGACTGGACCGGCAAGCGCGCCGTCGTCTTCGACCAGGCCGCCGCACTCGCCCGCGTCGTCGACCTCGACACCGGGGCCGCGGTCGCCGACGTGTCGATCGGCGCCACCGCGACGTCCGGGGCCGCCGGCGGGACCGTCGTCGACTCCCGGGGCCGGGCGTGGTGGAGCAACGACGGCGACGCCACGCTCCGAGCCGTCTCGCTGCGCGGGACCCCGGCCGTGACCACCTCGATCGGCCGGATCGGCGGCGCCGCGTACCTGGCCGTCGACGAGGCCGCGAAGCGCCTCTGGGTGTCGGCCGCCGGCGGCACGGAGACCGGCAACGCCGTCCGCGCGTACGCCATCGACGGCAGCACCGCGCCCACGCTCGGCGCCGAGTACCAGCCCGGCACCACCTACACCGGCGACCCGATCGTGATCGCCGCCGACGGCCGCGCGGTGGTCGGCGTCGTGAACGCCGCGACCGACGCCGCCGACCAGGGGCTCCGTACGTTCACGGTCGTGACCACTCCGACCATCACGAAGCAGCCGGCCGACGTCGCCGTGACACTGACCGGCGCGACCACCGGCACCGACGGCAGCACGACCCCCGCCACGCCGCAGCAGGTGTCCTTCGCGGTCACCACGACCGGGACCCCGACGCCCACCGTGCAGTGGCAGCAGCACACCCCGTCGGGCTGGGCCGACCTGCAGGACGGCCCCTCGGTCGCCGGCGCGACGACCCGCACGCTCCGCATCACGGCCACCGAAGGGCTGAACGGCGACCGGTACCGTGCGGTCGCCACGAACGTCCTCGGTGCGACGGTCGTCGGTCGGGTCGCCTCGGACACCGCGACCCTGCGCGTCACCGTGCAGGCGCCGACGAACCCGGGCGGCGGGAACGGCGGCGGGGGAACGGGCGGCGGCGGCACCGGCGGCGGGTCGACCGTGGTCGGGGCGGACGGGTCGATCACCGGGGCGGAGAACGCCCGAGGAGCCTCGACGAACGTGCGGCCAGCCACCGGACTCTCGACCGACGCGGCGGGTACGAAGCTCACCGTGACGGGCTCCGGCTTCACGAAGAACACCAACGGCTCCGGGCTGTACGTGCTGTTCGGGTACGTCACGAAGCACCCGAGCTCCGGGGGAGCGGCCGGCGCGGGCTACGACTACGTCCCCGGGTCCGGCGGCACCGGGCAGGACGGCCAGGGCTTCGTCGCCTGGCCCGACAACACCGGCACCGGCGCCGCGGCGACCGCGAAGTTCAGCGGCACGAAGAACGCCGGCTTCACGCAGGGCGGCGTCATCGCGCGCTCCACGTTCACCGGCCAGTCGACGAAGCGCGTCGACTGCCTGTCCGGGGCCGTGCAGTGCGGTGTCCTGACCATCGGCGCGCACGGCGCCGCCGACGCCGCGCTCGAGACCTTCACGCCGGTGTACTTCGCCGGACAGACGGTCCCCGGCACCCTGCCGACCGGTCCGACCACGGGTGGTGGTACCGGCGGCAACGGCGGCACGGTCATCCAGCCGCCTGTCGTGCAGCTGCCGCCGGCCGCCACCGCACCGATCATCACGAACGCCTCGGACACTGCGCCGACGGCCGCGCCGACCGCTCTGCCGCGGAACACCGCCGCCCAGCCCCGGAACAGCGCGAAGGCACCCGCCGCCGTCGAGCCGCCGACGGCCCCCGCCGCGGACTCCGACGAGCTGGCACGCAAGATCGACGCCGGCGACATCACCACCATTGCGGCGGCCGACGCCGGGATCCCCGACGAGGTCACCGCCGGTGACCAGCTCGAGCTCCGCCTGCCGTGGGCGGGCGACGACGAGGGCGGGAGCGTGTGGACCTACTCCGAACCGGTGCAGGGTGACGACTTCACCGTCGAGGACAGCACGGCCACCGCAACGGTCGACACCACCGGACTGGAGGTCGGCGACCACCACGTCGTGCTCGTCGGTGACCAGGGAACGGTCGTCGCGGTGCCGTTCACGGTGGTCGACGGCGTCGGAGCGGTTGCTCAGTCGTCCGACGCCGGGGCCACGACCGTCGCGGCGGCAGACGACGGCGCAGACGGTGGGATGACCACCGAGACCCTGCTGCTCGTGGTGATCGGGTTCCTCGGCGGGCTCGTGGTGCTCGCGATCGGCCTGGTCGTGCTGCTGCTGACGGGGGTGCTGCAGGTTCGGACGCGGCGGAAGCCAGCGGCACCTGCCGCTGCCTGACGCCCGGGCGCCCGGCGTCGTGTGACGGCGCCAGCGCCCGGCCCAGGCGCCCGGCGGGTCAGCCGCCGGGCGCCCCGAGCCCGGCGAGGAAGGTCGCCTCGGCCAGGGCCATGTGCTCGATCTCGGACGGGTCCACGCTCTCGTCCGGCGCGTGCACGTTCGCAGCCGGCTCGGACACCCCCGCCAGGATGACCTCGACCCCGGGGATCGCCCGTTCGAGCGTCGCGCAGAGCGGGATCGATCCGCCGCCGCCGAGGGAGCCCACCGACGACACCCGGTACGACGACGCCAATGCGCTCCGGAACGCCGACGAGTACTGCCCGGCCGTTGCGCGGAACCCGTCGCCGGTCCCCGTCACGCGCGCGGTGACCTCGACCCCGGTGGGCGCTCGCCGCAGCAGGTGCGCCACCAGCAGTTCGCCGGCGGCAGCGGGGTCGACGCCCGGCGGCACCCGGAGGTTCAGCGCGGCACCGGCGGTCGCCTGCACGGACGGCGACGACCCGGCGACGGCCGGCGCATCGATGCCGACGACGGTCAGCGCCGGCCGCGCCCAGACCTGGGATGCCGGGTCCCCGGACCCGATCGGCACCGCGCCGTCGAGCAGCCCGGCGTCGGCGGCGAACCGGTCGGCGTCGTAGGGCAGGCCGTCCCAGGTCTGGGAGCCGTCGAGTCCGTCGACGGTGGTGTCCCCGGTGTCGTCGCGCAGCGTGCCGAGCAGGGCCACCAGGGTCGCGATGGCATCGGGTGCCGCACCGCCGAACATCCCCGAGTGCACGGTGCCGTGCAGCGCCCGGATGCGCAGCTCGACGAACGCGGTGCCACGCAGGGTGGTCACGAGCGCTGGGGCCCCGACGGCGGCGTTGCCGGCGTCCATCACGACGGCTGCGTCGACGTCGGCGAAGTCCGCGGCGTGGGTGGACACGTACTGCTCGAGACCGTCGGTGCCCTGTTCCTCGGATCCCTCGACGACCACGACGAGTCCGACCGGGAACGAGCCGTGCACGTCGAGCAGGGCCCGCAGCGCCACGAGGTGGGTGACGACCCCGCCCTTGCAGTCCGCGGCACCGCGACCGTACAGGCGACCCTGTCGCTCGGTCAGGGTCCACGGGTCGCTCGTCCAGGCTGCGAGGTCGCCGGCGGGCTGGACGTCGTGGTGGGCGTAGAGCAGGACCGTCGGCGCGCCGGGCGGCGCGGGGTGGGTCGCGAGGACCGCCTGCGAGCCGTCCGACGTCGTGACGAGGCGCGAGGTCAGACCGAGGCCGTCGAACGCACCGTGCACGCGCTCGGCGACGCGGCGGCAGTCGTCGAGGGACTGCACGGCCGGGTCGTGGACGGACGGGATGGCGACGAGCGCCGCGAGCTCGTCGAGTCCGGCGGGCATCCCGGCGCGGACGGCGTCGCGGAGCGGGTCAGCGGACTCGTTCGCCTGCTGCGCTGCGTCGCCGGTGCTCACGAGCGCCCGATCTCCCAGATGCGGAACTCACCAGAGGCGTCGACCGACTTCGTCAGCCCGGTGAGCGACTTCTGCCCGATGACGTTCTCCTGGCCGGCCAGCAGCGGGATGAGCGGCACGGACTCGGCGGTGTCCTGCTGGATCTCCTCGATCTGCTTCGTCCGCTCGGTCGCGTCGGCCTCGACCGCCTGCGCGGCGACCAGCTGCTGCACGGCCCGGTCGTCGAAGTGGTTCGCGAGCAGGTTGACGTCCTCGGAACCGTAGGCCGGCGTCAGGTACGACGAGGCGTCGGGGTAGTCCTGGAAGAACCCGAGCTGGAAGACCGGGTACTCGCCCTTCCCGACGTTCCCGACGTAGGTGTCCCAGCTCGCCGACTGCAGGTCGACCGTGAACAGGCCGGTGTCCTCGAGCTGCTGGGCGAGCAGCGCGTACTCGTCGTCCGACCCGGAGCCGTAGTGGTCCGTCGTGTACTCGATCGGCAGCGCGACGGGCGTGCGCACGCCCGCCTTCTCGAGGATGGCCGCGGGGTCGGCACCGTCGTACTCCGTCCGGAACGCATCGGTCGCGCCGGTGAAGTCGGACGGCACGATCGAGTACGCCGGAGCGTAGGTGCCCTGGTAGACGTCCTTCGCGATCGCCGCGCGGTCGACGGTCGCGGCGACGGCCTGGCGGATCGCGGTCTTCTGCGCGGTGTCGTCGCCCGGCATCGTGTCGAGGTTGAAGCCGAGGAACCGGACCTCGCCCGACGAGCCCTGGACACGCTGCAGGCCGTCGTCCTCGGACAACGAGGTGACCTCGGTCGGCGTGAGCTGGCGGTAGGCCACGTCGGCGTCGCCTTCCTGCACCGCGAGCTTGAGGTCGGCGGACTTCGTGTACTGCTTGATCGTCACGCTCGACGACTCCGGCGCGGTGCCGTCGTACTCCTTGTTCGCCGTCAACGCGATGGTCGCCCCGCCGTCCGCAGACTGCTGCAGCGCGTACGGACCGGACCCGACGACCCCGTCGTCCGCGTGGACCTTCGTCTTCGAGAACACCTCGCTGTCGACGATCGCGCCGGCCATGCTCGCCAGGACGTACGGGAACGTCTGGTCGTTCGCCTGCTCCAGGGTGAACGTGACCTCGTCGCCGTCGGCCGCCACGGACGCCATGTTGGCGAGCAGCGACCCCGGACCGTTCTCGGAGCCGATGCCGACCTGGCGCTCGAACGAGAACACGACGTCCTCCGCTGTCAGGGCGTCACCGTTCGAGAACGTGAGTCCGTCGCGGATCCGGCACACGTAGTGGGTGCCGTCGGTGAAGTCGCACGACTCGGCGACCTCGGGACTCGTCGTGGTCCCGCCCGCAGGGTAGGTGAGCAGGTGCTGGTACAGCTGCGTCTGCACCGTGTAGCTGCCGCGGTCCCAGGCGCCCGCCGGGTCGAGGGACGTGACGGGATCGGTCGTCCCGATCACCAGGCCGTCGGAGACGTCGGTGGACGCCCCGGTCGAGGCGCAGCCGGTGAGCACGGCGGCGACGGCGGCGGAGAGCGCGAGTGCGGAGAGGAGTCGGGTCGTCACGGGGTTCCTGAGGGGGATGGTTTCGAGAGGGAGAAACGGGGATGTGCGGCCCCGCCGGTCGCGAGGTCGGCGATCATGTCGCCGAGCAGCGGTGCGAACTTGAAGCCGTGGCCGGAGAACCCGGTCGCGACGGTGACGGGACCACGTCGGTCGATCACGAAGTCCTCGTCGGGGGAGTTGTCGTACAGGCAGCTGATGAAGGTCGGCTTCGTCGCGTCGACACCGGGCACGTACCGCGCGACGTAGGCCTGCAGCCGCTCGGCCTCGGCCGGCACGGGCGTGAAGTCGCGGTGGTCCGGATCGACGACGGGGCCGGTGCCGTGGAACCCGACCTTGACGCCCTCGCCCGGGGTGAGCAGGCCGTAGACGTCGTCGTCGGCCGCCCAGTGCACGAAGCTCGGCCACGCCTGGTCAGGCAGACGGCTGGGGAAGTGCGCGGGCTGTTCCTGGGTGACGCGGATGGCCGGGAGGCCCGCCCCGCGTCCGGCGAGCAGGTCGCCGACCAACGTGGGAGCCCACGACCCCACGGCCGCCACCACGGACGAGCTGCGGTGGGTGGACCCGTCGGACAGCGTCACCGTCACGTCGTCGCCGTGGTCGTCGAGCCCGGTGACCCGAGTGTCGAAGCGCAGGTCGGCGAGCCCGGTCCGCTCGGCCAGGGTCAGGAAGGCCTCGATCGCGCGGTCGGACCGGATGCGACCGGCCGTGGCGTGCGCGAGCACGCGCCCCTCGAACGCGATCCCCGGCCAGCGCGCGGCGGCGTCGTCCGGGCTGAGGGTCTCGTGGGGGATGCCTGCGTCCGTCAGTGCGGCGGCGATGGCGTCGACGACCTCGGCGCGGCCGTGGTCGACGGCGCCGGTGCGGACGATGAGCTCCTCGCCCGCAGCGCCCTCGAGCGCTTCCCACAGCACCAGGGCGCGGGAGGTCAGGGCGACGTACTCGGGGTCGGCGTAGCCCTGCCGGAAGATCCGGGTGGCACCGTGCGACGAGCCGTTGTGGTGTCCGCGCTCGTGCTGTTCGGCGAGCAGGACGCGCTCGCCGCGGAGTGTGAGGGCGTACGCGGTGGCGGCACCGACGACCCCGCCGCCGATCACGACGTGCGTCGGGGCCCGGTCGCTCAGCACGTCGCTCACGACACTGCTCCTGCACGTCGGGCGTCGGCTTCGCGCCGCGCCGGCATCATCGCGACCACCTCGGCCTCGGTCGGGGCCGCCGCCGGGAACCGCGCCGGGGCGTAGCGGCTCGCATCGCCGAGGGTGGTCGTGCCCGTGACGCTCAGCTCCGCCGCGATCCGCCCGAGCCCCGGACCGTGCGTGACGCCGGACTCGTTGTCGCCGCCCGCCACCACGAGCCCGCGCAGCTCGGGGACCGCGCCGACGATGAAGTTCCGGTCGGCGGTCATCGAGACGACGCCCTGCGTGGGGGTCTCGTCGACCCCGAGCACGCTCGCGGCAGCGGGGAGCAGCCGGGCGACGATCGGGTGCAGGTACGTGCGCATGGCGTCGAGCAGATCCGTGCGCACGGGGCGGCGCGCGGGCTCGTCGCGCCGGTCTGCGCCGCCGACGTGCAGCGGCTCGTACCCGGGGCCGGCACCGTACGTCAGGCCGCCGCGGTGCTCGCGGATCCACAGGCCGTGCAGCTCGGGGAGCATCAGGGTCGGCAGGGAACCCGGCAGCCCGAACGGCGTCGTCACGAGGCGGCTGGCGACCACCCGGACCGTCGGCAGCTCGCGCCCGAAGGGGGCGAGCAGCGCGTTCGTCCAGCTGCCGGCGGCGAGCACGACGCGATCGGCGCTGATGACCTCGCCACCGGCGGTTCGGACGCCCGTGACGGAGCCGTCACGGGCCTCCAGTCCGGCCACCGGCGTGTGCTCGCGGATCTCGACACCGCGTGCGCGTGCCGATGCCGTCAGGGCACGCGCGGTGTCCGGCGCGCTGATCTGGATGCCGTCGGGGTGCAAGAAGCCGGCGGTGACCGCGGCCGGGTCGAGTCCGGGTACGAGGTCGGCCGCCTCGGCTGGGGTGAGCGTGCGCGCCCCGGCCGGCCGGAGCGGGTGCTGCTCGAACGGCGGCAGGTGGTCGGCCCGGCCCTGCTCCGTGACGGTCAGCCACACGTTGCCGTTCTGCCGGTACCCGGTCGGGCCGTGCCCGGCGCCGGCGAGGTCGCGGTAGAAGTCGATGCCGTACTGCTCGACGTCGCGTTCGGACTCGTTCCAGTACCAGGCGTACCCGGCTGCCCACTGGCCCACGAACCCGGCACCTGCGGTGGTCGTGCCCCCGGCGACCGTCCCGCTGTCGAGGAGCAGGACGCGCTGCCCGAGCGCGGCGAGGTGCCATGCGGCGCTCAGTCCGATGACGCCGGCGCCGACGACGACCACGGGGGACTCGGGGGAGGACATGGAGCGAGCGTAGTGTCCCGAGGTCGCCGACAGGTGTTGTTCATGACGCCGTGTGACGCGGTGCAGAACGGCCGCCGCCCCGGTCGATCAGCGGTCGAACGCGTCGAGCACCGCCGCGGCCGACCGCGCCACCAGGGCGTCGTCGTAGGCGGCGTCGGGGTCGTTGCGCGCGGTCAACACGGAGAGCACGATCGGGTCGCCGTCGGGCGGGGTCACCCGCGCCACGTCGTTCCGGATCGGCCCGGCGCCCCCGGACTTGTCGACCACGACCCAGCCGTCGGGCGCACCGGCGCGGATCAGGGCGTCGCCGGTCGCGTTGCCGCCCATCCAGTCGACCAGCAGCGCGGTGTCGGCGCTGTCCAGGGTGCTGCCGTCGAGCACGGTCGCCAGGGCCGCGGTGAACGCCGCCGGGGTCGTGGTGTCCTCGGTGCTGCCCGGCTCGATGGTGTTGAGGTCCGGCTCGCCGTGGACCACCTCGGTGGTGGTGTCGCCGAGCTCGGCCAGCGCGGCGTCGAGGCCGCTCGGACCGCCGATGCGCGTGAGCACGAGGTTCAGGGCCGTGTTGTCGCTCATCCGGACGGCTGCCTCGGCCAGCTGCTCGGACGTCAGCCCGTCGGCCACGTGCTGTTCCGTCACGGGGGAGTACCCGGCGGCGGTGACGTCCGCGGCTGTCCAGTGCACGACCTCGTTCCGGGCATCCGCGTGCACCGAGCGCAGGAACTGTGCGGCAGCGAACACCTTGATGGTCGAGGCGTAGCCGAAGCGTCGGTCGCCGTTGTAGGCGACCGTCTCACCCGTGACGGTGTCGGTCGCGACGACGCCGACCGTGGCGTCGTACTCGCGTTCGAGGGCCGCGAGCGCTCGGTCGACACTCCGGTGGTCGAGTGCGGCGGCGCTCGACGACGGAGTGGGCGAAGGAGTCGACGTCCGGGAACCACCCGGTGCCGGAGCCGTTCCACCGGAGCACCCGGTCACGGCGACCACGATGACCGTGGACACCACGACGCCGCGGGCGACGGTGGAGCGCAGACGACGCATGGAGCGAGTGACGGGAATCGAACCCGCGCTACCAGCTTGGGAAGCTGGAGTTCTACCATTGAACTACACTCGCGCGCCCCGCAGAACGGGACTCGGCAAGCCTAGCGGATTCTCGCCTGGAAGCCAGCCGACCGCGCACCGTACGCCTCCTGCCGGGCGTGTGTCGTGCCTCCCGAGTCTCCGCTGTGAGCACGCCAGCCTGACGGACAGGTGTCGTGCTCGTGTGTACCGTCCAGGGAGTTCCAGCGCCGAAGAACCCGAGGAGGACCGGATGGTCAGGCATCCCCTCATCGACGACGTGGTCGGTCCCGCCATCGTGGTCGAGTCCGCCTCGCCGGTCGTGTGGCTGACCGACGCGCTCGCCTCACTGCTCCGTCGGTCGGCGGACGCCGGCCGCACGGTCGTGCTGCGGACCGGACGGGAATCCGCGATCACCCCCGCCCTCCGGCACGCACTCGGGGCGTACGGTGCCGCGTGGGCCGTCGCGGACTTCGACGGCACCCTCCGGGACGGCCGGACGGGCGTCGCCGCCTCGGGCATCGAGGACTTCGTGCACCGTGGCCCCGAACTCGTGGGCACACCGTCGCCCGAGCACCCCGTCTCGGCGGACTCCGTCCGCCAGATCAGCATCGACCTGACCCTCCGCCACCACGCGGAGCGCGCCGTGGACATGGGATCCGCGATCGAGGCCCTGTGCCACACCGTGGGGACCTGCCCCACCCGCTGGGGCACCGCCGAACCACTCACCGTGCCGTGGGACCGCTGGGTCGTCACGCAGTACGCCAAGCATGAGGCCCCCGGGGTGTCGACGTCGTACGCGGTGGGTGAGGGCTTCTCCGCGACGATGACCGCCCACCTGGTCGGTGGCGTCGTCGTGGAGACGATGTCCGCCGTGCTCACCGTGCCCGAGGAGAACACCGACCCGGAGCTCGCGAACCGCCTGTTCGACGCCGTCCAGCAGGTCGCCGACCAGGTCGTGCCCGTCTTCGGTGTGGTCATGCAGCGCCGCGGAGACGCCGATCACCTGGTCCGCGCGGTGTCGCACGGCGAGCCGTCGCCGCTCGCCGTGGTCATCGGGCCCGAGGCATCCGAGTTCCTCGACCGCGACGGGGTCTGGCCGCCGCCGCGCACCACGACGGCGACGTTCGGCACCCGGTCCGGGGCCGACGGCGACCGGAGCGAGGACGGCGACACCGACAGCGCCGACGGCGGCATGATCGTCCGGTTCGAGGACGGCTGGGAGGCCCTCGAGTCCTTCCTCGACCGCATCGACGAGGACCGGTTCCTGCAGCTCGTCGGCGGAGCACCGCTCGATCCCGCCCACGACGAGGGCACGCTCGACGGACACGTACGGGACACCCGGGTGACGGGCGGTCACGGTGCCCCGTGACGTCACCATCCTCTGCCGTCGAGCGGTGGAGACGCGGGAGGTCGCCGAGGCGCTGCTCCTGCACGACGAGTCCTGGGGTGTCCGCGCCCTCGACGACGGTCCGATGCTGCAGGTCTGCCGCGACGCCACCCACCCGGTGATCACGGTGCTCGGGGTGCGGCGGGTGGACTCGTTCGACGAGGTCGAGCGGATCCTGCCGGACGCCCCCACGATCGCGACGCCGCTGTGGTGGGTGGACACCGTCACCCCCGCGGGCTCCGACGGCGAGTCCGGGATCTCGGCTGCGCTCGAGGCTGCTCTGGACCTCGACGCGGTCTGCATCGTCCACGGCGACTGACCGAGTCGTCGCGGTCGGCGGGTCCGCGGTGCCGGATGCGCCTCAGTCGCGGCGCGCGGTGTCCGACGCGTTGATCGCCGCCAGGCGTTCGTTGTACGCCTTCAGGTCGGCGTCACCGTCGCGTTCGGCCTTGCGGTCGAGCCGCTTCGCATCACGCTTGTCCGTCCGGATCCAGTTCCGCACCACGAGCAGCGCCACGAAGACCATGGGCAGCTCGGAGGCGCCCCAGGCGATGCCGCCGCCGGTGTGCTGGTCGTCGAGCAGCGCCGCGTCGTTCGTCTGGCCGAGGGCGTGGAACCAGTCGATCGCGAACACCGACTGCGAGGTCATCACGGCGACCCCGAAGAACGCGTGGAAGGCCAGCGTCGCGAGCAGCGCGATGATCAGGATCGGGTACGGCGGACGCTTCGGCCCCGGGTCGACGCCGACGAACACCCAGAAGAACAGGTAGCCGCTCAACACGAAGTGGACGACCATCGCCACGTGCCACTCGTGCGACTGCATCGCCGCCTGGTACGCCGGCGTGAAGTAGAACACCACGAGCGATCCGGCGAAGACGACACCGGCGACGGCGGGCTTCCCCATGAACTGCATGTACCGCGAGTGCACGAAGAGCATGAGCCACTCGCGGGCCCCGCGGGAGCCGTCGTTCCGGACCGGCAGGGTGCGCATGGCGAGGAGCACCGGACCGCCGAGCACGAGCGGCAGCGGCACGAACATCATGAGCAGCATGTGCTGGACCATGTGCGACGAGAAGTGGATCATGCCGTACACGGCTGGGCCGGCCGAGGTGGTCCAGATGAACAGGGCGCATCCGATGAGCCAGGCGATGGTGCGCCCGACGGGCCACTTGTCGCCGCGCTTCCGGAGCTTCCGCACGGCGAGCAGGTACCAGACGGCCCCGACGACGGCGAGCCCGAGCCACACCCAGTCGACGTGCCACTGCGTCAGGTAGGTCTGCATCGTCTGCGCCGGCGGGAACGGGAACCCGATCAGGCCGGAGCGGGTGTCCTCGCCGGTCTCGGGCGTCTGCGGGATCGGCGGCTGCGAGCGTGACACGGCGACCGAGACACCGATCGCGACGGCCATGAAGACGATCTCGGCCAGCGCGAACCGGGTGAACCGGCGACGGTCGAGCGGCGCGCGGAGCAGCCCGGGCACGAGCTTGCGGCGCTGCACGACGCCGGCGATCCCGAGCAGCACGAGGATGGTCGCCTTGACCGTGATGAGCGCGCCGTAGGGCGTCGTGACGAGGTCGAGCGGACCGGTCAGCCGCAGCGAGGCGTTGACGATGCCGGAGAACGCGACGGCACCGAACGACCAGCCGGCCAACGTCGAGTAGCGGGAGACCACCCGTCCGGTCGCGCCCTTCGTGCGGGTGCGCAGCAGCACCACGGCGACGAGTCCACCGGCCCAGACGCACACCCCGATCAGGTGGATCGCGAGCGAGTTCACCGCGTTGGCGTGCTCGAGCGAACCGGCGGCGTGGCCGGACAGCGCCAGGGGGAGCAGTGCGAAGACGCCGAACACCGTGGCGACGGCGAGCGTCGTGACCCGGGTGGCGAACGCGGCGATCACGGTCGCGATGAGGATCGCCGCCGCCGAGACCACGAGCGCCTGACCGATCTCGACCTGGAACGCGAACAGCATGAAGTTGCGGGCGAACACCGGACTGGTGAGCGGGACGCCGAGGGTGTTCGCGCCGGTCAGCACGACGGTGACGGCAGCCGCGAGGAACCAGACCGATCCCGTCGCCGCCGCCCAGCGCGTGGCGCGGTGCTGCACGCTCGAGAGTGCCCGGTGGTCCTTCTTCTGCGCCGGCAGCGCGAACGCGGCGACGATGAGCAGGCCGACCGTCAGGGCCGCCATGGTGTCGTGCACCACGCGGGCGATCGGCAGGCCGTACTCGACGACGTCACCGGCGGAAACCAGCTGCTGGCTCGCGGTGAAGGCTCCGGTGATCGTCAGCCCGAGGAGCGAGCACGCGACGGCGAGCGGGATCGCGACGACCAGCACGGTCGCGACGGTGGACGTGCGTGCGGTGACGGGCGCGGATTCCGGCGCCGGGCCTCCGGGCTGGGTTGCGGGGGACGTGACGGTCATCAACCTTGTTCCAGGGACGCGTGCGTCCGCGAGACCGCGGACCCTCCATGGTAGGCGGGTCGGTCTGGGCCCACGCCGCAGGTTCCTGAACGCCGCGCCAGCGGCGATCAGGCCGTGCCGGTGGGGAGAGGAGCGGTGTCAGTCCGCAGCGCGCGCTGCGGTCCGCCTCAGGCTCGCGCCGACGACCCCTGCAGGTCGCGGATCCGGCCCAGCTCGTCGAAGTCGACCGTGATGGTCCCGTCCGCCAACGTCAGCGTGCGCCCGTCCCAGGGGACACCGCGGAGCGACGCCCAGCTCCCCACGGCGCGGCGGTGGTCGTGCACCTCGGTCGTCTGCAGGCCCTCACCGAACTCCCGGACCATCCGGGGGACCGTCGGTGGCGCGAACAGCAGACCCTCGAACAGCACCCAGAGGCGGGAACCTCCACCGACGTGCCCGCCGAAGCCGAACCACGAGCCGGTCGCCAGCCGTGCCGCGATCGACATGTCCCACGCGAACTCGTACCCGGCGTCTGCGGCGTCGGCCTGCCGGTGCTCGCCGAACGGGACCTCGCCCTGCACGAGTTCCGGGATGCCGAGCCGTTCTCCCAGCGCACGGGTGGCGTTCGCGGCGGCGAGCACCGACGCGGGGTACTGCGACGGGTTCGCCCAGCCCCAGAGCCAGGTGCGCGGCCCCGGTGCGGCCGATCCCAGGAGCTGGATCCGGAACTCGCCCGGGTGCGGCCCGGTGAACTGCAGGGTGCCGGCGGCGAGGTCGACGTTCCAGCGTTCGTGGTCGTCGTACAGGTCGGCGAGCTGCAGCTGCGCCTCCCAGGCCAGGAAGACCCCGTCGCTGACCAGATCGTCCATCCCCCGTGAGCGCGCCATGGGGGAACCCTACGCCGGGCGGTGTTCCCAGATCCCCTCGCTGCCGACGCCGACGAACCCGACGGCCTCGTTCACGTCGAGCATCGGGCGGTTCTCCTCCGCGTTGAACGTGATGATCGAGGGGTGCCCCGGGTGGTCGCGCTCGATCGTCTCGATCCCGACGACCTTGAGCAGCCACCCGAGCCGGTGGCCGCGGTGCTCGCGCAGCACCAGGGTGTCGCCCTGCATCACCGGCTGGACGACGGGTCCGGGGACGGCGAGCTGGGTGAAGCCGACCAGTGAGCCGGACGACACGTTCTCGACGGCGACGGTGCGCATCGTTCGCGGGCCGTCGTCGAGGTGCTGCTCGTGCGTCCGGAGCCGGTCGACCGTCCAGGCGTCCTCGGGCTCGGCCATGTCGCCGGACGGGGCGTCGGTGCTCATCCGCGTCAGGAGGAGCGCGACGTCCGTCTGCCACCGGAGCGGCGTCGGCCCGGCCCAGGTGTGCACGCGGTACCGGCCGGCTGCTGCCCGCGTCGCCGCGGCGCGGATCTCGGCGAGGGCAGCAGGGGCGGCGGGGAGCTCGAGACGGCTGATCCGGTTGACCTGGCCGAACCGCCAACCCCGGCCCGTCAGGAACCGGACCCCCGGCTCGTCCTCGGGCACGGCGCCGTACCCGGTGGGCGCACGGAGGTAGCCGGGGTCGGACGCCGCCCCGACGTGCCGGGAGACGGCGTACGTCTTCCACTGCGTGCGACCCTGCTGCCGAGCGACGTCCTCGACGTGCTCGGCCAGGAGCGTGCCGATGCCCCGGCGTCGGTGCTCGGGCGCGACGCTGACCGCGATCCAGCAGTTCGGGGCGTCCGCGGTGGCCTTCGAGTCGTACGAGCCGGCCCCGACCGCGGTTCCCTCGTCGTCCCGGACCAGGAACAGTCGGCTGGGTGCGTCGGGGTCGATCAGGTACGGCAGTTGTTCCTCGGGCGTCCAGAGCAGCTCCGGCAGTCCGGTGATCGACACCTCGGCGCGGTTCTGCACGTCGACCCACTCGCGGAACGCCTGCACGGTCCCCGGGTCGTCGTCCATCGTGGCGGGGACCACGAGTTCGTGGACGGTGTACGCGGTCATGTCGGTTCCTCCCGGCGGTGCGACGCCGCCCGGCCCCGGACAGCCTCGCAGCATATCGGCGGGGGTCCGCTGCCGCTAGGCTGCACGGCGTGCTGCTCTCCGATCGCGACATCACCGCCCAGCTCGCCGAGGGCCGGATCGGTCTCGACCCCCACGACGCCTCGCTCGTCCAGCCGTCGAGCATCGACGTCCGGCTCGACAAGTTCTTCCGGCTGTTCGACAACCACAAGTACCCGCACATCGACCCGGCGGTCGACCAGCCCGACCTGACCCGGCTGGTCGAGACCGACCCGGACGAAGCCTTCGTGCTGCACCCCGGCGAGTTCGTGCTCGGTTCGACGTACGAGGTCGTCACGCTGCCCGACGACATCGCTGCGCGGCTCGAGGGCAAGAGCTCGCTCGGCCGCCTCGGGCTGCTGACCCACTCGACCGCCGGGTTCATCGACCCGGGGTTCTCCGGCCACGTCACGCTGGAGCTCTCGAACGTCGCGACGCTGCCGATCAAGCTCTGGCCCGGCATGAAGATCGGGCAGCTCTGCTTCTTCCAGCTGTCCAGTCCCGCCGACAAGCCGTACGGCTCGGCCGAGTACCAGTCGCGGTACCAGGGCCAGCGCGGCCCGACGCCGTCGCGTTCCGCGCAGAACTTCCACCGCGCGGACGTCTCAGCGCGTTCCTGACCGCGGTCCATCCGACTCGGAACGACGTCATCGACGTCGTGCGACATCGATGACGTCGTTCCGAGTCGGCACCGCCACGTCATCCAGCGGACGAAATGTCGCATTCTGTGTATCGTTGCAGCATGTCCGCAGTCCCTCCACATCCGGTGCCGACGGTGTCGGCGGCCGCGCTCATCCGCGACGCCCGTGAACGCGCCGAGCTCACGCAGGTGCAGCTCGCCCGTCGGGCCGGTGTCACACAGAGCGTCATCAGCACGTACGAGAACGGCCGCCGCGAACCGTCGCTCGCCGCGCTCCAGCGCATGCTCCGGGCCGCGGGCTTCACCACGTCGATCGACCTGCTGCCGGTCGAGGACCCACCGCCCCTGCGGGACCGCGTCGCCGCCGCACGGCAGGACCTGATCGCCGTCGTCGAGCGGTTCGGCGGCCGGAACCCCCGCCTCTTCGGCAGCGTCGCTCGCGGTGAGGACGGCCCGGGCAGCGACGTCGACCTGATGATCGACGTGGACGCGGGCCTCGGCATCTTCGCGCTGATGCGGATCCAGGACGCCGCCGAACGGCTGCTGGGCGTGCGCGTCGACGTCGTGGACGCCGCCGGCATGAGCCCCGAGGTCGTCCGCCGCGCGGTGCCGCTGTGAGCCAGGACCCGACGACGCACCGCCTGGTCCGTGACCGACTCGACGACGTCATCGGTGCGTGCGAGGCGATCCGGCGCTACGTCGGGGACGCACGCCTGCCGGAGGACCTGGTGCACGACGCGGTCCGGATGCGGCTGGTCGAGATCGGCGAGGCGGTCCGTGTCCTGCCGAGCACCGTCACCGCGAGTGAGCCGGACATCCCGTGGTCGCGGGTGTCCGACCTCGGCGAACGCCTGACCCGGCGCTACTTCGACACCACCCGCGCGGTGGTGTTCGGCACCGCCCACACCGACGTGCCGCACCTGGCCGAGGCGGCGCGTCGGTTGCGCGCGGCGCGGCCCTGAGTCGGCGGGTCGCGTCGGCCCTGGACCGCGTGCACGGCGGACGGGAGGCACGGATCACGACGTGCGCCGGGCCTCCCGTCCGCCGTGTGGCCGGCGCCCGGACGACGCAGGACGGCCCCGTCTCGCCGAGGCGAGACGGGGCCGTCCGTGGTGCTGGGGAGATCAGCCCTTCTTGGCGAGCTCCTCGAGGGTGTCGTTGCCCTTGTAGGCCTCGACGGCGTTGTCCTTGGTGACCAGGACCGGCGTGAGCTCGATCGCGGGGACCGTCTTCTTGCCGTTGTAGTTGTTCGTCTTGTCCATCGTCGTGTCGGGCTTGTCGCCCTTCGACAGCGTGGAGACGAGGTCGACGGCCGCCTGGGCCTCCTTCGACGTGTCCTTGAAGATCGTCGAGTACTGCGTGCCCTTCATGATGAGCGGGATGGACGCGGTCTCCGAGTCCTGGCCCGTCACGACGGGGTTGTCCTTGCCGGCGGCCTTGGTCGCGGTGAGGATCGCACGGGCGAGGGTGTCGTTCGGCGACAGGACGCCGTCGAGCTCGGTGTCACCCGTGTAGTACTGCGAGAGCAGGTCGGTCATGCGCGACTGGGCCTTCTGCGCGAGCCAGCCCTGCGTGACGACCTTCTGGAACGTGGTCTGACCGGAGACGACCTTGATCGTGCCGTCGTCGATCTTCGGCTGCAGGACGTCCATCGCACCGTTGAAGAACACGGTCGCGTTGGCGTCGTCCGGCGAACCGGCGAAGAGCTCGACGTTGTACGGCTTGTCGCCCTTCTTCTCCTCGAGGCCCTTGAGCAGCGCCTCGGCCTGCAGCTGGCCGACCTTGAAGTTGTTGAACGCCACGTAGTAGTCGACGTTCTTCGTGTTCAGGATGTTGCGGTCCCAGGCGATGACGACGGCGCCACGGTCCTTGGCGGACTTGACCTGCGCGGTCAGCTGCGAACCGTCGGCGGCACCGATGATGACGGCCTTGGCGCCCTTGGTGATCATGCCCGAGATCTGCGACTGCTGGTCCGGGACGGGGTTGCCGGCGTTGGCGTACTGGATGTCGGCCTTGAAGCCGGCGTCCTCGATGGACTTCTTGAAGGCTGCACCCGCGAGGACCCAGTTCTGCGAGGTCTTGGCCGGCAGGGCGACGCCGATGAGGTCGCCCTTCTTGATGGTGCTGGTGCTGCCGGCGTCGTCGGACGAGCCGCGTGCCGAGCAGCCGCTGAGGGCGAGGCCCGCGATGAGCGCCAGGCTGAGGCCGGCGACGATCTTCTTGCGCATGTGATTGCTTTCTCTTCGTTGAGGAGGTGTGGGGCCGGAGCCCCGCTGTGGGGAGGGGTGGACTAGGGGAGGGTGATCTTGTCCGGCTGGTCCTCGATGGACCGCGGCTGCTGGGCGGCCACCGTGTTCTGCTCCGTGTCCTTGCGCTGGAACTGCCGCAGCATGCCGCCGATCAGGGACGGACGACCCTGCGACTTCGAGTAGACGTCGAAGGCCACGGCCACGAGCAGGACCAGACCGCGGATGATCTGCACCTGGTTGGACTCGAGGCCCATGAGCTGCAGACCGTTCGACAGCAGCGCCATGACGAGACCACCGATGATCGAGCCGGAGATCGTGCCGACGCCACCGGCGACCGCAGCACCACCGACGAACACGGCGGCGATCGCGTCGAGCTCCCAGCCGGTGCCGTCCGCGGGGCCCGAGGCGCCGGAGTAGGCGACGAACACCATGCCGGCGATCGCGGCGAGGATCGACATGTTCATCATGACGAAGAAGTTGACCCGTCGCGCCGAGACGCCGGACAGGACGGCGGCGTTGGCGTTGCCACCGACGGCGTAGACCTGGCGACCGAAGATCGTGTTCTTCGTGACGAATCCGTAGACGATGGTCAGGATGCCGAGGATGATCGCGACGATCGGGACCGAGGTGCCGACCGGGCCGGCGCCGAACAGGTACGTGGCGACGAGCGTGACGGCGACCAGGATGCCGGTGCGGACGATCGAGACCCACAGCGGCGGGACCTCGGCCTGCATCTTCCGGCGGCGGGCACGGCCTCGGGCCTCGATGATGATGAGCGCGAGGATCGTGACGAGGCCGATGAGGAGCGTGCCGTTGCTGAAGCCGAAGTCGGGGCCGAAGTCACCGAGGAAGCCGGCACCGATCGGGGTGAAGGCGTCCGGGACGGGGACCGACGTCGAGTTGCCGATGATCTGGTTCACACCGCGGAAGATGAGCTGACCGGCCAGCGTCACGATGAAGGCCGGGACCTTCACGAACGCGACCCAGAAGCCCTGCCACGCACCGATCAGGGCACCGCACACGAGTCCCAGGATGATGGCGGCCCACACCGGGAAGTCCCACACGGCCATGGACTGCGCCACGACGATGCCGACGACCGCTGCGACCGAACCCACCGACAGGTCGATGTGCCCCGCGATGATGACCATGACCATGCCGAGCGCCAGGATCAGGATGTACGAGTACTGCAGGAACAGGTTGATGACGTTGGTCGGCTCGAGGATGAGCCCGTTCGTCGTGACCGAGAAGAAGACCAACAGCACGATGAGGGCGATGATCATGCCGTACTGGCCGATGCTGTTGCCCTTGCCGAAGAGCAGTTTCAGGTTGTTCATGAGGCGGTGGCGCCCTTCCGCGCGGAGGTCATGCTGCGCATGAGCGATTCGGGATCGGCCTGGTCGGCCGGGAGGTCAGCGGTGATCTGGCCCTCGAAGATGGTGTAGATCCGGTCGGAGAGACCGAGGAGTTCGGGGAGCTCGGACGAGATGAGGATGATGCCCTTCCCCTCGGCCGCGAGCTGCTGGATGATGCCGTAGATCTCGAACTTCGCGCCCACGTCGATGCCGCGGGTGGGTTCGTCGAGGATCAGGATGTCCGGGTCGGTGAACATCCACTTGGACAGGACGACCTTCTGCTGGTTGCCACCGGACAGCTTGCCGACGTTGTCCTCGACGCTCGGCACCTTGGTGCGCAGCATCTTGCGGTACTTCTCGGCGACGGAGTACTCCTCGAGCGAGTCGACGACGCCGACCTTCGAGATCTTCTGCAGGTCGGCGGCGACCGTCGAACGCTTCACCGTGTCGAGCAGGTTCAGGCCGAGCGCCTTGCGGTCCTCGGAGACGTAGCCGAGGCCGTTCTCGATCGCCTGCTGGACGTTCGTGACCTTGATCTCGCGGCCGTCCTTGATGATCTGGCCGTCGAGCCAGGTGCCGTACGAACGACCGAACAGGCTCATCGCGAGCTCGGTGCGTCCGGCGCCCATCAGGCCCGCGAAGCCGACGATCTCACCGCGGCGGACGTGGAAGTTCGAGCCCTTGCAGACCAGACGTGACGAGTCGAGCGGGTGCTGCACGGTCCAGTTGCGGACCTCGAAGAAGGTCTCGCCGATCTTCGGAGTGCGGTCCGGGAACCGGCTCTCGAGCGAGCGGCCGACCATGCCGCGGATGATGCGGTCCTCGTTGACGCCGTCCGCCTTGACGTTGAGCGTCTCGATGGCCTTGCCGTCGCGGATGATCGTGATCTCGTCGGCGATCTGCTCGATCTCGTTGAGCTTGTGGCTGATGATGATGCTCGCGATGCCCTTGGCCTTCAGCCCGACGATCAGGTCGAGCAGGTGCTGCGAGTCGTTCTCGTTGAGCGCGGCGGTCGGCTCGTCGAGGATGAGGAGCTTGACGTCCTTGTGCAGGGCCTTCGCGATCTCGACGAGCTGCTGCTTGCCGACACCGAGGTTCTTGATCTGCGTGTCCGGGTCGTCGGCCAGGCCGACGCGGGCGAGCAGGTCCTGCGCACGGAGCTGCGCGGCGGTCCAGTCGATTCGCCCGAAGCGGCCGGGCTCGTTGCCCAGGAACAGGTTCTCGGTGATCGAGAGCTCCGGGATGAGCGCCAGCTCCTGGTGGATGATGACGATGCCGGCCTGCTCGGACTGCTTGATGTTCGAGAAGCGGACTTCTTCGCCCTCGTAGACGATCTCGCCGCTGTAGGTGCCGTAGGGGTAGACGCCCGAGAGGACCTTCATCAGGGTCGACTTGCCGGCGCCGTTCTCGCCGCAGATCGCGTGGATCTCGCCGGCGCGGACGCTGAGGGAGACGTCGGAGAGCGCCTTCACACCAGGGAACTCCTTGGTGATCGAGCGCATCTCGAGGATGGTCTCGGGTGCGGTGATCGACCGGGTCTCGAGTCCGGTGTCGATCGGGTGTGACGCCACAGTGCATCTCCTTCTGCCGCTGCGATGCGGCAGTTGTTCGGGTGGTTCTGCTGCGGCAGCGAATGGGCGCAGGTGGCCTGCGTGGACTTCGTTGTCGCGTCCGGTGTCCTGCTCGTGTGACGCTCATGTGAACGGTCACATCGGCTGGACGGAGGTAATTTACGCACGTCCCCGGTGCGGCTGTCAATTCGGATTGGTCGCGTTTTCGTAACGGCCTGCGTGATCTGGCGGAAGCAGGCCGATCACGTCCCCCGCGTTGGGGTGATCGTGCGGAGTCCCGCACGTTCCACCGGTCGGGTCACCGGCCGCGCGGGGCTCCCGTGGACGCACGCACGACGAGCTGCGGGACGATGTCGATCGGGCGGAGCAGCTCGTCGTCGCCCGGCAGCAGCAGGTCCACGCACCGGCGTCCGAGCTCCGCGAAGTCGACCTGCACCGTGGTGAGCGGCGGCCAGAAGTGCTTCGCCTCGGGGATGTCGTCGTAGCCGACCACCGACAGGTCACCGGGCACGTCGAGCCCGTACGAGCGTGCCGCGTGCATGACGCCCAGCGCCATCTGGTCGTTCGAGCAGAAGACCGCCGTGCAGTCGCGCCACCGCAGGAGCTCGCGGCCGGCGTGGTACCCGAAGTCCGCCGTCCAGTCGCCGAGGATCGGCGGGACGACGGGCATGTCGCGGTCGGACATGGCGCGCAGGAAGCCCTGCATGCGGGCGTCCGCCTCGATCCAGTCCTGTGGGCCCGCGATGTGCCGGACGTACTCGTGGCCCAGGTCGAGCAGGTGCTCGGTCGCGAGCCGCGCGCCCTCCATCTGATCGACCCACAGGGCCGTCGGGTCCTCGCCGACGCTGGCCCGCATCGTGACGTACGGCGTGCGGATGCCCAGTTCCTCGATCAGGTCGAACACCCGCTGCTGGGGCGCGATGACGACGATGCCCTCGACGTCGAGGTCGAGCAGGTGCCCGAGTCCCTCGCGCACGGCGGTGTCGGTCGCCTCGGCGATGTTCGCCGTCGTCACCGAGTACCCGCGGAGCATGGCCGCGTCCTCGATCGCCTGCAGCGCCACCGCCGGGCCGTAGTGGGCGCGGCGAGCGGTGAGGACGCCGATCGTGTGGGTCCGGCTCGTCACGAGGGCCCGCGCCGCACGGTTCGGCCGGTACTGCAGCTGTTCCATCGCCGCCAGGACCTTGTCGCGCGTGGCGTCGCGGATGGCGTCGGAGTTGTTCAGCACCCGCGAGACGGTCTGGTGCGAGACGCCCGCGATCCGTGCGACGTCACGGATGCTGGGCGAACGCGGTTGCTGTGCCCGCGATGACGCCATTGCTGCTCGTTTCCGCCCGGGGCCGTGGCACATCGATGTGCACGTTCACATTCCGGGCCAGATCATTATGCACGCCCGGCGGATCGACGCCACCTGAACGTCCGCGAGGGCGCGGTCTCGCTGCGCCCTCGCGGCGCGTCAGAGCCAGTTGCGCTTCCGGAAGATCGCCCAGAGCACGCCCATCAGCGCGAGCATGCCGAGGATCGCGACCGGGTAGCCGTACCGCCAGTGCAGCTCGGGCATGTGGTCGAAGTTCATCCCGTAGACGCCGGCGATGAGTCCGGGCGCGAACAGGATCGCCGCCCACGACGAGATCTTCTTCACCTCTTCACCCTGCCGGTGTGCGGCGCGGGCGAGCTGCCGGCTCTCCTCGCCCTGGGCGAGGCTGGCGCTGGTCATCCGTCGCATCGCCTCGTTCTGCTCCTGCGACACCAGGGTCGCGTGCAGCGTCAGGGCGTTCTCGAGCAGGGACCGGAACGAGTCGACCCGCTCCGTCACGCGCAGGGCGTGGTCCAGCACGTTCCGCAGGCGGTGCTGCACCTCGTCGTCGACGCCGTACTTGTCGGCCCCGCGCAGCAGGCCCTGCACCATCGCTGGCACCGGCTTCGTGGCGCGCTGGAACGAGAGCACCTCGCTGAGCAGCTGGTAGATCCGCTTCGAGACACCCGGGTCCACCTGTCCGGCGAAGAGCTGGTCCTCGATGGCGTCGATCCCGTCCTGCAGGACCTCGACGACCGGCGCGTAGCCGTCCACGACCTCGTCGAGCACCGCGGCGGTCACGGCCTCCGACCCCAGCGCCAGGAACTCGGGATCGGCCTCGACTTGCGCGCGGAGCGCCGCGAGGTCGGGGCGCTCGGCGTGCCGGACGCTCACCACGAACCGGTCGCCGACGAACAGGTGCACCTCGCCGAACTCGACGGTGCCCTCGGACTGGTCGAACCAGGCCGGCCGGAGCACCAGGAACAGGGTGTCGCCGTAGCGCTCGAGCTTCGCGCGCTGGTGTCCCTTGCGGGCGTCCTCGACGGCGTTCTCGTGCAGGTCGAACTCGGTCGCGACGGCGTCGAGTTCCTCCGGGTCGGGGCGGAGCAGCCCGATCCACGCCAGGTCGCAGCGGGGGACCTGGTGCCGGGCGCCGAGCGCCAGGGTCGACGGCGACTCGACGCGACGTCCTTCGACGTAGATCCCGTTGTCGATCACAGCCATGCGCGCGCTCCTCGTGGTCGGGGAGCAGGCAGGTGCGATGCCGCGGCGGACCGCGGCGGGCGGAGGAGATCTAGGACACGGGCGCGGCGGCGAGGGGGAGGGGCTGCCGGCCCGCGCGAGGATGGTCACCCGACATCGCGCCTCACCTGCCCTTCTCGTCTGCGTACTTCGTTGGTCCTGCGGCGGCGCCCAGGGCGCTGCCGACGGTCGAGCGTACGCCCGCCGGCCTGCCCCGACAACTCCTGCGGGCTTCTCCCACGAACTCCCCAAGCCTCTTGCTGTCGCCCGACGTACTGAGTAGCGCTTGATATCCATCACACTGTATGTCAACACAGAGGAGTGCTGTGACGATGAAGTGCAAGCCGGTCCGGATCGGGGCGATCACGGCGTCAGTGGGTTGCATTGCGCTGTCGTTCGTCCCCTGGTTCCGTGAAGCCGCTGTCGTGTGGTGGGTGCTCGGTGCGGCCGGGCTGATCACTGCGTTCGTGGCAGAGATGCGATCGAGGCGTCGTCGGACGAGAACGTTCGCGTTCTCCATTGTGGCGTTCGTCGCTTCAGCTGCTGCAGCGATCGCACTCGTCGGAGTGGTCTCCCCGGCGCGGGCCGAGGCTGCGGTCCCTTCCACGTCCTCCGATGTCGGCAGGGTCGTGCAACTCGCCTCGCAGCTCGACGAGCAAGACGGCGAGGAGAGTTCGCGTGCGATCGCGATGGCGCGGAGCACGGGCTACTCGGTCCGATCGGGACTCGACGCGGATTGGGACGCGGCCGCTGCCTACTCGTACGAGGGTGCAGATGTGGTCTCGGTCCCGCTCCTCGGCACCGATGTGCCCGAGATGACGAAGCTCTCGTTCGTGACCGCGGAGGGGACCACGACCATCACGGAGATGGCGTCCGCCATGACGTCGAGCACCGCTGTCCACTTCGCCATGTGGCAGGACGGACAGCTGATGGAGAACGTGGATCTCGTGCAGGGAGTCGACGCGGAGCAAGCGTCCTCCATCGGGACCTACGGGCTCGATTGGAAGCGACTGAACAACTGCTTGAACAGCATCGGTATCAGCTGGGCGGTCATCGCGATCCTCGGCGTCGCCTGTGGTGCCGCGTGCGCCACCATGGTGCTCTGTGCGCCGTGTCTCGCAGCAGCGGCAGGCTTCACGACCGGGACCATCGCGAAGTGCGTGTCGAACGCCTGGCGGTGATCTGACGCCTGGCGGTCAGCCGACGGGGGGGGGTGAGGCGGCAGAGGCCCCTGCCGCCTCGCCCCTTCCCGAGCCGGTGGGCAGACCAGGGTCAGCGCGTGATGTGCAGACCGGCGGCCTCGAGCTCGGTCAGCTGCCAGCCCAGCCAGGGGCTCCACCCGAACGGCGCACCGGCGACGGCGGCCCGCAGGGAGTCCTCGGAGACCCACGCGTACTCGGCGACCTCGTCGTCGGCGGGGGCGGGCAGATCGTCGGTGACGGCGCGGAACACCGGGCAGACCTCGTTCTCGACGATGCCCGAGGCGTCGACGGCGCGGTACCGGAAGTCGGGCAGCACGAGTTCGACGTCGCGCACGGTGATGCCCAGTTCGCGCGAGGCACGGCGGGCAATGGCGTCCTCGAAGGACTCGTCGGGGCCGGGGTGCCCGCAGAACGTGTTCGTCCAGACACCGGGCCACGTCTTCTTCGACAGGGCGCGACGGGTCACCAGCACGTCCCCGTCGGTGTTCCGGACGTGGCACGAGAAGGCCAGGTGGAGGGGCGTGTGGTCGGTGTGCACCGTGAACTTGTCCGCTGTGCCGATCGGGGTACGGTCGTCGGCCAGGAGCACCACGGATTCAGGGAAAGTCGTCATCAGCATCGATAGATTAGGCCAATGAGCGAGGAAGCGGCCACCGTGGCGCACATCGACCTCGCGCTCGTCGACGACTGTCTCGAGCGCTTCTTCGTTGTGTCCTCGGCTCGTGCCGCGCGCTACGGCCGTCCGTCCGAGGAGCTCTGGCGGGTGCTCCGCAAGGCGAGCATGGGCGGCAAGCGCTTCCGGCCCCGCATGGTCCTGACCGCGTACCTCGGCCTCGGCGGGGACGACGTGCACGCCGCTGCGCACGTCGCCGCCGCCTACGAGCTCCTGCACACCGCGCTCGTGGTGCACGACGACGTCATCGACCGCGACTGGGCCCGCCGCGGCCAGCCGAACGTCGCCGGGTCCTACCGCGACGCCGGCACGACCGGCGGTCTGCCGCTCCCCACCGCCGAGCACCGGGGCATGAGCGCCGCCGTGATCGCGGGCGACCTCGCGCTCTCCGGCGCACCGCGGTTCATCGAGTCCGCGGGGGTGACGGGGGAGCGCCGTGGTCGCCTCCTGGAGCTGCTGGACGAAGCCGTGTTCGCCAGCGCCGCCGGCGAGATGACCGACGTCGACCTGGCCCTCGGCGTGATGCCGACGGTGGACAAGGTCCTGGCGATGGAGCGTGCGAAGACCAGCGTGTACTCGTTCGAGGCGCCGCTGCAGTCCGGGGCCGTGCTCGCCGGCGCGCCCGAGACCGTCGTCACCGCGCTCGGCGCCTTCGGCCGCGAGATCGGCATTGCCTACCAGATCGTCGACGACCTGCTCGGGGTGTTCGGCGACGAGACGACCACCGGCAAGAGCGTGCTGGGGGACCTGCGCGAGGGCAAGCGGACCATGCTCATCGCGTACGCGGCGACGACGGACTGCTGGCCGGACATCGCTCCCTACCTGGGCGACCCGGACCTGACCGAGGAGCGCGCCGCCGAACTCCGTGCGACCCTGGTCACCTGCGGCGCCCGTGCCGCAGCCGAGTCCCGGATCGCCGACCACGTCGCACTCGCCCGTGCCGAGCTCTCCGGACTGCCGTACGACCTCGCCGACCGCCTGGAGGGCCTCGTGACCGAACTCGTGGAGCGCGCCCGGTGACGACCGAGACCACCCGGACCGGCAGCGCGCCGTCCGGTCGGCTGCCCCTGTACGACGCCACGGCCGAGGCCGCGTCGAGCGTCGTCATCGACCGCTACTCGACGTCGTTCGGTCTGGCGAGCCGGTTGCTCGCCAAGGACGCCCGCGAGCACATCCGGAACGTCTACGCGCTGGTGCGGGTCGCCGACGAGGTCGTCGACGGTCCCGCGACCGAGGCGGGTCTCGACCCCGACCTGGCTCGGACGGTCCTCGACGAGCTCGAGGCCGACACCGAGCGAGCGATCGCCCTCGGCTTCTCGGTGAACCCCGTCGTGCACGCGTTCGCCCGGACCGCGCGGGTCACGGGCTTCGGCGCGGAGCTCACGAAGCCCTTCTTCGCGTCGATGCGGATGGACCTGGAGCGCACCGAGCACGACGACGCCTCGTTCGACGCCTACGTGTACGGCTCGGCCGAGGTCGTGGGGCTGATGTGCCTGCGGGCCTTCGTCCACCGCGCCGGCCGACCGACCTTCGACCAGGCAGAACTGGTCGCGGGGGCCCGTGCGCTCGGCGCCGCGTTCCAGAAGGTGAACTTCCTGCGGGACCTGCACGCCGACTTCGAGGTGCTCGGCCGCTCGTACTTCCCGGGGGTCGACATCCGCTCGTTCGACGAGACCACGAAGGAGCGCCTGGTCGCCGACGTGCAGGCCGACCTCGACCACGCTGCCCGCACGATCCGGCTGCTACCGGCCGACGCCCGGAACGCCGTCGGGCTCGCACACGCCCTGTTCCAGGAACTCAACGACCGCATCGCGCGCACGCCGGCGACGCGTCTGGTGACGACGCGCGTGCGCGTCCCGAACCCGGTCAAGGCCCGCCTGGCCGCACAGGTGCTCGCCGGACGCGCCCCCGTGCGGTCGAAGGCGGCCACCCGTCAGCCAGGAGGCTCGTCATGACCCCGCCCCGCGCCTTCCGTCCGCAGGCCGCCGCCTCCACCACCCGGCGCAAGGTACCTGCGCGGCGCGCCGTCGTCATCGGCGGCGGCATCAGCGGACTGGCGTCCGCCGCGCTGCTCGCGCGGGACGGCTTCGCCGTGACCGTGCTCGAGCAGCGCTCACAGCTCGGCGGCCGTGCCGGTTCGTGGGAGCGTGACGGCTTCCGGTTCGACACCGGGCCGTCGTGGTACCTCATGCCCGAGGTGTTCGACCACTTCTTCCAGCTGCTCGGCACCTCGGCCGACGCCGAACTCGACCTGGTGAAGCTCGACCCCGGGTACCGCGTGTACAGCGAGGGCAACGACGAGCCGATCGACCTGCGGGCCGACGCCGAGGCCAACATCGCGCTGTTCGAGTCCGTCGAGCCCGGAGCCGGCAAGCGCATCCGGAAGTACCTCGCCTCGGCCGAGGACACCTACGCGATGGCGATCCGGCGGTTCCTGTACACGACGTTCCAGGACCTCACGAAGGTCGCCGCGCCCGACGTGCTCCGTCGTCTGCCGAAGCTCGCACGGCTCCTGCTGCAGCCGCTGTCGTCCCGTGCCGCCTCGGCGGTCAAGGACCGGCGACTCTGGCAGATCCTCGGCTACCCGGCGGTGTTCCTCGGGACGAGCCCGTACGCCGCTCCGAGCATGTACCACCTGATGAGCCACCTCGACCTCGCCGACGGGGTGCTCTACCCGAAGGGCGGCATCACCGAGGTGATCGCCGCGGTCGAACGGGTGGCCCGGGCCGAGGGCGCGAAGATCATCGCCGGTGCGAAGGTCGAGCGGATCGTCGTCGAGGACGGCGTCGCCACCGGCGTCGTCCACCGCGACCGTGACGGCGTCCAGCACACCGCCCCGGCCGACCTGGTCGTGAGCGCCGCGGACCTGCAGCACACCGAGATGCAGCTGCTCGACCGCGAGCACCGCACCCACGGCGCCGAGCACTGGAAGACCCGCGACCCCGGGCCGAGCGCGGTGCTCGTGTACCTCGGCATCGACGGCCCGACCCCCGGCCTGCTCCACCACACGCTCGTCTTCACCGAGGACTGGAAGGCGAACTTCGGCGCGATCTTCGGCAAGGACCGGCACGTGCCGGACCCCGCCTCGATCTACGTCTGCGCGCCCTCGGAGACGGACCCGTCCGTCGCGCCCCGCGGCTCGAGCAACCTGTTCATCCTGGTGCCGCTGCCCGCCGACCTGTCCATCGGCAAGGGCGGGATCGACGGCGCCGGCGACTTCGAGGTCGAGCAGATCGCCGACCGCGCCATCGACGTCGTCGCCGAGCGTTCGGGTGTCCCCGACCTGCGGGACCGCATCCGGGTCCGTCGGACGATCGGTCCGCGCGACTTCGCCGACGACCTCAACGCGTGGAACGGGTCGATGCTCGGCCCCGCGCACACGCTGAAGCAGAGCGCGTTCTTCCGCGAGAAGAACGCCTCGGCCAAGGTCGAGGGGCTGTACTACGCCGGGGCGTCCACGATCCCGGGCATCGGCCTGCCGATGTGCCTGATCAGCGCCGAGGTCCTGCTCAAGCGGATCCACGGTGACACGAGCACCGAACCGCTGCCCACCCCGCTCGGCACCCCGCGGAACCGGGCCGGCACCGTCTGATGCCCGGGTTGTACCTCGCCGGCCTGGTCGTCTCGCTGGTCGGGATGACCGTGCTCGACGCCCGCTTCCGGCTGTTCTTCTGGCGGGCACCGTGGCGTGCTGCGGCCGTGATGGTCGTCGGCGTCGCCTTCTTCATGGTGTGGGACGTCGCCGGTGTCGCGTTCGGCATCTTCTTCATCGGCCCGCAGAACCTGCTGACCGGGGTGCTCCTGGCGCCCGAGGTACCACTCGAGGAACTCTTCTTCCTGCTGCTGCTCTGCTACTCGACGATGGACCTGGTCGGCTTCGTCCGGCCCGTCGTGCAGCGCGCGACCGATCGGCGGCGCGCGTGAACGGCACCGGGGCGTACGCGCTCCTCGCCCTGCCGTTCTTCGGCGTCACGGCCGTCGTGGCCGTGCTCGCCGGTGTCGTCGCCGCTCGCCGGGCCCGAGCGGCGGGCCGGCGACCTGCGGTCGGGCGCCGGGTCGCGGGGCTCACGTCGGTGATCGCGGGCATCGCCCTGCTCGTGATGACGATCGTGTTCGACAACGTCATCGTGACCCTGCGCATCGTCGCCTACGACCCGTCGCTCATCAGCGGGGCGAAGATCGGCGCGATCCCGGTCGAGGACCTCGCCTACGCGATGGCGGCGATCGTGCTGCTGCCCAGCCTGTGGGTCCTGTTCGACCGGACCGGCGCGCGCCCCGCGCCCGACCCGACCACCGCACCACCGGAGGACACGAAGTGAACGCCAGCACCGCCTCCAGGCCGTCGACCCTGCGCGCCCTGTTCGTGTCGTCCCGACCGATCAGCTGGGTGAACACCGCCTACCCGTTCGGTGCCGCGTACCTGCTCGGCAGCGGGGTCGGCGTCGAGGGCGGCGGCGGGTTCTCGCTCGTCGCGTTCCTGGTCGGCGTCGTGTACTTCCTGGTGCCCTACAACCTGGCGATGTACGGCATCAACGACGTCTTCGACTACGAGTCCGACCTGCGCAACCCGCGCAAGGGCGGCGTCGAGGGTGCCCTGCTCGACAAGAGCGTCCACCGCACCACCCTCTGGGCCGTCGTCGTCACGAACGTGCCGTTCCTGGTCGCACTCGTCGTGCTCGGGGCGGTGAGCGGGAACGGGCCGTGGTCGTGGCTCGTCCTGGCGATCAGCGTGTTCGCGGTCATCGCGTACTCGGCGCCGGGGCTGCGGTTCAAGGAGAAGCCGTTCCTCGACTCCCTCACGTCGTCGACGCACTTCGTGTCACCGGCGATCTACGGTCTCGCGCTCGCTGGCCCGCACTGGACCGGTGAGCTCGTCGCCGTCTGCATCGCGTTCTTCCTGTGGGGTGTGGCCTCGCATGCGTTCGGCGCCGTGCAGGACGTCCTCGCCGACCGGGCCGGCGGCATCGGATCCGTCGCGACCGTCATCGGTGCGCGGGCGACCGTGCGCCTCGCGTTCGTCGCGTACCTGGTCGCCGGCGTCGCGCTGCTGTTCTCGGCGTTCCCCGGGCCGATCGCCGCCGTCGTCGTGATCCCGTACGCGCTCAACGTGCTGCCGTGGTGGAACATCACGGACCAGGGGGCCGAGGCCGCGAACGCCGGGTGGAAGCGGTTCCTCTGGATCAACTACCTGGCGGGCTTCATCGTGACGATGGCGCTCATCGCCTACGCCTTCACGCACTGAGCGCCCCCGTCCCGTCGAGGTTCCGAAATCTCGGCATCTCGGCGCCGCGAGACGCGCTCCGTGGAACCTCGGCGCCGCACGCACGGCGAGTCGTGGAACCTCGGCGCTGCGCGCCCCTCGGCTCTGCGCACCCCTCGGCGCCGCGCACCCCTCGGTGCCACGCACACGGCGAGCCGCGGAACCTCGACGCCGCCGCACGCAGCCCTGACAGACTGGACGAACGCGCCACGGGAGTCGTGACGCGGCAGCCACGAAGGAGTGCACGCATGACGGTCCGGATCATCCACGTCGGTCTCGGAGGGTGGGGCGGCAACTGGGCCCGCACCGCCATCCCAGAGGTAGCCGAAGTAGAGGTGGTCGGGCTCGTCGACCCGGTGCCGGCGACACTGACCGCCGTGCAGCAGGACCTCGGGCTGCCGGAGTCCGCAGCGTTCGCGTCCCTGACCGAGGCGCTCGCCGGGGTCGACGCCGACGCCGTCGTCATCACCGCGCCCGCCGTCACGCACGTGCCGCTCGCGCTCGAGGCCCTGGACGCCGGCAAGCACGTCCTCGTCGAGAAGCCGTTCGCCAACACCACGGACGAGGCCGTCACCGCCGTGCGCCGTGCCGAGGAACTCGGCCTCGTGCTGCAGGTCAGCCAGAACTACCGCTGGTACCCGGCCCCTCGGGCGGTCCAGGAGATGCTCGAGGCGGACGTGGTCGGCGAGATCTCCGCGATCAACATCGACTTCCGGCAGTGGGACAACGACCTGGCGTTCGAGGAGCACCCGCACTACCGGTTCCCCCACGCCATGATCAACGACATGGCCATCCACCACTTCGACCTGCTCAGGATGGTCACCGGGCAGGAAGCCGTCCGGGTCTTCGCCAGGGCGACCTTCCCGTCGTACAGCAAGTACCAGGACGAAGCCATCGCCTCGATGATCATCGAGCTCGACGGCGGCCTGGTGGTCAGCTACCGCGGCAGCTGGCTCAGCCGTGGGCCCCGCACGGCGTGGGCCGGCGAGTGGAGCATCCACGGCGAGGACGGCGAGCTCTGGTTCACCAGCCGAGACGGCGCGCCGAACGCGATCGACGGCGACGTCGTCACCCTCCGCCGGACCCAGGACGACGCGGCCGAGCCCGTCGAGCTGCCCGTGCTCGAGCACACCGATCGCCAGGGCGGGCTGCAGGCCTTCGCGCGCTCGGTCGAGGGTGGTCCCGCACCGGCGACGAGCGGCCGCGACAACCTGCGCAGCCTCGCGCTGATGGAGGCCGCCACCCGCTCGGCGGCCAGCGGCCAGCCCGAGGACGTCGTCGTCCCGTCCTGAACGCACCGGCTGACGGACGGGAGGCCCGTGGCGGGCCCGCACCGGGCCTCCCGTCCGCCGTGGGGTCGCGCCCACTGCCGCGAAAGCGACGGTCTGCCGCGGAACGTCCGCGGCGGACTGTCGCTTTCGCGACACGGCCCCGCGTGGCCGCACAGCGGCCATCTGGGCGCGCCCCCGGCGCGGACGTGTAGAAACTGGGGAATGGCCAAGGACAGTCTCCCCGAGCTCGAACTCGCGAACGTCCGCACGCGTGAGCGCATGACCGACACCGTCACCGAGCTCAAGCGCCGTGCGAACCTCCCGGCGCGCGCACGTCTCGCCGCTGCGAAGACCCGCCAGCGCTGGCACCGTGACCCGACCCCGCTCGTCGCGATGGGCATCACCGGGCTGACCGGTGTCGCGGCGATCGTCCTCGGCATCGCGCTGCGCAACCGCCCCGCGGGGCACCTGGCGACGCCGCCGGCCAGTTCGGCGTTCACCGCACTGCTGCCGTTCGGCGCGCGCGGCGACGGCCCCTCTGCCAAGGAGCAGGCACAGTCCGGCCGCAAGGGTCGCAAGGCCCGGGCGAAGGCCGCCGAGCAGGCGCTGGACCGTGATCCAGCCCACAAGGCCCGCGTGAAGCAGCAGACCGGCATCGCCGCGGTGCAGCGACGGGCGAACAAGAACCGCAAGGCAGCGGTGAAGCGGTCCAAGCAGGCACTGAAGGCGCGAGGGTAGTCCGATGGCACAGGACCAGCAGAAGCCCGAGCCGAACGACTCCCGGAAGCCCGACAGCCCGACCGACCTGAACAAGCCGACGCTCGTCTACACGCTCAAGAAGACGCTGCGCGAGTTCTCCAGCGACCAGTGCACCGACCTCGCCGCGAGCCTGACGTACTACACGGTCCTCGCGCTCTTCCCCGGGCTGCTCGCGATCGTCTCGATCCTCGGGCTCGTGTCGAACCCGTCGGACACCATCACGTCGCTGCTGGACGTCGTCCGCAACGTCGGCGGCGGCCAGGTCGCGGACCTGCTCCAGGACCCGATCGAGGGACTCGTCCGCTCGCCCGCCGCCCCGGTCACGTTCATCGTCGGTCTCGTCGGTGCCCTCTGGTCGGCCTCCGGCTACGTCGGCGCCTTCGGCCGGGCGATGAACCGGATCTACAACGTCCGCGAGGGGCGTCCGATCTGGAAGCTCCGCCCGACGATGCTCGGCGTGACGCTCGCGACCGTCGTCCTGCTCGTGCTCGGTCTGCTCGTGCTCGTCTCCGGCCCCCTGGCGCGCAGCTTCGGTGACGTCATCGGCCTCGGGGACGTCGCCGCGACGGTGCTGTTGATCGTGCAATGGCCGATCCTGCTGATCATCGCGATCATCACCGTGGCAGTGCTCTACTACTGGTCCCCGAACGTCAAGCAACCGAAGTTCACCTGGGTCAGCGGCGGATCGATCCTCGCGCTCCTCATCTGGATCATCGCGAGCGTCGGGTTCGGGTTCTACGTCGGGAACTTCTCGAACTACAACGCCACCTACGGTTCCCTCGGTGGGGTCATCGTGTTCCTGCTGTGGATCTGGATCACGAACAACGCGCTGCTCTTCGGCGCCGAGTTCGATGCCGAGCTCGAGCGTGGCCGCGAGCTCCAGGCCGGCATCCGTGCGGAAGAGGACATCCAGCTCCCCGAGCGCGACACCCGCCAGATCGAGAAGCAGGACGAGAAGCGCGCGCAGGACGTCCTCGAGGGGATCCGGATCCGGCAGGGCGCCGACGGCGACTGACACCCGAGGCGTTCCTCCGGACGGAGGCGCTACGGTGCGACCGTGCCCGACTTCCTCGAGGGACTGCCGTTCTGGCAGCTCGTCCTCGCGCTCTTCGCGATCGTGTTCTGCCGCGCGCAGGCCACGTACTGGGTGGCGCGACTCGCGGTGACGGGTGCGTCCCGCTCCCGTTGGGGCGGCTGGCTGCACTCGCCGGCGGTCCGCCGTGGCTCGACGCTCCTCGAACGCTGGGGACTGCCGGTGGTGACGGTGAGCTTCGTGGTCGTCGGTCTGCAGACGGTGATGAACGCCGCCGCGGGCCTGGCCCGGGTGGCGTGGTGGCGGTACACGATGGCGATGGTGCCGGGCTGCATCGCGTGGGCCTTCCTCTACGCGACCGTCGGGCTCGCGGTGTTCTGGGCGGTGGTCGCTGCACTCGCCGGTTCGCCGTGGGGCATCGCAGCGGTGGCCGTCCTGGTGGTCGCGGTGGTCGTCGCGGTGACGGTTCTCCACAGATCGCGGAAGCGGACGGGAGGCCCGGCCAGGCTTCCGTAGGCTGGCCTCCGTGACGAATTCCCTGACTGCAGATCGTCCGGTCGCCCTGGTGACCGGTGCCACCCGCGGCATCGGCCGCGCGATCGCCGCCGACCTCGGCCGCACCCACCACGTGCTCGTGGGTGGCCGGTCCGCCGAGGCGGTGGACGCCCTCGTCGCGGAGCTGCCGAGCGCGGTGCCGTTCGTCGGTGACCTGGGCGCGGGCGAGTTCCCCGCGCTGCCCGAGCGGCTCGACGTGCTCGTGCACTCCGCCGGCGTCGAGCAGGGCACGACCGTCGCCGACACCCCGCGTGCCGTGTGGGAGCAGGTCTTCGCGACGAACGTGTTCGCCGTCGCCGAGCTCACCCGGCTGGCGCTGCCCGCACTCCGGACGGCGCGGGGCATCGTGGTGCCGATCAACAGCGGTTCCGGGTTCCACTCCGGCCCCGGTGGTGGCGTGTACGCGGCGTCGAAGTTCGCACTGCGGGCCTTCGCCGACGCCCTGCGTGAAGAGGAGCGGGCGAACGGCGTGCGGGTGTCGAGCGTGCACCCCGGACGGACCGACTCGGACATGCAGCGGCAGCTCGTGGCGAAGCTCGGGGAGTCCTACGACACCGACTACTACCTGGCGCCCGAAGACGTGGCCGCCGCGGTCCGCACCGTCGTCGACCTGCCCGAGCGCGGTACCGTCGAGTCGCTCGCGATCCGACCGACCCGACGGCGCTGACCGCGGTCTACGACAGCCCGATGCGCGCGTCGAGTTCCAGACGCTCCAAGAACGTCTCGTCGTGGCTGACCACGACGAGCGCTCCGCGGTAGGCCCGCAACGCGTCGACGAGCTGGTCGACGCTCGTCAGGTCGAGGTCGTTCGTCGGCTCGTCGAGCACCAGCAGCTGCGGCGGCGGGTCGGCCAGCACCAGCGCCGCGAGCGCCACCCGGAACCGTTCCCCGCCGGACAGCGCCCCGGCCGGTCGGTCGACGGTGTCGCCGCGCACCAGGAACTCCGCGAGCCGGTTCCGCACCTCGGCGACGGCGACGTGCGGGGCGTCCCGGCGCACGTTGTCGAGCACGGTCGCGGCGTCGTCGAGGGTGTCCTTCCGCTGCGGCAAGTAGGCGATCCGGTCGACGTGCGCGACGGCCGTGGTCGCCGGCAGCGGGTGCTCCCGGGCTTCCGGCGCACCGACGAGCTGTTCGAGCAGGGTGGACTTCCCGACGCCGTTGTCCCCGGTGACCGCGATCCGTTCCGGTCCCTGCACGATCACGTCCCGCCCACGCACCGTGACGGTGGCGATCTGCCGAGACGCGGGAACGCCCGGGTCGGGCAGGGTCACGTGGATGGACTCGTCGTCGCGGAGCCGGAGCTGTGCTTCCCGCTTTGCCTCGAGGGCAGCGGCCTCGTCGTCGGCGTACCCGACGCGGAGCCGACCGGCGGTCTGCTCTCCCTTCTTCCGCATCTCGTTCGCGTAGCCCTTCGGCATGTTCTCGACCGCTTTCACCCCGGCGCGAGCACGACGGGCGATCTTCGTCTCGGCCTCGATGCGCTGTCGTTTCTCGGTCCGGTGCCGCTGCTCGGCGACGCGGACCTCGCGCTCGACGGCCGCCTGCTGCACGGCCAGGTGCTCCTCGAACGCGCTGAACGTCCCACCGAACACGGTCATCGACCCGGACCGCAGCTCCACGGTCTCGTCGACGTGCTCGAGGAGCTCCCGGTCGTGGCTCACCACCACGAGGGTCCCGCGCCAGTCGTCGACCAGGTCGAGCAGGAGCCCGCGTGCCCGCCGATCGAGGTTGTTCGTCGGCTCGTCGAGGAACGCGATCGGACGGCCGCGCAACCGGACCCCGGCGACGGCCACGAGCACGGCCTGCCCGCCGGACAGCGTCGACACCGGGCGCTCCAGGTCGGCGCCGTCGAGCCCGACGCTCGCGATCGCGGCGGCGGCCCGCTCCTCGAGGTCCCAGTCGTCGCCGACCGCCTCGAAGTGCTCGGGCGACGCGTCACCGGACAGCACGGCCCGGAGCGCGGTGAGCGTCGACCGGATGCCGAGCAGGTCGGCGACGGTCTCGTCCTCCCCGACCGCAAGGCGTTGGGGCAGGTGGTCGACGGGACCCGACGTCGAGATGGTGCCCGACGTGGGGTGGAGTCGGCCGGTGGCGAGCCGGACCAGCGTGGACTTGCCGGCCCCGTTCCTCCCGACCAGGCCGGTCCGGCCCCGCCCGAAGGCGGCGGTGAGGTGGTCGAGCGCGACGGTGCCGTCGGGCCAGGCGAACGTGACGTCGTGCAGGACGACGGATGGACTGCTGGGCATGGGGATGCCTCCCGGTGTCGATGCTGGGCGCACGACACCGAACCCACCGCTGTGCGGTGGAGCGCCCGACGGAGGGCGCGCGATCACGGTGTCAGCGCGTGGGCTGAGCAGAACCGGTGATCGACAGCAATCCGTCTTCTTCCGTCGGGGACCCCCGTGACCGCCATCCGCGCCGCCGGTCGGTCTCCCGCCCCGGGGCCTCGCGATGACGACGAGGTGCCACCCACGGTAATCCCGGCCACGGGGACGCGCAAGGGATGACAGGCTGGGGGCATGCCGGAGAACCTGTTGCCGAACCCGTCGACGAACCCCGAGACCCTGCTGCCCGCCGAACCCGAGGTGACCGCAGCGCTCGCCGCCGACGCACCCGTCGCCAGCGTGGTGGTGTCGCACCCCTCGTCGAGCCTGGCGTGGGCCCTGCTCGCCGACGAGGCCTGGGCGCGCGGCGCGACCCTGGAGTCCTACGCGTACGCCCGTGTCGGATACCACCGCGGGCTCGACGCCCTGCGCAAGGCCGGGTGGCGCGGTGTCGGTCCGGTGCCGTGGTCGCACGAACCGAACCGTGGCGTCTTGCGGGCGCTGTTCGCCCTGCGCCGTGCGGCCGAGGCGATCGAGGAGCCCGGCGAGGCCGAGCGCCTGACCGACTTCCTGAACGCGAGCGACCCCGAGGCCCTGCGCGCCCTGTCCGCGGGCGCGTAGCGCGGCGCGGCCGACGATCCGCGCCCCGTGGCGGTCATCGCGCCCCGAAGAGACGGGGCGCGATGACGCCAGCGGGGCGCGGACGAGCCCGCCGCGACCCGCCTACGCGAGCAGCACGCTCCAACTGAACGCCTGCGGCCAGAGCTGGTGCTCCGGCAGCACATCGAGGCCGCACGCCCGGCTGCCGAGCCCGTGCTGTGCCGCGTCGAGGTACAGGTACAGGTGGTCCGACGTCGGCAGCTCGTACGGGTGCTCGGCGCGGTCGATCTGCTGCGCGGTCCACGGCGTCAGGGTGAACCCCGCACGGTGCGACCCCACGGTGGACACCGTGAACGGGCCGACCGACAGTGACCGCAGCGACGGCCGGTGCCCGGTCTCCTGCGGTCTGGAGTACTCCACCCCGAGCGACCGCACCGGCGCGCTGAACCGACCGACCCGGGCAGCGTGCGACGAGTCGGCGTACGACTCCAGCGGTCCGGTCCCGAACCACGTCGCGTCCTCGTCCGCGAGCGACGCGGGCAGGTCGAACCGCACGCCGATCCGCGGCCAGGTGACGTCCCACGCGCCGAACGGCACCGCGTCGGTCTGCAGCACCAGCCCCTCGGCGGTCAGGGTCCAGCGGTGCGTGACGTAGAGGCCCCAGCCGCTGTTCGCCGCGGCCACGCGCACCCGCTGTTCCAGGCCGGAGTCGGTCCGTGACACGGACACCAGCCGGTGCGTCAGCCGGTCCAGGCCCCGGTCCCGCCAGCGCGTGGCCGACGGGGGAGCGTCCGGGTCGCCGACGCCGTGCGTCAGCACCGGGTCCGCGGTCTCGTAGCCGCCCTGCGAGGCCAGTCGGTCGTTGTCGGTCGGGGCGCGCCAGAGTTCCAGGCGAGGGCCCGCGACCTCGTGTCCCTTCCAGGACACCAGTGCGCCGCGGTCCGAGAACGTCCCGTCGCCGAGACGGTCGCCGTCCCACCCCTGCCGGGAGGCCCGTGGTGCGTCCGCCACGCGGCTCGCGACGAGCCGCTGGGTGCGTGCGACGACGTGGCCGGTGTCGGCCCATGCCGTCGGGCCCGCCAGTTCGGCGGTCAGGTCGAGCCAGAGCTCGTCGCCGGCGGCGAGTTCGGCCGTGGCCGCGTCGAGCACCTCGGTCGGCACCGGGACGGTCGCCGACTCGCGGGCCGCCACCACGCCGGCGGCGAACCGACCGGAGGCCTCGACGACGCCGTTGCGCGACAGGGTCCAGCAGAACCGCAGCCCGGCGGTCGATGCCGAGTGGTACCGGTTCTCGACCAGGATCGTCGTGTCCGAGACCGCCAGGCGGACCGGGGCGACGACGGCCGCGAACTCGGCGAGCCCGGGCGTCGGGGTGTCGTCGGGCAGGACCAGGCCGTCCATCACGAAGTTGCCGTCGTGCACGACCTCGCCGAAGTCGCCGCCGTAGGCGTAGTAGTCCTCGCCGGTGGGCGTCGTCGCGAGCAGGCCGTGGTCCCGCCACTCCCACACGAACCCGCCGTGCAGGCGCGGGTACCGGTCGACCAGGGCCTCGTACTCGGCGATCTGCCCCGGGCCGTTGCCCATGGCGTGCACGTACTCGCAGTGGATGAACGGCTTCGAGCGCTGCCGTGCCGCCTCGGCGGGGCCGCAGCCGAGCAGGGGCGTCGGGGTGCCGCCGCCGATGGACTCGGTCTCCTGCAGCGTCGGGTACATCCGCGAGTACACGTCGGTGTACTCGCCCGTGTAGTCGCCCTCGTAGTGCACGGGGCGCTCGGCGTCGCGGTCGTGCACCCACTGCGACATCGCGGCGAGGTTCCGGCCGGTGCCGGACTCGTTGCCGAGCGACCACATCACGATGGACGGGTGGTTCTTGTCCCGCTCGACGGTGCGGGCGACGCGGTCGAGGTAGGCCTCGGCCCAGTCCGGGTCGTCGGAGGGGTTGCCGACCCAGCCGGTGAAGATGAACCCGTGGGTCTCGAGGTCGGTCTCGAGGATCACCCAGAAGCCGAGCTCGTCGGCCAGGTCGAGCACACGGGGGTGCGGCGGGTAGTGCGAGGTCCGGATCGCGTTGACGTTGTTGCGCTTCATGAGCGCCATGTCCGCGCGAGCGTGCTCCTCGTCGAAGACGCGGCCGCGCACGGGGTGGGTCTCGTGCCGGTTCACGCCGTGGAACACCACGCGCTCGCCGTTGACCAGGAACCGGTCGCCCTCGATCGACACGGTGCGGAAGCCGAGCCGCAACGAGACGGTCTCGCCACCGGCGGTACCGCCGGCGTCGGTGCCGGTCGACACCGTCGCGTCGTAGAGCCTCGGCAGTTCCGCGCTCCACGGCTCGACGCCCTCGACCGCGATCGGGGTGACGTCGTCCGCCGTCGCCCAGGTCACGTCGACACCCAGGTCGGGCACCGCGAACCGCACCGGGAACACGGCGTCGAGCGTCGGGAACGTGATCGTCCCGCTGCCGGTCGCGGGCCGTCCGGACGCCGCGGTCCCGGCCGTCGCGGCGCTCCCGAGCGTCGGGCTCCACCCGGCGCGGACGAACACGTCGTCGATCGGTGCCGTGGGACGGGCGAGCAGCGTGACGTCGCGGAAGATGCCCGGCAGCCACCACTGGTCCTGGTCCTCGAGGTACGAGGCCGCCGACCACTGGTGCACCCGGACGGCCAGGTCGTTCGACCCCGGTCGCAGCAGCTCAGTGACGTCGAACTCGGTCGTCAGGCGGGACCCGGTCGACCAGCCCACGAGCGTGCCGTTCAGCCAGACCCGGAAGTGCGACTCGACCCCGTCGAAGCGCAGCAGCACACGGCCGGCCGCCGTGAAGGACGCCGGCAGCTCGAACGAGCGTCGGTGGTCACCGGTGGGGTTCTCGTCCGGCGGGTGCGGCGGGTCGATCGGGAACGGGTACTGCAGGTTCGTGTAGCTCGGCGACCCGTGGCCGTGCAGCACCCAGTGCGACGGCACCGGCAGCTCGCCCCAGGCGGGGTCGTCGTCCACGACGTCGTCGGTGGCGAACGCGTCGGACACCGACGCGACCGGCGACCACCGGAAGCGCCAGTCGCCGTTCAGCGACAGCGAGGGTGCGTCGGTGTGGAGCGCGGCCCGTGGCGGGAGCCGTGATGCCGAACCCGGCGAGGTCGAGTGGAGGTCGTCGAGTGCGGAGATGGTCAACCCTTGACCGATCCTTCCGTGAGGCCCCCGCGCCAGAAGCGCTGCAGGACGATGATGGCGATGACGAGCGGGATGACCGAGACGAGCACCCCGCCGGTGGTGAGCTGGTAGAACTCCGGCAGGCGGTCGACCTGCGAGCGCCAGTTGTTCAACCCCAGTGTGATCGGGTACAGCTTCTGGTCTGCCAGCATGATGAGCGGCAGGAAGAAGTTGTTCCAGATGCCGACGACCTGGAACAGGAACACGGTCACCAGGGCCGGGGTCATCTGGCGGAGCACCACGGTGTGGAAGATCCGGAGCTCGCTCGCACCGTCGATGCGTGCCTGCTCGAGGAGCGTGGTGTCCACCGACGCGGCGGCGTACACCCGGCACAGGAACAGTCCGAACGGGGAGACGAGGCTCGGGATGAGCACGCTCCAGTAGGTGTCGGTCAGGCCCAGCGTCGAGAACAGCAGGAACAGCGGCAGCGCCGTCGCGGTCCCCGGCACGAGCACGCCGCCGAGGATCGTGCCGAACACGAACTGCCGACCCTTGAAGTCGTACTTCGCCAGCGCGTACCCGCCGGCCGCGGCGAAGTAGGTCGCCAGGACCGCACCGACGCCGGAGTACAGGATGCTGTTCGCGATCCAACGGACGAAGATGCCGCCGTCGTACGTGAACACCTGCTGCAGGTTGCTCCACAGGGCGAACTCGCCGCCGAACCAGAACCCGTTCGTCGAGAACAGTGCCCCGGTGGTCTTCGTCGCGGCGATGACGACCCAGTACAGCGGGACGAGGAAGTACAGCGCGACGATGACGAGGATGCCCGTCACCACGATCTGCGATCGCGGGGACCGGTCGAGCTTGCGGCGCTGGTGCGCCGAGATCGACGTGGTGTCCACGGGGACGGCGGTCTTCGCCGTGAGCTTGAGGCCGGAGGTGAGCTTCCGGCGGAACTGGTTCTGCAGGCTCGTGAAGACCAGTCGATGTTCTGCTCCTTCGACGCCGGCACGAAGACGTCCTCGTTGTAGTTCTGGCCGGAGAACCACTTGCTCGGCTTCTCGCGCTGCGCACCGATGTAGTCGACCGCGGGCGACCACCCGATGCCGCAGTACTTGATCATCGCGTCGATGCCCTCCTTCGAGGTGGTCATCCACGTGATGAACTCGAGCGCCTCCTTCGGGTGCTTCGCGTTCGCCAGGACCGCCGCCGTCGAGCCGCCGATCGCGCTCGACCCGAAGCCGTCGGAGCCCCACTTCTGCATCGGGGCGACCTTCCACTTGCCCTCGCCGCCCTGCACCGACTCGATCAGGGCGTCGCCCCAGCTCGCGCTCGTGACCGCGGCGATCTTGCCGCTGGCGGCCGAGGCGTACCAGCCGGGGGAGTACGCGCCGGCAGAAGTGTCGACGAGCTTGTCGTCGATGACCCCGTCGAAGAAGTCCGCGACCATCAGGGTCTTGTCGTCGGTCATGTCGACGAACCACTCGTCGCCGTCGACCTTGAACCAGCGGGCACCGGCCTGCTGCGCGTACGCGGCGAACGGCGACGCGTCGGACACCGGGAACACCTCGAGGTAGTTCTGCTTGCCGGTCCCCCGGAACTTCTCGGCCAGGTCGCGCCACTCGTCCCACGTCGTCGGGGGTTCGCCGCCGGCCTGCTCGAGGAGCGCCGTCTGGTAGTAGAACCCCATCGGACCGGTGTCCTGCGGGATGCCGTAGACACCGTCCACGAACGACACCTGCGCCCACGCGGCCTCGTCGTACTTCGACTCGAAGTCCTTCGCGCCGTACCGGGCGAGGTCGACGAGGCCGTTGGCGAGCATGAACTCGGGGATCTGCCGGAGCTCGACCTGGCCGATGTCCGGGCCGCCGCCGGCCGCGAGCGCTGAGTACATCTTCTGGTACCCGCCGCTGTTGCCGCCGGGGATCCAGTTCGCCGACACCTGGATGTTCGGGTGCGTCGTGTTCCAGACGTCGCAGACCTTCTGCAGGTCCTTCAACCATGCCTAGTAGGTGAGCTGGACGGTCTCGCCCGACGCGGCGGCCGGCACGAGGGCGGCCTTGTTCACGTTGGTGGAACCGGGGACCGCGCAGCCGGCGAGCAGCCCTGCCGCCGCCGTGCCGATGCCGAAGCCCAGGAGTTGTCGTCGGGAGATGGGTCGTGGTCGTGGCGTCATTGCCGTACTCCGGTTCGTCGTCGATTCGGGGTCGTGATCAGGAAACCACAAAACCGAGCGTCGTTGCAGTTTCGCGCCTGGGTGTTCGCTCCCGACTGTGGACGCCCGGCGGCAGCGAGGTGGAGTGTGGTCGCACGTGAGAGCGCCGGGGCTCATCGGCTCCGGCAACCGTCCGAGAGGAGCTGCCATGACGTCGACCAACGCGACGAGCGAACTGCACCGGATCCTGGGAGAGCGACTGGAGGGCGGCGGCACCTGGGCCTGGGCCTACGCCGACGTCTCCGGCAACGTCGAGGATCCCCGACGGCAGGCGGCGCTCAAGCTCCGCGGCGTCGAGGAGGGGCTCCGCGCGCAGGGCGCATCCGACGAGGTCGTCGACGCCGTCGCCGGTGAGTTCGAGCAGGAGCCCGGCGTCCCCTCGCCCGTGAACCGCTACGTGCTCGTGCACGACGGCGAGGTCGTGCTGAGCGAGGTCCTGCCCGGGCAGCTGCACGGCCCGGAGTCCGTCGGCGTCGGAGCCGTACCGGACCTCGTGCCGCTCGTCGCCCACCGCCCCGTCGACCTGCCCTTCCTCGTGGTGCACGCCGGCAAGGAAGGCGGGGCGTTCCGTGCCTACCGCCTCGGACACGCCCCGGTCGCCGGGAACACCTCCGAGCAGCAGGTCCAGGGTCGGAACGACACCCTGCACTACGCCAAGGCCGGCACCGGGTGGAAGCAGCCGCACTGGCAGCAGCACACCGAGGAGATCTGGAAGCAGAACTCCTCGGAGACCGCGGCCGCCGTCGACGAGACCGTGCGGACGATCCGCCCCGGGCTCGTCGTCGTCGCCGGGGACGTCACCGCGCGCGAGTTGCTGGTGAAGGCGTTCTCGGCGGAGACCCGCGCGCTCGTGTCGGTGTTCCCGGGCGACCCGCGCGCCGACGCCGGCTCGAAGCAGGCGTTCGTCGAGCACGTCGAGACCGCACTCGCCCGCGTCGTCGCCACCCGCCGCCACGACCTGGAGGACTCGCTCCGCACCCACGTCGGCCGCGGTGACAACCAGGTCGTCACCGGCCTCGGACCCGTCGTCGAGGCGCTGGAACAGGCCCAGGGTGCGACGGTCGCGCTCGACGCCGTGGCCATCGGCGACCGGACGCTGCTCGCGCTCGCCGGGGCACCGTGGGTCGCCACCGCACCGGAGCAGGCCGCCGGGACGCCGGTCATCGGCGCGGTGCCGGCGGTGTGCGCGCTGGTGCGGGCCGCGGTGCTGACCGACGCCGAGCTCGTGCTCGTCAACGCCGCGTCGCTGCCCGGGGGAGCCCCGGCCGCCGCGCTGCTGCGCTGGCCCGTCGGCCCGGTCGTCCCCGCCTAGTTCGCGGAGCCGTGCGCGCCCCGCCCGTGCGCCCGCGCGCCCGCCCGCCCCGCCCGCGCGCCCCGAGGTTCCGAAATCTCGGCATCTCGGGGCTCGCACCGCGGTTCGTCGGAACCTCGGCGAACCGCATGCGGCGAGTCGTGGAACCTCGGCGCCTCGACCCCGGGCGGGTCGTGGGACCTCGGCAGGCTGACGCCGCGCGAGTCGTGGGACCTCGGCGCCCCGACCCCGCACGGGTCAGTCGTGTGACCGGTCCGCGCTCGGGACCAGCGGGAGCGCCAGCAGGGGCAGCACGGCGACGATGCCGAACGACGCCGCGAACCCGAGCGCCGTGACCAGCGCGCCGATGCCCGGGCCGACGGCGCTCGCCGCGATGAACTGCCCGGTGTTCTGCGTGCCGAGTGCCCGGCCGGACCAGAAGGGCCCGGCAGCCTCGGCGACCGAGGTGTAGGCGAGGCCGTTGTCCGCCACCGTGACGCTCGTCGCGATGACCAGGAACACGGCCCCGGCCGCCAGGTGGGTGACGTCGACCAGGGCGAGCAAGCCCATCACGACGGCGGCGCTCACCACGACGACCCGCAGCGGTCCGACCCGCGAGCCGGCGCGGTCGCTCCACACCCCGACGAGGATCCGTCCGATCGCCCCGACGAACTGCGACGCGCCGACGAGCAGCCCGGCCGCGGGGGTCGACCAGCCCAGCCCGACGAGCCACACCAGTCCGTAGGTCGACAGCGTGAACTGCGGCACGACGAGCAGGATCGACACCGCGTGGATCCGCCACAGGAAGCCGCTCGACCGGTAGGGGTTCGCCGTCGTCTCGGCCGAGGCCGTGTGCCGGGCCGGCCGTGGCGGGTTCTGGATGCCGCCGGCGCAGAGCACCGCGAGCACGACGCACAGGACGATCGGCAGGACGAGGGCCGCGCGGATCCCGGACCCCTCGGCGAGCTGCGGGACCGTGACGGCCGCGAGCGTGACCCCCAGCGGCTGCGACATCTGCCGGATCCCCATGGCCAGCCCGCGCCGCTCCTTCGGGAACCACCCGACGACGACCCGGCCGCTCGCCGCGTTCGTCGAGGCGCTGGTCATGCCGGCCGCCAGGAACGCCAGCCCGAGCAGGACCGGGTCACCCGCGGCGAACCAGGCGCCGACCACCGCGAGGGTCGTCAGCACCAGCCCGCCGGCGATCACGATCCGTTCGCCGAACCGGTCGGTGATCGCGCCCCAGGCGATGAGCGTCAGGACCATGCCGAACGTCGGTGCGGCGGCGAGGACCCCCGCCACGGTGAGGGACGTGCCGTTCGCGTGCAGGTACGGGATGAGCAGTGCCGGAGCCGTCACCACGAGCGTGCCGGCGGCCTGCGCGGCGACCCCGAGCGCGAGCATGGTCCACGCTCGGGGTCCGATCGTGCCGGAGGTCCGGGGCGCGGCGGTCGCGGTCGGGGTGGGAGTTTGCATGCGTGTCGCATCGTTTCGCGTCGGAAGCAATTGGTATACCACAACGGTATACCATTCCGACGGTGTCCCCGCTAGAGTTGGTGGCCGTGACCGAGACGACCGATGCAACCCCGGTGTCGCAGACGGCCCAGCTCTACGACAACCTCCGCGCAGCGATCCTGACGCTCGACATCGCGCCGGGGGAGCGCATCTCGGAGCGCGGTCTCGAAGCACGGTTCCACGCCTCGCGGACCCCCGTCCGCGCCGCGCTGTCGCGGCTCGAGCGCGAGGGGCTCATCCTGCACGAGGGGCGCTCGTGGACGGTCACCCCGATCGACCTCGACGAGATCGCTTCGCTCGCCGAACTCCGCGGCGTGCTCGAACCCGCCGCTGCCCGACTCGCGGTCGAGCGGGCGAGTGCCGAACAGCTCGCCGAAGTCCGCGGGCACCTCGACACCCTCCGTCCGACGCCCGACCAGCAGGCCGGCATCCGCATGGGATCGACGTTCCACCTCGACCTGGCCGCGCTCGGCGGCAACCGGTTCATCACCGACGCGATCGCCGACGCCCTGACCCGTCTCGAGCGCACCCGGTGGATCGAGGTGCGCACGCCCGAGGCCCGCGACGCCGCGTGGGACGAGCACAGCGCGATCATCGACGCCGTGCGTGACGGCGACGCCGACCGCGCGGCCGACCTCGTCGCCGCGCACGTCGCCGGAACGAACGACCGGTTGCTCGGCTGGATCGCCCAGGAGCGCCGCCGACTGCGCGGCGCGGGCATGACGATCGTCGGGGCCACCGAGCGCTGACGCGAACCGCGTGACCTCACGGCACTCGAGTCGCGGGACGCGCGGCGCGTGACCCGATCCGCCGTGACGCGAGCAAGGCCCTGGGCGCGACCGCCCCGGAGACGTGAGCCGACAGCAGCTGCCGGTCCGCGCCTCCTGGCCGTCGCCCGGTCGACGCCGGACGTGACCCGCTACGGGCGGTCCGCGCGCTCCTCCGTCGCGTCGAGCTGGTCGAACGTCGAGCCGCCGCTGTCGGTGCGCTCGAGCAGCGCGTCGCGCACCTCGGCCTCGTCGTGGCTCGCGCGGTTCGCCAGCTTGCTTCCGGATCGTGTCGCCTGTGACATGTCGGTGTCCTTCCCCTGTGTGTGGGCATCGTGGTGAGCGCGGGCATCCTGCCCGCCGGTGCGCTTCCTCACGGGACGTACTGAGGTCGCAACAGTGTGACGCGCTCGCTTCCGTCGCCGCAAGGCCCCCGCGTCACATGTGGAGAAGTGCCGGGGAGGAGCATGCCTAGGATGGTGCGGCCGCGCCGCAACGGTGCGACCCAGCGGACGTCGGACGGGAGGCACGGCTTGGCTGCACCGCGCACCGCACCTCCCACGGTCTACGACGTGGCCAGTGCCGCGAACGTCTCGATCGCCACCGTCTCGCGCGTGCTCCGCACGCCGGACGCCGTCCGCGAGGGCACCCGGGACCGCGTCCAGGCGGCGATCCGCAGCCTCGGCTACGTCCCCTCCGGCAACGCCCGCGCCCTCGCCGGCAAGCGCACCGGCGTCGTCGGGCTGCTGCTGCCCGGGTTCGACGTGGTGCCCGACGAGCGGCCGGACCTCGTCACCGACGGCGGCGTCCGCGTGGTCGACGACCGGCGGCACGTGACGCAGCCGTTCTCGTCCAACCTGTACTTCGACGAGGTCCTGCGCGGCGCCGAGACCGAGGCCTGGCAGCGCGGCCTCGCGCTCATGGTCGCCGCCGGTCGGGGGTCGTCGCGTGACGTGATCGTCAACGACGTCGCCGGCCGGGTGGACGGCCTCGCGGTGCTCGCACAGACCGTCCCGGACGACCTGCTCGAGCACGTCGCCCGCCGGATCCCGGTCGTGGTGCTCGCCGACGACCGGCGGTCGCACGGCTTCGACTCGGTGAGCGTCGACAACACGGCCGGCATGCGGACGCTCGCGTCGCACGTGATCGGGCGGCTCGGCATCCGGTCGCTCGCGTACGTCGCGGGTCCGATCGACTCACCGGACGACATGGAGCGCTCGACGGGCTTCCGGTCGGCGTTGGCGGACCACGGGGTGCCGGCGTCGTCGGTCCGGGTGGTGCACGGCGACTTCGGCCGGGCGCGGGCGCGGGAGCTGGCGGAGACGCTGCTGGCCGCCGACGTGCCGCGGGCCGTCGTCTGCTCGAACGACCAGTCGGCGCTCGGGGTGCTCGACGCCGCCGCTGCACAGGGACTCCGCGTGCCCGAGGACGTCGTCGTCACCGGGTTCGACGGCATCGACGCCGGGCGGTTCTCGTCACCACGGCTCACGACGGTGCACCAGCCGATGGGTGAGCTCGGGCGCGCAGCGGTGCGGGCGATCGTCGACCGGCTGGACCGCCGCGAGGGGCCGCCGCGTGCCGTCCGGCTGCCGGTCGAGGTGCTGCTGCGCGAGAGCTGCCCGCCGGCGCTGTGACGAGCGGTGCTGCGATCGGTGCTGCGATCGGTGCTGCGATCGGCGCCGCGAGCGGCGCTGCGAGCGGCACGGCGCACGGCGCGGCGGTGCGTCCCGTCCTCCGTCCGCACCGTGCGGCTTTGGTCATCCCGTGCGACGTTGACCGCCCGGTGCGGGCCTGTGACCGCGCACGGAGCGCGCAGCCTTGCACCCGGCGACGGAACGCGCACCGTGCGCAGCGACCCTCGCTCCGATCCTCGCTTCGACCCTCGCTACCGCGGCCCGCTGCCGCGTACCGCCCCGGCACGGAACCCCGGTGTTGCGCGACGCGATGTAAGCGCATACATTGACCCAGTACCGATTCGACACGGAGGTCGACCGAGCAATGACGCTTCCCCCACAGCGCAACGGCACCCGACGACGCGGACGACTCGTCGCGGCGATCGCCGGGCTCGCAGCAGTGGCCCTCATGGCCACGGGCTGCAGCATCCAGGTCCGGTCCGAACCCGATCCCACGATCGGCAAGGACACGATGCTCATCAACGCGGACCGCGGCAACCCGCTGTTCGACCGCAACTTCAACCCGTACATCGCGAACGCCCGCACGGCCTCCAAGTGGATGTACGAGCCGCTCATCGAGATCAACCCGCTCGACGGCAAGGGCACCCCGTGGCTGGCCAGCAAGTGGAGCCAGCCCGACGCGAAGACGATCGACATGACGATCCGCCAGGGCGTCGAGTGGTCCGACGGCTCGCCGTTCTCGGCGAAGGACGTCGTCTTCACGTTCGACCTGCTGAAGAAGTTCCCCGCCATGGACGTCAAGGGGGCCTGGCAGCACATCGAGCGCATCGAGCAGGACGGCGACCACGTCGTCTTCCACCTCAAGAGCGAGGACGTCCCGAGCCTCAACATCATCGGCGCGACGTACATCCTCGGCGAGCAGCACTGGCGCGGGGTGAAGGACCCGACCACGTGGCGGGACCCGAACCCGGTCGGCACCGGTCCGTTCGTGCTCGGGAACTACACCGACCAGCAGTACTCGATGAACAAGAACCCGACGTACTGGCAAGCCGACAAGATCGCCATCAAGCACCTCATCCTGCCGGCGACGAACACGCAGCTCGACACCGTCACGCGCGGTTACGACTGGGCGTACTCGTTCATCTCCGACGTCAAGGGCACCTGGGGTGCCGCGTCCGAGACGAACCAGTGGTGGTTCCCGGCCGGCGGTGTGATCGGCCTCATCCCGAACCTGACGAAGGCGCCGTACAACGACGTCAACGTCCGCAAGGGCATCTCGCTCGCGCTGAACCGTGACGACATCGCCGAGACCGCGTCCGAGGGCAACCTGTCGGCAGCGGGCCAGACCGGCCTGATCCTGCCGAACCAGGAGCAGTACCTCAACCCGGACATCCCCGACCAGGGCATGATCACGCAGGACGTCGACGCCGCGAAGCGCGAACTCGCGAAGTCCGGCTACACCGAGCAGGGCGGCAAGATCATGAAGGACGGCAAGCAGCTGTCCATCACCATCATGACCGCGAACGGCTACTCGGACTGGCTCCGTGCCGCGCAAGAGGTCCGCCGGTCCCTGACGGCCATCGGCATCAAGGTGACGATCCAGGCCCCGCAGCCCGCCGGGTACCAGCAGAACATCAACAACGGCACCTTCGACATGGCGATGGGCGGCATGGGCAACGGCGACGTCTACCAGGCGTTCAACTCCCTGCTCAGCAGCGACTTCTACCAGCCGGTCGGCAAGTCGACGGTGAACAACTACGAGCGCTACAAGAACGCCGACACCCAGAAGCTCCTCGACGAGTACAAGGCGACGACGGACCCCGCGAAGCAGCAGGAGATCCTGAACCAGCTGCAGGAGATCGTGTACGACGACCTGCCCGTCATCGGCATGTACTACGGCGGGCTCTGGGGCCTGTTCAACACCGGCAAGTTCGTCGGGTGGCCCACCGCGAAGGACCCGTACATGGCACCGCAGAACTACGACTCCGCGCCGCTGCTCATCTTCACGAAGCTCCGGCTGCGTGACAGCGCAGCCGGCAAGCAGATCCTGCAGGAGCAGAAGGCGCAGGGGGACCAGAAGTGAAGTACATCCTGCAGAAACTCGTCCTGTTCGTCCTGACCCTCTGGGCCGCGGTCACGCTGAACTTCCTGCTCCCGCGCCTGATGCCCGGCAGCCCGGCCGACGCCGCGCTCGCGAAGCTCAGCCAGAACGGTCCGGTCACCGACGCCACCAAGAAGGCCATCGAGGCCCAACTCGGCGTCCCCACCGGCAACCTGTGGGACCAGTACGTCAGCTACCTGCACCAGGTCATCACCCTCGACTTCGGCACGAGCTACACGTTCTACCCGCAGCCCGTCGGTGACCTCGTCGCGAAGGCCCTGCCGTACACGCTGATCCTGGTCGGCGTCGTCACGATCCTCGCGTTCGTGCTCGGCACCCTCATCGGTGTCGCGGCGGCGTGGAAGCGCGGCACCTGGCTCGACTCGCTCCCGACGCTGTCGGGCTCGTTCATGTCGACGTTCCCGTACTTCTGGACCGCTCTGCTCCTGCTGTTCTTCCTCGGCTACGTGCTGCACTGGTTCCCGACGACGGGCGCCTACTCGGCGACCACCACCCCGGGGCTCAACGGAGCGTTCGCAGCCGACGCCCTGCAGCACGCGGTGCTGCCCGCGGTGACGATCCTGGTGACGAGCCTCGGTGGCTGGATCATCGGCATGCGCAACGCGATGATCAACACCCTCGGTGACGACTACGTGACGTTCGCCGAGGCGAACGGCCTCCGCGGCCGCACCGTGGCGATCCGCTACGCGGCCCGCAACGCGATCCTGCCGAACCTGACCGGGTTCGGTCTCGCCCTCGGTGGCGTGGTCGGCGGTTCGGTGCTGGTCGAGCAGGTCTTCGGCTACCCCGGCATCGGCTACCTGCTGTTCAACGCCGTCATCGGCCAGGACTACCCGCTCATGCAGGCCCTCTTCCTGATGATCACCGTGTCGGTGCTCATCGCCAACTTCATCGTGGACGTCATGTACGGCGTCCTGGACCCGAGGACGCGTCGATGACCAACACCACCACTCCGGACGCCACAGTCGCAGTCCGCACGCAAGACGAAGAACAGCACGCCCCGAGCAAGCTCCGTGCAGCCGCCCGCCAGTTCGGCGTGGTCTGGTCGAACTCGAAGGCCCGGATCGGCATCATCATCCTCGGGGTGTTCGTGCTGGTCGCGATCTTCGCGCCGCTCCTGGCCCCGTACGGCGCCAGCCAGAACGGGTTCGCCCGTTCCGCCGACGCGACCGCCGACCACTGGATGGGCACCACCGCCGCCGGCGAGGACGTCCTGTCCCAGATCATCTACGGCGCACGGATCTCCGTGATGGTCGGCGCGGTCGCGGGCATCCTGTCCACGCTCGTCGCCGTCGCGATCGGCCTCAGCTGGGGCTACGTCCGCGGGTGGATCGGCGAGGTCATCGGGTTCGTCGTGAACCTGTTCCTGGTCATCCCGGGTCTGCCCCTGATGATCGTCATCGCCGCGTACCTGCAGAACGGCGGGATCGCCGTCATCATCGCGGTGATCGTCGTCACCGGCTGGGCCTGGGGCGCTCGCGTCCTGCGCAGCCAGACGCAGTCCCTGCGTGGCCGCGACTTCGTGACGGCGGCGCAGTTCTCCGGTGACGGTGCGACCCGCATCGTGTTCCGCGAGATCCTGCCGAACATGACCTCGCTCATCGTCGGCTCGTTCTTCGGGGCGGCCACGAGCGCGATCCTGGCCGAGGCCGGCCTCGAGTTCCTCGGGCTCGGCGACTCGTCGATCGTCAGCTGGGGCACGATCCTCTACTGGGCGCAGAACTCCAACGCACTGCTCACCGGCCAGTGGATCCTGCTCTTCGCCCCCGGCCTCTGCATCGCGCTGCTCGCGATGAGCCTCACCCTGATCAACTTCGGCGTCGACGCCGTCTCCAACCCGCGGCTGCGCGAGGGCGCGCGTCGTCCCAAGGGAGCCAAGAATGCCTGAATCCACCCTGGAGGCCCGTCCCGGGTCCGCCCCGCAGGCTGCGGACGTCCTGCTCGACGTCCGCGACCTGTCGGTCGTCTACGAGTCGGCCGGCCAGACGGCCGTCCAGGCGGTCGACCACGTGTCGTTCCAGCTTCGGAAGGGCGAGTTCGTCGGCCTGGTCGGCGAGTCCGGTTCGGGCAAGTCGACGCTCGGCTACGCGCTGACACGGCTGCAGAAGCCGCCGGCGCGCACGAACGGCGGCAGCATCGTCTTCAACGGCCACGACATCCGCGACCTCGACGAGGAAGCACTCCGCCAGCAGCGCCAGGGCGGTTTCGCCATGGTGCTGCAGTCCGGCATGAACGCACTGAACCCGGTGCGCACCGTCCGGAACCACTTCATCGACATCTTCAAGGCGCACGGCCACGTGTCGCGCGACCGCTGGGACGCCCGGATGAAGGAGCTCATCGAGAAGGTGAAGCTGCCGACGTCGATGCTCGCCTGGTTCCCCGGGGAGCTCTCCGGCGGCATGCGGCAGCGCGTCTCGATCGCCCTGGCGTTGTCGCTCGAGCCGCAGCTCATGGTGTTCGACGAGCCGACCACGGCGCTCGACGTGCTCGTGCAGCACGCCGTCATGGACACGATCATCGAGCTGCAGCAGTCCGAGGGCTTCACGGCCATCCTGATCAGCCACGACCTCGGCATCGTGCTCGAGGCCACCGAGCGCGTGCTCGTGATGCACGAGGGCCGCATCGTCGAGGACGGCGGCTCGAAGGAGCTCCTGCGCAACCCGCAGGACGCGTACACGCAGATGCTGCTCTCGCACTACGCCGACCCGCGGGCCGAGGTCGTGTCCCTGCCCGGGTTCCCGGACCGGTCGCAGCGTGCGACGTCGGGCGAGAAGCGGCAGGAGGCGACGTCGTCGTTCAGCACCGTCGGTTCGCGTGAGCGCTCGGCGGCGAAGAACCCGATCGTCGTCTCGAACATCGTGAAGACGTACCCGGCTCCGCGCCGCGGCGAGCAGCCCGTGCAGGCGGTGCGCGACGTGTCGTTCACGCTCGAACCGGGGCAGTCGCTCGCCCTGGTCGGCCAGTCCGGATCGGGCAAGTCGACGATCGCGAAGCTGCTGACCGGGGTCGAGAAGCCGACGACCGGTACCGTCCGGTTCGGCGACCTCGACGTCGCGCGGCTGGGCAAGCGCGGTCTGCGCGACCTCCGGTCCGAGGTGCAGATGGTCTTCCAGGACCCCTACGCGGCGCTCAACCCACTGCACACGGTGGAGTACACGCTGTCCCGCCCGATCGCGAACTACACGGACCTGCAGGGCAAGGACGCGCGGCGCCGCGTGCTCGAGCTCCTCGAGACCGTGGGGCTGACCCCGGTCGAGCAGTTCGCGCAGAAGCTCCCGCACCAGCTCTCCGGTGGGCAGCGGCAGCGCGTCGTTATCGCCCGGGCACTCGCGTCCGACCCGCAGGTGATCATCGCCGACGAGCCCGTCTCGATGCTCGACGTGACGTTGCGCGCCGGCGTGCTCGCCCTGCTCGAGGACCTGCGCGAGCAGTGGGGCGTCTCGCTCCTCTACATCACGCACGACCTGCTCAGCGCGCGCCTCATCACCGACGACATCATGGTGCTCCACGAGGGCGCCGTGGTCGAGCGCGGGCACACGGCCGAGGTGCTGCAGAACCCGCAGGACCCGTACACGATCGCTCTGCTCGACGCCGTGCCGAACCCCCGCCGCGCCCTCGCGGAGGGCCGGCTGTGACCACGCTGCACGACTTCCCGGCGGTGCCGGCGTTCGGCCACCTGCCGACGCCGGACGGTGTCGACGTCGTCGGCATCGACCTGCCGATCGGCCGCCTCACGGCGTACCGGATCGTGCCGTCCGGCCCCTCGAAGGGCACGGTCCTCATCGTCCCGGGATACACCGGCTCGAAGGAGGACTGGCGGACGTTCCTGCCGATCCTCCGCGACGCCGGGTGGTCGGCGGTCGCGATCAGCCGCCGCGGACAGGCGGACTCGGCGGCACCGGACGACCGCACGGCCTACTCGCTCGAGCACGAGGCCGCGGACGTCGTCCGCATCGCCGGACTGCTCGACGACGGGGCACCGGTCCACCTCATCGGCCACTCGCTCGGCGGTGTGATCGTCCGCGCCGCGGCGATCGCGTCCCCGACGTCGTTCCGCGACGCGACGATGTTCTGCTCCGGCCCGCACGGCTGGCAGTACCGGAAGGCCGCCGAGAAGACCATCGTCGCCGACACGTGCTCCAACCGCGCGTTGTTCGACGCGCAGAACCCGCTCTGGGCCGGCCGTCCCGACGCGGAGCTGCCCGACGACGTCCGGATGGTCCGCGAGCGGTTCGACCACACGAGCGTGCTCAGCGTGCTCGGTGGCGCGGCGATCCTCGAGGACCGCGCCGACACCACCGACGCTCTGCGTGCGACCGGGCTGCCGGTCCTCGTCGCGCACGGCGTCTGGGACGGTGCCTGGCCGATCCCGTGGCAGGCGGACATGGCCGAGCGGCTCGGCGCCGAGTACGCCGTCATCGCCGAGAGCTACCACGGCCCCCAGGTCGAGAACCCGCTCGGGACCGTCGCCGTCTTCGACACGTTCATGAGCAAGCACTGACATGAGCAAGCACTGACACGAACGCCCACTGAAAGGACCCCGTCATCACCACGCTCGACTTCCCGAAGGGCTTCCTCTGGGGCGCCGCCACCGCGGCGCACCAGATCGAGGGCAACAACACCAACTCGAACTGGTGGGCGCACGAGCACGAGCCGGACACCACCATCGTCGAACCCTCCGGCGACGCCGCGGACAGCTACCACCGCTACCGCGACGACATCCGGATCGCCGCCGAGCTCGGCCTGAACTCGTACCGCTTCAGCATCGAGTGGGCGCGCATCGAGCCGGAGCGCGGGTTCGTCAGCCGCGCCGAGATCGACCACTACCGCCGCATGGTCGAGACGTGCCACGAGTTCGGCATCGAACCGATCGTCACGCTCATGCACTTCACGGTGCCCCGCTGGTTCGAGCGCGACGGCTTCTGGCGCGCCCCTGACGCCGCCGACCTGTTCGCCCGGTACACGGAAGCGGCGCTCCCCGTGGTGTCCGACGGCGTCCGGTACGTCTGCACGATCAACGAGCCGAACATCGCGGCGATGCTCGCCGGCGGCGAGGACGCGTCGAACCTCGTGGCCTACGGCCTGCCGAACCCGGACCTCGGCGTCGCCGACGCCCTGCTGGCCAGCCACAAGCGGTCGCGCGAGGTGCTGGGACAGGTGCCGGGCCTCCAGTCCGGGTGGACCATCGCGACCCAGGCCTTCACGTCGACCGGCGAGCCCGGCGCGGACGCGATGCTCCGCGAGTACGGGTACCCGCGCGACGACTGGTACCTCGAGAACGCTGCCGGCGACGACTTCCTCGGCGTGCAGGCGTACACCCGGACCTTCATCGGCGCTTCCGGTCCGTTGCCCGTGGCGGACGACGTCGAGACGACCCTGACCGGCTGGGAGTTCTACCCCGAGGCCTCGGCCGACGGGCTGCGCAGCGCGTGGGAGCTCTCCGGCGGCGTCCCGCTGATGATCACCGAGAACGGCATCGCCACCGCCGACGACACCCGTCGGCAGGCGTACACGCAGGGCGCCCTCGAGGGCATCCACCGCTGCATCGAGGACGGCATCGAGGTCCTGGGCTACCAGCACTGGTCGCTCCTGGACAACTACGAGTGGGCGTCCGGCTTCCGACCGACCTTCGGCCTGGTGTCGTGGGACCCGGAGACCTTCGAGCGCACCCCGAAGCCGTCCGCGCACTGGTACGGGAAGGTCGCACAGGCGAACGCCCTCGAGACGGCGGAGTAGTCCGCCCGCTCGATCAGCTGCCCGAGTAGTAGTGCGCCAACTGCTCCGCGACCGCACGGTCGCGGAGCAGTTCTGCGCGCGCGGTGGCGGTCGAACCCTCGTCGTCCTCGGCGTTCACGTCGACGTCGAGTGCGAGCACCGACCGCACGGTGTCCAGGTCGCCGGAGTCGACCGCGGCGATCAGCAGGGACGCGCCCCGTGAGCCGAGCGCCCTGGTGTCCGCACCCGCAGCGGCGAGCGACCGCACGATCGCGGCGTGGCCACCCCATGCGGCGCGGACGATCGGGGTGTTGCCGTCGCCGTCCCGGGCCTCCAGGTCGGCGCCCGCAACGACGAGCACGTCGATCGCCCGACGTGCGTCGCGGTCGATCGCCAGCGTCAGCGGCGTCCGCCCCTCGGCGTCCGTGAGCTGCAGTGACGCACCGCGGTGGAGGAGCTCCTCGAGCATCTCGGGCCGGTCGAACCACGCGGCGGCATGGAGCGGGGCGAAGCCCCAACGCGGGTCGACGTCGTCGACGTCGCTCGCGTCGTCGGCCAGGTGCAGCCCGCCCAGGTCGCCGTACGCGGCGGCACGCACCACCTCGGTGGCGTACTCGACCCAACCGTCGGGCACCGGGCCGTGCCACCCACGTGCCGGGCGAGCGTCGAGCTCGGTGTAGACGGACTCGGGGACGCTGCGGATCGCGACCCGGACGCTGCGGAAGCGGATCGCCACCTCGCCGACGGGTGAGACGAGCAGACGGAGCTCCCACCGGTCGAGGTCGTGCAGGTACTCGAGCTCGCCACGGACGACGTGGGCGTCCCCGGCGAGCAGCGCGGCAGGGTCGGTGTCCGGTGGGTCGACCACCGCGTCACGAAGGCGGAGCGTGACCCTGGCGTGGTTCCACCGACGCCACAGGCCGTCGGGTGTGTCGAGCACCTCGTCGTTGCGGACGATGACCTCGGTGTGCACGACGACCGGGTCAGGGACGCCGTGCCCGGGCAGGTCGACCGTCGTCCCGGTGTCGTCGTCATCGTCGTCGTCCGGGTGCGCGAGGTCCGGGTGCTCGACGTCCCATCGTGCGATGCGGGAGTCGGTCCACTTGACGGTCAGGAGCGCGGCGACGGCCGGGGGAGCGTCCTCGAGCACCCGGGCGACGTGTTCCCGCTGTCCGTCGAAGTCCTCGAGGGAGACGTAGCCCACGGACGGCCAGTTCACTCGACTCCATCGCACGGGTCGACACTACCCCGCGGACACCCGACGCCCACGGGTTCGCCGATCGGCGGGCCCGCGCTGCAGCAGTCGGGTGACGGGGCGGTCGATCGTCCACCACACCACGACCGAGGTTGCAACCGCTGCGACCAGTGCTCCGATGGTGGCGGCCACCGGCGCTGCCGCGCCCGAGACGACCGCAGCGACGACGGCGACCGTGGCCGGAGCGACGATGGGGTGCGTCAGGTAGAGCGCGTACGAGGCGTCACCGAGCGTGCGTCCGACCGGGCCGATCCGAGGGCCCAGCAGGGGCTCGCTCGCCACCGTCACCAGCAGGACCACCGTGGCGAGCGGCAGCAGTGCGAGGCCCGGGAGCGATGCCCCCGCCACCGCGCCGACGGCGAGCCAGAGCGCGATGATCGCTGCGAGCCGGACCAGGAGCGCTCGGGTGGTCCGGTCGAGCGCCCAGGTCCCGACGGCCATGCCGACCAGGAAGCAGAGGACGAACCGGTTGGCGTGGAACTGCCACGTCGGCCATCCCTCGGGCCCGCGGAACGCCGAGGCGACCGCCAGGCCGGTGAACACGACGACGGCGAGTCGGAACGGGTCGGTGCGGGCGGCGAGGGCGATCGTCACGACCAGGTAGAAGAGCAGTTCGAACGAGAGCGTCCAGGTGACCGTGTAGAACGGCTCGACGACCGCGTCCGGACCGCGGCCCGGCAGGAACAGGTACGACAGCGCGATGTACGTCGGGGACGACGACGTGCGCTCGAGGGTCGCCGGAGCGACCACCATCATGAGCAGCTTCGCCGTCATCACCGCCCACGCGAGCGGGAGGATCCGGACCAGTCGACGGCGCAGGAAGCCCCACGCGGTCGGCCGCGGAGTGCGTCGCGTGACCACGACGGCCACGAACCCGCTGATCGCGAAGAACACCGTGACGCCGATCTGCCCGGTCGGCACATCCGCCAGGGGTGTGTCGAGTCGCGCGTGCAGGTAGGTCGGCACGTGGGAGCAGACCACCAGGAGCGCGGCGACGAACCGCAGCACCTGGACGCCGGTGAACGTCGGTCGCGAGATGGCCATGACCCCAGACTGCGGCCGGGGTGGTCTCGAAGGCCAGTTGTCCACATGTTGTATTTTACATAAAAGAACTCGTACGCCTTGCGTCTGCCATGAATACCGAGGATTACTCCGAACGCTCGGATCTGTCGCAGGCTGGCCGGATGCATCTCACCGCACCTCCCCCTGGTACCACCGCGCGAGCGCGCGTGTCCCGTCGTCACCGCGGCTTCGCTGCCGCTGCGATCGCCGGGGTCGCGCTCGTCGCCGTCCTCTCGGACCCGACGGAGCCCCGCGCCGCCCGCGCCGCGGCTCCGACGGCCATCCCGACGATCCGCCCGGTCGGCGGCAGCGGTCTCTTCGGTCCGGACCAGCAACCCCGCTTCGCGATCGGAGGTGTCGAACGTGCCGCCGACGTCTCCTGGAAGATCAACGACACCACGGGGACCATCGTCGAGTCGGGCTCCGGGCGGTCTGCCGTCCAGTCGGTCGAAGTGCATCCCGCGCGGGACCTGCCCTCGGGCACCTACCGGCTGACCGTCAACGCCCCTGGCGGCGCCACCGCGTCGTACCGCTTCCTCCGGACCCTCGCCGGTCCCGCGGCCCAGGACCCGTACTTCGGCCTGGGCGTGAACCCGGTGTCGGGCGCGCTCCCCACGCTCGATGCCCTCGGCGCCGGCACCTACCGGCAGGACCTGCAGTGGAGCGCCGTCGAGAAGGTCGCCGGGACCTTCGACTTCGCCGCCGTCGACGCCCGGATCGACCCGATCGTGCGCGATCGCGGCGTCCGCCCGCTGTTCGTCCTCGACTACGGCCACGTCGCGTACACCGGCGGGGCGATGGTCCCGCCGGACATGGCCAAGCCGGCCCAAGCCGCGGCATGGAAGCGCTACGTCCGCGAGACCGTCACGCACATGCGGGCGCGGCACCCCGACGCCGACCTGTCGTACGAGGTCTGGAACGAGTGGACGAACAACCACGGAGCCCTCCCGGACACCCCGGCTGCGTACATCGCGCTCGCGAGCGTCACGGCAGCGGTCATCCGGGACGCCGACCCCGCGGCCACGATCGTCGGACCGACCCAGAACTCGGTGTCCGCGAAGGAGCGTGCTTGGCTCGCCGACTGGTTCACCGCCGGCGGGGCCGACCACGTCGACGCCGTCAGCGTGCACCCGTACAGCAACCCGTGGGCGCCAGAGGCCTGCGCCGAGACCAGCCCGTGCATCGAGGACGCACTCGCGTGGCTCCGGAAGACGGCCGACCTGCACCCGCGCGCCGACGGGACGCCGCTGCCCATCTGGATCACCGAGGTCGGGTGGCCGACGCGGTTCGGTGGTGCCGGGTGGGTCCAACCCGAGGACCAGACCGCGTACATCCTGCGCACCTACGGCATCGCAGCGCGGTACGGCGTCGAGCGGCTGTACCTGTTCGAGATGGCCGAACCCACACTCGCCGACCCGGACGGCCTCGCCCGGACCTTCGGGCTGACCGGCACCGCGGCCAGTGGGTACGAACCGAAGACCTCGGCCGCCGGTTGGGCGACCATGCAACGCGTCCTGGCCGGCAAGCGGTTCGTGGCGGAGCACCGGTCCGGTGCCGTGCGGCACATGCGGTTCACCTCGCCCGACGGCAAGCACCACACCCGTATCGTCTGGCAGTCGTCGTCGCAGTCCGAGTCGACGTCCGTCCGGGTCTCGCTCCGGGGGACCGGGCGGCTCGTGGAGCCCACCGGATCGGAACGGCCGATCACCGGGTCCGGCGGCAAGCTCGACATGTCCGCCAAGTGGATCCCGCGCTTCGTCGTCTGGGACGAGTAGCCCCGAACGGCCCCGCCGGAACTCCGGCGGGGCCGTCGTCCCGCACGTCGGGTCATGCGACGTGCGGAGCCGTGGTCGGGTCGAACGGGTGTCGGACGCCGTCTTCGTCGAGTCCGTGCCAGCCTTGCCAACGTCCGCGGAGCTGTGCCCGCTGGAACCGCAGACCGTCGCGGTCTCGTCGCGCCCGGGCCACGAACACGGCAGCCACCGAACGTGCGATCCAGTACGCGGCCTGTCCGCGCAGCCGGTGCTTCCGGAGGACCCGCCCGAAACCACGGTTGTACCGCAGGACCTTCGCCAAGGTCTCGTCCGTCATGCCGTCGTGGCGGAAGTCGCCGTGGCGGACCGTCGTGTCCGGCATGTAGTGGATCCGCGCGCCGTTGCGGAGCGCCCGGATGACGAGGTCGTTCTCCTCCCCGGATCCGAACGGGGTCGCCGAACCGGTGCCGAGCGCGACGTCGAACACCCCGTTCTGCTCGATCAGCTCCCGCCGGAGGAAGATGCCGGCCGCGACGATCGTCCGCGGGACCCGCCAGCTCGTCACCCTGCTCGGACGGCGCTGCCAGCGCAGCATGGTGCCGCTGTCGTCGGCGGCACGGCAGGGGATCGCAGCGCCGTCGAGGCCTTGCTCGTCGAAGCGCTCGGACAGCAGCTCGAGCACGCCGTCGTCGAACCAGCAGTCGTCGTCGGGGAACGCGACGATGTCCCCCCGCAGCACCGCGAGCCCTCGGTTGCGCCCGCGACTCACACCGCGGACCCCCGGCTCGTGGACGTGTTCGGCGTGACCGGCGTCGATGAGGTCCTGCAGGAACGGGAAGGCATCGGGTTCGGGGCGCTGCTCCACGACCGTCACGAAGACGGGCACGCTCGCGCGGCGTATGGACTCGAGGCACCGTTCGATGTGCTCGGGTGGGCGGATCGTCGAGATGACCAGGTGGAACCGGTGCTCCGAAGTGTGGGCGGTGGTCATGCGGACGCCCCGCTCGAGTCCAGGAGGGCCGTCGTCGACCGCACACCGTGCCGCCATTCCGACAGTTCACGACGGATGCCCTCGAGCCGTTCCTGCTGCGCGAACACCGCTCCGGTGATGGCCGATCGGGCCGTGTCCGCCTGCCGCATCGCGCGCACGAGGTCGTCCGCGGTGTGCCCCACGGTGATCGGTGCCGGGTGGCCGGTGAGGCTGGCCCAGAAGTCGTCGCACTTCGATGCGTACGACAGCGGCACGGTCGGGACGTCGAGGGAGACCGCGGCGACGGCACCGTGCAGGCGCTCGGAGACGACGAGGTCGCAGGCGGCGATCGCCGACATCGTCTCGGCGACGTCGGCGTACTCGTGGACGACCGACGGGGTCCGGAGTCGCTCGGACAGCGTTCGTGCGACTGCCCGATCGGGGACGGACAGTGCGAACGCCACCACCTGGTCGGCTCCGGTGGCGCGCGCGTGCGCGTCCACAGCGGTGGCCACGGTCTCGACGTCGAACCGCGAGGTCGGGTCCGAGCCGAGGCTCACGCCGATCCGGCGTTCGCCGGGGGTACCGGCAGGCTGCACCGGTCGGACGAGCGGGTAGAGGAGTGCCGGATCGCCGCTGATCGTGACCGGGCCGAGGTGTGTCGTGACCTCGAGTTCGGTGATCGGTCCGCGGACACCGGCGATCCGGAGCCGGTCGAGGTCGTGCCAGGCCTCCCAGTCCTGCTGGTGCCGATCGAGCGCGTACGTGTCCGAGCCGGCGGCTGCCCCGAGTCCCACGCCGACGATGCCGGCCGCGACGTAGTTCCGGGCAGCGAGTCGTGCGTGCTCCGCCCACGCCGCGAAGCCGACGGTGGTACCGCCGCCGATCAGGACGACGCGCTCGGCTCGGCGGGTGCGCAGTCGGTCGCGCGCGAAGGAGGCCGCCCCACGGAGGTAGTCACGAGCGTTGAGCGGGGCCACGATGTCGAGCGGATCGTCGAGGGCGGCGCGCCAGGTCTCGTGGAGCAGGTCGTCGCCGAAGTTGGCGTGTCCCTGCCAGCCGAGGTAGACGAAGGAGCGGCGATCGGTGGGGGTCATCGGGCGTCCTCGGAGGTCCGACGAGCTCGTGACGCGCGGCGAGGACTCTCGCTGAGTGGCGCGGACGGCTCGTAGTTGTAGTAGGTCTTGGCACGGCGTTGCGGGGGCAGTCGGTTGACGACGAGGCCGAGCAGGCGCGCACCCACCTGGTGCACGGTGTGCTCGGCCGCGGTGAAGTCCGCACGCCGTGTCTGGCCGTTCACGCTGACGACGAGCAGCACGCCGGAGCAGATCGCTCCGAGGACGGCCGGGTCGGTCACCGGGAGCATCGGTGGTGCGTCGATGATGACGTACTCGTAGCGGGACTCGAGCTCGCGGACGAGCATGATCATCCGGCTCGAGCTGAGCAGCTCGCTCGGGTTCGGCGGGACGCGGCCGGCAGCGAGCACGTGCAGCGGGTTGTCGGCTCCGACCTCCTGGATCGCGTCGTCGAGCGCCACCTGGCGGGTGAGGACGGTTGACAGTCCGACGCGGCTCTCGATGCCGAGGTAGGTACCTGTCGTCGGCCGGCGCAGGTCGGCGTCGACCAGGATCACCTTCGAGCCGTTCTGCGCGAGCATGAGCGCGAGGTTCACCGCGGTGGTTGATTTGCCCTCGCCCGGAGTGGCACTCGTGACGACGATGCTCTGCGCGGCTCCGTCCAGGTTCGTGTAGGTCAAGTGGGTCCTGAGCTGCCGGAAGGCCTCGGCTCGCGTGCTGTAGCGGTTGTCGACGGAGACGAGCGGCTCCTTCGCGATGGTCTCGTCCACAGCGAACTCACCGAGGACGCTCGCGTCGGTGAGTCGCCGCAGTGCCTCGAACGAGCGGAGCCGGGTGTCGAGGACCTCGCGCAGGACGGCCTGGGCGACGCCGAGGGCGAGTCCTGCGAGCACTCCGATGGCGAGGTTGACGGGCAGGCGCGGGGCGAAGGGTGCAGTCGGTGCCGTGGCGCGCTGGAAGACGCTGAGGTGGACGAGGTCGTTGGATGCCGAGGCGGACTTCTCGACCTGTTCGACGACTTCGACGAGTTGTTCCGTGACGGCGTTGGCGATCTTCGCTGCCTGGGTCGGCGACGTGTCGGTCGCGGTGATCGAGATGAGCACGGTGTCGGTCTGGGATTCGGCGGTCACCCGTCCGCCGAGGTCGGTCCCGGCGGGCAGACCGACCTGCTCGGCCGCGAGTCGGAGCACCTGTGGCGTCACGGCCAGCGCCTCGTAGGACTTGACGCGGGCGGCCGAAAAGTTGTTCCCCTGGCTGAGGTCGTTCACGGAACCGCCGGCCGCGACGGAGACGAAGACCTCGCTCGAGGCGCGGTACTGCGCCGGCTGGACGGCGGTGAGCGCTGCGGCCATCCCCACGGCGAGGACGACCACAGCCGTGATCGAGAGCCAGCGGTGCCGCAGCACGTCGATGAACTGCGCGAGCGTCATCCGCCGCCTTTCGATCCGGTTTGTCGATGTGTGATACTCAGAGTAATCGATATGAAATACGAGTACAACCACGAGGCGAGAGGCGTTCGATGACACTCCTGGGGATCGTGCTCGTCGCCGCGCTGGGGATCGCGCTCTCCGTCCGCCGCGACTGGCTCCCGGTGATCGTCGGCGTGGCCGCCGGCTTGCCGTTCTCAGCCGCGGTGGCCATCGGCGGGAACGGTGTCCCGCTGTTCTCCGTCGCGGCGGCAGCGTGCGGCGTGGCGCTCCTCAGTACTCCACGACTCGGCACGTCGCACTGGACGGCCAACGCGTTCGTGGTGTTCCTCGCCTGGGCCACGGTCATCACCGCGCTCGGCCCGTGGATGTTCGCCGGCATCCGAGTGCTGGTCCCGCGGGGCGGCGTCGACGGTCAGGTCATGGACCCGGGGTTCCTCGGCTACTCGATCAGCAACGGGGCGCAGATGGCGTACCTGCTCCTCGCCGCGTGCGCGACGCTCTACCTCGTCCGTGTGCGCGGCGCCGTGGTCGCCGCCGGCACCGCACTCGTCGTCGGCACGGTCCTGACGAGCCTGCGCGGACTGCTGGTCACCGTGCAGGCCGACTTCCTCGGCCCGGTGTTCGACTCGCTGCCGAACGTCGCGTACTCGTGGGTCGGGCCCGGCGCTCGGCTGCGCGGCGTGTTCAGCGAACCGAGCGAACTCGCGGCGTTCTCGCTGCCGGCGGCGGCGTTTTCCGTGATGGCGGCGATGCGGTCGCGTGGGCCGGCGAAGTGGCTCTGGTCGATCGCGTGCGTCCTCGCGTGCTCGAACCTGCTGCAGGCCTCGTCGGGGACGGCCGTCGCTGCCTCTGCCGCGTTCATCGCCATCGGCCTCGTCCTGCTCGCCGTCCGGTACGTGCTCCGTGGGGGCATCGGCACCCCGTGGTTGGTCATCGGTGCGCTCACACTCGGCGTGCTCGCGCTCACGGTCGGGGACCAGTTGGCCGCTCCGGTGCAGGAGCTGGTCGACGACAAGGTCGGCAGCACGTCCTGGGACTCGCGGACCGGGGCGGACGACTTCAGCTGGGGCGTGATCGCCGACACCCTCGGGCTCGGGACCGGGCTCGGCGGCAACCGCCCGTCGTCGTTCGCGCTGTCCCTGCTCTCGACGCTGGGCGTGCCCGGCACCGTCGCCTTCGCCGTGCTCGTACTCGGGCTCGTGGCAACGGCGATGCGCACCCCGGAGACGGTCCCCGTCGCCGTCGCCCTCGTCGCCCTGATCGTCTCGAAGGTCGTCGGGACGCCGGACCTCTCCACCCCGGTCCTCTGGGTCCTCATCGCCGCCTGCGCCGTCCCGACCTGGAGCCGACACGGCTTGCGGAGTCGGTTCGACGAGCGCCCCCTCCCAACCCTCGTCCGGACAGGAGCCCGACCGTGACCGCCATCCTCATCGTCTGCGAGGGGAACGTCTGCCGTTCCCCCTACGTCGAACGCGTGCTGCAGGCCCGCCTCGATGCCGTTGCACCCGGCCGCTTCGCCGTGACCAGCGCCGGGACCGCCGCGGTGGTGGGAGCGCCGATGTTCCCGCGCTCCGCCGCCGCTGCGCGACGGCGCGGTGCCGACCCGGACGGGTTCGCCTCGACACCGCTGTCGGCAGCTGCGCTCACCGGGATGGACCTCGTGCTCACGACGGAACGCTCCCACCGCGCCGCCGTCCTCGACCTCGCACCCGCGCTGCTGCGGCGGACCTTCACGCTCCGCGAGTTCGAACGACTCGTCCGCCCCGTGCTGGAACAGGACGAGGTCGGCCCCGACTTCTGGGAGACGTTCCCCCGGGTCGTCGCGCGGACGCGCATCGCGACCGCGCCGAGCACCCCGGAGGACGACGACCTGACCGACCCGGTCCGCGGCGACGCGGCCGACCACGACCGCATGTGCGTGCTCGCGGACGCGGCGATCGACGCCGTCGCCGCCTGCGCTGTGGCAACGGAAGGAGCGGACCGTGCGCGGACTGCTGGTGCATGAGTGGATCGAACCCGTCGGCGGCGCCGAGCGGGTCCTCGACGCGATGGCGGCGGAGTACCCGGATGCCGACCTGTTCGGGCTGTGGAACGACGCCCCCGACCGCTACGCCGACCGTCGGGTGATCGAGAGCGCGATCGCCCGCACACCGCTCCGCGGCCGGAAGGCGCTGGCCGTCCCCGTCTTGCCGGCCCTCTGGTCGCACGGGCTCCGGCACCTCGACGAGTACGACTGGGCACTGGTCAGCTCGCATCTCTTCGCGCACCAGGCCCGGGTGCCCGGCGTCGACCCCTCCCGGCAGTTCACCTACGTGCACACCCCGGCGCGGTACCTCTGGAACCCCGAGCTCGACGCCCGTGGCGCCTCGGCCGCCGCCCGCGTCGCGGGGCCGCTCCTGCGGGCGGTCGACCGCCGCCGCGCCCGTGGGCTGTGCAACGTCGCGGCGAACAGCCGCTTCGTGCAGCGGCGCATCCGCGACAGTTGGGGTGCCGACGCCGTCGTCATCCACCCACCGGTCGGGGTCGAGCGGCTCACTGCCGTCGACGACTGGGCCACGGCGCTCGACGACTGCGAACGGTCGCTGCTCGAGTCGCTCCCCGAGGGCTTCCTGCTCGGCGCCTCGCGCTTCGTGCCGTACAAGCGGCTCGACGTGGTCATCGAGGCCGGTCGCGCTTCAGGACGTCCGGTGGTCCTCGCCGGCGACGGACCCGACCTTGAGCGGCTCCAGGACCTCGCCGATGCATCGGGCGCAGATGTCAGGCTCGTCGTACGTCCCTCGGACGCCTTGCTCGCCGCGCTCCTGCAGCGCGCATCCGTCTACGTGTTCCCGCCGGTCGAGGACTTCGGCATCATGCCGGTCGAGGCCATGGCCCTCGGCACACCGGTCGTCGTGAACGCCGCGGGCGGCGCGTGCGACTCCGTCGAGGCCGGACGGAGCGGCGTCGTCCTCGACGACTTCCAGGACGCCACGCTCCGGTCGGCCGTCGAGGCTGCCGTCGGACTCGATGCCGCCGACTGCCGGGCGCGGGCCGAGTCGTTCTCGACGGCGCGCTTCCAGCGCGAGATCGCCGCGTGGACCGGGATCCGCAGCGCGTCGCGTGTCTGACGACGGTGCGGCCGGGAGGCCCGGTACGGCTCCCGTGGATCGGCTGGCGGCGGCGACGGGCGAACGTCCGGAGCCGCCGTCGCGCATCAGCGCGCGGCTGCGAGCAGGACGTCCTCGATCTGGCCGACCACGTGGGCGAGTTCGTACCGCGTGACGGATCGGCGGCCGTTCTCGGCGAGCCTGCCCCGGGCCTCCCGGTCGGTCGCGAGCCGCACCATGGCGGACGCGAGCGCATCGACGTCACCCGGCGGGACGAGCAGCCCGTCCTCGCCGTCGGTGATGACCTCGGCAGGGCCGCCTGCGTCGGCGGCGATCACCGGGCGGCCGAGCGCCATGGCCTCGACGACGACCTGTCCGAAGGGTTCCGGTCGGGTGCTCGCGTGGACGACGACGTCGCACGCGGCCATCTCGGCCTCGACGTCGCTGCTGTGCCCGCGGAAGTCGACGACGTCGGCGATGCGGAGCTCGGCGGCGAGGACGCCGAGCTCGCGTTCGAACAGGGCGTCGTCGCCGAAGAGCGGCGCCCCGATCAGCCGCAGCCGGGCCGACGGGTCGAGCCCGGCCGACCGCGCAGCGGCGAACGCGCGCAGCACGACGTCCTGTCCCTTCCAGGGGGTCAGCCGGCCGACCATCCCGAGCGTGAACGGGTCACTCGTGCGCGGCGGGGTCGTCGCCGGAACGGCTGTCGGACACCCGATGACGGCGGCCGGGCGACGCAGACGACCGAGCGATCGCGCGGTCGTACGCGAGTTCGCGATGACGGTGCGGGGGAGGAGCCGGAGCGCAGTGTGGAGCAGTGCTGCGTTGGCGCGTGACGAGCCGCTCGCGCCGACGATGTCGTGGACGTGCGCGACGACCGGGATCCCGACCAACCGTCCCGCGAGGCCGCCGTAGACGTGTGCCTTCGCCGAGTGGGTGTAGACGACCCGGGTGCCCATCGCTCGGAGCAGCTCGGCCAGCGCGCTTGTCGTGCGCACCGTCGAGCGGACGTTCCCGACGGTGCCCGTCGTCGTGCCGACGCTGTGGTCGCGGACGGACGCATCGAGCGGTAGGACCTCGCAGTGGACGCCCGCTCCGGCGAGGACCTCCTCGAGGGGGCCGTGCTCGCCGAGCACCACGACCGGCGTCAGCCGGGTGCACGCGGCGGTCACCCGGCTGACCAGCAGTTCCGCCCCGGAGAGGGCTGCGCTGTGGCTGAGGAAGGCCACCACGGGCCGCGGGTCGCTTGTCACGCATCCAGCATATCGCGTATTGTATAGAACGTGACATACGAATGTCACCGAGCCCGAAGACGTGCCTCGGACCTCCCCTCCCCCAGCAGAACGGAACCCGTCATGACCATGACTCCCACCCGCCGCGCGCTCGTCACCGGGCTGACCCTCTTCGGCATCCTCGGCGCCGTCACGGCCTGCTCCGGCACCGACGACGAGCCCACGCCGAAGCCCAGCGCGAGCTCCACCGCCACCGCGAAGAGCGAGGTCTTCAGCACCCCGCCCGCCGACATCGAGAAGGTCCGCGCCGAGTGCAAGGACGGCAAGGCCGTCGTCGACCAGGCGAACAAGGACGTCACCCTCGGTGACTGCGCCTCGGTGGAGGTCACCGCGGGCAACTCCGTCATCCACCTCGGCGACGTCGAGAAGCTCGTGGTGTCCGGTTCCATCAACGACATCGCAGCGAAGCAGGTCGGCTCGGTCGAGGTCACCACCGACGGTAACCGCCTCATCAGCGACAACGAGCCGAAGGTCACCGATACGGGCAAGGACAACGTGTTCCGCACACGCTGATCGATCTGTTCCACGAAGAACGCCGCCGGCATCCTGCTGGCGGCGTTCTTCGTCCTCGTTGTGTGTCTCGCACGACCCGTGGACGCCAGGAGGGCGCCCCTCCCGGTGGGAGGGGCGCCCTGTCTGGTGGTGCTGACGGGTGTTACCGGGTGACGGTGATGGTCCGGATGTCGTCGGCGCCGATCAGGTTGCCCTTGGTGATCTGCTTGGTGTACAGGGTGTAGTCCTGCGGGGCGAGGACACGGTCGACGGTGACGGACCAGTTGCCCTGGTCGTTCACAGTCGCGGACCCGAGTCGGCTGACGGTACCTCCGACGAACACCTTCGCGCCGGGCTGGCCGGTGCCGGTGAAGACGACCTGGTCGCCGGGGAGGGTGTCGCCGGCGGCAGGGGTCTCGACGGCCAGGGCCGTCGGGGTGCCGTAGTCGAGCGACGCGGTCTTCGGAGCGGAGACCTCACCGTTGACCGTCTGAGTGACGGTGAAGGTGCGGACGCCCGGGACCGTGGCGGGGATCTCGACGGAGTACTCCCCATCGACGGCCTTCACGCTCTTGATGATCGTGTTGCCCTCGCGGACCACGACATCGGAACCGGTCTCGGCGTTGCCCGAGACGACGCCGTTCTGCTCGACCTCACGATCGTTGATCGTGCCGGTGGCGGTGAGGTCGACGATCTGGCGGTTCTGGATGGTGACGGTGATGTCGGTGCGCTGGGTGAGGCCGCCCTTGCTGGTCTGGAGTGCGTGGAGGTCGTAGACCGCCGGGTTGAGCTGGCGGGTGACGTCCACGGTCCAGGCGCCGTCGGTGATGGTGGTGTCGCCGATGGAGGAGGTGTTGCCGCGCATGTCGAGCTTGGCGCCGGTGGCTCCGGTGCCGGTGAAGCGGATCTGTCCGTTGGTGACGGTGTCGCCGTTGTCCGGGGTCTGGATGACCGGGGCTGCGGGGTTGCCGTAGTCGAGCGGGCGGTCCAGTGCGGGGGAGACCTGGCCTCGGACGGTCTGGGTGACGGTGAAGTCGTTGACGCCGAAGTGGGCCTTGTCAGCCGGGATCGTGACCGTGTAGCCGCCGTTGTTGTCGGCCTGGCCGGTGTTGACGATGTCGCCCTTGCTGTCGCGGATCGTGATCGTCGCGCCGGGGTTGGCGGTTCCGGTCATCTGCGCGGGCAGGTTCTCGTCGGTGGTGTTGAACCGGGCGGTCGCCGTCAACGGAGCGATGGGGGCCTCGTTCTGGATGGTGACGGTGATGTCGGTGCGCTGGGTGAGGCCGCCCTTGCTGGTCTGGAGTGCGTGGAGGTCGTAGACCGCCGGGTTGAGCTGGCGGGTGACGTCCACGGTCCAGGCGCCGTCGGTGATGGTGGTGTCGCCGATGGAGGAGGTGTTGCCGCGCATGTCGAGCTTGGCGCCGGTGGCTCCGGTGCCGGTGAAGCGGATCTGTCCGTTGGTGACGGTGTCGCCGTTGTCCGGGGTCTGGATGACCGGGGCTGCGGGGTTGCCGTAGTCGAGCGGGCGGTCCAGTGCGGGGGAGACCTGGCCTCGGACGGTCTGGGTGACGGTGAAGTCGTTGACGCCGAAGTGGGCCTTGTCAGCCGGGATCGTGACCGTGTAGCCGCCGTTGTTGTCGGCCTGGCCGGTGTTGACGATGTCGCCCTTGCTGTCGCGGATCGTGATCGTCGCGCCGGGGTTGGCGGTTCCGGTCATCTGCGCGGGCAGGTTCTCGTCGGTGGTGTTGAACCGGGCGGTCGCCGTCAACGGAGCGATGGGGGCCTCGTCGGTGATCGTGATCGTGATCGGCTGCTGGGTGGTGAGGCCACCCTTGGTGGTCTGCACTGCGAACAGGTTGTAGACGTTGTTCGGCAGGTCGAGGGTGACCGGGGCAGTCCAGGTGCCGTTCTCGACGGTGCCGGTCGCGATCGTGCGGACGGAACCGCGGACGTCGATGCGGGCGCCCTCGTCTCCGGTGCCGGCGAAGGTCAGGCCCTGCTTCTGGACGGTGGAGTTGTCCTCGGGGCTGGTGATCCGGATCGGCTGCGGCGTGCCGTAGTCGAGCCGGACGTCCTTCGCCGGAGAGGTCTGGTCGTTCTTCGTCTGGGTGACGGTGAAGTCGTTGACCCCCGTGTGCGCGGCCGACGGCGGGACCGGGATGCTGTACCTGCCGTCCTTCGCTTCGGCGCGGCCGACCTCGTTGCCGAGGCTGTCCTTGACGATCACGGTGGCGCCGGTGGTGGCGTCGCCGGAGATCGTGGCGGGCTTGGTGACGTCGTCCGGATCGAACGCGCCCTCGGCGGTCAGCTCGGTGGTGAGCGGGTTCGTCGCGACGCGGAAGGTCACTTCCGTCTGCGACGGTGTTCCCTGCAGCGGCGTCTGGAAGACGTCGAGGGTGTAGACGTCATCGGTCAGGTCGAAGTCCGCCGGGGCGCTCCAGGTGCCGTTTTCGACGGTCGCCGTCGCGACCAGGCGGCCGGACTTGCCGCGGACCTCGATCGTGGCGCCCTCGTCACCGGTACCGGAGAGCACCGGACGCTTGGCGTCGACCGTGGAGCCGTTCTCCGGGCTGGTGACGACCACCGGCGCCGGAGCGGGTACTGCAGCGTTCTCGATCGTCGTCGACGTCGAGCCCTGTGCGCGGAAGTCGCCCTTGGAGCTGGTGCCGGGGAAGTCGAATTCCATCGCGCTCGTGCCCGCTTCGGCTTCTGCATCAGCGGTGACGTTGACCAGGAACCGGTACTGCTGGTTGACCGGACGGTCGCCCGCCCAGTTGACGTCGAACGTGAGGGTCTTGTCGTCGTTCGAGAGGCGTCCGTTGGTCAGCGGGATCGAGGAAGAGCCCGACCAGTTCGTCGCGCCGACGTTGCGCCATGCGCCCTGCACCGTGGTCTGCCCGTCGAAGGTCGTGCCCTCGGGGGCATCGATCGTGACGGTGCCCTCGGTGGCGTTGCGCAGTTCGCGGTTCTCGACCACGAACGGCACCGGAGTGCTCTCGCCGCGCTCGAGCGTGATGGGGCCCTGGTCGACGCCGACGAGCGTGCCGCCCTCGACGATCGTCGCGGTGACCTTCTTCTCGTCGTGCTTCGTGCCGTCGATTGTCTGGACGACAGTGAGCTCGTTCGGGCCGGCAACGAGGTCCGGAACCGTGATCGACCACTCACCGGTGGTCTCGTCGGCCTGGACCTCCTGGTCGCCGATGGAGATCTTCGCGCCCGGCGTCGCCGTCCCACCGATGTCGGCGGTCTTGGCGATGTTGTTCTGCTTCCGGACTTCAGCGACCAGGTCGACCGGCGCCGTCTCGATCGTGGTGGTGGTCTTGCCCTCGGCGCGGAAGTCGCCCTTGGTACTGTCGCCGGCGTAGACGAAGTCCATGCCGTCCGAGCCAGACGGAGCGTTCTCGGGGGTGTTCACCTTGAGGATGTAGCGGTACTGCTCGCCGGTGACCATGCTGCCGCCGTCGGTGTTCAGCGTGAAGGTCAGGTGCTTGCCGTCCTCGGAGCGGTCGCCGCCCGTGAGATCGAGCTTGCTGTAGGTCTTCCAATCGCCGGAAACGCCGCTGCGGTAGGACGCGGCGACGGTCGTCTGACCCTCCGCGAAGGTGGTCCCCTTCGGCGCGTCCAGCGTCACTGTGCCGACCATGTTCGAGCGGGTCTCGTTGTTCTGCACGATGAACGGAACCTCGGTCTCGCCGTCGCGCTCCAGGGCGATCGGGCCGGCGTCGGTCGCGACCAGGGTGCCGCCCTCGACGACCGTCACCGTCACCGGCTTCTGGTCGACCTCGGCGTTCTTCACCTTTTGAACGGCGACGAGCGGGTTCGAACCAATGCTCAGCCCTTCGACCGTCATTGACCAAGTGCCGCTGCTCGAGACGTCGACGGTCTTTGCCCCGATCGTCACCGTCCCGTTCGGCGTCGCCACACCACCGATCACTGCGGATTTCGCGATGTTGTTCACCTTCGTCACTGAGGCTGTCAAAGCCGTCGTGCGCGGGAAGATCTCGTCGTACGTCGCAAGCACGGAACCAGCTGAGCCCAGCTTGATACTCCCGAACTCCCCTGGGACGATCCGCCAAGTGGAGGAGCGGCTTTCGAACAAAGAAGCCCCGGACATGACCCATTGATGCGCATTGCTGCATGATCCGAGGCGCAAGTTGACAGTGTCGGTGGCGATGGAAACGCACTGTGCGCCGATCTGGAGAGGCCCCGTTCCGTCGGTGAACGTCGCCGTCGTGGCGACGGCCTTCGCCGCCGCAAGCGTGCTGTGTTGCGTGTAGCGGAGGTCGGACTGGACGGCGTAGAAAGACCCATAAGCCTGGAGCACGAACTTGCCCGACTTTGTCGCCTGCGGCGAGATCATGCTCGAGCTGGAGGGCGGGGTGGCGGAGGCAGCGGGGAGTCCGAACGACAACCCGGACACGATGGTGGCGGCGGCCAGCCCGGCCGCACCGATGGACTTGAAGGCCGTCGAGGCCCTCTTCTTGTGAGACATGTGCATCTTTCAGGACAAGCCGCGCGACGGCGGCTGTGCGGGAGGGAAGCACGCGGGCGACGACGAGCGCCGCGGCATGTGTATTCAGAATATCACGTGAGATACATAGTCCAACGCAAGGCGGCTCGCTGGGAGTTGAGTGGGATCGACGCAACTTCCTGCTCCCTGAGTTGACGCCGCCGCCCTCCGGAGTAGAGTTGAGTCCATCGGACGCAAGTCCAACGACTTACCTCGAGCAAGAAGGAGCACCACACATGGGACGTGCAGTAGGCATCGACCTCGGAACCACCAACTCGGTCGTTAGCGTTCTCGAGGGCGGCGAGCCCACCGTCATCGCGAACGCCGAGGGCCTCCGGACCACCCCGTCGATCGTCGCGTTCACGAAGGACGGCGAGGTGCTGGTCGGCGAGACCGCCAAGCGCCAGGCCGTGACCAACGTCGACCGCACCATCGCGTCGGTCAAGCGCCACATCGGCACCGACTGGACCGTCGAGATCGACGGCAAGAAGTACACGCCGCAGGAGATCTCGGCCCGTACCCTCGGCAAGCTCAAGCGCGACGCCGAGCAGTACCTCGGCGAGGACGTCACCGACGCAGTCATCACCGTGCCGGCGTACTTCAACGACGCCGAGCGCCAGGCCACGAAGGACGCCGGTGAGATCGCCGGCCTCAACGTCCTGCGCATCATCAACGAGCCGACCGCTGCCGCGCTGGCCTACGGCCTCGACAAGGGCAAGGAAGACGAGCTCATCCTGGTCTTCGACCTCGGTGGCGGCACGTTCGACGTCTCCCTGCTCGAGGTGGGCAAGGACGACGACTTCTCGACGATCCAGGTCCGTGCGACCTCCGGTGACAACCGTCTCGGTGGTGACGACTGGGACCAGCGCATCGTCGACTACCTGATCAAGAAGTTCAAGGACGAGCACGGCGTCGACCTGTCCACGGACAAGATCGCCAAGCAGCGTCTGAAGGAAGCCGCCGAGCAGGCGAAGAAGGAACTGTCGTCGCAGATGTCGGCGAACATTCAGCTCCCGTACCTGACGCTCACGGCCGAGGGTCCGCTCAACCTCGACGAGACCATCTCGCGCGCGCAGTTCGAGCAGATGACCTCCGACCTGCTGGACCGCACCAAGAAGCCGTTCAACGACGTCATCAAGGAAGCCGGTGTCTCGGTCAACGAGATCGCGCACGTCGTGCTCGTCGGTGGCTCGACCCGCATGCCCGCCGTGGCCGAGGTCGTCAAGCAGCTCACCGGTGGCAAGTCGCCGAACCAGGGCGTCAACCCGGACGAGGTCGTCGCCGTCGGCGCCGCGCTGCAGGCCGGTGTGCTGAAGGGCGAGCGCAAGGACGTCCTGCTCATCGACGTCACGCCGCTGTCGCTCGGCATCGAGACCAAGGGCGGCCTGATGACGAAGCTCATCGACCGCAACACCGCGATCCCGACCAAGCGGAGCGAGACCTTCACGACCGCTGACGACAACCAGCCGTCGGTCGCGATCCAGGTCTTCCAGGGCGAGCGCGAGTTCACCCGCGACAACAAGCCGCTCGGCACGTTCGAGCTCACCGGCATCGCGCCGGCTCCCCGTGGCGTTCCCCAGGTCGAGGTCACGTTCGACATCGACGCCAACGGCATCGTGCACGTGTCCGCGAAGGACAAGGGCACCGGCAAGGAGCAGTCGATGGTCATCTCCGGCGGCTCGTCGCTGCCGAAGGAGGACATCGAGCGCATGGTCCGCGAGGCCGAGGAGCACGCCGCCGAGGACAAGGCCCGTCGTGAGGCGAACGAGCGTCGCAACCAGGCCGAGCAGCTCGTCTACTCGATCGAGAAGCTCATCAAGGAGAACGACGACAAGCTCCCCGAGGACGTCAAGTCCGAGGTGCAGGCCGACGTCGACGCGCTGAAGTCCGCGCTCGCGGGTGAGGACGACGAGGCCGTGAAGACCGCCTTCGACAAGCTCAACGAGTCGCAGGGCAAGCTCGGCCAGGCGATCTACTCCCAGCAGGACGCTGGCGCCCCGGCTGGCGAGCAGCCCACCGCCGACCAGGCAGCGCAGGACGACGAGGACATCGTCGATGCCGAGGTCGTGGACGACGAGGACGACAAGGACAAGAAGTAACGATGACGGATCCCAAGGACAACGTCCCCAACGAGGAGGAGCCCCAGGTCGAGGGTGACGCCACGAACGCGGCCGAGCCCGAGGACCTCATCGAGGCGGAGGGGCCCGACGTCGAAGTACCGACCGACGGCCCCGCCGCCGGCGGCCCGGCAGCGGACGCGGCGAACGACCTCTCGCCGGAGGACCAAGCCCTGCTCGACGACGCCGCTCGCGGCATCGCCGAGGACAACCTGTCCTCCGCGGACCGCGACCTCGTCGCCGAGATGCGTGCCGACATGCTGCGTGCGCAGGCCGAGCTGGTGAACTTCCGGAAGCGCGTCGAGCGCGACCGCGAGGCGAACCGCGAGGTCGCCATCGCCGAAGTGGTGCGGGCCCTGCTGCCGGCGCTCGACGACCTCACCCGGGCCGAGGCCCACGATGACCTCGCCGAGGGTCCGATGCAGGTCATCGGTCAGAAGATCCGCGGGGGCTTCGACAGGTTCAAGCTCGTGCAGATCGGTGAGAAGGGTGAAGCCTTCGACCCGAACATCCACGAGGCGATCGTCCAGCTCCCGACCCCGGGTGCCACCGGCCAGACCGTGGCGGACGTCGTCGAGCCGGGCTACAAGCTCGGTGAGCGCGTGCTCCGTGCGGCCAAGGTCGCGGTGGCGGTCCCGGCCTGAGCCGGAACGGAAGGTAGGTACCAGTGGCCAGTCAGGACTGGTTCGACAAGGACTTCTACAAGGTCCTCGGAGTGTCGAAGGACGCGTCGGAGGCCGAGCTGAAGAAGACCTACCGGAAGCTCGCGCGGCAGTTCCACCCGGACTCCAACCCGGGTGACACTGCGGCGGAGAACCGCTTCAAGGAGATCAGCGAGGCCTACTCGGTGCTCTCCGACAAGGAGCAGCGTCAGGAGTACGACCAGGTCCGCGCCATGGGCTCCGGCGCCCGCTTCACGGCGGGCGGCGGAGGCCAGGGCGGCGGGTTCGAGGACGTGTTCGGCGGGATGTTCGGGCAGCAGGGCGGGGGCGGACAGCGTGTCCGCTTCGGTCAGGGTGGTGCCGGCGGTGCCGGAGGGTTCGAGGACATCCTCGGCGGCATGTTCGGTGGTGGTGGTGGCTTCGGCCAGACCTCCGGCGGGTACCGCGGCTTCGGTGGGCCGACGAAGGGTCGTGACGTCACGGCGTCGACGACGCTCGACTTCACCACCGCGATCGCCGGCGACACCGTCAAGCTGTCGCAGGGCAATGGTCGCCCGGTGAACGTCCGGATCCCCGCGGGGGTCGCGGACGGCCAGAAGATCCGGCTGCGCGGCCGAGGCGAACCCTCGCCCGACGGTGGCGAGGCCGGTGACCTGGTGGTCGCCGTCTCGGTCCGCAAGCACCCGGTCTTCGAGCGCGACGGGCTGAACCTCCGCGTGGACGTCCCCGTGACGTTCCCGGAGGCAGCGCTCGGCGCCACCATCCAGGTGCCGACACTCGGCGGCGAGCCCGTCAAGCTCAAGGTCGCTCCCGGCACGCCCTCGGGTCGTGTCCTGCGCGTCAAGGGCCGCGGCGTCGCGACGAAGAACGGTACGGGCGACCTGCTCGCGACCGTCCAGGTCGCGGTTCCGTCGCACCTGTCGGACAAGCAGCGCGAGGCCGTCGAGGCGCTCGCGGAGGTCCTGCCCGACGAGAACCCGCGCGAGGACCTCCTCGCCAAGGCGCGCGACTAGCGTCACGCAAGCACAGCAGTAGACCCGGCCTGGAGGCGCGGCGTGGCTCCGACAGGGAGCCGCACCGAGCCTCCAGGCTGGTTTTCGATCCACGCGAACGACGGAAGGAACACGCCATGACCGACATGGACGAGAACTCGCCCGTCTTCGCGATCGCGACCGCGGCGGAACTGGCGGAGATGCACCCGCAGACGCTGCGCCAGTACGACCGGCTCGGCCTGGTCGTGCCGGGCCGCACCCGCGGCGGGTCCCGCCGCTACTCCATGCGCGACGTCGTGCAGCTGCGCGAGATCGCGCGGCTCGGCTCCGAGGGGGTGTCGCTGGAGGGGATCCGGCGGGTGCTCGACCTGGAGAACGAGAACAAGGAGCTCCGCGACCGGGTCCGCGAGCTCGAGTCGGCGCTGGCCGACCAGCTCATCAACCGTCCCGGCGCACGCGTGTTCGCCGCGACGACCACGGGTGCCGCGGTGTCGTTGCGCGCTGGGATGCGGCCCCAGCGGAACACCCAGATCGTGCTGTACCGCGGGCCGCACTGACGAAGCGAGTACCCAAAGCGCATGTAAAATATTGAACGTGCGCTGTTCTGTCGTGATCCCTGCCGTCATCGTCGCCGCTACCCTCGTGCTCGGGGGCGGCACCGTGTCCCGGGCCGATGCGGACCAGGCCGAGCCCCCGCTCGCGACGTCGATCGAGCACTCCGCCGACGGCAGCGAGACCCGCGTCCTCGTGCACGGCATCGGTTCCGCCCAGGCAGCGGCCTCGGCGGAGCGGCGACGGTTCGCGCACAGCGACCTGCAGCCCGCCGGCAGGTTCGTGGAGTCTGGTGACACGCTGTCCGTGACCGTGCCGCACGGTGCTCCGGAGATGGAGGTCGCGATCGGCCTGATCGGTGTGTACGCGGGCCACAACGACGGCCGCGACGTCGGGTACCAGCGGATCCCCCTCGTCGAGGGCGTGAACGCGGTTCCGGCACCGCACGACGGCATGGTCTCGATGGTGAGCACCGCGCCCGACGGGGAGGCGACGGCGATCATCAGCGGCGGCGAACCCGTCCCGACGTACGTGCGCGGGCAGAGCTCCGCTGAGTCCTTCACCGAGGACCTCGATCGCTTCTTCGACGCACCCTTCGTCGAAGTGGTCGCGGACCGGGTGTTCGGTGACTTCCAGAAGACGAACACCGGGCCCCTGATCGCAGCCGATGACCTCGCCGCCCGGACTGCGAACTGGGACCGGGTCGTCGAGCTCACCAACGCGACCTACGGGTTGGACGACGCCGCCGTCGGCACCTCGCACAAGCACCCGCACCGGATCCACATCGTGTCGCCGGACACCGGCAACGGGTCCTACGCGAATGCGAGCGTGGGGCGGATCCTGTTCCAGACCGGGTCCGGCGCCGCGGCCGACCTCTTCCGCACGCCCCTGCAGTCGCAGTGGGCACTCTGGCACGAGATCGGCCACACGTACGAGTCGCCGATCACCACGTTCCCCGGCACCGGCGAGACCATCACGAACCTCTCGGCGCTCGCCGTGCAGGACGGCCTCGGCTTCGGGAGCCGGTGGGACGAGAGCACCTCGGCGTTCGAGCGCTACTTCGCATCCGACGACCGTGACTGGCTGTCCGCCACCGACCGCGTCCGACTGCTGGCATGGGAGCAGCTCCGCCGGGCGTTCGGCGACGCGTTCCTCCCGCGGTACTTCGCGGCGCTGCGGGGCGAGTCCACGATCACGAACCCGCACGGGCTGACCGTCGACGACAAGCACGCACTCGTCGTCACCGTCGCGGCACGTGTCGCCAACCGGGACCTCGCGCCGTTCTACGACGCGTTGGGCTTCCCGATGTCCGACGCCACCCGTGCGACCATCGCGGAGTTCCCCGCGCTGGAGCGCCGGATCTGGGACAACGTCGACTCGAAGGACCGGATCATCGAGTACCTCATCCCCGGGTACGACCCGCCGGTCGGGACCGTCGGTGGGTCGCTTCCCGCAGTGGCCGTCGGCGAGCGCGTCGTCACGGCGCCCGAGGTGACCGGGCTCGGGACCGCCAGCGGGCGGGGCACTGCGGTGGCGGTCGACGCGGTGGCCGTTGCCGATGCGGCGGGTCAGGGCGAGGGGTCCCTCGTCGTCCGCCTGCGCGCCGGTGACGGTACCGAGGACGCGATCGTGGTCCGGACCGACGCGGTCGGTGGCGACTCCGTGGTCGCCCGCGGGCAGGCGAACCGCGTCATCGGGGCGCTCTGGCTCGACCGTGCAGCAGGGGAACTCGGGTGGAGATCGGTCACGTCGTACTCGGCCCACACGTCGTGGTCCGGGACCGCGTACCTGGACATCCAGTTGCTCGAGCCGGACGGCACCCCCGTCGCGCACGGCACGGTCCGGGGTGAGCAGACCGGTCGAGAGCTCGTGGACGTCCTCGACGGGCGGCCCTACCGGGACGGGCAGGTGCTCCTCGTCACGCACGCCCAGGCGGCACTGCTCGCCGTGTACAACGACGACGACGCGATCGCCGTCGGGGGTGCGCCCCAGGCCTACCGGATCGTCGACGGTCACCTGGTGCCGATGGCGCGTGAGGACATCCCCGGGTGGCAGGTCATCCGCGGTGCCGAGGGCGAGCAAGTGGTCCTCGAGCGTGGCGCGGACGTCGCGGTCGAAGGACGGTTGTCCGTGCACGCGCAGATCACCGCCATCACGTCGACGATCACGATGGAGGCCCCCGCCGGCACGACGTTCGCTCCGGGGCAGACCACGCTCGCCGGCTCGTACCGGAAGCCGGGCGAGGTCTGGCGGTCGAGCGGGAACCTCGAGCTCCGGAACGGGACAGCCGGCGCCGGCGGTCGGACGATGACGTACTCGCTCCGGACCGCCGGAGGGTTCTCGATGCCGCCCGGCTCGCTCCTCCGCTGGGAACCGATCGTCCGGGTCGCCACGGATGCTCCCGCCGGTGACTCCGTCCTGCGGCTCTCCGCCGAGGGCAACGCGCACTGATCCGCCGCCGGTACGCTGACGCGGTGCCAGACTTCGCCGACCTCTTCCGCCGCCGCGACGAATCCGCGCCGGACCTCATCGCGATCGACGGCACCGACCGGTTCCTCATCGACGAGGCACCGCACGTGCACGGCGATGCGCTCCGACAGCCCGGCGAGGTCGCGGTCGTCGACGATCGTCTCGGAGTCCTGACGCTCGGGCTCATCACGCAGTACGGCGCTTCGGACATCCGGGTCGTGCAGGACTCGCTGGTGGGGGAGCGCGCGCTCGAGGCGAACGCCGGGACGTTCGGGTTGCGTGGCTTCCACCACCCGGACTCGCTCGAGGACGCCTTCCGGAACGTGCGGCTCGTGGTGCTGCGGCTGTCGAAGTCGCACGACCGGCTCGACGAGATCGCCCGAGCCGTCGCGCGGTTCGCGGCTCCCGACGTCGTGCTGCTGTGCGGCGGCAACGTCAAGTACATGAACCTGTCGCAGAACGACGTGCTGCGCCGCTCGTTCGGCGAGGTCACCGCTTCGCGCGGTCGGGGCAAGTCGCGGCTGCTCATCGCGCAGGACCCGCTGCGTGCCCAGGCGAACCGCGCGGCTGCGACGAACCCGTGGCCGCGGTCGGTGCACGTCGACGACCTCGGCATGACGCTCGTCGCGCACGGCGGGGTGTTCGCTGGGACCTCGCTCGACCAGGGCACCCGGGTCCTGCTCGAGGCGATGGACGACGCGGTGCCGACTGCCCGGACCGTCGTCGACCTCGGGTCCGGCAACGGCGTCATCGCATCGGCGATCGCACTGCGTCGACCGAACGTGAAGGTCATCGCGACCGACGTGTCGCGGATCGCGGTGGCATCGACGCGGGCGACGGCCGAGGCGAACGGCGTCGCCGACCGTGTCACCGCGCTGCGTACCGACGCCGGGGATGAACTCGCGGCCGGGTCTGCCCAGCTGGTGCTCTGCAACCCGCCGTTCCACGCGGACACCACGGTGACCACCGACGCGGCCGAGGCGATGTTCCGGAACGCGGCCACGATCCTCCAGGCCGGCGGCGAACTGTGGTGCGTCTGGAACGGACACCTGCGCTACCGGCCGGTGCTGGAGCGCCTGGTCGGGCCGACGCGGCAGGTCCTGCGGACCCCGAAGTTCACGGTCACCGCTTCGGTGGCGACCTCGCGCTGATCTGCGCCATACCGAACACGGAATATCGTACGGATAATACTTGCGGATCAGTCCGCAGCCTGTGCACAGTCGTCTCCTGCACCGTCAGAGAGGACTCCCATGCACACTCGTCCACCCCGTGTCCGCCAACCCCGGACCCGCCCGCCGCACTCGGTCCTGACCGTTGCACTCGCACCGATGATCGCGTTCGGCGTGCTCGTCGGCGCGGGTGTCGTGACCAGTGCGGCACCGGCCCATGCGGTCGACCCGTTCCCGATCCGTGACCCGTTCGTCGACCTGCCCGTCGGCACCACGATGCCGCCGGGATGGGCGCGCATCGCGTCGAACGACCAGCAGGCGGCGGTCGTCGAGAACGGTTCGGCCGGCAAGTGGCTCCGGATGACCGACAACGTCAAGTACATGGCCTCCGCCGTGTACAACGAGGTGCCGTACGACTCCAGCCACGGGCTGACCGTCGAGTTCGACCAGCGGATGTGGAGCCCGGAGGACACCGGCTACGCGGACGGGATCGGGTTCTTCCTGCAGGATGCGTCGGTGCCGCTCGACTCGATCGGACCGGTGGGCGGCGGCCTCGGCTACTTCGACGGCCGATCGGCGTGCTCGGCCGGACTCGACGGCGGCGTCGTCGGTGTCGGGTTCGACCGGTTCGGCAACTTCGCGCTGCCGGAGTTCATCCAGAACGCCGTCACCGTCCGTGGGGCCGAGGCCGAGTGCTACCCCGTGCTGGCGACGACGGGCAACCGTGGTGACGGGTTCCTGGAAGACCGCGGCGTCGATGCCGAGGCGGCGACCTACCGGCACGTCAAGGTCGACGTCGTCCCCCGGGATGCCGGCGGCATCACGGCGATCGTCACGATGTCGGACCCCACACCGGTCGGCTCGGAGCCGGCAGAACTGCACCACCTGATCTCCACCGACCTGCCGGCGACGGCACTGCCCGACCGGATGCGGTTCGGGTTCAGCGCGTCGACGGGCGGGCGGGCCGAGTTCCACGAGATCCGCAACGTCCGGGCCACGCAGCCCACGGACGTCGTGACCACGGCGTCGGTCGACACCGAGGGGCCGGTGACCGCGGGGGACGAGGTGTCGTTCCGCGTCCGCTCCGTCAACGACGGCCCGGCCACGATCGGCGGCCCCGCCGACGCCGTGGCGCGGACGACGGCGCTGACCGACGACCTGCCGCTCGAGGACATCACCTGGTCGTGCGAGGCCACGGGCGGCGCGACGTGCGGTTCGACGCAGGGCGAGGGCACTGTCGCGACCGACTGGACGGCGCCGCCCGGCGGGCAGGTCGTCTTGCTGGCGCGCGGGACCGTGCCGGTGACGACCCGGACCGGGAAGTACTCGGCGCCGGCGGAGAGCGTCACCGACTTCACCTCCGGCCGCTTCGACGAGGGGATGGCAGCCGTGGCGCGTGACGGCTCCGTGAGTGACGTCGACCTGACGAACAACTCCGATGTGATCGCGTTCGACGTGGTGCTGCCGGACGCCGTCGCCGCGGACGACTCGGCGACCGGACAGCAGGACGAACCCGTGGTCGTGGACGTCGTGGGGAACGACGCGCTCGACGGCAGCGGTGCCGACCTCGGGTCGCTGCGGCTGACCGATGACGGGCTCGAGGGTGCGGAGTTGTCCGACGACGGCAAGCGGCTGCACGTGCCGGGTGAGGGCACCTACGTCGTGGACGACGCCGGTCGGGTGACGTTCACCCCGGAGGACGGTTTCAGCGGGGTCGCGTCGCCGGTGCGGTACGAGATCACGTCGAACGCCGGGCAGGTCGCGTCCGCGACGATCCGGGTCGAGGTCGAACCCGGGCTGGAACCGGAGCCGGAACCGGAGCCGGAACCGACGCCCACACCGACACCGTCACCGACTCCGGAGCCGACCGACCCGCCGGTACCGACGCCGACGCCGTCCGACGGACCAGGGGCCACACTGCCGGGTGACGGGAGCGGATCCGGGACCGGGGGTGGTCCTGCCCCGAGCGGCGACGGCAGCGGCCCCGGGAACGGCCGAGCAGACGCCGTGACTGAGGCAGCGTCCGCGACGGGGCCCGCACGTCTGGCCTGGACCGGGTCGGACGGCGTCCTCGTCGCGTCACTCATCGGTGTCGGGCTCGCAGCGACCGGTGCCGTGCTGCTCGTCCTCCGTCGGCGTCGCCTCACCGCGGACACCGACAGCTGACCATGGGCCTGCGTCGCACGGTGCACGGCGAACGCCGACGTGTGCCGTGCGGCTCAGGACTCCGTGCCGGACAACCGCGCGACGACGTCCACGATGTGCGCGTCGTAGTGGACGTTGAGCGCGTGCGCCGCATCTGCGGCTCGGTCCGGGTCACCGCGGTCGATGGCGTCCTCCAACTGGGTGAGGACGTCCTCGATGTCCCACCTGCGGAAGGGCGGCGCTTCGTCGAACACGAACGCGAGTCGGCTCAGGGCGAACCGCAGACTGCCGGCGAGCCACGGGTTCGGCGTGTGGTCCGCGAGGAGCCGTGAGAGCTCCACCACCGACATCGTGTAGCCGTAGTCACGGATCCGGCCCTGGCGGCGGAGACGGTCGATCACGTCGTGCAGCTCGGCTCGCCCGGTGTCGTCCAGGGTCGGTACGGACCACCGAGCGCACGCTTCGACGAGCGTGGACGCGAGCTGGAGCGAATCGGTCCAGTGCTGCAGGTCCGGTCGGGTGATGCGGACGGCCTCCGGGTCGTCCGGCCTCGTCTCGACGAGACCGAGGAGTTCGAGTCGCCGGACCATCGGCATGAGCCGCCGGACCGACTGTCGCAGTCGTGCGGCGATCTCATCCGCGCGGTAGGTCCGGTCGCGCTCGAGTGTTCCGTCGCGCACCAGCGCGAGCAGGTCCCACCACAGGTCGTCCGGTGTCCAGACGGCCCAGCTCGGGGAGTCCTCCGGCGCGGAGTACGCGGACGACGACGGCGATCCGTCGTCGGATGCCTTGCCGAACGCGGCCGCGGCGGCGTCGACGTGCTCGCCCCACAGGCGGGCGAGGACGTGCGCGGCACGTTCGGCGGACCGCACTCCGGGGTACCGCACCGCCTGCTCGGCCGCTGCCGCCCAGGCGTCGACCTCGGTGGACCGGAACGGGATCGACGGCGTCACACCGAACCGCGCTCGCTCGACGGCACGCGCGGTGAGTCGACCGAGGGACGCGTTCGGGGTCCGGTCGATCCAGAAGGCGATCGAGGCCCAGAAGGCCGGATCGAGTTCGGGGGTACGCAGGTGCGCCGAGCGGCGGAGCGTCTCGGCGACGCGGCCTTGCTCGGCGCGATCAGCTGCCGTGAGCACGGGCACGGCAGAGCGCATGACCCCTTCCAGCAGACCGACGAGCAGCCAACCGTTGTCCACCCAGGCCGCGGGCGACAGCGAACGGAAGCGGACAGCGGCCCGGTCGTCGAGGACCGCGAGCCCGACATCGCACAGCCGCTCGAGCACCGCGTGGAGGACCACCGGGTCGAGGTCGAACTGTCCGGAGAGCGCCAGCTCGTCGTGGGCGACGTCCTGGCCGAGGGAGCCGTCACGGACCGCACCGAGGACGTTCCGGTACGCCTGGTCGAACTGCGGCGTCCACCCATCGTCGAACCGAGCCACCGCAGTCATGAACACCCCTCCCCTGCAGCGTAGCCGCCGACACGACGAAGCCGCCCGGGGCATCCCGGGCGGCTTCGTCGTCAGCTGGTGGATCAGGCCGGCACGTAGTCGAACGTGTCGGGGTCCGGACCGGTGCGGTGGCCCTTGTCGAGCGTCGTGATGTCCGTCATGTCCTCGTCGGAGAGCTCGAAGTCGAAGATCGCGAAGTTCTCCTCGACACGGGCGCGCGTGACCGACTTCGGGAACACGATGTCGCCGCGCTGGATGTGCCAACGGAGGACGACCTGCGCCGGGCTCTTGCCGACGGCACCGGCGATGCGGGTGATGGTCTCGTCGTCGAGCACGAGGCCCTGGGCGATCGGGGACCACGCCTCGGTCGCGATGCCGAGTTCGCTGTTGACGGCGCGGAGCTCGTCCTGGGTCAGGTACGGGTGCACCTCGATCTGGTTCACGGCCGGCGGGACGTCCGTCTCGGCGCGCAGGCGGCGCAGGTGGTGCGCCTGGAAGTTGCTCACGCCGATGCTGCGGGACGTGCCGGCGGCGTAGAGCTCCTCGAGGGCCTTCCAGGTCGGCACGAAGTCCGAGACGGTGGGCAGCGGCCAGTGGATGAGGAACAGGTCGGTGTAGCCACCGAGCAGGTCCGCCGACTTCTTGCCGTTCTCCAGCGCTGCTTCGGGGGCGTGGAAGCCGTTGTTGAGCTTCGAGGTGACGAAGATCTCCGAGCGGTCGATGCCGGACTCGGCGATGGCCTCGCCGACCTCCTTCTCGTTGCCGTACATCTCGGCGGTGTCGATGTGGCGGTAGCCCACCTCGAGCGCCGTGAGCGTCGCTTCCTTGGTCGACGAGGGGTCGATCTGGAAGACGCCGAAGCCGAGCTGCGGGATGGTCTTGCCGTCGTTCAGGGTGATGTTCGGAACGGTCATGGTGTCATGCAACCAAACGCCCCTCAGCGCGCATTCCGGCAACGTCCAGGATCGGCGGCCTCGGGCGTGCCGCTCGGGACGAGCGGGTCCGCCGCTCAGGACAGCGCGGCGGCGATGTAGGCCTGCAACGCCTGGCCGTAGGCGATCGCGGGGGTCTCCGAGGCGAAGCTCCGGTCGACACCGCCGATCGTCGCGGTCACCGTGAACACCACTCGTCCGCCGGCCGCCACCCGCGTCAACCCGATGAACGACGGCCCGAGCAGCTCGCGCAGCTGGTCCTCGCGCGGCAGCCAGAGCGACTCCGACGCGGTCACGGAGTCGAGCGCCCACTCGGTCGTCCCGTTGAAGCCGAGGATCGTGCCGGTGGGGGAGTCGTGCCGTTCGACGGTCATCTCGGAGACCGTGTAGACGTCCTCGTCCACCTCGGGCTTGTCGATGACGAACCGGTCGCCCGTCTCGGGGTGCCAGCGGAGGCCGGCGTCGCGGAGGGACCTGGCGAGTGCAACGGTGATCACGTTCCCACCCTGCACGCGCGGCCCCGCGCTGTCACCACATAGGTTGCCGAAAGCATCCCGTACTAGCATCGCCGAGCACCCCCACGCGCAAGCGCCACCCGATCGCGCGCGCGACGTGACGACGCCCGGACAACCGGTGCCGCGCCTCCAGGTCGACCGACCGGCCACGGGGCGGGCCACCGGCCGGCGTCCCGACCGAGGCGACGGACACCCCGTCCGCCGAAGAGAAGGACCCGCATGACCCTCGAACGCGAGGAACTCCGCGACGGCTGGACCGTGACGATGGCCGGAGGAACCGGTGCGCCGGACGGCGTCGCGGGCCGCACCATCCCGGCGACGGTGCCGGGCCAGGTGCACACCGACCTGGAACGGGAGGGCCTGCTGCCGGACCCGACCTTCGATCGGAACGAGCAGGCCGCCAAGTGGGTCGGCCGGGCCGACTGGTCCTACCGCACCTCGGTTGACGTCGACCCCCGCGGCCACGAACGCGTGGACCTGGTCTGCGACGGCCTGGACACCGTCTCCGAGCTCAGTCTGGACGGCGTCGTCGTGGGCACGACGCGGAACATGCACCGGCGCTACCGCTTCGACGCGCGCGTGCAGTCCGGGTCCGGGGCGACGACGAAGGACCTCGAGATCCTGTTCGAGTCGCCGTACCGCGAGGCCGGCCGCGTGGCCGCGAAGGCCGGCAGCATGCCGGGACCGTACGACGAGCCGTTCCCGTACATCCGCAAGATGGCCTCGAACTTCGGCTGGGACTGGGGCCTCACCGCCGTCACGAGCGGGCCCTGGCGACCGGTCGCCATCGAACGGTGGTCGACCGCGCGGCTGCGCGAGGTCCGACCGCTCGTCGACGTCGAGGCCGGCGAAGGGGTGCTCGACGCACACATCACGGTCGAGCGCTCGGGCCTGAACGACCTGGACCAGGACGGCGAGGACGACGACCTGGTGCTCGTCGTCACCGTCAGCGGTCTCAAGGAGGACGGCACGCCCACGCGGCAGCGGTCGCGGGCGCAGCTGACGCCGAAGGACGACGAGACCGTCGTCACCGTGCGCGTGCCCGAGGCGCTGCGCTGGTGGCCCCGCGGCTACGGTTCGCAGGCGCAGTACGACGTGGTCGTGGAACTGCAGACGGTCGAGGGCGAGGTCCTGGACCGCGACACGTTCCGCACCGGCTTCCGGTCGACGCGGATCGACACGCAGGTCGACGACATGGGCCGCCCGTTCGCCATCCACGTCAACGGGACGCTCATCGACGTCCGGGGCGTGAACTGGATCCCGGACGACGTGATCGTCTCGCGCGTCGACCGTGCACGCCTGCAGTCCCGTCTGGGCGCGGCGGCCTCGCTCGGCACGAACCTCGTGCGCGTGTGGGGCGGTGGCGTGTACGAGTCGCGTGACTTCTACGAGGTGTGCGACGAACTCGGGCTGCTCGTCTGGCAGGACTTCCCGTTCGCCTGCTCGGCGTACCCCGAGGTCGAACCCATCCGCAGCGAGGTCATCGCCGAGGCACGGGACAACGTCGCCCGGCTGGCCCGACACCCCTCGCTGGTGCTGTGGAACGGCAACAACGAGAACATCTGGCTGCACGACGTCGACGGCTGGGCGGACTCGCTCGGCGACCGCGGCTGGGGCCTCGACTACTACCTCGACCTGCTGCCGACGATCGTCGATGCCGTCGACCCGTCGCGCTTCTACACGGTGGCGTCGCCGTGGTCGGGCTCCGAGTCGCTGCCCGCCAACGACGTCGACCACGAGACGCACCACTCGTGGGATGTCTGGAACCGCCTGCCCGACACCGCCTACCGCGGGTCCGTTCCCCGGTTCGTGTCCGAGTTCGGCTGGCAGGCACCCCCGGCCTGGCGGACGCTGCGGGACGGCGTCGCCGACGAGGTGCTGTCGCAGGACGCACCCGGGGTGGTCCACCACCAGAAGGCGGCCGACGGGATGGGCAAGCTGGCCCGCGGCTTGGAGCCGCGGTTCGGCACGGGGCCCTTCTCGTTCGATGCGTGGCACTACCTGACGCAGCTGCAGCAGGCCCGGGCGATCGCGACGGGTATCGAGCACTGGCGGACGCACTGGCCGCGCAACACCGGCGTGGTGATGTGGCAGCTCAACGACCTGTGGCCGGTGTCGTCGTGGTCGGCGATCGACTCGGCGGGGCGGTCGAAGCCGCTCGCGCACGAGCTGCGGCGGCTGTACGACGACGTCCTGCTGACGATCCGTCCGGTGTCACGGGAGGCAGTCGTGCCGTCCGCCGTGTCCGGGTCTGCGGCGTCTCCGGCGCAGTCGCCCGCCTCTCCGGTCTCCGGGGCGGTCGCGTCCGACTCGCCGGTTGCGTCCGGTGCGGATCGGACGGGAGGCCCGGATCACCCGGGTGGGTCGGCCGCCGTCGGCGAGGCGACTGATCCGGGAGACGCGGCGGACACCCTGTCCCTCGGCGTCTCGCCCGGCGCGTTCGGGTCCTCGCCCGTCGAGGTCGCCGTCCGGTCGGTTCGGGGCGGGCAGGACAGCGTGGTGCGGGTGCGCCGGGTGACCACGGCCGGCACGATCCTGGCCGAGGTGTCCCTGCCGGTGCGCCTGTCGTCCGCCGGCGTGGCGGTCGTCGCGCTGCCCGAGTCCGTCGGGGTGGTCGACGACCCGGCGAACGAGCTCATCGTGGCGGACATGGACTGGCGCCGAGCGGTGTGGACGCCGGGCCCCGACGTCGACACGCGGTGGGAGCCGGCGCGGTACCGGACTGCGTTCACGCCCGTCGACGGCGGACTGGACCTGACCGTCGAGGCCGATTCGCTCGTGCGGGACCTGCTCGTCCAGCCCGACCGGGTGAGCTCGACCGGTGCGGTGGACCGCGGGTTCATGACCCTGCTGCCCGGGGAGCGGGTGGCCTTCCGGATCACCGGCGTGACCGAGGCGGACATCCCGGCACTCCGCGCAGAACCCGTCCTATGGAGCCTGGACCGCGTACTCGGCCGTTGATATGCAGAACGACACAGTGATATATTTGGTGGTGCGCCGCTCGCTGTCGTGACCCGAGCGACTCCGGCGTCCGGTCGACCTCCCGTCGGCCAGGTCGACAGGAGGTCCCACCATGTCGCTCGCGATGCGTCCGCCCACGGCAGCACTCACCGTCCCCCCGGCGGCTCCGCCGGTGTCGGCGCCGGCTGGCGCCCGCCGTGGGTTCGGCCCCTCTGTCGCCCTGCTGGACCTCGGTCTGCTGGTCGTGGCGTTCGCGGTCGCCCACGTGGTCCGGTTCCCCTGGGAGCTGTCGGCCGTTCGACCCCAGGCTGGCTGGGTGGAGTTCGCGACTGCCCCGGCGATCATCCTGATCTGGATGGTCCTGCTGTCGACGTTCCGAACTCGCGACCCGCGGATCGCCGGCATCGGCGGCGACGAGTACCGACGTCTCGTCACCGCGAGCCTGGTCTCGGTCGCGGTGGTCGCCGTCGTGGCCTACGCGGCGCAGCTCGACCTCGCCCGTGGTTACGTCGCGATCGCCTTCCCACTCGGCCTCGTGTTCCTGGCGGCCGGGCGGAAAGTCGTGAGGAGCGCGTTGGCGCGGACCCGCGCCCGTGGCGAGCGGCTGCAGGACGTGCTGCTCGTCGGGGACGCCGAGGACGTCCGGTACGTCGGGCGGCGGATCGCCGCGACGCCCAGCGCCGGGTACCGGGTCCGTGCGGTCGTGACCGACTGTGAGCCAGTGGGGACGATGATCGGCCTCGGGCCGGTGTCCGCTCCGGTGGTCAGCGGGATCGACGACGTCCTCGCGCTGGCTCGTTCCGAGGGCGTCTCGGCGGTCGTCGTCGCCGGGGCCGTCCGTGGCGGGCACGAGCGACTGCGCCGCCTCGGATGGCAACTCGAGGAGCACGGCGTCGAGCTCGTCGTGTCCTCACCCCTGTCCGACATCGCCGCGGGGCGCGTGCATGAACGGCCGGTCGACGGCCTGCCGCTGATGCACGTCGAGACGCCCGACTACCGGCGCCGTGGTGGCAAGCGGCTGCTCGACGTCGTCGGAGCGGGCTTCGGACTGCTGCTGCTGGCGCCCGTCCTGGCCGCGATCGCTCTGGCCGTCCGACTCGACGACGGCGGCCCGGTGTTCTTCCGGCAGGCCCGAGTGGGCCGTGGCGGCGCGGAGTTCCCGATCGTCAAGTTCCGCACGATGTGCGTCGACGCCGAAGCCCGGATGGCGACCTTGCACGCGGCGAACGAGGGCGCCGGACCGTTGTTCAAGATGAAGGACGACCCGAGGGTCACCCGGGTCGGCGGCTTCCTGCGCAGGACCTCGCTCGACGAACTGCCGCAGCTGTGGAACGTGCTCACCGGGTCGATGAGTCTCGTCGGCCCTCGTCCAGCACTGCCGCGCGAGGTCGCCCTCTACGAGGACTTCGCCGATCGCCGACTCCTGGTCACCCCCGGCATCACCGGCCTCTGGCAGGTCAGCGGGCGATCGGACCTGGACTGGGCTGAGGGTGTGCGGCTCGACCTGCACTACGTCGAGAACTGGTCGTTCATCCACGACCTGGTGATCCTGGCGCGGACGATCCCGTCGGTGATCCGATCCCGTGGGGCCTACTGATCGCGTTCCCTGTGCGAACGGTGTCCGTTCCGGCGCCCGGCCTGGGCATCAGGGAGCAGGGGAGTTACGATGGATGCACGACGGACTTCCGCCGCTCGCGTCGACGATGACTCGGTGACGGCGACCAGATCCAGATTCAAGGAGTCAACATGTGGCAAGGCCTCGGCGGTATTCACCTGCTGATCATCCTCGGCATCATCATCCTGCTGTTCGGCGCGACGAAGCTCCCGGCGCTCGCCAAGGGCCTCGGGCAGTCGATCAACATCTTCAAGAAGGAGATGACCGACGACGAGAAGAAGGCGCAGGCGGGTGACACCACGGTGCAGAACACCGCGGCGACCAACACCACCGCGCCGACCGCTCCCGCCGAGCCCGCTGCCGGTCCGATCCTGAACCCCGGCCCGAGCGCGCAGCCGAACACCGACTCACGGCGCTAGCCACACAGCTCAGGACACCCAGCCCCGTCCTGTCGGCAGCCCCCGCGACCACTCCGATCGCGGGGGCTTCGTCGTGCCGGGCGCGCAGCGGTCCGAGGGGGCGCAGGATGAGCACATGACCGCTGCCGCACCCCACGCCACCGCGCCGCTCCGGGACGACCGGCGCACGGTGCTCGTCGTGGCGGTCCTGTCGTCGTTCGTCGTCGGGCTGGACTCGAGCGTGGTGAACGTGGCGCTCCCCGCGATACGGCAGGAGCTCGGCGGTGGGCTCGTCGTGCAGCAGTGGACCGTCGACGCGTACCTGGTGACGCTCGGCTCGCTCATCCTCGTCGCCGGGTCACTGTCGGACGTGTTCGGCCGGGTCCGGATCATCACGTGGGGCCTCGTCGTCTTCGGGATCGCCTCGATCGCCTGCGCCATCGCCCCGACGGGGGAGTTCCTGATCGTCTCGCGGGCGTTCCAGGGCGTCGGCGGAGCCCTGGTGACCCCGAGTGCGCTCGCGCTCATCGTGGCGGCGTTCCGCGGGGCCGCGCAGTCGAAGGCGATCGGCACGTGGACCGCGTGGTCGAGCGCCGCGACGATCCTCGGCCCCGTGGTCGGCGGGCTGGTGGTCGACAGCATCGGCTGGAGGTGGATCTTCGTGCTGACCGCCGTGCCGATCGCCGTGACGATCCCGCTCGTGCTGCGGATCACCGGCGACGTGCACCCCGCCGTCCGGCCACGCATCGACGTGGTCGGCGCCGTGCTCGCGGTCGTCGGAGTCGGTGGGGCGGTGCTCGGACTCATCGAGCAGGAGCGGCTCGGGTGGGGCGCCCCGGTGGTGGTCGCCGCGCTCGTGATCGGCGCACTGGCACTCGGGGCCTTCGTGCCGTGGGAGCTCCACGTGACCCGCACGACCGGTTCGCCGTTGGTGCCGCTCGCGCTGTTCCGGGCTCGCAACTTCGCGGTGAGCAACCTCGCCACCCTGTCGATCTACGGCGCGCTGAGCATGGTCTTCTTCGTGGTCACGCTGTTCCTCCAGGAGGTCTGGGGCTTCCCCGCCTGGCTCGCCGGCTTGGCGACGCTGCCGCCGACGGTGGTCCTGCTGCTGGTGTCCTCGGCGGTGGGCGGACTGGCGGGGCGGTTCGGGCCGCGCTGGTTCATGGCGGCGGGGCCAGCGGTGGCGGCGGTCGGTGCGCTCCTGATGCTGGTGGTCGGTTCGCGGCCGGACGGCTACTGGGTCGCCGTGTTCCCCGGACTCGTGCTCATCGGGTTCGGGATCGCGCTCATGGTGACGCCGCTGACCAGTGCCGTGCTCGGGTCGGTGCCGCAGTCCGAGGCCGGCGTCGGGTCGGCCGTGAACAACGCGATCGCGCGGATCGCCGGTCTGGTGATGGTGGCGCTCGCGGGCGTGGTCCTCGGCGGGGAGATGAGCGTCGCCGGTCTGCACCGGGCGGTCGTCGTGATGGCGGTCCTGCTCGTCGGCGGCGCCGTGGTCAGCGCCGTCGGGATCCGGAATGTGCCCGCGCCGACGTAAGTTGAGTGGAGTAGACTCAAGTACAACACCACCGCAACGAAAGGACGGAACGCATGGCGAACCTCCAGGGTGCTCCTGACTCGCAAGAGCGACAGAAGACCGCCCTCGAGCAGTACGGCGTCGACCTGACGGCGATCGCTCGCAGCGGCAAGCTCGACCCGGTCATCGGACGCGACTCCGAGATCCGACGCGTCAGCCAGGTGCTCACCCGCCGCACCAAGAACAACCCCGTGCTCATCGGCGAGCCCGGCGTCGGCAAGACGGCCGTCGTCGAGGGCCTCGCGCAGCGCATCGTCGCCGGCGACGTCGCCGACTCGCTGAAGGACAAGCGACTCGTCTCGCTCGACATCTCCTCGCTCATCGCCGGCGCGAAGTACCGCGGCGAGTTCGAGGAACGCCTCAAGGCCGTGCTCAAGGAGATCAACGACTCCGACGGGCAGGTCATCACGTTCATCGACGAGCTGCACACGCTGATGGGGGCCGGTGGCGGCGAAGGGTCCGTCGCGGCCTCGAACATGCTCAAGCCGATGCTCGCGCGCGGCGAACTGCGGCTCATCGGGGCGACGACGCTCGACGAGTACCGCGAGTACATTGAGAAGGACGCCGCCCTCGAGCGCCGCTTCCAGCAGGTCTACGTGGGGGAGCCCAGCGTCGAGGACGCCGTGGCGATCCTCCGCGGGCTCAAGGAGCGCTACGAGGCGCACCACAAGGTCACGATCAACGACTCCGCCCTCGTCGCTGCGGCCAGCCTGTCGAACCGGTACATCTCCGGCCGCCAGCTGCCCGACAAGGCGATCGACCTGATCGACGAGGCCGCCAGCCGGCTCCGCATGGAGATCGACTCCAGCCCGGTCGAGATCGACGAACTGAAGCGGAACGTGGACCGGCTGCGTGTCGAGGAGTTCGCGCTCAAGCAGGAGAAGGACGACGCCTCGAAGGCACGGCTCGAGACCCTGCGGAACGAACTGCACACGCGCGAGGAACGGCTGGCCGAGCTCGAGCAACGCTGGCAGGCCGAGCGTGCGAGCCTGAACCGCATCGGTGAGCTGAAGCAGCAGCTCGACGACCTGAACATGCGCAGCCAGCGCGCGCAGCGCGAGGCCGACTACGCGACGGTCTCACGCCTCGAGTACGCGGAGAAGCCCCGGATCGAAGCCGAGCTCGCCGCCGCCGAGCAGGCCGGGTCCGCCGACCGCATGGTCAACGACAGCGTCACCGACGAGGACATCGCCGCCGTGATCGCCCAGTGGACGGGCATCCCGCTCGGGCGGCTGCTGCAGGGCGAGACCGAGAAGCTCCTGCACCTGGAGAACGAACTCGGCCGCCGGATCATCGGGCAGCGCACCGCCGTGAACACCGTGTCCGAGGCCGTCCGCCGCACCCGCGCCGGCATCTCCGACCCGGACCGTCCGACCGGCTCCTTCCTGTTCCTCGGGCCGACCGGCGTCGGCAAGACCGAGCTGGCGAAGGCGCTCGCGGAGTTCCTGTTCGACGACGAGAAGGCCCTCGTCCGCATCGACATGAGCGAGTACGGCGAGAAGCACTCGGTCTCGCGGCTCATCGGTGCCCCGCCCGGGTACGTCGGCTACGAGTCCGGTGGGCAGCTCACCGAGGCCGTCCGGCGTCGTCCGTACTCGGTGATCCTGCTCGACGAGATCGAGAAGGCGCACCCCGAGGTCTTCGACGTGCTGCTCCAGGTGCTCGACGACGGCCGCCTGACGGACGGTCAGGGGCGCACGGTGGACTTCCGGAACACGATCCTGGTGCTCACGTCGAACCTCGGTTCGCAGTTCATGACCGACCTGACGCTGACGGATGACAAGCGTGAAGCGGCCGTGCGCGAGCTCGTGCAGCAGGCGTTCCGGCCGGAGTTCATCAACCGCCTCGACGACATCGTGGTGTTCCAGGCCCTGACGGCCGACGACCTCGGCCAGATCGTGTCGCTCTACGTCGACCGGCTCGCCCGCCGGCTGACCGACCGGCGGCTGGAGCTGGCGGTCACGCCCCAGGCGCGAGGCTGGCTGGCGGAGCGCGGGTACGACCCGCTCTACGGCGCACGGCCGCTCCGCCGCCTCATGCAACGGCAGATCGACGACAAGCTGGCACGGGCGATCCTGTCCGGTGACGTCCGCGACGGCGACACCGTGCGGGTGGACGTCGCCGAGGACGGCGACGGCCTGACCGTCGAGCCCTTCGAACTGGCGGAGATCGTCGAGGAGTAGGCGGCGGCCGCGCGGAACCAGGTTCCGGGTGGGTGGGGTGACCGACGGGAGGCCCGGGGCCGGTTCCTGGGACCCGGCACGGGCCTCCCGGGTTGGCTGCAGGGCATGCCTGAGATCCGCGCGTTCCGTCGCCTCACCGACACCGTCGAGCACGCGAGCGTGCTCGACAAGGCCGTCGACGTCGACCGAGCGGTGGTGAACGCGCTCGCGAAGCCGAAGGCCCTGCGGCAACTGCTGCACGGGGTGCCGTTCGGGCATCCGCTGCACCCGCTGATGGTGCAGGTGCCGCTCGGGGCGTGGATCTCGGCCGCGGTGCTCGACGTGTTCGGCGGGAAGGGCAACGCGAAGGCCGCGAAGACCCTCGTCGGCGTCGGCCTGGTGTCGTCCGGCAGCGCGAGCCTCGCCGGGTACGTCGACTGGTCCGAGTTGGACCGCGAACAGCTGCGCACCGGATGGGTGCACCAGGCCGTGAACTGGGTCGGTATCTCGCTGTACGGGCTGTCGTGGTGGCAGCGGAAGAACGGCAACCACGGGGCCGGCAAGCTCCTCGGGTTCGCCGCACTCTCGGTGGTCGGGGTCGGCGGGTACCTCGGTGGGCACCTGGCCTACCGACAGCGCGCCGGCGTGAGCGACCACGGCGAAGTGCCGTTCGACGCCTGACCGCCTCCCAGGCGCTTCTTGGGAACATCACGTGCAATGTTTCAGTGCGCGTACTCGTGGTGGATGATGAGACAGCCCTCGCCGACCTCGTCGCGACGGGGTTGACCCGGCAGGGCATGGCGGTCGACGTCGCCCACCGGGGTGACCACGCGGACGAGCTCCTGGCGGTGAACGACTACGACGTCGTCGTGCTCGACCGGGACCTCCCCGGCATGCACGGCGACGAGGTGGCCCGGCGGCTCGCGGCGCGGGGGAGCCTCACCCGCATCCTCATGCTCACTGCGGCGACGACACTGACCGACCGGGTGAACGGCCTCGAACTCGGCGCCGACGACTACCTGGCGAAGCCGTTCGAGTACCCGGAGCTCGTTGCGCGGGTCCGTGCGCTCGGCCGCCGGAGCGTCGCCCCCGTCGCGCCGGTGCTCGAACGCGCCGGAGTACTCGTCGACACGAACCGGCGGATGGCGACGCGCGACGGCCGCCCGCTCGACCTCACGGCGAAGGAGCTCGGGGTGCTCGAGACCCTGCTCCGTGCTGACGGCCGGATCGTCTCCGCCGAGGAACTCCTCGAGAAGGTCTGGGACATGAACATCGACCCGTTCACCGCCGCGGTCCGGGTGACCATGTCGAAACTCCGCCGCAAGCTCGGTGACCCGGACCCGATCCGGACGGTGCCCGGGCAGGGGTACGCCCTGTGATGCGGACGCTCACGATCCGCGTCCGGACGGCCCTCGCCTTCGCCGGGGCGTCGATGGTGTTGACCGCCGCCGTGCTGGTGTTCGTGAACCTCGCGTCCCAGCAGTCGTTCGCCCGGACGCTCCCCGTGGACGGTCAGGACGGCGGGGAGACGGCTCGGATCCCGTCCGCCGTCCCGATCGCCCCCGAACGGCTGGGGGGAACGCAGACCCTGCGCATCGTCACCGAGGCCAACTCGCTGCAGTGGCAGTGGTCGGCAGTGGGGGTCGTCGTTGCCGGGGTGCTCGCAGGTGGCGTCGGGTGGTTCGTCAGCAGGCGCATGCTCGGGCCGATCGACCGGATCACCGCCACCGCGAACCGGATCACCGCCTCGAACCTCCACGAGCGGATCGCCCTCGTCGGTCCCGACGACGAGCTCCGGCGGCTGTCGAGCACCGTCGACGACCTGCTCGACCGGCTCGAGACGGCGTTCGAGAGCCAACGGCGGTTCGTGGCGCAGGCGTCGCACGAGCTCCGCACTCCGCTCGCGGTGCAGCGGGCCGCCGTGCAGATCGGGTTGCACGACGACGCCGATCCCGACGACGTCCGGGCCGTCCGCGACGAGCTGCTCGAGCAGAACCGGCGGACCGAGCACCTGGTCGAGTCGCTGCTCGTGCTCGCCGAGGCCGACCGTGGGCTCGACGGCACGACGCAGGTGGTCCACGTGGACGACGTGACCGCCGAGGTGGTCGCGGGGGCGACCCGGAACGCGGCCGACGCCGGGGTGGCGCTGACGCACGAGACCCGCACCGGGCCTCCCGGCCTGGTCGTCGACGCCGAGCCGACGCTGCTGCGGCAGCTCCTCGGCAACCTGGTCGGCAACGCCGTCGAGTACAACGAGCCCGGCGGGTTCGTCCGGGTGTCCACCGCGCCGGACGGGATCGTCGTCGAGAACTCCGGACCGGTGGTACCGGCGGACGAGGCACCCCGCCTCGTCGAGCCGTTCCGGCGGTGCTCGTCGCCGCGATCGGCCGGGCGGCACAGCGGCCTCGGGCTGTCGATCGTGGCGTCGATCGTGCAGGCACACGGGTGGTCGCTGTCGATCGCCGCTCGGCCGTCCGGCGGACTCGAGATCCGCGTCGGTGTTTCGTCGGTGCAAACCCGGAGGGACGTGGCGCGAAACAGCTGATCCGGTGTCCTGGAACCATGAACGCAACGACCACTCGCCGCACCCGTTCCCTGCTCGCCCTCGCCGCAGCCGCCTTCCTGCTGCCCAGCCTGCTCGCCGCCTGCACGGCTGGCCCGGACGACGAAGCCGACACGGCACCGGGGTCGGCGGTCAAGGGATCCTCGCTCGCCGAGTGCATGCGCGGGAAGGGCTACGACATGCCGGACCCGTCGGGCGGCGGATCGACGATGCGCCTCAGCGTGCCGGACGGTGCCGACCCGGAGCAGTACCAGAGCGATCTCGCGGAGTGCCTCGGGGACGACGAGGGCGCCGGGGACGTCAAGGCGGCGAAGCCGATGCCGGGCAGCGAGGAGACGCTCCGCGAGGTGGCCGAGTGCATCCGCGACGGTGGCTTCTCGGACTACCCCGACGACGAGGGCGGCCAGCGCGCGTACCGGGCTGACGACAGTGCGGCCTTCGACGAGGTCGCGCGTGCGTGCACCGACGAGGCGTTCGGCACCGCCGGGACGGCGGTCGACCAGTGAGGCACTCGAGCCGACGCCGCACGGTGGTCGTCGGTGTCTGTCTCATCGCGGTGCTCGCGTCCGGTACCGGGACCTGGGCGCTCCTCGACCTGCGAGGTGGCAGCGCAGCGTCCGCGTCGGCCTCGGATCGTCCGACCCGCGCCGGTTCGACGGCAGCCGTCACGAAGGGCGACCTGACCGACTCGAAGGTCTTCGCGGGCACGCTCGGCTACGGCACCCCGACCGGCGTGCCCGCCGCGGCTTCGGGGACCATCACGTGGCTGCCCCGCCCCGGCGACGTCATCCAGCGTGACGAGTACCTGTACGCGGTGGACGAGCGCGGTGTGCGCTCGATGTACGGCACGATTCCGCTCTGGCGCGACCTGTCCCGTGGCACGCACGGCACCGACGTGCGGCAGCTCAACGAGAACCTAGCTGCCCTGGGCTACGACGTGTCCGTGGACGACGAGTTCGGGCCGCGGACCCAGGCGGCGGTGCGCCGGTGGCAGGAGGACCGCGGTCACGAGGTCACCGGGGTCCTCACCGCCGACGACATCGCGTTCGTCGACGGCGCAGTGCGCGTCGCGTCGGTGGACGGCAAGCTCGGCCAGTCGACCGGCGCCGCCGGCGCGGAGGGTGCTGGCGGCGGCGCCGGCGGAGACGTGCTGCAGGTCACGAGCACGAAGCGGGTCGTCTCGGCGACCGTCTCCCAGCGCGACGCCGAGCGACTGGCGGTCGGCACCCGGGTCGACGTCCGGGTGAACGGGACCGGCGCCGCGATGCGCGGCGAGGTCGCGGACATCCAGCCCGAGACCGGCGAGGACGGCGGCACCAAGGTCGTGGTGTCGGTGTCCTTCGACCCGGGCGACCGCAAGCTGCCCGCGGCCGCCTCCGCCCAGATCGACGCGAAGGGCACCACCGAACGGGGCGTGCTGTCGGTCCCGGTGTCGGCGCTCGTCGCGGGCTCCGGTGGCTCGTACGCGGTCGACGTCGTGCAGCAGGGCGGCCGGACCGAGCGCGTACCCGTCGAACCGGGGTTCACCGCCGGCGGCCGCGTCGCGATCAGCGGCGACGTCGCGGCCGGTGACCGCGTGGTGGTGCCCGGATGACCCCCACGACCATGGCGGACCGTCGAGTCGTCCTGTCGCTCGAGGGCGTCGTGAAGACGTACGGGGACGTCGGCGCGCTCCGCGGCGTCTCGCTCGAGGTCGCGGCCGGGGAACTCGTCGCCGTCGTCGGGCCGTCCGGCTCCGGCAAGTCGACCATGCTCAACATCGTCGGGACGCTCGACCGGCCGACGTCCGGTACCGTGACGATCGCCGGCAACGACGTCGCCACGATGTCCGACGACGCCCTGTCGCGACTGCGGGCCGACCACGTCGGGTTCGTGTTCCAGCACTTCCACCTGCAAGCCGGGGCGACCGCCGCCGAGAACGTCGCCGACGGCCTGCTCTACGCGGGCATCCCGCGCCGCGACCGGCACCGACGTGCGGTCGAGGCACTGGGCCGGGTCGGGCTCGAGCACCGGGTCGACCACCGCCCCCACCAGCTGTCCGGCGGCGAGAAGCAGCGGGTGGCGATCGCCCGGGCCATCGTCGGCGAACCCACCATCCTGTTGGCGGACGAGCCGACCGGGGCACTCGACACCGCCTCGGGCACGGCGGTCCTCGGGCTGCTGCGCGAGCTCAACGACGGCGGGACCACTGTGCTCGTCATCACCCACGACCTCGAACTCGCGGCCTCGCTGCCTCGGCAGGTGCGGATGCGCGACGGTCTCGTCTCGCAGGACGACGCCGCGGGCGGGGCCGAAGCACTCGCCGCGGCGATCCGGGGCGACCGGTGAGCGCCCGAGGAACCGTCAGCCCGGCGGACCTGCTCCGGCTCGGGGTGTTCGGCCTGCGGACCCGGCCCGGCCGCGTCGTCCTGTCGGCCCTCGGCATCGCCATCGGCATCGCGGCGATGATCGCGGTCGTCGGCATCTCGTCGTCGAGCAAGGCGAAGGTCGACCAGGTCCTCGACGCCCTCGGCACGAACGTGCTCACCGTCACCCAGGCGCAGGGCTTCGGTGAGACGCCGCCGCTGCCGGACACCGCTCTCGAGTCGGTGCAGCGCCAGGACGACGTCGAGTCCGCGGCCGCGGTCGGCACCGTCCCGGAGACCGCGGTCTACCGCAACGGGTTCGTCCCGGCCCCGGAGACGAAGGGCATCTCCGTGCTGGCGGCCTGGGGTGACGTCCCGGAGGTGCTCGGCGGTGAGCTCGCCTCCGGCCGGTGGATCGACGACACCCGGAGAGCGGCCCCGCAGGTCGTGCTCGGGGCCGAGGCCGCCGATGCCCTCGGCATCGACGAGGTCCGGTCGGACAGCCGGGTCTGGATCGGCGGGCAGTGGGTGCAGGTCGTCGGGATCCTGCGACCGCTCGCGCTCGCCGAGGACCTCGACAACAGCGTGTTCGTCCCCCGGACCCTCGCCGGGCAGCTCGGGTTCGACGGCGCGCCGACCGCGGTCTACACGCGCGTCGACCCGTCTCGCGTCGAGCAGACCCGTGAGGGGCTCGCGGGGGCGGTCCGTCCGGGAGCGCCGCAGGACGTCGGGGTCACCCGACCGTCGGACGCGCTCGCCGCAAAGGACGCCACCGACGACTCGTTCACCGGACTGCTGGTCGGCATCGGCGGCGTCGCGCTGCTCGTCGGCGGCATCGGGGTCGCCAACACGATGGTGATCACCGTGCTCGAGCGCCGCGCCGAGGTCGGCGTGCGACGTGCCCTCGGTGCGCGGCGCCGGACCATCCGCGACCAGTTCCTGGTCGAGTCCCTGCTGCTGTCGTTCCTCGGTGGGGTGGCCGGGGTCCTGATCGGCGTCGCCGTCACCGTCGTGTTCGCCGTCTCGCAGGGGTGGCCGGTCGCGCTGCCGCTCTGGGCCGTCGGCGGTGGACTCGGTGCGACGGTCCTGATCGGCGGCGTCTCCGGGTTGTACCCGGCGGCGCGCGCAGCGCGCATCCCGCCGACGTCCGCCCTGGCGGCCGTCTGACGGCAGTGGTGGTGATCCGGGAGGCCCGGCGCCGGTCTGCGAGACCGGCACCGGGCCTCCCGGTCGTCCGGTCCACCCCGTCGACGCGCGGCGCAGATCATGCCTGGTCATGACCAGTCGCGTCAAGCGTCGGCGACGATCTGTTCGACATCCGTGATCGCCCGGAAACACGCGGATCGAACCCGCTCACAGGGACCGATCCAACGGTTGACAAGGGCTCTGGGAAGGTCTTCTATTGCGAATACGCAACGTCCTTTCATAAAGGTCGGACCAAGGGAGTCAACGTGACACGCACGCGTTTCGCCGCACTCGGTGCGCTCGGCCTGGCGGCCGCGCTCGCCCTCACCGGGTGCTCCGCCGGAAGCAACGGAGCTTCCGACGGCGGCACGAAAGCCATCGGCACACCCGATGGCAAGGGCAAGACCATCACTGTCTGGATGATGAACGGCGACCTGAGCGACAAGGTCCTCGACGCCGCGCAGGAGCAGTTCACGAAGGACACCGGGGCGAAGGTGAAGCTCCAGACCCAGCAGTGGGACGGGATCACCACGAAGCTCACCACGGCGCTCGCCCAGGACGACGCCCCGGACGTCGTCGACCTCGGCAACACGCAGGTGCCGGTCTACGCGGCGGCCGGTGGTCTCATGGACCTGACGCCGTACCGCGACGAACTGAAGGACGGCCAGACCTGGCTGACCGGGCTCGAGGGGCCGGCCACCGTCGACGACAAGCTCTACGGCGCACCGCTCTTCGCGGGCAACCGGGCCGTGGTCTACAACAAGAAGGTCTGGAAGGACGCCGGCGTCACCGACGTGCCGACCACGTACGAGGAGCTCACCGCCGACCTGGACAAGGTCAAGGCCGCCAACACGGCGAGCGACTTCTCCGCCTTCTACATGCCCGGCCAGTACTGGTACGGCGGGCTGCAGTGGGTGTGGGACGCCGGCGGCGAGATCGCCTCCGACGAGGACGGCAAGTGGACCGGGAAGCTCGACTCGGCCGATGCGGTCAAGGGCCTGACGGCGTGGAAGACGTTCCAGAACGACTACTCCGCGAAGTCGACGCAGGACATCAACACCGACAAGCCCTCGCAGAGCGACGTCTTCGCCCAGGGCAACACCTCGGCGTTCCTCGGATCGGCGTGGGAGATCGGCTCGATCACCACCGCGAAGCCGGCGCTCGCCGATCAGATCGGCACGTTCCCGATGCCGTCGCAGACGGACGGGAAGACGCAGCCGGTGTTCCTCGGCGGGTCCGACCTCGGGATCCCGGCGAAGGCCGCGAACCAGGACCTCGCGCTGTACTACCTGAAGATCCTGACCTCGAAGGAGTTCCAGCAGGACCAGGTGTTCGGCGTCGACGGCTGGGAGCCGAACTCGACCGAGCTGCTCGACGCGGTGGCCGACGACGTCGACACCCTCCACAAGCCGTACTTCGAGGCTGCGGGCACGAGCCGACCCACCCCGGCGACCCCGGGCTGGGCGACCATCGAGGGCGACGCGTCGTTCCAGTCGATGTTCGCGGACATCGCGACCGGGCGGAAGTCGCCGGAGCAGGCCGCCGAGGGCTTCTCGAAGCACCTCACGACCGCGCTCAACGCGCAGCCGTAGTCGATGACCTCCACTGCAGAGCAGGCGACCGGTTCGGAGCAGTCCGAGCCGGTCGCCGGCGGGCAGAGCGTCGGCGGTCTGGTTCAGGGGTCGTCGCGGGGTCCGGGTGACCGGGGCCGGAGCGGTCCGCGGCGCCGGTCGTCCGGGACGTCGCGGGCTCCGCTCGTCCTGCTGGCCCCCGCGGCGATCCTGCTGTTGGCGCTCGTCGTGTACCCGCTCGTCCGGCTCGTCGTCATCTCGTTCCAGGACTACGGCCTCCGGGCGATCTTCACCGGGCAGGCCGGGTTCGCCGGCGTCTCGAACTACACGAACGTCCTGACCGACGCCAGCTTCTGGCCGGTCATCCTGCGTACCGTCCTGGTCACCGGAGCGATGGTGCTCGGCACCATCGTCATCGGGATGGGCGTCGCGCAACTGCTCACCCGGCTCGGCGTCGCGATGCGCACCGTGGTCAGCGTCGTGCTCGTGCTGGCCTGGGCGATGCCGAACGTGGCGTCGAGCCTGGTCTGGCAGTGGCTGTTCCAGCCGTTCTACGGTGTGCTCAACTGGCTCATCACGCAGCTGCGGGTGTTCGGCGACCACACGCAGGACAACTGGGCGTCGGACCCCGGGCAGGCGTACACGATCGTGCTCACGCTCGTGATCTGGCAGGCCGTGCCGTTCGTCGCGCTGACGCTGTACGCCGCGCAGTCGCAGATCGCGCCGGAGTACTACGAGGCCGGAGCGCTCGACGGCGCCTCGACCTGGACGATGTACCGCGCGATCACGCTGCCGGCGCTCGCACCGACCCTGCTGCTCGTGTCGATCCTGTCGGTGATCTGGGACTTCAACGTCTTCAACCAGATCTGGTTGCTCACCCGAGGTGGTCCGGAGGAGGCCACCCTGACGCTCGGCATCTGGACCTTCGTGAAGTCGTTCGTCTCCAACGCCTACGGCCAGGGCGCCGCGATCGCCGTCATCTCGACCGTGATCCTCGGCGCGCTCACCAGCTACTACATCCGCCGGCTCGTCCGCAGCGGTGAGGAGGACCTGTGACCACGTCAGCCCACGTCGGCGACCGTCCAGTGCACGTCCGGAAACGGAAGCCGCGCATCGTCGCGAACACGATCGCGATCGTCTTCTGCCTGGTGTGGGTGTTCCCGATCTACTGGATGGTGAACACCGCCTTCAAGCCGGCGGACGAGGTCACGACCATGACCCCGATCTGGGCGCCGCTGCACCCGACGCTCGACAACTTCACCCGGGCGCTCACACAGGAGGGCTTCCTGGTCTACCTGCGGAACTCGACCATCGTCGTGGTGGCAGCCGTGCTGCTGTCGATCGTGGTCGGGTTCCTGGCCTCGGCGGCGCTGTCGCGGTTCCGGTTCAGAGGGCGGCGCGCGATCCTGGTCGGCATCCTGTTCGTGCAGATGATCCCGTCCGGCGCCCTGCTCATCCCGCTGTTCCTGTCGTTCCAGACGCTCGGGCTGCTCAACAGCTACGTCGGACTGATCCTGGCGTACGTGGCGAGCGTGCTGCCCTTCTCGATCTGGGTGATGCGCGGGTTCTTCGTGGCCGTGCCCGTCGAGATCGAAGAGGCCGCGAAGGTCGACGGCGCCGGCACCTTCCGGATCCTGTGGAGCGTACTGTTCCCCCTCGTGATGCCCGGCGTCATCGCCACGAGTGTCTTCGCGTTCATCGCGGCGTGGAACGACTACCTGATCGCCTACGTGATGCTCAAGGACCAGGGGATGTACACGCTGCCCGTGTGGCTGGCCGGGTTCTCGACGAACAAGGGCACGGACTTCGGCGGGCTGATGGCGGCGAGCGTGCTGTTCTCGATCCCCGTGGTCGTCTTCTTCCTCATCGTGCAGCGCCGGCTGGTCAGCGGGATGACGGCAGGGGCCGTGAAGGGCTGACCCGCCGGACCGGACGCCCCGTCGTGCACGTGCACGGCGGGGCGTTCGTGCGTGTGGGCTGTTCGTGCGTCTGGGATTCGCCGAGGTTCCACGACATGCCGCGTGTGGTCCGCCGAGGTTCCACGGAGAGGCTGTGGGTCGCGCGAGATGCCGAGATTTTGGAACCTCGGGGGAGGGAGCGGGGAGGGAGCGGGGAGGCGGGCGATGGCGGGGTGGTTGTGTTTGTGTGGGTTTGTGGCTTATGGTTCCTGAAACCCACGGGAACGAAGGAGTTCGGGCATGTACGCAACCGAGCGGCACGACGCGATCGCAGCAGCGCTGCAGGACGCCGGCCGGGTCTCCGTCGCCGACCTGGCCGAGCACTTCGACGTCACCACCGAGACCGTCCGCCGCGACCTCGACGCCCTCGAGTCCGCCGGGGTGCTGCGCCGCGTGCACGGGGGAGCGGTCCCGATCGGCCGCTCGAGCGTCGTCGAACTCTCCGTCGCCGAGCGCGAGGGCCAGCACGGCTCCGCGAAGTCCGAGATCGCCCGCGCTGCGATGCGCCTGGTGCCCTCGACCTTCACCGGCTCGATCGCGATCGACGCGGGCACCACGTGCGCCGCCGTCGCCGCCGAACTCGCACGGTGGGAACCCGCCACCGCCGGCGCGACCCTCACGGTCATCACGAACTCCGTGCCGATCGCCGCGACCCTGCAGCACAGCGAGCACGTCGAGCTGCACCTGCTCGGCGGCCGGGTGCGTGGGGTCACGAGCGCCGCGGTCGGCACCGCCACCGTCGAGCAGATCGGCGCGCTGCGGCCCGACATCGCCTTCGTGGGCACGAACGGTCTGTCCGCGGGGTTCGGGCTGAGCACGCCGGACGAGTACGAAGCTGCCGTCAAGGGCGCGTACGTCCTCGCGGCCCGCCGCGCCGTGGTCCTCGCCGACGCCGCGAAGCACGGGGTCGAAGCCCTCATGCGCTTCGCCCGACTCGACGAGATCGACACGCTCGTCACCGACCAGGCGCCGCCGGCCGACCTCGCCGGCGCCCTGACCGACGCCGACGTCGAGGTGGTCGTCGCATGAACCGCCGCATCGTCACGGTCACCCCGAACCCGAGCCTCGACCGCACCATCGAGCTCTCCGGCGAACTGCAGCGCGGCGCCGTCCAGCGCGCCACCCGCTCCACCGCGGAGCCCGGCGGCAAGGGCGTGAACGTGTCCCGGGTGGTCGTCGCGAGCGGCGGGGACACGATCGCCGTCCTGCCCGGCGACGAGCTCGACCCGGTGCTGCTCGGCCTGGCCACCCGGGGCATCCCGACCGCCGCACTGCCGATCGGCGCGCCGCTCCGCTCGAACGTCACCGTGACCGAGCCGACCGGCACCACCACGAAGCTCAACGAGCCCGGTCCCTCGCTCGCCGGCCGCCTGGACGACCTCGCGTCCCTGGTCGCCGACACCGCGGCAGCGACCGCCACCGGCCCCGCCGCCCGCTGGGTGGTCTTCGCCGGATCGCTCCCGCCAGGGCTGCCCGACGACGCGCTCGCCGTGCTCGTCCGTGCCGTCCGTGCGCGCCACGGTGAGGACGTCCGGATCGCGGTCGACTCGTCCGGCGTCCCGTTCACCGCCCTGCTGCAGTCCGGCGAGCGGATCGACCTGGTCAAGCCGAACGCCGAGGAGCTCGCCGAGGTCGTCGGTGGCGACCCGGACACCTACGAGCAGGACCTCGACGCCGCCGTGGCCGCCGCGCAGCGCCTGCGCGACCGGAACGTCGACGCCGTCCTGCTCACCCTCGGCAGCGCCGGCGCCGTCCTCGTCTCCGGCGAGGGGGCCTTCGCCGCCGCGGCACCGCGGATCGTCGCCCGCTCCACCGTCGGCGCCGGGGACTCCTCGCTCGCCGGCTACCTGCTCGCCGAGGTGGCCGGAGCGTCACCCGAGCAGCGCCTCGCCCAGGCCGTCGCGACCGGAGCCGCCGCCGCAGCCCTGCCCGGCAGCGACGTGCCCGCCCTCGACCACACCGACCCGACGGCGATCTCGGTCCGGGTGCTCACGACGCACCCGGCACCCGAGCCCGCCTGACGCCCAGCCCGAACACCCCGCAGCCAGCCCCCCACTCCCCGAACACCCGCACGACCCGCGCGACCAGCGCCATTGCGAAGGAGCAAGCACATGTCCGCAGACTCGAGTCCGCGCCTCATCAGCGCCCAGCTCGTCGGCCTCGACGAGGACCTCGGTGCCACCTCGGCCGACGTCATCCGCGTCCTCGCCGACCGCGTCGCCGCGACCGGCCGTGCCGCCGACGGCGCCGTCCTGGCCGAGGACGCCATCAAGCGCGAGGCCAGCGTCGGCACCGGCGTGCCCGGTGGCATCGCGATCCCGCACGCCCGTTCGGCGTCGGTGTCCGAACCGACCCTGGCGTTCTCGCGTCTCGCCCGGAAGGTGTCGTTCGGCGCCCCGGACGGCGACGCCGACATCGTGTTCATGATCGCCGTGCCCGAAGGTGCCGACAAGGACCACCTGACTGTCCTGTCGACCCTGGCCCGCGCGCTCATCCGCGACGACTTCACCGCCGCCCTGCGCGCCGCAGCCACCCCGGACGAGATCGTCCAGCTCGTCGACCGCGAGGTGAGCGGCGAGGTGTCCGAAGCCGGCGTCGGGACGGCGAGCAGTGCCTCCCGTCCGGCTCCCGCACCCGCGCCGGGCCGCAAGGTCTTCGTCGGCGTCACCGCCTGCCCGACCGGCATCGCGCACACCTACATGGCGGCCGACGCCCTCGTCGCCGCGGCGCAGCGCGCCGGCGCCGAGATGCACGTCGAGACCCAGGGCTCCTCGCAGGTCGAGCCCCTCGACCCCGCCCTGATCGCCCGCGCCGACGCCGTCGTCTTCGCGGTCGACGTCGACGTCCGCGACCGCGGTCGCTTCGCCGGCAAGCCCCTCGTCTCCGGCCCCGTCAAGCGCGGCGTCGACGAGCCCGACAAGATGATCGCCGAGGCCATCCGTGCCTCGGACGACCCGAACGCCGCACGCGTGCAGGGCGGAGCGTCCGCCGAGGGCGAGTCCACCGTCAAGAACGAGCACTTCGGGCAGGCGCTCAAGCGCTGGCTGCTCACCGGCGTCAGCTACATGATCCCGTTCGTCGCGGGCGGCGGGCTGCTCATCGCGCTCGGCTTCCTGCTCGCCGGCTACGGCATCGCGCTGGACCACGGGGACGACGGCGTGAACAACGCCGTCTGGACGCTGCAGCACTCGACGCTGCTCGACCTCCCGTCGGGTGGCCTCCGGTACTACCTCGGCGCCGCCGCGTTCCAGATCGGCTCCGTGTCGCTCGGGTTCCTGGTCGCGGCACTCGCCGGGTACATCGCCTACGCGATGGCCGACCGACCCGGCATCGCGCCCGGCTTCGTCGCCGGTTCCATCGCCGTCTTCATGAACGCCGGGTTCCTCGGTGGTCTGATCGGTGGCCTCATCGCCGGCGCCGCCGCGTACTGGATCGGGCGCATCCCGACCTGGCGCTGGCTGCGTGGCCTGATGCCCGTCGTGATCATCCCGCTCTTCGCCTCGATCATCGCCTCCGGCCTCATGCTGCTCGTGCTCGGCGGCCCGATCGCCTGGCTGATGACGCAGCTGACCGAGTTCCTCAACTCGCTGTCCGGCGCCTCGGCGATCCTGCTCGGCATCATCCTCGGCCTGATGATGGCGTTCGACCTCGGTGGCCCGGTGAACAAGGTGGCGTACGCGTTCGCCGTCGCGGGCCTCGGTGCCGGCACCGCCACCAACGTCGTGCCGTTCGAGATCATGGCCGCCGTGATGGCCGCCGGCATGGTGCCGCCGCTCGCCCTGGCCCTCGCCTCGACCGTCCTGTACCGCAAGGGGTTCACGAAGCCCGAGCGCGAGAACGGCAAGGCCGCCTGGCTGCTCGGAGCGTCCTTCATCTCCGAGGGCGCGATCCCGTTCGCCGCCGCCGACCCGCTGCGCGTCATCCCGGCGTCGATGGTCGGGGCCGCGGTGACGGGTGCGATCTCGATGGCGGCCGGTGTGACCTCGCGGGCGCCGCACGGCGGGATCTTCGTGTTCTTCGCCATCGGCGACGTCGCGATGTTCATCGTCGCGATCCTGGCCGGCACGATCGTGTCCGCGCTGGTCCTGGTCGGGCTGAAGAAGTTCGTGCGTCGGGCCCCGGCGGCGGACGCCGCCGTGTCCGAGACGGCCGACGACCGCGTGGCCGTCGCCGTGTAGTCGACGTCACCACCTGACGGACGGGAGGCCCGGTGTCAGCTGGCACCGGGCCTCCCGTCCGTTCGTGGTCGCGCCCACCCCGTGAGGTTCCAAGATCTCGGAACCTCACGGGCGCACGCGGGCCTCTGTGGAACCTCGACGGAAGTGAGCGGCGAGTCGTGGAACCTCGACGCGAGCGCCCGCCCGCCCGCGGCGCTTCCTACTCGGCGATGTTCGCCGTGATCGCGTCGATGTAGGCGGCGCGGTCCTCGCGGGAGTGCGGCCGCCCCGGAACGCCCGGGCGCTGCTCCCACGGGAAGGGCCCGGCCTCGTGCCGGTACTCGATGCCCATCGCCTCGAGCCGCGCGGTGTGCTCGGCCAACCGCCCGCGGAACTCGGCGACGTCGCGCGGACCGGTGACGTCCGCCGACCAGAGGGCCTCGGCCAGTGCCGCGACCCGCGGGAACAGCTGGTAGTCGAGCTTCCGGGCGGTGTCGACGTGCTCCGTCCACATGTTGCCCTGGCCGCCGATGACGTGGGCCCGCTCGGACTCGGTCAGGCCGGACGGCACCGGGTCGAAGGCGAACACGTCGTCGACCGTCAGCACGATCGACACCGGGATCGGCTCGGTCGCCAGGTCGCTCTGCCGGTAGTCCAGGTAGGCTTGGTCGTCCGGCGAGGAGATGACGTCGTGCCCGCGCTTCGCCGCCGTCCGCGCACCGGTCAGGCCGCGCCAGGACACGATCGTCGCCGACGGGTCGAGCGTGCCGCCCTCGAGGATCTCGTCCCAGCCGAACGCCCGCCGACCGTGCGAGGCGACGTGCGCCGCGAGCTGCCCGATGATCCAGGCCTGCAGCTGCTCTTCGTCCTCGAGGCCGAGGGAGCGCATGCGCTCCTGGGTGCGGGGGTCCTCGACCCACTGCACCTTCGGGCACTCGTCACCCCCGATGCCGATGTAGCGCGAGGGGAACAGCGCGATGACCTCGTCGAGGACGTCCTTGAAGAAGTCGACGGTGCTGTCGTCGGCGTTCAGGACGTCGTCGGCGATGCCCCACTCGGTCCAGACCTCGACCGGTGTCTCGGGGTGCACGCCGAGCGACGGGTACGCGGCCAGTGCGGCGCGGACGTGTCCGGGCGTCTCGATCTCGGGGACGACGGTGACGAACCGGTCCGCCGCGTAGGCGACGATCTCGCGGATGTCGTCCTGCGTGTAGTACCCGCCGTGCGGTCGGCCGTCGAACGCGGCCGGGTGCAGGACGCCGTCGGCGTCGGGGACGTGCGCGCCGACCTGCGACTCGCGTCGCCACGACCCGACCTCGGTCAGTCGCGGGTACTTGCGGATCTCGATGCGCCAGCCCTGGTCCTCAGTCAGGTGGAAGTGCAGGCGGTTGATCCGGTGCGCCGCGAGCTGGTCGACGACGCGCATGACCTCGTGCTTGGTGCGGAAGTGCCGGGCGACGTCGAGCATGACGCCGCGCCAGGCGAAGGCCGGCGCGTCCTCGACGACGGTGGCGGGGAGCGTCCACGGCCCGGTGCCGACACGGCCGCTGCGGTGGACGTCGGCGGGCAGCAGCTGGAGGAAGGCCTGGACGCCGTAGAAGACGCCGGCGGCCGAGCCACCGACGACGTCCACGCCGTCGGTGGTGACGGTCAGGCGGAAGGACTCGGCGCGTTCGCCCTCGGGTGACGGTGGGCCGGCGGGCAGCGAGGGGTCGTCCGAGACGCGCAGCGAGATGGCGCCGGCGTGGTCGGTCGCGCCGTCGACCGCGTCACGGACCGGCTGGCCGGTCGACGCCCGCAGCGTCTGCTGCAGGTACAGTCGGACCGATTCGCTCGCTGCGTCCGCTGCGATGCGGGTCGACGGGGTGATCTCGAAGGCGCCGGTGCCGGGCACGGCGCGGCGCGGTCGTGGGATGAGCATGTCGGAGTCCACCATTCCTCAATGATCTTTCGTAATGTGGAGGCTATGGCCGTGGACGAGACCGTGTCAACGATCCCGAGTGTCGTGGGGACGACGCCGGGGGTGCTCCGACTCATGAACTCCCGCGCCATCCTCGACGAGCTCCTGCGCGATGACGCGTCGCGGACCGTGACCGAGCTGAGCCGCACCGTCGGGCTCTCCCGTCCCACGGTCGAGGCGGCGCTGGCGGACCTGGTCGACGAGGGCTGGGTGACCGAGGCCGAGGCGATCGCCACCCCGAACAAGGCGGGTCGTCGGGCCAAGCGCTTCGCAGCGGACGCCACCGCCGGCTCCGTGCTCGGCGTCGACCTCGGGCTGCACGGCATCGTGGGCATCCGCGCCGACCTGCGCGGCGTCACCCTCACCCGGGTCGAGGAGCGCTACGCGGACCTCGCCGACGCGGAGCAGGCGTGGACGAGCGTGCAGGACGTGGTCCGCCGCCTGACGGCCGACTCGGATGCGTCGCCGGTCCTCGCCGCCACGTTCGGCGTCCCCGCCGTCGTCGACCGCTCCGGCGAGATCGACTACACGGTCGCCGTGCCGGAGTGGGTCGAGCGCCGCGTGCCCGGCCGGATCCAGGACCTGTTCCCCGGGGTCGCGACCTTCTTCGACAACGACGCCAAGCTCGCCGCCACCGCCGAGGCGATGTGGGGCCGCTTCCGCGGCGTCCAGGACGGCCTGTACCTGGTGATGGGTCGCCAGATCGGCGCGGCCTACGTCATCGACGGGGCGTTGGCGCGCGGAGCGCGCGGTGCGGCCGGCGAGATGGGCGGCCTGGCCTCGACGGGATGGCCCGGTGCGCCGGCCCGTCTGGAGGCCCGGATCGCGTCCGACACCGACCTCGAGTCCGTCTTCGCCGCGGCCGGGCGCGGGGGCGCTGCGCCGGGTCAGGGCGGTGCGGACGGTCCCGACCCCGAGGCGGTCGAGGTCGTCCGCGCCTTCGCGGACGACGTGGCGCCGGGTGTCGTGCAGCTCGTCACGACCATCGACCCCGAGGTCGTGGTCATCGGGGGTGAGGTCCTGCCGGCGGCACCGGTGTTCGCCGAGGCGCTCGCCGCGGTGGTCACGCCGCAGCTCCGACACCCCGTGGAGATCGTGCCGTCGACGGTCGGGCGGGACGCCGTTGCCCGAGGTGCCCTCGCGCGGTCGCTGACCCACGTCCGGACCTCGCACATGGGACTCGGCTGACGTTCAGGTTCCGTGCCGGGTCCTGACAGGGCGTTCAGGGATGCTGGGGGCATGACGACTGCCGTGACCGCCCGTACCATGACCGTCGCCAGCGGCGACTCCACCGCGCCCTCGGACCTGGGCGGGCTGTCCGGCCTCGTGCTCCAGGTCATCGACGCCCTGGGGGAGTGGGGCGTCGCGCTCATGCTCTTCGTCGAGACGGTGTTCCCGCCGATCCCGTCCGAGGTCATCCTGCCGCTGGCCGGGTTCCTCGGCGGCGCCGGCCAGATGAACCTCGTGCTGGTCCTCGTGCTGGCGACGCTCGGTTCCTACCTCGGCGCACTGGTGCTCTACTGGCTCGGCGCGAAGATCGGGTTCGAGCGCACCACGCGGTGGTTCGGCAAGCTCCCCCTGGTCGACGAGGACGACTTCCGGAAGGCTGCCGGGTGGTTCCACCGGCACGGCAAGAGCGCGGTGTTCTTCGGCCGCTTCGTCCCCATCGTGCGCAGCCTCATCTCGCTGCCCGCGGGTGCGGACCGCATGCACCTCGGCACGTTCTCGGTGTTCACGATCATCGCGAGTGGCATCTGGAACAGCGCACTCGTCCTGCTCGGTGCTGCGTTCGGCTCGCAGTACGACCGCGTCGAGCAGTACACGGAGTGGATCGACCGGGTGCTCTACGTCGCGATCGCGGTCGTCGTGGTGACCTTCGTGGTCCGCCGCCTCCGACGCTGGCGGGCGGACCGCCGCGCGGACGGTGACGGCGACGGTGCCGCGGGCGGGGGCGCACGAGGTCGTCGTCGCGCCGAGCCCGCCCGCGACTGAGTCGCTCCGCCGTCAGGCCTTGGTCAGCGCCGACTCCTTGTGCGCGGCCTGCTTGCCGCTCTTCTCCGACTCGACGATCCAGTACGGATCGTCGTCGGTCGGCTTGAACGTCTGACCGTCGAACTCGAAGTCGCTGGTGCGCTTCCGCACGAGTCTTCCGGTCGTCTGTCCCTGCGAGGTGTTCCAGTGCACCTCGTCACCCTTCGTCAGTGCCATCGCTGTCCTCCTTGCGTGATCGCTCACCCTGGTCGGAGGTCGAACGGTACCCTGATGCATCCGCATGAACACAGGGAAGTACGCCGATCACGATGTCATAACACCCGTCCAAAAGCGGGGTCGGACGCGTACCGTTTCTCGTGAGCCAACACGCCGGCAGCTGCTGCGGAACCTGCGGCTCCAGACGGAACGACGGACACCATGACCCTGCTCGACGGCTTGCGGACGGAGACGGTCCTGTCGGGCCGGTACCGCCTGGTGAAGCTCATCGGCACGGGTGGCATGGGGACCGTCTACGAAGCCCGCGACGAGCACACCTACCGCGCGGTCGCCGTGAAGCTCTTCGCGACGCCGGACAAGATGACCACGGCCGATCGTGTCCGCCAGGAGCGCGAGATCCGGCTGCTCAGCATGCTGTCGCACCCCGGGCTCATCCCGCTCTACGACGCCGGCACGCACGACTTCCCGGACGGCCCGCACCGGTTCATCGTGATGGAGCTCATCGCCGACACGACGCTGCTGCGCCGTCTGTCCGAGGGCGCCCTGCACAACTACGAGGTGGCCGACCTCGGCGCCCAGCTGGCCGACGCCCTGGCCTACGTGCACTCGCGCGGCATCGTGCACCGCGACGTCAAGCCCGCCAACATCCTGATCAGCGACGAGGGGTCCTCCGGGTTCGCGCGGACCGTGAAGCTCACCGACTTCGGTGTCGCGCACTTCGTCGACGGTTCACGCCTGACGAACGACGGCACGGTCATCGGCACGGCGGCGTACCTCAGCCCCGAGCAGGTCGCCGGTGAGCCGATCAGCTTCGCCACCGACGTCTACTCCCTCGGGCTGGTGCTGCTCGAGTCCCTCACCGGCAAGCAGGAGTACTCCGGCACCCTGATCGAGGCCGCACTCGCGCGCCTGCGGCACGACCCCGAGATCCCCGACGACATCGCCTCGGAATGGCGCGACCTGCTCAGTCGGATGACCGCCCGTGACCCGGAGCGCCGTCCGACCGCGGTCGCGATCGCGAGCGCCCTGCGTGGGGGCTCCACCCAGATCACCGGGCCGGTGCCGCTCGGACCGGAGCGGGTCAAGCACCAGCGCGACCACCGCATGCACCGTGCGGCTCACCGGCACGCGAAGCGCGGCACCTTCTCGGCCGTCCGTCGCTGGCGTCGGCGGAACGTCCTCGTCGGCACGTTCGCGGCGTTCGGCGTGTTGGTCGCGTGCGGCTCCGCCTACGTCGCGGGCATGCTGCACTGAGGTCGCCCGCGCGTCCCGTTCGTCCGCGGTCCCTGGCAGGATGGACAGCATGACCGACCAGCGCTGGATCAAGATCTGCGGCCTGTCGACGCCCGACACCGTGGACGCCGCCGTCGACGCGGGCGCCGACGCGGTCGGGTTCGTCTTCGCCGCGAACAGCCCCCGCACCGTGACGGCCGACCTGGCGAAGGAACTCGTCGAGCGGCTGCCCGATGGCATCGACGCCGTCGGGGTCTTCCGCGACCAGAAGATCGACGAGGTCGTCGGCATCGCGTCCGAGGTCGGGCTCACCACCCTGCAGCTGCACGGCGGCGAGGCGGCGAGCGACTTCGCCCGTGCCCGCGACGCCGGCTTCTTCACCATCCGGGCCATCGCGGCCGAGGACTACCTGCGTGAGACCCCGGAGCAGCGCGCCGCGTACGACCACGACCTGCTGCTGCTCGACGCCACCGTTCCGGGGAGCGGTCGGCTGATCGACCCCGCGTCGATCGAGGGTGCGATCGACGAAGCCTGGATCCTGGCGGGCGGCTTGACCCCCGCCAACGTCGTCGCCGCGGTCGAGGCGCTCGACCCCGACGGTGTCGACGTGTCCAGCGGCGTCGAGTCCGAGCGCGGCGTGAAGGACCCGGCGAAGATCCGTGCGTTCATCGAGTCCGTCCGCAGCCTCGGCTGACCCGGCGCAGGATCAGCGCAGGGTCGGGATGAGTTCGGTCAGGAACGCGTTGGTGTCCTCCCAGCCCTCGACCGCGTGGCACGGCACACCGAGGGCCTTCACCGGGTAGTCGTTCCCCTCGGGGTCGAGCCGGTCGCCGACGAAGAGCATGTCGTCGAGCGCGACGCCGGTGATCTCGGCGAGACGCTGCATGCCGTACGCCTTGTCGATGCCCTTGCGGGTGATGTCGACGCTCGTCGAACCGCCGGACCGGACCTCGAGGTCGGGGAGCTCGGCCTGCACGCGGCGACGCAGGTCGTCCTTCTTCGCGCCGGTCGGGTCCCACTGCTTCTTGACGTCCACCGGCGCGGCCTGGCCGAGCGCGGAGAACGTGATCTGCGATCCGCGGTCCTCGAGGATGTCGCCCCAGGTCTCGGACTCCCAGTAGCCGGCGTCCTTCGCCACGGACTCGACGGCGGCCAGGGCACGTGCCTTCTGCTCGTCGGTGAGGTCCTCGGCGTACTGCAGGGCCCAGTCGTCGTCGGACCAGCGGTAGTACCGCGTGCCGCACGTCGGCAGCAGGTGCAGGTCGTCGAGGGTCAGGCCGTCCCGGTGGCGCAGCGGGGTGACGAGCTGCTGCTCGAACTGCGTGAAGTTGCCGCCGGAGATGACCGCGACCGGCACGACCTCGAGCAGGGACGCGAAGGTCTCGAGCATGCGGGGGTCGAGGGCGGACTTCGACGGGGCGAGGGTGTCGTCCAGGTCGAAGGCGACGAGGCGGGGCGTGGTCATGCCCCGATCCTGCCAGAGGCCACCGATCACATGCCGCATGCTGGGTCCACGACGGGGGACTGCTGCGTGATGTCTGCGGGGTCGCGCGCGGTCAGGCCCGGTGCGTCGCGGGGACCCGGTCGCGGTCGTACGTGATGTCGGTGTAGCCGTGCGGCGCCGGGTTGCCGTCGTCGTCGAGGTTCACGAACACGACCTCGTCGATGGTCAGGATGCTCCGGTGCGTGAAGAGGTTGCGCGCCTCGGCCCGCATCGTGAGCGAGCTGCGGCCGAAGCGGGTGGCGACGAGGCCGATCTCGACGATGTCGCCCTCCTTCGCGGAGGACACGAACTCGATCTCCGACATGTACTTCGTGACGACCTTGCCGTTGCCGAGCTGGATGATCGCGTAGACCGCGGCCTCTTCGTCGATCCAGCGGAGCAGGCTGCCGCCGAACAGGGTGCCGTTGGCGTTCAGGTCCTCGGGGCGGACCCACTTGCGGGTGTAGAAGTTCATCTCGGGCTGCATGTCACGACATTCTACGCGGCAGCGGCCGCGTCCCGGCGGGGACGCGGCCGCGTGTTCGTACCGAGGGCTACTCCTTGACGAGGACGACCTCGTCGAGCGGCAGGCGGGTGCGCGGGGCGACCTCGCGCTCGGCCGCCTTCTCGTCGAGCTGCGACGGGTGCGCGACGGTGCCGATGGCCGTCACGGTGAAGGGCAGGAAGCGCTCCGGCAGGTCGAACGCGGCGCGGAGCCCGGCGGCGTCGATGCCCGCCATCTGGTGCACGTGCAGGCCCTCGGCGTGCGCCTGGACGGTGAGCGCGGCGAGCGACTGGCCGAGGTCGTACTGCGCGAAGGGACGCTCGTCGCCGTCCTCGGTCACGGTCTCGAGCACGCCGACGACCAGGGCGCTGGCACGGAAGGCCCACGCGGCGTTGAAGCCGAGCAGGTTCTCGTTGATCTTGCGGAACGTCTCGGTGCCACGACGACCGGCGATGAACCGGCGCGGCTGGAAGTTCATGGCCGACGCGGCCCAGCGGGCGGCCTCGAGGACGGCGTCGAACTGCTCGTCCGAGATCGTCGCGGTCTCGTCGTAGGAACGGGGGCTCCAACGCTCTTCCAGCAGGGGCACGAGGGGCTGGCTGGAGTCGGTGGACCGGGTGAGGGTGTCGGCGTTCGTCGAGGTCATGGTGCCTGCAACGGTATTCGATGCGAACGCATTTCCGACCTGAGCGACGTCACATGGTGCAAGGATGGACGCGATGGGTGGCGTGTTGACCGGCTTCGCGATCATCGGCGCGATCATCGCCGGTGGGTACGTCGTCGGGCGCATCGGACTGCTCGGCCCGCACGCGCAGTTCGTGATGAGCCGCCTCGCGTTCTTCGTGCTCATGCCCTGCCTGCTGTTCCACACGATCGCATCCGCCGACATCGAGTCACTGCTGTCGCCGATGCTCTGGGTCTCGCTGCTGAGCGCCGTCGTCGTCGCACTCGGCGCAGCGGCCGTCTTCCGCTTCGTGTTGCGCCGCCCGGTCACCACCACGACGGTCGGCGCGCTGGCCGCGAGCTACGTGAACGCCAACAACATCGGCCTGCCGGTCGCCGTCTACGTGCTCGGGCAGGCGACCGCGGTCGTGCCGGTGATCCTGCTGCAGCTCATCGTCATCGCGCCGGTCGCGCTGACGATCCTCGACGCCGCGACCTCGGGTGCGGGGGGCTGGGGACGCCGGATCTCCGGGCCGTTCCGGAACCCGATCATCATCGCCTCGTTGGTCGGCCTGGTGTTCTCGGCGACCGGCATCACGCTGCCCGACCCCGTGCTCGAGCCCTTCTCGCTGGTCGGCGCGGCTGCCGTGCCCGTCGTCCTGCTGTCGTTCGGGATGAGCCTGCACGGTGCCGCGCCGCTGCGGGACCCGGCGATCCGCACGGACGTCATCGTGGCGTCGTCGATCAAGCTCGTGGTGATGCCGGCGGTCGCGTACGTGTTCGCACGGTTCGTGTTCGGGCTCGGCGACCAGGACGTCTTCGTGCTCACCACCCTGGCGGCGTTGCCGGCGGCGCAGAACGTGTTCAACTACGCGCAGCGCTACGACGCGGCGGTCCCGGTCGCCCGCGACGTGGTGCTCATCTCGACGATCGGCTCGGTCCCCGTCCTGGTGGCGATCGCCGCGCTGCTGCACCCGTAGCGCGCCCTGGGCGCACCGCGGGGCGGACGGGAGGCCCGTGGCGGGCCCGCCACGGGCCTCCCGTCCGCCGTGGGGTCGCGTGCACCGCGTCGGCCGAGGGGCGCGCGTACGCTGGCGTCCACGGGGCGGACCCGCCTCGGGACCACGACGGACGGAGACCTCCGATGGACACGATGGCGATGATGAAGAACATGTCGATGACGGACATGCCCGTGGAGATGGACACGGACCTGATGCAGGACACGATGATGGCGATGAACGCCGCGTCGATGGCCGCGACGATGTGCTCCGCGAGCGACATGCGCATGGGCGGCGAGATGGCGACCTGCGCCGCGATGTGCTCCAACACGGCGATGATGGCCGACACCGGCATGCGGATGATGATGCGTCCGGCGGGCATGGACCTGCCGAGCATGCAGGCGATGCTCATGACCGTGATGACGATGGGCACGATGTGCGCCGCCGAGTGCCGGAAGCACATGGACATGGACGAGTCGTGCCGCTACTGCGCCATGGCCTGCGACGAGATGGTCGCGAAGTGCGAGGCGATGCTCGCCTCGATGTCTGCCTGAGCCGACGAGCCCGAGCTACGCGCTGCGCGCCGTGGTCTGACGACCGCCGGCACTGAGGATCTCCGCCACCGGGTGGTGGGCGACCGGGTCTCCGACCGACAGGAAGCCGTCGGCGTCCGCCACCCGGAGCTGGGTCACGCCGCCGTCCAGGAACACCACGACGGCGTCGGCGGGACGGGTCTCGACGACGATGCCGTCGCGCCATGCGCCGGGGGCCGCGTTCGCCATGACGCGCTGGATGGGAAGGATCGTCGTGCGGGACATGGCTTCACCTGCTCTCGAAGGGGTTCGGTGCAGGAAATCTACGTCCGGCCCCCGCCCCGCTCAACGCGGGCGGACCCGGGACGTAACAGAAGTCAGAAGATCATCGGACGGTCGTCGTCGAGCGACGTGTCCAGGTCGAGGTCGACCACCACGGGGACGTGGTCGCTCGGGGCGTCGCCCTTGCGTTCGTTGCGGTGGATCGAGGCATCGGTGACGACGTCGGCGAAGGCCTGCGAGCCCATCACGAAGTCGATGCGCATGCCCTCGTTGCGCGGGAAGCGCAGCTGCTTGTAGTCCCAGTACGTGTAGCCGTCGGGGACGATCGGGCGGACGACGTCCTGCAGCCCCGCCGTCTCGAACGCCCGGAAGGCGGCGCGCTCGGGTTCGCTGACGTGGGTGTGCCCCTCGAACACCCGCACGTCCCACACGTCGGTGTCGAGCGGCGCGACGTTCCAGTCGCCCATGAGTGCGAGCGGGGTCTCCGGCGACGCGGCGATCCACTCGGCGGTGCGGTCGGCCAGCTGCGCGAGCCAGTCGAGCTTGTACGTGTAGTGCGGGTCGCCGACCTCGCGCCCGTTCGGCACGTACAGGCTCCACAGCCGCACGCCGTCGACGGTGACGCCGATGGCCCGGGCCTCGACCGGCAGGTCCGGACCCTCGTGTCCCTTGAGGAACCCGGGCTGGCCGGGGAAGTCGCGGGTGACGTCCTCCATCGGCAGCCGGCTGGCGAACGCGACACCGTTCCACTGGTTCAGGCCGTGCGCCTCGACGTGGTAGCCGGCGTCCTCGAACGCCTGCACCGGGAACTGCTCCGGCTTGCACTTGATCTCCTGCATGCCGAGGACGTCGACGTCCTCGCGCACCAGCCAGTCGACGATCCGCCCCACTCGGGTGCGGACGGAGTTCACGTTCCAGGTCGCCACGCGCATGGGATCGAACCTACCGGCACGCCCATCCTCGGCCGGGGTACGGCACGATGGTGTTCGCTGGAGCACCAGGAATCGATCGCATCGGAGGCAGCAATGGCATCGACGACGAACCGCGTCGACGGGACCGTGACGACCGGCACCACCACCACCCAGGTCACGGCCAAGGGCAAGACGATCATCGACGACACCGTCGTCGCCAAGGTCGCGGGCATCGCCGCACGTGACGTCCCCGGCGTCTTCGCCCTCGGCGGCAACGCTGCCAGGGCCTTCGGCGCCATCCGCGACGCCATCGGCTCGAGCGCGCTCGGCCAGGGGGTCCGGGTCGAGGTCGGCGAGACCCAGGTCGCCGTCGACCTGACGATCGTCGTGGACTACCCGACGCCGATGATGGACGTCGCCACCGCGGTGCGCGTAGCCGTCACGAACGCCGTCACCGAGCTCGTCGGGCTCGAGGTCACCGAGGTCAACATCGCGATCAACGACGTGAACATCCCTGCGTTGAACGGCACGGTCGACGACCTGGACGGTCGCGACGTCCGCGAGGGCCGGGTCCGGTGAACGCCACCGTCGTCGGGATGGGCGTCGGGGCCCTCCTCGCGATCGTCGCGGTGACCCTCGGGTTCTGGGCATTCGTCGTCGTCGCCGTGTGCATGGCGGTCGGCGGCCTGGTCGCCCGCATCGTCGCCGGTGACGTCGACGTGCGTCGTCTCGTCGACGTGCTGCGCGGACGCCGGAGCTCGTCGTGACCGCCGCCGCCGTCGCCACGGCAGGCGACAGCGGCGCGCGACTCCCCGGCTCCGACCGCATCGGCACGTCGGCCCTGGTCCACACCGCGCAGGCGGTCGCCTCCGAAGCGCTGCGTGTGGCCTTCCGGGAGGTCCGTGCCCGGGTCGCGGACGACGGTCGCGGTGCGCTGGCGGTCGAGATCACCGCCCCGCTCACCCTGCCCGTGCTGGGGAGCCACGCGGTCCCCGACGAACCCGTCGTCACGAGCGCGCACCGGGCCCGCGGCACGATCGCCGAACGGCTCCGGACCATCACCGGCCGACAGGTGTCCCGGGTGACCGTGACGTTCGCGTCGTCGGTCGTCGACGTCCCGCGGAGGGTCCGGTGACCGCCGTGGACGGCCGGACCGCATCGGTCCCCGAGGCCGGTCCTGCACCGTCCGCCGGTCACGCCGCCACGTACCGCCGCCTGCTCCGCCGCGAGACCCACGTGTCCCGGTCCGGTGCCGTCGTGATCGCGATGCTCGTCACCCTCGTGCTCGCCGGCGCTGCCGTCTTCGCCGGTGCCCTGGTGCTGCTCGACCAGAACGTCCTCGGGGTCGACCCGCGCGCAGTCGTGGACGCCGCCCTCGCCGCGCCCGACGGCCTCGCCACCACGCTCGTCGTCGGGATCGCCGCCATCGTCGCACTCGTCGGCCTGGTGCTCCTGCTGCAGGGGGTCCTGCCGCAGCGGCGCCCGCGCCACGCGATGTCCTCCGACCGGCTCGCCGTCGTGGTCGACGACGAGGTGCTCGCCTCGGCCGCTGCGCGTGCTGCCCGTTCCGCCACGCGGCTCGGTCAGGACGCCGCCGTCGGCACCGTCGGCCGCCGGACCGTCGAGGTCGTGCTGCGTCCGGCTGCCGGTGTCGACGTGCCCGCCGTCGCCGCGACCGAGGCCGTCGAGCGCGAGTTCGCTGCGATCGACGCGCTCCCCGCCCTCGCCGCGCGGGTGCGCGTCCAGCCGACCGGACGGGTGGACGGATGAACGCGACCAACCGTGGGCTCGGCCGGACGGCGCTCGTCGTCGTCGGGCTCGTCCTGCTCGTCGCCGGGGTCGGTGCGATCCTGGTGCAGACCGCCCAGGGCCTGCCGCTCGTGGCGTCCTGGTGGCGCACGGCCGGCGAGGCGCTCGCGGGCCTCGGCACGGACACGTCACGCGATGACTCCCTGCTGTCGTGGACGTGGGTGCTCGGCGGCGGGGTCGTCGTCGGCATCCTGGCGATCGTGGTGCTGACGACGCTCGGCGGTGGCCGCGAGGGCACCGTCGTCGAGAGCGACGGATCGGCCGACGGTGTCGCCGGTTCGGTGCGGGTGGAGTCCACGGCCGTGCAGCACGCGCTGTCGTCGGCGATCGGTGGACTGCCGCAGGTGGCCTCGCTCGCGGTCGACGTGTACCGCGTCCGCGGTGGCCGGGCGATCCGGGTGCGGGTGCGTCCGCGCCGGGGTGCGTCGCCGCGCGAGGTCACCGAACGGGTGGAAGCCGTCGTGGCGGACCTGGACGCCCTGCTCGGCGAACGCCTGCCGGTCCTGCTCGAGATCGCGCGCGATGGGGCCGGGTCCTCGCGCCCGGACCGCGTGCACTAGGACCGTCGTGGTGCGGTCGATCGGCGGGTTACCGGGTCCGGACGCCGTCGTCCCCGTGCCGCGCGTGGTCGCCGCGGCCGCCCGGGGCCGCGAGGTCGACCTGGTCTGGCACAACGAGATCGGCGGCACGACCTTCCGGATCGGCCCCGACGAGCACGCCGACGAGTTCGTGAAGGTCCTGCCGCACGCCTACGGCCGGTGGATCGGCAACGAGGCCGCGCGACTCGAGTGGGCGTCGCGGTACGTGCGGGTGCCCGAGGTGCTCGACCACGGTGCGGACGACGACGGTGTCTGGCTGCACACCCGTGCCGTCCCCGGGTGGAGTGCCGTCGATCCCCGCTGGCACGACGAACCCCGGACCGCGGTGATCGCGGTCGGCGAGGGGCTCCGCGCGTTCCACGACACCCTGCCGGTGGACGACTGCCCCTTCGCGTGGTCGACCGTGGCGCGGCTCGACCGTGCTCGTGCGGCGGGTGCCGACACGGACCGCCTGGGCCCGGAGCCGCCCGGTGACCGCGTCGTGGTGTGCCACGGAGACCCGTGCACGCCCAACACGCTCATCGGTGCCGACGGCCGGTGGAGCGGGCACGTCGACCTGGACGCCACGGGTGTCGCGGACCGCTGGGCCGACCTGGCGGTGGCGACGATGGCGCTGGGGTGGAACTACGGGCCCGGGTGGGAGCCGCTGTTCCACGAGGCGTACGGGGTGCCCGACGATCCGGAGCGGACTGCGTGGTACCGGGCGTTGTGGAACGTCGATGTCGACGACGTCTGAGTGCCCAGGGGCATGCCGTGTCGGCGGGGTCAGATCTTCGGTGGGCTGACGATGGGGTCGTCCCACGAAGGGAAGGCGGGGTGGACGCCCGGGAGCGACTGATCAGGGAAATCGGCGTGAGAACGGCCTGCGACGGCCCGCCGGAGCTCGTGGGCGTCGTTGGTCCAGAACGGCTCGCTGTAGACGGTGATGGGGTAGTCGCCGTTCTCCTGGGCGGTGTACTGGATCTGCCAGCCGTCGCCGGTGGTGGCCCAGACTTCTTCGTCGCCGGTCATGGTTCGGCGTTCGATGGTCCAGCCCTGTTCGGTGAAGTAGTCGATCATCGCTTGCAGGTCGCGCCGCTGGTCGGTCGCGCCGGGCGGGGTCCAGAGTCTGGTGGTGCTCATGTCGTAGCTGTTCTCGGTGTCCGAGCCCGGTAGTGACGCGACGCCGTCACCACCGATCAGCGGCACGCGGTCGCCGCCGCCCCACTCCCACTCGCCGTCGTGCACCTGCAGCTGCGCGGCCTCCAGGAGTCGTTGCATGTGGTCGTAGTGGTCGCGGTAGGCGTCGAACTCCTGGTGCAGAGACATCTCCGCGACGTCGTCCTGGGTCAGGCCGGCTGCGTCGGTGGGCATCTGGTCTCCTCCTGCTGCGCACCCGGTCAGCAGTCCCAGGGAGAGGACTGCCGTCGTGATGGTGCGGAGCATCGGTCAGATCTTGGGCTTGTTGACGACCGGGTCGTTCCAGGAGGGGAACGGCGGGAACACGCCCGGAAGTGACCGGTCGGGGAACGCTACGGTCGAGCGTCCGTAGATGGCATCCGAAAGGGCGTTGCCGTCGTTGGTCCAGAATGGCTCGCTGTAGACGGTGATCGGGTTGTCGCCGTTCTCCTGGGCGGTGTACTGGATCTGCCAGCCGTCGCCGGTGGTGGCCCAGACTTCTTCGTCGCCGGTGATGGTTCGGCGTTCGATGGTCCAGCCCTGTTCGGTGAAGTAGTCGATCATCGGTTGCAGGTCGCGCCGCTGGTCGGTCGCGCCGGGCGGGGTCCAGAGTCTGGTGGTGCTCATGTCATAGCTGTTCTTCGTGTCCGAGCCCGGTAACGGCGCGACACCATCACCCCCTATCCCGGGCAGATCGTCGCCGCCGCCCCATTCCCATTCGCCGTCGTGGACCTGGAGCTGTGCCTCTTTGAGGAGCCGTTGCATGTGGTCGTAGTGGTCCCGGAAGGCGTCGAACTCCTGGTGGAGCGACATCTCCGCGACGTCGTCCTGGGTCAGGCCGGCTGCGTCGGTGGGCATCTGGTCTCCTCCTGCCGCGCACCCGGTCAGCAGGGCCAGCGCCAGGGCTGCCGTCGTGATGGTGCGGAGCATCGATTGCATGGTGTTCATCATGGCTTCCCGGTGGCGATGATCTTCGCGATCGTGTGCTGCGACGTGGCGTCACGGGACAGGTAGCCGACGCCGCTGTCCGGGTACATGTCGTGGCCGGTGACGGCCTTGCTGCCCGGGGCGGCTTCCGCGCTGAACGTCCCGACGTCGCGCAGGTCGCGGGGATCGGTGCGTCCGATCCTCCCGAATCTCGCGGTGTGGTCCTCTGCGCCTTCGGTCGCGTAGACACGGCCCACGTTGAGGTGCTCGGGCGTGGTGGTGTCGGTGAACCCGACCGAGCCGTACGTGACGAACGAGTCCACGCGGTGCCGGGTCTGCGCGAGCGCCTCGGCCGCGGTGGTGGAGCCGTAGGAGTGTCCGAGGACGGTCACGGACCGCGGGGCCGTGCTGCGGCTGTCGTGGATGCCATCGAGGAAGGACGCCAGGTTCGCTCCGCCCGCGTGCGCGCGATCCTGCCGCGGAACCTCGATGACGCCCGGGGCGCGGTACCCGATCCACGACACGACCGCGAACGACTCTGACTGTCGATGCTTCCACGCGGTTTCCAGAAGGCCTTTGGCGGCACGGACCTTCTCACCCATGCTGTCGAGCGTGGTCATCGCACCCGGCACGTTGACGGTCACGTTGGACGCCGTGTCCAGGTCGCCGAGCGCGACGGCGGCGACGAGCGCGCCGTTCGAGACGCCGAACCCGACCAACTGTGCGACCGCTGCCGAGGGCGCCTTCAGGCGACCTGCGAGCTGATCAGCGCGGTTGAGCCCGTCACGGAGCGCGATGACCTGCTCCCGGAACTCGTCGAGGCTGACCGCCCCGTAGGTGTAGGCCAGTCCCATCAGCCGGTACAGCCGCTCCGGATCCCGCACGGCTGCGGAGAGTACTGCGCGAGATGCGATGTCGCGCTGCGCGGCGGGAACCCCGTCGAGCCCCGCGAACTGCAGCTGCGTGGTGAGCGGCAGCGCGCGGACGTCGGCGTCGGTGAAGCCGAGCGCTGCCCAGATCGCTGCGACCTCGGCCGGGGTCAGCGACGAATCGAGCAGCCGCTGCAGCCCTGGTGGGAGCGTCGAGGCAGCGGCGGCGTCGAGCGCGGTGTCCGCCAGGGAGCCCCCGCCGGCAGCGCTGAAGGCGTCCGCGACCCGGTCGGTCCAGGACGCGTCCTCGGCGTTCTCGGCGAGGTAGTCGCCGAACCCGCGCGGCAGCGTCGCGCCGTCGATGGGGACCCAGCTGCACCGGCTCGTGAACGCGGTCCAGGCGTTGCGCACCCGGACCATGTCCTGTTCCGTCGAGGCGTCCTGCGCGCGGGCGGTCGCGCTGAACTGCCGCAGCCTGGTCGGGTCGGCACTGCTGCGTCCGCCGGAGCGACCACCGCCGGTGCGCTGGCGCGTCCGGGCGCTGAAGGTCGCGGAGACCGGTGACGGGCGCTTCGGTGTGCTGGACGGCTTCGGGTCGAAGACCGCGCTGCTCCAGTCGAGCACAGGTTGCATCGGCACGCCACCGGCGATGCGCACGAGCTCACGGTCGGCTTCGCGCCGCTGCCACGCGGCCAGGTCCGCCGATCGCTGCCGTTCCTCGTCCGCCTGCCGTTGCACGATGCGGAGCTGATCGGCCAAGCTCTCGAGCTCCTTCGCCAGCCGGACGCGGTCGGCGGACTCCGTCACGCGAGCAGCCTCGAACAGTCGCGCGTACGCGCCGTCGAAGTCGAGGAGCGCGGCCTCGGCGGTGCTCCGACGCGGTCCGGCGCTGGCTCGCAGCGTGAGTGCCACCTCGACCGCGCAATCGACCAACCGCGACGCCGCTGCGTCGTCGAACTCGATCCCCATCGTCCCCCACCATCCAACTGGCCGTTGTGGGAAACATAGCATTTCAGCAGTTCAGTGTGAAATGTTGCGTGGTGCGCTGTGGAGAAACAGCGGACCGCCGCCCGCGGGGAGCGGGCGGCGGTCGGTGTGCGATCGAGCGGGCTAGAAGGCGACGCCCCGCGCGGACATGAACGGCACCGGGTCGGTCGTGGCGCCGTTGATGTGGACCTCGATGTGGCTGTGGCACCCGGTGGACTGGCCGGTCGAGCCGACGAGCGCGATGAGCTGCCCTGCGGAGACCTGCTGTCCGGTGCTGACCCGGAACCCGCCGTTGACGATGTGACCGTAGGCCGTCTGGACGCCGTTGCCGTGGTTGATGCGGACGTAGTTGCCGTAGCCGCCGTACCAGCCGACGTAGTCGACGGTGCCGGCCGACGCGGCGACGATCGGCGTCGAGCAGCCGCTGGCCAGGTCGGTGCCGTCGTGCTTGATGACGGTGCCGTAGATCGGGTGCACGCGGTAGCCGTACGGGCTGATCACGTAGCCGCTGGCCGGACGGACCCAGCCCTGACCGCCACCCGAGCCGGCGGAGCCGCCACTGCCCGAGCCGCTGCTGCCGGAGCCACCACCGCCTCCGGACGATCCGCCGCCGGCGTTCGCTGCCGCAGCCGCCGCGGCCAGTTCTCGGGCGGCACGGGCCTCGGCCTCGCGCGCGGCCTTCGCCTCGGCTGCCTTGCGGACGCGCTCGCCCTTGGCGAACTCGGCTTCGGTGCGGACGCGGCCGGAGACCAGGGTCGCGAGCTGGGCGTCGAGCCGGGCCTTGTTCGACTGCTGTTCGTCGTACGCGGTCTGCACGGCGTCGGAAGCGGCCTGTGCCTCTTGCATGCGGGCCTCGGCCTTCGCGGCGAGCCGCTCGAGCTCCGCTGCGGCACGGTCGGCCTGGGCTTCGAGCGAACGGGTGACGCCGGCGTCGACGGCTGCGGCGGCCTGGACGCGCTCGGCCTGTTCCGACAGCTTGCTCAGTGCACCGAGGTCGTAGAGCAGGTCGCGCGCATCGTCGCCCTTGGTCAGCACCGAGGTCGTGACGTCGGCGCCGCCGGAGCGGGCCATCTGGGCGGCGAACTGGCCGGCCTGCGCGGCGCTCTGCTCGGCGACCTTCGCGTGCTCGTCGGCCTTCGCGCGGAGCTTCTGCTCTTCTTCGGCAGCGTCCTGCGCATCGGACTGGGCGTCGAAGAACACCTGCCCGAGCTCCTTCGCCTTCGCCTGGGCGGCCTCGACCTCGGCGTCGAGCTCGCTGATGATGCCCTTGATCTCGGTGATCTGCCCCTGCTTGGCGGATTCCTTGCCGCGGGCGTTCTTGACCTCATCCCACGTGGGGTAGGTGACCGCCTGGGCAGTGGGCGCATCGACGACGACCGTGCCGACGAGGCCTGCGAGTGCCAGGCCGGTGACGGCGAGGCGGAGGCGCACGGAGGCACGAGGGGTGCGGTGGCTGGTGGGGCGAGACATCGAGCACGAGCCTATACATCCGTACAGAGAAGATCGGACGGCGACGCGCCGCTGTGGACAACTCCTAGAACCCGCGTTCCTGCCGGATCTCGTCGGCGCTGCCGACCACGTCGCGTCGGAGCACCTCGGTGCCGGAGGTCCCCGCGTAGTCGTAGACGTCGAACCCCGTGCAGTGCGTGATCGTCGCGGGGGCGCCGAGCGAGTCCTCGACCGCGGTGGTCCACAGGTCGTGCGACCCGACCACCACGAACGTCGGGTCGGCGTCGCGGTACGCCCCGAGGTCGACCAGCCACGGGTACGTGTCGAAGGTGTCGCGGACCTGCAGCAGCTGCACGTTCCGGGCGGAGTACGTCGCGAGGGGCCGCACGGTCCAGAACTGTCCGACCCCGGTGACCGCCCGTCCGTCAGCCCAGCGGTCGAGGCAGGACGACGGCGTGTACCGGGCGGTGGCGACGGCGTGCGCGGTGCTCGGTGCGGTGGCGACCCCGGCTGCGAGGACGGCGACGGCGGCGATCGCGACGGTGGCCCGGACGCCGCGGAACGGCCGGTGCACGCGGGTGCGGCGGACCGCGGTGCGGGTGAGCTCGGCCACCGCGACGAGGGCCAGCAGCGGTGCGGTGACGACGGGCTCGAGGTACCGCGGGGTCTCCGACCCGACGACGACGACGACGCCGATCGACGCCGCGACGACGGTCACCAGGGGCAGGGCGGTGGCGACGAGCACGGTGCGCGCGGTCCGGACCCGCCAGGCCCAGACCGTGCCGCCGACGGTGACGAGCACCCCGACGAACATCAGGAGCAGTCCGGCGTCGCCCGCGGCCGTGCCGGCGCGCTCGTCGGTCAGGGCCGCGAAGAACTGCAGGGTCTCCACCGCGCGTGACGGTCGGACGTACGTGGCCGGGTCGAGCGACACGAAGGGCTGCAGCGGGATCCGCGCCAGGTACCCGACCAACGAACCGACCGTCACGGTGCCGGACAGCAGCAGGGCGGGGCCCCACGGCACCCGGCGCACCGCCGCCAGCAGCACGAGCGTGACGACCACGGGCGCGGCGGACCACGGCACGTACAGCGGGTTCGACGCCGTCGTGCACACCGCGACCAGGCCGAGCACCACGAGCACGACGACCGACGCCCGCCCGAACCGCACGGCACGGAGCACGAGCACCGCGGTGCCGAGCATCGCCAGCACGACGCCGTAGTAGTACGTCGTCGTGAGCAGCAGGGACGCCAGTTCGAGCGACGTCGCGGTGGCCGACGACTCCGTCAGCACGAGCAGGGTCACGAACGCCACGGCGGCCGCCGACACCGTGATGCGGGCCGCTCGCCCGGCCGACGGCATGAGCTCGTTCGCGGCCGCCCGCACCAGCGCGTACACGGCCAGCAGGACGAGCACCCCGTTCAGCGCCAGCGCCTGCTGCGGGGTGCTCGTGACGAGGGCGCAGAGCAGGTAGACGGGGAGCTCGGGGAAGAAGAACAGCGCCGGGGACATCGCCCACTCGAACGGCTGCCCGAGCTGCATCGACCGGTGCACCAGCGGCAGCAGCACCGAGTCGCCGTCGTACCAGAGCAAGGCGACCCGCTCCGTCGCGACGACGTGGCGGAGGGCCACGACGGACAGGGCCAGCGCGACCAGCGCGCCCAGGGCCTCCCGTCCGATCGCCCCGGCCACGCCGCCGGACCGACGGCCGCCGGACGGAGCCGGCGCCACGGCGGCGCGACGCGGTGCTCGGGGCATGACCCGGAGCGTACCGAGGGCTGCTCGGGACGACCCCACAGACCGGGGGAGCGCGCTGCGAGCCCGACCGGCTACCCTTGTGCGCTGTGACCGACGCGCGCGAACAGTTGATCCAGTACATCTCCTCCGAAGCGGTGTTCCACGGCGACTTCACCCTGACCAGCGGGAAGAAGGCGACGTACTACATCGACCTGCGGAAGGTCAGCCTGGACCACCGGGTCGCGCCGCTGATCGGACAGGTCATGACCGAGCTCGTGCAGCAGGTGCCCGACGTCTCGGCCGTCGGCGGCCTCACCATGGGCGCCGACCCCATCGCCAGCGCCGTGCTGCACCAGGCCGCCGCACAGGGCCTCACCTACGACGCCTTCGTCGTCCGCAAGGAGCCGAAGGACCACGGCCGCGGCAAGCAGGTCGAGGGCCCGGACCTCACGGGTAAGCGCGTCGTCGTGCTCGAGGACACCTCCACCACCGGCGGCTCGCCGCTCAAGGCGGCCGAGGCGCTCGAGCGCGAAGGCGCGATCGTCGCGGCCGTCGCGGTCGTCGTCGACCGCGACACCGGCGCCAAGGAGACCATCGAGGCAGCCGGGTACCCCTACTTCGCGGCCATCGGGTTGGCTGATCTGGGGCTGACCGCGTGAGCGGGGAGCGTCCGGACGACGCGCGCGACCCCGAGGACACGGCCGGCCCCGCAGCAGCGGCCGACGGTGCCGACGGGGTCGACGGCCAGGAGGCCCGGCGCGCGTCCGACCCGGACGCTCCGTTCCACGGTCTCCGCAGTGCCGCGGACATCTTCGGCGCCCCGCGGGGCGAGGAGGACTGGCCCTCGCGCCGGGAACGCCGCGAGGCCGAGCGGACCGCACGGGAGACCGGCGCACCGTTGCCCGAGCCGTTCGAGGCGGCGGCTCCGGTGCTGGACGACGGTGCGACGCAGGCCATCTCGATGCCCGAGCAGCTGTCGGCGCCGTCCGAGAGCCCCGACGCCGCCGCCGAGCACGAGCGCTCCACCCTGCACGACCGCATCCCGCCGGCCGCCGTCGTGCCGCCGAACCCGACCGCGCCGCACCCGTCGTCGATCGTGCTGCCCACCGCGCAGACCCACCGTGACGAGCGCGCTGCGGCGTCGAAGGCCATCGAGGACGAGCGTCGCCGCGTCGACCCGTTCGGCGAGGGCCGTGCCGACGTCGACTGGCTCGGCCGTGCGACCGGCCCCGGCGCACCCGTCCCGTCCACCGGGCCCGTCGCACACCAGCCGCTCGGCGTCGAGAACGTGCTGCCCCCGTCCGAGGAGCCGCCGAGCTTCACCGACCTGCTCCGGATCGCCGGCACGGGATCCGTGCCCACGAAGGGCGCCGGACCGGACCGGCCCTTCGACTGGGCCATCCGCGACGACGAGACCGGCGAGGTCCCGACGACCCTGACCGGCGACTCCTTCGACACGACGGCGTTCGGTGGCGGCGGTTCGTGGTCGCTGGCGGACGAGACCGACGCCGAGGACGAGGTCGTCTCCGGCGAGGTCGACACCCCGGTCGACGGCGTCCCTCGGGCGCAGCGGACGTTCCCGGTGCCGCCGGCCGTCCCGACTGCTGCTGCGGTGCCGCCGGCTGCTGCCGTGCCGCCGGCTGCTGCCGTGCCGGCTCCCGCTGTGCCGACCGCGGATGGTGCTGCCGGGCGGCCGGCGACTCCCGCGGAGCCGACCGAAGCCCTGGACACGACCCGCTCGGCCGCCGAGGGAGACGGGGCGGACGCTGCCACGGGCCTCCCGGACGCCGCGACCACCGCGCTGCCGGTCGCCGGCACGCCCTGGTGGTCCGAACCCGACGCGACCGTGCCGCCGACCGCTGCGCCGCCCCTGGTCGAGCCCGCTGCGTCGCCCGCGTACCCGGCACACCTGCCACCGGCCGTGGGCCAGGACCTGGACGCCGTGCTCGGCCTGCGCCGGGACGACACCGGTGCGCAGCCCGCGGCGTTGCCGGCCGCTGCGCCGGACGAGCTGGACCAGTCCGAGTGGGACGGCCGCGAGACCAGCGACACGAGTGCGATCAAGGACCTGTTCGGTACCGAGGCCGTCGGGCAGCTCGGTGGCACGGGGTACGACCCGGAGGACACCGGGACGCGCATGATGCCGGCGGCCGCGGTGCCGTCCGCCGCAGTGGCCGGTGCGGGTGCAGGGGTGGGCGCCGGCGCTGGCACGTCGTCTGCTCCGGTGTCGTCGGGGCAGCCGGTCGAGCGTGACAACTTCATCAACCAGGGTGCTGCACGGCTCCGGAGCGAGGGCAAGCGCGGCAAGCAGCTGCTCGTCTACGGCTCGATCGCCCTGATCGTCGTGCTCATCGTCCTGGTGTTCCTGCTGTCGAAGTGGATCCTCGGGAACAACATCGCGGACCAGGCGATCGCGCCGACGAAGTCATCGGCTGCGGCGTCATCGGCGCCCGCGACTCCCTCGGCCGCGGCGTCCGCCGCCCCCTCGGACGAGGCCGCTGCTCCGGCTGCCACGCTCCAGTTCGCCACCACGCCCGCGCTGCCAGGCGAGCACGCCTGGACCGACCTGGCCGGCGGGGAGTGCCTGTCGCCGTTCACCAACGCCTGGGCGCAGAGCTTCACGGTCGTCGACTGCGCGACGCCGCACATCGGGCAGCTCACCGCTCGGCTGACGGTGGACGGGGACGCGTACCCGGGGGCAGAGGCCCTCGCGACGCAGGCCGCCGACCAGTGCCAGTCGGACGCGGCGCTGAACGCCTCGGCGGCTGCGGCCGTCGGGGACGTGCAGGTGCAGGGGTCGTACGCGCCGGACCAGGCGACGTGGGACCAGGGCGACCGGTTCATCTCGTGCTTCGTGACGCGGTCGTCGGGGCAGGAGCTCACGGCGTCGTTGGCGCCGGGGGCGTAGGGGGCGTACGGGCTGCTGCGGGTGGTCGACGTGGAACGACACCGTCGACGTCGTACGACATCGATCTCGTCGCTGGTTGCGCGCCGGTGATGCCCGCGTGTGCAACGAACGACATCCCCGACGTCGTGCGACGTCGGGGATGTCGTTCGGGGTCGGGCGCTCGCCGGGTCAGGCGGACGCGGGGACCTTCGCCGACACGTCGGACAGGGTCTGCAGCTCGTCGGCGCTGAGTTCGAGCTCCGCCGAGGCCAGCAGCGCCGGCAGCTGCTCGGTGTTCCGGGCGCTCGCGATCGGCGCGACGACGTCCGGCTGTGCCTGCAGCCATGCCAGGGCGACGGTCGCGAGCTCGGTGTCGCGGGCCTCGGCGATGGTGGACAGGGCGTCGACCACGGCGAGTCCCTCGTCGTTGAAGTAGCCCGAGACCTGGCCCTCGCGGTCCTTACCGGCGAAGTCCTCCTTCGAGCGGTACTTGCCGGTCAGGAACCCGGCGGCGAGTGCGAAGTACGGCACGACGCCGAGGCGGTGCGCGTGGGCGAGCGGCGCGATCTCGGACTCGTAGGGCTCGCGGGTGACCAGGTTGTAGTGCGGCTGGATCGCCACCGGCTGCGCGAGGCCGTTCTCGGTCGCGATGCGGATCCACTCCTCGGCGCGGTCCTTCGAGTAGTTCGAGATCGCCGTGTAGCGGACGATGCCGTCCTTGACGAGCTGGTCGAAGGCGCGGACGGTCTCCTCGAGCGGGGTCGACTGGTCGTCGAAGTGCGCGTAGTACAGGTCGATGCGGTCGGTACCCAGGCGCTGCAGGCTGGCACGTGCGGCAGCGGCGACGGTGTCCGCACCGAGGCCCTGGAACTGCGGGTGCTGCGAACCCTTCGTGGCGATGACGACGTCGTCCCGCTTGCCCGAGGCCGCGAGCCACGAACCGATGACCCGCTCGGACTCGCCGCCCTCGTTGCCGGGAGCCCACGCGGAGTACACGTCAGCGGTGTCGATGAAGTCGCCGCCCGCCGCGGTGTAGGCGTCGAGGACCTGGTGGGAGGTCGACTCGTCCGCTGTCCACCCGAAGACGTTGCCGCCGAGGGCGAGGGGGAACACGTGGAGGTCACTGGTACCGATGCGGGGCATACGGGGTCCTTTCGTGGTCGGGCGAGCGGTCCTCCGTGTGAACCGCTCCGCTGCCGACGCTATGCCCCGAGGCTTGACACGGCCCCGGTGGCTGCGGGTTGCATGGAGCCATGACCGTGCTCACCGATGCCCTCGCCGACCCCCGATCCTCGGTTCGCCTGCAGGCCGTGATGGCAGCCGGGACGACCCCGGACGCGGGCGACCTCGACGTGCTCGTCGAACAGTGCGCCGTCGAACCGGACTTCTTCGTCCGCGACATGCTCACGTGGGCGCTCACCCGGCACCCGTCCGACGACGTCGTTGCGCGCGTGCTCCCCGAGCTCGCCCGTCCCGAACCGCAGGCCCGCAGCCAGGCGCTGCACACGCTGTCGAAGGTCGGCGACCCAGCGGCGTGGCCGTCGGTGCGCCCAATGCTCGCGGACCACGACGACGAGGTGCTCCGGGCCGCCTGGCGGACCGCCGTCGCACTCGTGCCCGACGACGAGCGGGCTGAGCTCGCCCGGACGCTCGCGGTGCAGCTCGGGGTCGGTCCACGTGAACGACGACTCAGCCTGTCGCGGGCACTGGTCGGGCTGGGCGAGGAGACGGTGGCGCCGGTGCTCGCGGCGGCTGCGGATCGCGGCTCCGGTGGTGTGCGGGACCACGTCGCCGACACCGAGCGGCTGTTGCACGACCCGGACGCTGCGTCAGCGCTCGCCCTCGAGCGGGCTCGGCGCGAGGTGGCGCTCGGCCGCACCCGATCCGCCAAGGGGTGAGTGCGGCCGTGGACGGCACCGGCTGACGGACGGGAGGCCCGCTGCGGACACGGCCACGGGCCTCCCGGTCGACATGGGGCGGGCCGGTCGCTGCGGGGCGGGCCGGGCTCGGCCGCGAGGCGGGCCGGTCTCGGCCGCGAGGCTCGCTCGAGGTTCCACAACACGCCGCGTGCGCGACGCCGAGGTTCCACGGACGGCCCCTGGGCGCGTCGAGGTTCCGAGATTTCGGAACCTCACCGGACGGGGCACCGGACGGGGGGCACCGGACGGGGGGGGCACCGGACGGGGGCGCCGGACGCGCGGGCACGCCCGCGCCCGTCAGTCGGCGTCGGGGGCCAGCCAGATCGCGGTCGCGGCGGCGGCCGGCAGGTCGACGAGCGCCTCGGCACCGTCCTCCCCGCGCCGCGAGACCGCGATGACCCCGGCGTAGTCCCGCACCCGCTCGACGCGCAGGTGGGTGCCGAGGCCGACCCCGAGCTCGTCGAAGTACCGCAGCAACGAGGGGTCATCGTCGGACACCCGGTCGACCGTCCCGCACGCACCGGGCTCGATCGCACCGAGCAGGACGCCGAGCGTGGCGGGCACGGTGCCGTCCGCTGCAGGGATCGGGTCGCCGTGCGGGTCGTGCGTCGGGTGCCCCAGGTCGGCGTCGACCCGGTCGAGGAACCGCTCCGACACCGCGTGCTCGAGCGCCTCTGCCTCGGTGTGGACCTCGTCCCACGTGTAGCCGAGCCGTGACACCAGGAACGACTCGATCAGCCGGTGCCGCCGGACCATCGCCACCGCGACCTGCTGCCCCAGCGGGGTGAGCACGACGCCGTAGTACGGGGTGTGCTCGATGAGGCCGTCGCGGTCGAGCTTCTTCAGGTTGCCGGACACCGTCGAGGCCGAGACCTTCAGCGTCGCCGCGATGTCCCGCGTGGCCAGTCCGGCGCCGCCGCGCTCCCCGGCCTTCCAGATGAGCTTGACGTAGTCCTCGGCCATGGTCGACAACGAGGGCAGGCGCATACCGCCAATCGTACGGCTGCACTGGTACAACCGGGACGTGCACCAACCCCGTCGTCGCCGCTGGCCGGTCCCACCCTCGCTGCTCATCGGCCTCGCGCCGCTCGTGGTCTTCGCGGCGATCAGCGCGTGGCGGTCACGGCCGAGCGACGACTACCCGACGCTCGGCCAGACGGTCGACAGCGTCGTCCGTGCGTTGGTCGTCCCCGAGGGCATCGCCGCCGTCGCGCTCGCCGTGGTCGTCACCGGCCTCGGCTGGTGGCGGATCGCAACCGTCGACCGCACCCGGACGCCACTGCGGTGGTCCGCGCTGGCCCCGGCCCTGGTGCTCGTGGTGTGCCTGGTGCGGCTGCCCCTGATCGACTGGACGGCGCTGCCCGCGCACTACTTCCTGCTGCTCACCGTCGGGGTGCTGTTCGTCGGGGTGTTCGAGGAGCTGATTGCCCGGGGCATGCTCCTGGTCGGGCTGCGGCGCCGGGTGCCCGAGTTCGGGGTGTGGGCGCTGTCGTGCGTGCTGTTCGGGTTGCTGCACCTGCTCAACGCGCTCGCCGGAGCCGGGATCGGGCCGACGCTGATCCAGGTCGTGTTCGCGGCGTCGTTCGGCTCCACGCTGTACGTCGCCCGACGGGTCACCGGTTCGTTGCTCGTCCCGGTGCTGCTCCACGCGTTCTGGGACTTCGGGTCGATCGGGTACTCCGCAACCGCCGATCCGTCGGACACCGGTCGCGTCGTCGTCCTCGGTCTGATCGGACTGTTCTCGTTCGCCGTGCTGGGCTTCGGGATCGTCGCGGGCGGCATGGTCGCGTGGCGCGACGACCGTCCGCGTCGCCTGGCGAAGCGGTGGCGTTCGGTGCCTCCGATGGCGGCCTTCGCCCTGGAGGCCCGTGGCGACTTGGCAGCGCCGGCCACGGCCCGGTAGCCGCGCCCGGCTCCAGAGCCCGGCGCGCTTCCGTGCCGCACAACCAAAGTGCGTCCGAGCCGCGCGAAAACGCGGCGCGGATGCACTTTGGTTGTGCGCAGCGCCCGGCCCGCCCCGCCAGCGCGGCAGAGCCCGGTGGGAGCCGTCCGTCAGGGCTTGCGGCCGACGGCGAAGACCCGGCGGAACGGGTACACGGTGCCGTGGGCGCTCGCCGGGTACGCCTCGCGCAGCGCCGCCCGGTACCGGTCGACGTACTCCGCCGTCAGCGCACCGGAGGGGTCGGCGGTGTCGAGGGCAGCCAGAGCGGGTCGCAACCCGGTGCCGCGCACCCAGTCGAGCACCGGGTCCTCGCCCGGCAGCAGCTGCGCGTAGGTGGTCTCCCAGGCGCGGGCCACGAACCCGGCGTCGAGCATGATGCCGAGGTAGCCGGCGGGATCGAGCACCGGGTCCGACCGCAGCACACCGTCGAGCGCCGGGGCCCACGGGCCGGAGGCCCCGATCGACCGCATCAGCGCGTGCGACGGGGACCCGAAGTTGCCCGGTACCTGCATCGCGAACCACGACCCGGACGGCATCGCGTCGAGCCACCGCGGCAGCAGCGCCACGTGCGACGGTACCCACTGCAGCGCCGCGTTCGTCACGACGACGTCGTCGGTCGGCCCGGGCGTCCAGTCCTCGATCGCCCCGAGCTCGAACGACAGGTTCGGCAGGTCCGCCAGGGCGGGGTCGGTCCCAGCTGACGCGAGCATCTCCGCCGAGCTGTCGATCCCGACCACCTGCGACGAACGCCACCGCGCTGCCAACGTGGCGGTGAGGGCCCCGGGACCGCAGCCCAGATCGACGACGCGACTCGGGGCCTCCCGAGTGTCCGCCGACCACGCGACCTGCGCGACCAGGTCGTGGAAGGGACGCCCGCGGTCGTCCGCGAACGCGGCGTACCGCGACGGGTCCCAGCGCACCGCTACAGCTCGACCTCGAAGGGGGCGGTGCGGACGAGCTCGTGCACGCCGGAGATGACCTCGCTCGGACGGAACGGGTAGCGGTCGATCTCGGCCTGGTCGCTGATGCCCGTCATCACGAGGACGGTGTGCAGCCCGGCCTCGATGCCGGCCTGCACGTCGGTGTCCATCCGGTCGCCGATCATGCCGGTGTTCTCGGAGTGCGCGCCGATGCGGTTCATCGCCGAGCGGAACATCATCGGGTTCGGCTTGCCGACCACGTAGGGCTGCTTGCCGGTGGCCTTCTCGATCATCGCGGCGATCGCACCCGTCGCGGGCAGGACGCCCTCGGCTGACGGGCCGGTGGCGTCGGGGTTGGTGACGATGAAGCGGGCGCCGTCGCGGATCAGGCGGACGGCCTTGGTGATCGCCTCGAACGAGTAGTTGCGGGTCTCGCCGACGACGACGTAGTCGGGGGCGGTCTCGGTCATGATGAACCCGGCCTCGTGCAGGGCGGTGGTCATGCCGGCCTCGCCGATGACGAACGCCGAGCCACCGGGCATCTGCGACTTGCAGAAGTCGGCCGTGGCGAGGGCGCTCGTCCAGATTCGCTCCTCGGGGACGTGGATGCCGGACCAGCGGAGCCGCGCGCTGAGGTCGCGCGGCGTGAAGATCGAGTTGTTGGTCAGGACGAGGAACTCGGTGCCCTCGTCGAGCCACTGCTGGATGAGCTCGGGGGCACCGGGGAGCGCCTGGTTCTCGTGGACGAGCACGCCGTCCATGTCGGTCAGCCAGCACTCGACGTCGTCGCGGGTCGCCATGGCCTCACCCTACTGCGCACCCGTGACGGCCCGGCTCGGTGTCGGCTCGGAGAAGGCCGGGAGGCACGGATCGGCTCTTGCGCGTCGGCTCCGGACCCGAGATGGTCGAGTCACCGAACGCCACTCGGCTTTGCCCTAGGCTTTTCGGGACACGTACCGAATCAAGGAGAACCCGCCGTGCTCGTCGAACCCGGATCCCCGACCGCCACGCCCCGCCCCACCGCGGTGCCGGACCTGGTCGAGGAGGCGCCGCGACGACGCCGGGGCCGGCCCAACGTCCTGAGCCGCGAGCAGGTGATCGACGCCGCGACCGCGATCGCGAACGAGGACGGTCTGGACCGGTTGTCCTTCCGGGCGCTCGGGGTGCGGCTCGGCGTCGCGCCGATGACCGTGCACCGGACCATCGGCGGCCTCGACGACCTGCACGCCGAACTCGTGCGCCGCACGGTCGACGAGTTCACCGCCACCTTCGTCTGGCCGGACGAGTGGCACGCGGTCGTCCGGGTGTTCGCCAGGACCTTCCGCGACCTGATGCGCACCCACCCCCTGGTGCTCGAGTCGCACAGTCGGCGCGGCGCCCTGGTGTCCACCGAGTCCGACGCCGTCGTGGCGAAGGTCGTCGGGGCGCTGTGCGACGCCGGGCTGCCCGAGGTCGAGGCGATGTACACGTTCTTCGTCGTGTACGACTTCGTGGTCGGGCACACCTCCGTGCAGATCGGGCGAGGCGACGACGACACCGGGCGGCCGGAGCGGCACACGCTCGTCGGGCAGATCCTGGGGGAGCACTCGTACGACAAACGCTTCGACCTGGGGCTCGACGTGCTCATCGCGGGCATCGAGTCCCGCGTCGCCCGGACCGCCTGAGCCCCGGCGGCGGGACCCTGGTTCCCCGCGCCCGGCCGTACGCTGGTGCGGTGACCACTGCGCCCGAACCGTCGCACGAACTGACGACGAACGGCGTCGGCCCGCACCCGGACCCCTGGCCGGACGATCCGCGCCTCGACCCGGAGCTGCTGGCGGCGGGGGACTCCCGGAACGTGCTCGACCACTTCCGGTACTGGTCGATGGACGCCATCGTCGCCGAGCTCGACACCCGCCGGCACGCCTTCGACGTCGCGATCGAGAACTGGCAGCACGACCTGAACATCGGGTCGATCGTGCGGAGCGCCAACGCCTTCCTGGCCGGCACGGTCCACATCATCGGGCGGCGGCGCTGGAACAAGCGCGGCGCGATGGTCACCGACCGGTACCAGCACGTCCGCTACCACCCCGACGTCGAGGCGTTCCTCGCCGCGATGGCCGACGAGCAACGCCCGGTGATCGCGATCGACAACACCCCGGGCGCCGAGCGCATCGAGACCGCGGCGATCCCGGAGCGGTGCGTGTTCCTGTTCGGTCAGGAAGGTCCAGGGCTCACCGACGAAGCGGTGGCCGGTGCGTCCGGACACCTGGAGATCACGCAGTTCGGGTCGACGCGGAGCATCAACGCCTCGGCGGCGGCCGCGATCGTCATGCACTCGTGGATCGTGCAGCACGCCGCGTTGCCGGACGCTTCCTGAGCAGGAATGGTCGGGTACGGGCCCTGGACCCGACCTTTCCTGCTCACGAAGCGGGCGTGGCGGGCGTGAGGCGGGCCTCCCGGTCGAGGTGTCGGCGGGATCCGCCGCGTCAGCGCGGGGCGGTCGTGCGGCGCGCGACGAGGCGGGGTTCGACGAGCGACTCGGTGGCCGCGAGACCCGGGTCCGCGATGCGCGCGAGCAGGCGTTCGCCAGCGCCGCGGCCGATCTCGACACTGCGGTCGTCGATGCTCGTCAGGCCGACGTAGCGCGTCGCGGCGACGGGGGTGTCGTCGTAGCCGATGACGGAGACGTCCTCGGGCACGCGGAGTCCGCGCTCGGCGAGTTCGGACAGCGCTCCGAGGGCCATCACGTCGTTGGCGGCGAACACCGCGGTGACGTCCGGGTGCTCGTCGAGCAGGGCGCCGAGGGCGCGGGACCCGGCCTCTTCCGTGGGCTCGCCGGGCAGGACCGCGACGGCGACGGTCACCGGTCCGGCTGCTGCGGGCGCTGTGGCTGCCGCGCCCTCGAAGCCCGCGCGGCGCTCCTGCGACGCCGCCGAACCCGCACCGAGGAATCCCAGCCGCGTGTGCCCCAGGTCGAGCAGGTGGGCGGCAGCCATCCCGCCACCGGCACGGTCGTCGTTCGCGACGGTGTCCGCGCGGGGGATCGACACGCGCCCGCCCGCGATCACGACCGGCATCGACGCGGGGATCGCGAGGTCCGTGGTCGGCTCGCCGGCGATGACGATGCCCTCGACGCGCATGGACAGGAAGCCCTCGACCGGCGAGGCGTCGAGCCCCGTGTTCAGGAAGCGGTCCGCGACGACGAGCCGGTGGCCCTGGTCCTGCAGCGCCTCGCGCAGGCCGGTGAGCAGGTCGACGAACCACTGGTTCCGGAAGTCGTCGAGGACTACGCCGATGGTGCGGCTGCGGGTGCCGGCGAGCGACACCGCCGCGGTGGAAGGACGGTAGTCGAGCTCCTGGATGGCCGTCAGCACGGCGGCCCGGCGCTGGTCGCTCACCCGAGGGGAACGCTGCAGGACCAAGGAGACGAGGGACTTGGAGACCCCGGCGCGTGCGGCGACGTCGTAGATGGTCGCGGGCTTGCCGTCTCCCATGATGCGCTTCGACCTCCGTTGGCTCGTGCGTCGATCGTAGCGGGCGGCGTGGGGCGGGCGGTCACGCTGTGGTCGACCACCTGAGGGAACTGCTCGCACGCCGCGGGTAGCGTCCGCGGCATGGCGACGCTGCTCATCACCGGAGCCGCAGGACGCATCGGGGCTGCCCTCCGCCCCAGGCTCCTGGCGGCCGGACACGACCTCGTGCTGCTCGACGAACGGACGCCCGACGACCCGGTGGTCGCCGGTGAACGGTTCGTCGCCGGGTCGGTGAACGACCCGGCTGCGCTGGACGACGCGCTCGCCGGGGTCGACACCGTGGTGCACCTGGCCGGCATCCCGACCGAGGCCGCGTGGGACGACCTGCTCGCGGCGAACCTGACCGGCACCAAGAACGTGCTCGAGCGGGCGGCGGCAGCTGGGGTGCTCCGGGTGGTGCAGGCGAGCTCGATCCACGCGGTCGGGCGGGTCCCCGAACCGCTCGACGAACCGGGGAGCGTCCCGGGCGACCGGTTGCCGCGACCGGACACCTACTACGGCGTGACGAAGGCGGGGATGGAACTGCTCGGCAGCCTGTTCGCCGACCGGTACGACATGTCGATCGTCTCGGCGCGCATCGGGGCGTTCGGCGAGCAGCCGTCGTCGTCGCGAGCACTCCTGATGTGGAGCTCGCCCGACGACCTGGCTCGGCTGGTGCTCGCCACCGTCGACCTGCGGGAACCGGGCCACCACGTGGTGTGGGCGCTGTCGCGGAACACCGGGTCGCCCGCCGACCTGACCGCCGGGGAGAGGATCGGCTTCGTCCCCCGCGACGACGCGTCCCACGCGATCGACCCCGATGCCCGTGCGGAGCTGCCGCCAGAGGACCTGCGGTTCCTCGGCGGCGAGATGGTGTCGCTGCCCCTCGGGCGCAGCACTTCGTGAGCAGAAACGGTCGGGTGGCCTGATGCCACCCGACCATTTCTGCTCACGATGCGCGCGGGCGAGCGCGGGCGAGCGCGGGCGAGCGCGGGCCCCCGCGCCCCGCGCTACCCGATCAGGCTCGGGCGCAGGTCGCGCAGCGTGCGGGAGCGGGTCTGCCGCGCCGTGACCACGAAGGACACCAGCAGCGCCCCGAGCAGCCAGCAGAGCAGCACGCCCGCGTCGGACCACGCGGCGCCGAGGTCCCCGCCGTACATCGTCTGCCGGATCGCGTCGACCGAGTAGGTCATCGGCAGCGCGAAGTGCAGCGCCGCCAACGGCCCGGGCAGCGTCTGCCAGGGGAAGGTGCCGCCGGCGGTGACGAGCTGGACGAGCATGAGCACCAGTCCGAGGAACTGCCCCACCGACCCGAGCAGCACGTTGAGCGCCATGATGATCGCCGCGAAGGTCGCCGACGCCAGCACCATGATGCCGATCGTGCCGCCGACGTGCACCACGTTCAGGTCGAGGGCGAACCGCACGATGAAGAACAGCGCCACCATCTGCACCAGGCCGAGCAGGGCCGGGGTCAGCCAGCCGCCGAACACCACGGCCAGGGGCTTCCGCACCGCGGTGATCGCCCGCTTCGAGATCGGCTTGAGGATGAGGAACAGCGCGTACATGCCGATCCAGGCCGCGAGCGAGATGAAGAACGGCGCGAGGCCGGCGCCGTAGTTCGACGCAGCGGCGACGTTGTCGTCCCCGACCTTGACCGGGTCGGAGATCACCGAGGCCTGCGACTCGCGCTCGGAGGCGTTCGACGCCGGGATCTTCGTGCGGCCCTCGTCGAGCGACGACGCGAGCTTCGACGAGCCGGTCTTGAGCTCGTCGAGGCCCGATGCGAGCGACGAAGCACCCTTGTCGGCGGACGCTGCGCCCGTGGCGAGCGACGATGCGCCCGACGACAGGGTCGGAGCGGCCGAAGCCAGCGTCGACGTGCCGTCTGCGACCTTCGCGGCACCCGCGGAGAGCGTGGACGCGCCGGTCGCCGCCGACGAGATGCCCGAGGTCAACGTCGGTGCCGCGGCAGCCAGCTTCGACGTCCCGGCGGCGAGCGTGTCGGAGCCGTCCGAGAGCTGCTGGATGCCACTCGTCAGCGCCGGAGCCTGCTGGGCGAGCTGCGATGCGCCCGCGGACACCTGGGCGCTGCCCGTCTTGAGCTTCTGCAGGTTGCCGGACAGGTCACCGGCACCGGCACCGAGCTTGGTGCTGCCGGTCTGCAGGTCGTCGAGCCCGGCGAGCAGCTGGGTCTTCTGCTCCGCGGTGAGCACCGTGGACGCCTGCACGACGGGCTTCAGCGACGCGACGAGTTCCGGCGACTGCGCCGAGAGCTGCTGGACGCCCGCGATGAACGGTGCGGCCTTTTCGGCGAGCTCGGCGTTGCCGCTGGCGACCTGCGACGCACCGCTGGACAAGCGCGCAGAGTCCGCCGGCAGCGAGGACGTCTGGTCGCGGAGCTGGTGCAGGCCGGTCTGCAGCTGCTGCGCCCCGTCGTCCAACTGCTGCGTCTGCGAGGGCAGCGCCGCCGTCTGCTGCTGCGCGCTCGCCAGGCCCGAGGCGAGCGTCGACGCCCCCGATGCCACCTGCTGCGCCCCGCTGTCCAGTTGCTTCGTCTGCGACGGCAGGTCCGCCGTGCCGGACGCGAGCTCCGCCGCACCGGACGACAGCTTGCCGGTGCCGTCGGCGAGGGTGTGAGCCCCCGAGTCCGCCTTCGCGGTGCCGGACGCCAGCTGGTCGGCCCCGTCGACCGCGTCGCCGAGGCTGTCGCGGACGTCGGCGAGCCCCACGAGCAGGGTCTTCGCCGCCTGCTTGCCGACGCGTTCGGCGACGGCCGTGCGCATGGTCTTGCCGGCCTGCTCCGCGATGGTCGACGCCAGGTACGAGTTCGTGTCGGCCGTGGTCATGACGAGCTTCGCCTGCGTCGGGTCGTCGGACTGCGCGGACACCAGGTGCTCGGAGAAGTCGTGCGGGATGGTGACGACGAAGTCGTAGGTGCCGTTCCGCACGCCGGAGCGCGCGTCCGCAGCACCGGTCTTCGTCCACTTGAAGTCGGCGCCGTCGATCGCTTCCTTCGTGACGTCGGTGCCGTAGTCGACGTGCTCGCCGTCGAGGGTGGCGCCGGCGTCGAGGTTCACGATCGCCGCGGGGATCTGGTCGAGCTTGGCGTAGGGGTCGCGGTTCGCCCACAGGTAGGCGCCGCCGTACAGCAGCGGCACGATCATCAGGGCGATGAACGCCAGTCGTGCGAGCGGGGTCGCGGTGAGTCGCGCCAGTTCGGCGCGGACGAGCGAGGTGGTGGTCACGGGGTTGCCTCCGTCGGGACGGTTGCGGATTCTGCGGTGACGGACGGGACGGACGGGAGGCCCGGCTCGGTTCCGTCGGACAGGGCCGCGTCGTCGGGACCCTCGGGCTGGGACGCGTCGGTCGCGTCGATCGTGTCGAGCAGCGTCTCGACGGTCGCGGCTGCGGCCTTCGAGGTGACGAGCACGACGGTCGTACCGCGTCGGGCGACGTCGCGGAGGACGGCGAACCACTCCTCGACGGCACCGCCGTGCCGCTCGGGCGAGGTGACGACGACGCCGGTCACCCCGTCGCGGAGCAGGGCGAGCTCGACGAGCAGTCGGACGCGCACGGCCGTCGGCACCCGCTGGACCGGGGTGTCGGCGTAGTGCCGCAGGTCGAGCTCCTCGAGCACGGTGTCGACGTGGCCGCGCGAGGGCCGCTGGGCGGCGAACGCCAGTTCCTCGCGCACGATCTGCTGCACGGTCATGACGGGGAACGGCTCGGCGACGCCCGGGGTGTCGACGAGGGCGAAGGCGCGGCGCACGGCCGCGGCGTCCTCGTGCCCGTCGAGCAGGAGCCGCCCGGTGTCGGGCTGCATCCGGCCACCGGCGACGAGCGAGGCGAGCACGGGGGCCTGCTCCGTCTCGACGGCGACGACCCCGGGGCGTCCGGGGGCGGCGACGGCGGAGACGACGGGCAGTGCCGCGCCGGGCTCCTCGCCGATGCCGACGTGGGCGAGTTCGAGCGTCATGCGGGGTCCTTCACAGCGGGAGCAGCGGGTTCGGAGAGCAGTGCGGTGCGCCAGTCGATGCCGGCCATGCCGAGGGCCGACACCACCACCATGCGCCGTCCGGCCTCGTCCGGGGTGCCGGACCGGGTCGCCTCGTCGAGGACGGCGATGCAGGCCCCCTCGACCAGGCGGCCCAGGGTGGCGGGGTCGACGTCGTCGCGCATGGTGCCCTCGGCGATCCCGAGCGCACACGCCCGGCGGACCTGGGCCCGGAGCGGCGCGAACACCTCGGCGACGGGTTCGGCGAACGGGCTGCGCACGGCGACCCGGGCCATCGAGCGGACGTGCGAGACCTCGGTCCAGAGCGTGACCGCGATCGCGGCGAGCCGAGCGGCCGGCGGCAGCTCCTGCAGGTCCGAGGTGGTCGGCATGGACGCGGCGATCCGAGCCGCACCGGAGGTCACGACCTCGCGCACGAGGTCGTCGCGCGACGGGAAGTGTCCGTACACCGCACGGCGCGAGAGTCCGGCGGCCGCGGCGATCGTCTCGATGGAGGCGTCCGGATCGCGCTGCAGGCAGGCTCGTGCGGCGTCGAGGAGGGCTGCCCGGTTCTCGGTCGCGTCGCGGCGTGGTGCGCGTGCGGAGTGGGAAGCAGTGGTCACGGACCCCATCGTAATAACGTGCACACGGGTGTGCAACTTAACAGGAAGACCGGCCCTCGAACAGGGGTGTCCCCCAAAGTGCGGACTGCCCTTTCTGAATGTAAGCGCATAACTTCACAGCAATCTCATGCGAACCACGGACTGAGCCTGGAGTGCCCTCTTTGAACCGTGCAACACCGAACCACGACCCGAACCCGACCCCGAACTCCCATCGCATCGCACGCGTCCTGACCGCCGGCATCGCCGCCGTGGCCCTGACGTGCGGCGGCCTCGCAGTCGGGGGCGCGGCCTCCGCAGCTCCGGCCGGGGTGTCGGTGGCCGACCTGAAGCTCTCCGCGCCGCTGCGCGACGCCAAGCCCACCAAGACCGTCGCCGCCTTCGTGCGCACGACCGGTCAGGGTGCCCTCGAGGTCGACGCGAACGCGAAGGGCGGTGACCTCACCAAGTCGCGGACCCAGTCCTCGGCAGCGAAGAGCCGCGTCAAGGCGATCGAGTCGACGACCGCGGCCGTCCGCGCCGCCGTCAAGCGCGCCGACGCCGACTCCACCGAGCTCTACTCGACCGAGTACACCGTCCCCGGTGTCGCGGTCGTCGCCGACGTCTCCGCGCTGCAGGACATCGCGAAGCGCTCCGACGTCGAGAGCATCATCCCGCTCACGCCGAAGAAGATCGTCCAGCCGACGGTCCTGCCGGACGCGAGCGTCGCCCCCTCCGGCGTGGACCCGAGTCTCGTGAAGCCGGGCGCCGACGGGGTCGCCCCGAAGAACGCCGCGAGCGACGTCTACACGCGCTCGCTCAACGCCTGGCAGCAGACCGGGCACACCGGCAAGGGCGTCAACGTCGCCGTCCTCGACACCGGCCTCGACTACACGCAGGCGGACTTCGGCGGACCCGGCACCACCGCGGCCTACCAGCAGGCCCTGGCGAACGCGAGCTCCGGCGCCCCGGACCCCAGCCTGTACGACGCGTCGAAGTTCCTCGGCGGGTACGACTTCGCCGGTGCGACCTACAACGCCGACCCGACCGACCCGGCCTACGACCCGGTGCCGGCTCCGGACGACAACCCGATCGACGGCAAGGGCGGCGACCACGGCACGCACGTGTCCGGCTCGATCGCGGGCTACGGTCTGACCGCCGACAAGCAGCAGTTCGACGGCGACTACACCAAGCTCACCACGCAGCAGGTGCAGGACATGTGGATCGGCCCGGGCACCGCGCCCGAGGCCGGCCTCTACGCCCTCAAGGTGTTCGGTGACGGCGGCGGTTCGACCGACGTCACGGGTGCCGCGCTCGACTGGGTGGGCCAGGCGCTCACCGAGGGCAAGGACATCAACGTCCTGAACCTGTCGCTCGGCTCCGACTACGGCGCACCGGACGACCCCGACAACGCCAAGATCGACGCACTGACCGCACGCGGGGTCCTGCCCGTGATCGCCTCGGGCAACGCCGACGACTTCACCGACATCGGTGGCTCGCCGGGCAACGCCGAGGGTGCACTCACCGTCGCCGCGAGCGCCACCGGCCAGTCGCTGTACGACGGCGTGCAGGCCACCGCCCCCGCGAACGTCGCGAAGACCTACCGGTCGCAGTACTCGCAGAACTTCACGGGCACGCTGCCGGTCGAGGGTGACGTCGTCGTCCCGACCAGCAACATCGACGGCTGCGCCGCGTTCAGCGCCGCCGACGCCGCGAAGATCGCGGGCAAGGTCGTCTGGCTGAAGTGGACGGACGGCGCGCTCGAGTGCGGCTCCGGTGTGCGCTTCAACAACGTGCAGGCCGCCGGCGGCGTCGGCGTGCTCCTCGCGGGCACGATCAACACCTTCGACTCGGGCATCGCCGGAAACGCGACCATCCCGGGTGCCGAGCTGACGCTGGACGCCGCCACGAGCCTCCAGGCCGCAGCCAAGGCGGGGACCCTGCACGTGCGCTTCGCGGACGACCTCAAGGGCTTCGAACTCGCCACCGACCCGGAGGCCGTGAACACGCTCGCCGCGTTCACCAGCCGGGGCGTGCACGGGTCGTTCAACGACATCGTCAAGCCGGACATCGCCGGCCCCGGGGTCAACGTGATCTCGGCGGCCAACGGCACCGGCGACGGCCGCATGTCGATGAGCGGGACCTCGATGGCCACACCGGACGTCGCGGGCATCGCGGCGCTGACCTTCCAGTCGCACCCGGAGTGGAGCGCACCGCAGGTCAAGGCGGCGCTCATGAACACGGCGACGCACGACGTCAAGGACGGCTCACGCTCGGCGACCCTGCTCCGGCAGGGCACCGGCCGCGTCGACGCCCTGCAGGCCGTGACCGCCGGCACCACCGTGCGGAGCGTCGAGAACGACCTGCTCGTCACCGCCTCGTTCGGTGTCGTCGAGGTCTCGAGCGCGACGAGCGAGAGCCGCACCCTGCAGATCGCGAACACCGACGGCGTCGCGCACACCTACGACGTGGCCTACCAGCCGCAGGTGTCGCAGCCCGGTGTGACGTTCGCGCTCGACACGAAGCGGGTCACCGTCCCGGCGAACCGCACCGCGACGGTGAAGCTCACGTTCACCATCGCCGACCCGACGAAGCTCCGCCGCGTCATCGACCCCACCCAGGAGTCGGTGCAGCAGGGCTACCAGCGTGAGTTCGTCACCGCCGCCTCGGGCATCGTGGCGTTCACGCCGACCGACACGACCGCGGTGCCGTTGCGCGTCGGTGCGTACCTCGCGCCGAAGCCCGTCAGCTCCGTGCAGGGTCGCTCCACCGTCGCCTTCACCGGCCCGGGCAAGTCGGCCGACCTGACGCTCAAGGGCCGCACCGTCGACCAGGGCGGGCTGACGACCGGCTACCACGCCGCCGTCGCTCCGTTCGTGCTCGGCGGGACCGACCCGGCCGAGGCGTTCCCCGACGGTTCGGCGAAGCGCTCGCTGCAGGCGGCGGACATCCGCTCCTACGGCGCCAGCTACGACAAGGCATCGGACACGATCGCGTTCGGCATCCAGACGGCCGGTCCCGACGCCAACCCCGGCGCCGTGACCAACGTCGAGGTGCTCATCGACACGAACCGTGACGGCGAGCCCGACTACCTGGTCTACAACGCGAAGTCCGCTGCGGTGGACGCGACGTTCGCGACGACGATCGACCTGGCCAAGGCCGCGTCGGACGACCCGGACGTCGACCCGGTCGTCGACGTCCAGCCGCTGAACGGCGGGGCACCCGGCCAGGACGTGAACACCTTCGACAGCTCGGTGAAGGTGCTCACGACCACGGGTGCGCTGATCGGTGCGAAGGGCAAGTTCACCTACTCGGTGCTCACCGAGTCGGCGTACGCCCCCGGCGCCGCGACCACCGGTTCGTCCGTGGTGGACGAGACGAAGAGCGCGTCGTTCGACCCGTCGAAGCCGGCACTGTCCTTCGCGCAGGGCCGCAGCACCGGCGTCCTGTTCGCCGACTCCGGCGTCCTCCGGGTCACCCGTGCCTCGGGCGTCACGAAGGCCACCGTGCTGCTCCTGCACCTCGGCAATGCGTCGGGCAAGCAGGCCGGCACGTCGACGATCTCGGTGGTCCCGCCGAAGCTCGCGCTCGCCGCGGGCAGCAAGGTGACGATCAGCGGGACGGCGAAGGTCGGCTCGAAGCTGTCGGCGAACCACGGTAAGTGGAGCACGACGAAGGCGACGTACAAGTACCAGTGGCTCCGCGACGGCAAGGTCGTGAAGAAGGCCACCGGTGCGACGTACAAGCTCGGCACGTCCGCCGCGGGACACAAGTTCTCCGTGAAGGTCACCGCGCACGCCTCGGGCTACAAGGACGGCACCGCGACGTCCAAGTCGACCGCGAAGGTGTCGCGCAAGTAGTGCGGCGTCCGCGCCGCTGAACGAACAGGAGACGCCGGGTCCGCAGTGCGGATCCGGCGTCTTCTGTGCTCTCAGCAGTCGGGGGAACGCGGAATCAGGACAGGTAGTTAGACAAACTAGTTACACGGTGCCAGGGTTGCAGCATGCAGAACACGCTGAGCCAGCTCCGGGCCAACCCGACCGAGTGGCGCCGCCGGGGGCTCACCCCGCCCGACGTCGTCCAGGCGATGATCGAGCAGCGTCTCGCCGAGCCCGGCTACTCGCAGCCCGTCGGCGACCCGTCGTACCAGGACTTCTTCCGCGCCTGATCGCGGAACGCACGGACACGAGGGACGGGAGGCCCGGTGCCAGCTGGCACCCCTCCCTCGCAGGCTCGGTCGGCGCGACCCGCGCAACGCTTCGCGTTGCCGCTGAGCGGGGCGCGCCCGTCCGTCCGTCGTCACCACCTCGAGCACGGGCAAGGTGGCGCGCAGGTGACCGTCCGATAGACTCGGGTGGACCACCGGCCCGCCTGGTCGCGTGAGGTCCTCCGCCAACGTGAGGAGAACCAGATGCCCGCAGCAGTCATCATCGGAGCCCAGTGGGGCGACGAGGGCAAGGGGAAGGCCACCGACCTCCTCGGCTCCCGCATCGACTACGTCGTGAAGTTCAACGGCGGCAACAACGCCGGCCACACGGTCGTCGTCGGCGGCGAGAAGTACGCCCTGCACCTGCTGCCCTCCGGCATCCTCACGCCCGGTGTCACGCCGATCATCGGCAACGGCGTCGTCGTCGACCTCGAGGTCCTGTTCCAGGAACTCGACGCGCTGAAGGCACGCGGCGTCGACACCTCGAAGCTGCTCGTGTCGGCGAACGCCCACGTCATCACGCACTACCACCGCACCATCGACAAGGTGACCGAGCGGTTCCTCGGCAAGCGGCAGATCGGCACCACCGGTCGCGGCATCGGCCCGACCTACGCCGACAAGATCAACCGCGTCGGCATCCGCATCCAGGACATCTTCGACGAGAACATCCTGCGCCAGAAGGTCGAAGCGGCCCTCGACCAGAAGAACCACCTGCTGGTCAAGGTCTTCAACCGTCGCGCGATCGACGCCGAAGAAGTGGTCGAGTCGCTGCTGTCCTTCGCCGAGCGCCTGCGCCCGATGGTCGCCGACACGGCCCTCGAGATCCACCGTGCACTGGAGCGCGGCGACACCGTCCTGTTCGAGGCCGGTCAGGCGACCATGCTCGACGTCGACCACGGCACCTACCCGTTCGTCACGTCGTCCTCGGCGACCGCCGGTGGCGCCGCGACCGGTTCCGGCATCGGCCCGGGCAAGCTCGAGCGCATCATCGGCATCGTCAAGGCGTACACGACGCGCGTCGGCGCCGGTCCGTTCCCGACCGAACTGTTCGACGAGTCCGGCGAGTTCCTGCGCGCCAACGGCTTCGAGTTCGGCACCACCACGGGCCGTCCGCGTCGCTGCGGCTGGTACGACGCCCCGATCGCCCGCTACACGGCACGCATCAACGGCGTGACCGACTTCGTGCTGACCAAGCTCGACGTGCTGACCGGGCTCGAGACGATCCCCGTGTGCGTCGCGTACGAGGTCGACGGCGTGCGCGTGGACGAGGTCCCCGTGAACCAGTCGGACTTCCACCACGCGAAGCCCGTGTACGAAGAGTTCCCCGGCTGGACCGAGGACATCACCGGCGCCCGCTCGTTCGAGGACCTGCCGAAGAACGCGCAGGACTACGTGCTCGCGGTCGAGGCGATGTCGGGTGCGCGGATCTCCGCGATCGGTGTCGGTCCGGGGCGCGACGCCATCGTCGTCCGGCACGACCTGCTCGGCGCCGGCGCAGCCTGACGATGCGGATCCTGTTCGTCTGCAGTGGCAACATCTGCCGGTCGCCGCTCGGCGCGCAGGTCCTGACGGCGCGACTCGGCCCGGACGCTGCGACGTTCGTGGTCGAGTCCGCCGGCACCATCGCCGACGACGGTGCCGCGATGGACGGCGCCGCCGCGGCGCAGTCGGTCCGGCTCGGCGGTGACCCGTCGCGGCACGGCTCGCGGTACCTGACGTCGGCGATCGTCGAGGACGCCGACCTGGTGCTGACGGCCGAACGGTCGCACCGGGCGGCCGTGGTGTCGCTCGCGCCCCGGGCCACCAAGCGGGCGTTCACGATCAAGCAGTTCGCGCGGGTGCTCGACGGACTCGAACCCGGTGACCTGCAGGACGTCCACACGCCCGAGGCCCTGGTCGAGCGGGTCGCACGCCTGCGCGGCACCGTCCCGCCGCCGGCCGACCCCGCCGCCGACGACGTCGACGACCCGTACCGCCGGTCCGAGGCGACCCACGCGCGGGTCGCCGACGAGATCGACGCCGCGCTCGCACCCATCGCCGACGCGCTCCGGACCGCGCTGCGCTGACGCCGCGCTGCCGGTGGGCTGACGCCGCGCGGGCCGAACTCGCACGGTGCGCGGTTGTTCGTCCGGTGCGAGGTCGGCGGCCTCGTGCAGGGCTGGAGCGGCGCACGGAGCGAGCAACCTCGCACGGGCCGGCGGACGTCGCACGGTGCGGGGTCGAGCAACCTCGCACGGGCCGGCGGACGTCGCACGGTGCGGGGTCGAGCAACCTCGCACGGGCCGGCGGACGTCGCACCGTGCACGGTGCTGTGCGAGGATGACGCATGCCCGTCGTCGAGTCCCGCTGCATCGTGCCGGTCGAGCCGCAGGTGGCGTTCGCCGTGTCGCAGACGCAGGGGGCGATCCGGAAGCGCTGGGACCCCTTCATCCGACACCAGCACCTGGTCGGTGGTGCGACGGTCCCCGGCAAGGGCGTCCGGACCTACACGGTGCAGCGGTTCGGCTTCGCGATGGAGAGCGAGTACGTCTCGTACCATCCACCGTCGAACGTCGGGATGAAGATGACGAAGGGGTCGTGGTTCTTCGAGCGCATGGGCGGGGGCTGGCGCTTCACCGCGGCGGAGGGGCAGCCCGGGCACACCCTGGCCGTCTGGCGCTACAACTTCACCTGCCGGCCGAAGTGGTTGGCGCCGCTCGCCGAACGGATCGGCGTGCTGGTGCTGCAGCGGGACATCGACCGGCGCATCCGCGGCTTCGCCCGGGGTTGCGAGGACCCGGTCGTCCTGGCCCACGTGGCCGCCCAGCGCACCGCCTGAACGGCCCGGGAGCACTTGCATCCTTCGATGGAACTCCCGCAGGTGCGTCCCGAAGCCGGTCGTCCCCGAGCGCGCTGGTTCCTAGCGTCGTGTGCATGACGTACACCACCGGAGTCCGGCCCGTCGCCGGCACATCCCCGCAGGACCGTGGGGGTGTCCGCGGCCTCATCGCCCGGCACCCGCTCGTGTCCTTCTTCACCCTGGCACTCGGCCTGAGCTGGCTCGCGTGGGTGCCCTACATCCTGTCCCCGCACGGCATGGGCGTGTGGGACGTCCACTTCCCCGAGGTCCTGGGCAGCGGACAGTTCACGGGTGTCCTGCCCGGTGCGCTCCTCGGCCCGTTGGGCGGTGCGTTCATCGTCACCGCGGTCGCCGACGGCCGTCCGGGCCTGCGCCGCTGGGTCGGGCGCCTGTTCCGCTGGCGGGTCGCCTGGTACTGGTACGCCCTGGCGCTCGTCGTCGTGCCGGCCATGATCGTCGCGTCCGCGCTGCCCTTCGCCGGCGGGGACGTCCGTGCCCCCTCGGCCCTGGCCGTCGCCATGCTCGTGCCCGGCCTGGTCATCCAGCTGTTCTCCACCGGTCTCAGCGAGGAGCCCGGCTGGCGCGACTTCGCCCTGCCCCGCCTGCAGCACCGCTTCGGTGGGCTCGGTGCGGCTGCGATCCTCGGCCCGATCTGGGCGCTCTGGCACATGCCGCTCTACCTGAGCGACTGGGGCGGGTGGCCGAACGCGCACTGGAGCGAGCCCGTCGTGTTCGCCCTGTTCACGATCACGTTCAACGTCGTGATGATCCAGGTGTTCAACAAGACCGGCGAGAGCCTGCCCCTGGCCTGCTGCTGCACGTCGGCGTGAACAACACGATCTCGACGCTGTTCCCGGAGGTGTACCCGAGCATGACCGCCGGCACGCTGATGTTCGGCCTGACCATCACCTCGACCGTCGCCGCCGCCGTGCTGCTCGTCGTGACCCGTGGCCGCCTGGGCTACGACCCGGCGCGACGTGCGCTGCCGATCGACGCCCCGGTCCCCGCTCGCACCCGCCTCGTAGGATCCAACGATGGCCTCCGCTGACCCGCGCACCCGTGACCGCCGCGTCGACGTGTTCGTCGCGCTCGGCACGGCCGTCGTGGCCCTCGGCCTGCTGCTCGGTCTGCCGCCGCTCGACGGCCTCGAGCCGGACGGCGCCGCCCTGGCCATGCGGGTCCCGGCACCGTTCACCGCTGCGTGGACCGTCCTGGCGCTCGGCCTGCTGGCCCAGTCCGCCGCCCTGCTCGCCGCCCGTCGGGCACCACGCTCCGTGCTGGTCGCGGTGTCCGCACTGCCGGTGTTGGTCGCCGCGCTCGCCCCGCAGTCGCTCGACCTGTTCGGCCTCACCGCGCTGCCGGTGGTCGTCGCCGTGGTCCTCGCGGCGCTGCGCGTTCCGCTCGCTCGCCTGTGGCCGACGCTGTTGGTCGCCGCCGCGCTCGTGGCAGCTGGCAGCACGGTCCTGTCCGCGGTCGCCGGCGGAGCGCTCCGGGGCGACGTCACGCAGGGACTGACCGGCGCACTCGGCCAGGGGGTGCTGCAGGCGGTCGGTGCCGTCGGGCTCCCGCTCCTGGTCACACTGCTGGTGCGGTCCCGCCGCGAGGTGCGCGCCGCCCGCACCGCCGAGGCGAGCGCGGTCTTCCGTGAGCAGGACGCCCTGGTCGACGCCGCGGTCTCCCGCGAACGCGCCGCCATGGCCCGCGAGCTCCACGACATCGCAGCGCACCACCTGTCCGGCATCGCGCTGATGGCCGCCGTGATCGACCGGCAGATCGACAGCGACCCGGAGCGCGCACACGAGGGCGCCCGCCAGGTGCGGGAGCAGAGCACCGCCGTCCTCGACGACCTGCGCCGCCTGGTCGGGCTCCTGCGCGAGGACGTCCCCGCAGAACGCGCGGTCGAGACGGTCGCCGGCATCGTCGACCTGGTCGAACGTGCCCGGTTCCGCAGCGACGTGCGCCTCGACGTCCTGCCCGGCGAGCGTCCGACCGACGACCGCCCCGTGGCCGACGGCGTCGGCCCGCTCGCGCAGCTCGCCGCGTACCGCACCGTCCAGGAGGCGCTGGCCAACGCCGCCCTGCACGCCCCGTCCGCCCCGTGCACGGTCACCGTCGACGACCGCGACCCGACCCGGGTGGTGATCCGGGTGGAGAACGCACCGGCCGCCGCTCCGGCAGCGCCGACCTCACCGTCGGGCGGCAACGGCCTGCGGGGGATGCGCGAGCGGGCGGACCTGGTCGGGGCGCGCCTCCAGACCGGCCCCACCGCGACCGGCGGATGGCTGGTGGAGCTGGCGCTCGGCCGGGAGGCACCTGCCGCACCCGCGCAGGCCGCCGACGGCGGCGAGGTGGTCGCGTGATCCGCGTGCTGGTGGCGGACGACCAGCCGCTGGTCCGTGCCGGGGTGTCCGCGCTCCTCGGCGCGGAGGCCGACATCGAGGTGGTCGGCGTGGCCGCCGACGGCGGCGAGGCGCTCGCGCTGGCGCGCTCGTTGCGGCCCGACGTCGCCTGCCTGGACATCCGGATGCCGGTGGTGAACGGCATCGAGCTCGCCCGGCTGTTCTGCGCCCCCGACGCCGATCCGGCCATCCCGGTGCTGATGCTGACGACGTTCGACCTGGACGACTACGTGTTCGGGGCCCTCGAGGCCGGTGCCTCCGGGTTCCTGCTGAAGGACGCCGAGCCGGACACCATCGTCGACGCCGTGCGCCAGGTCGCGGCGGGGAACGGGACGCTCGACCAGGCGCTGACCCGGCGGGTGCTGCGCGAGTTCGTGTCGCGACGGAGCCTGCAGCCGGTGTCGGGGGACCGGGCCGACGGGGTGCTCACCGCCCGCGAACGCGAGGTCCTGCTCCTGCTCGCGCAGGGGATGTCGAACGAGGAGATCGCGGTCGCGCTCGTGCTCGAGGTCTCGACCGTGAAGTCGCACCTGGCGCGGATGCTGCCGAAGCTCGGGGTCCGGTCACGGCTGCAGGCCGTGGTGTGGGCGTACCAGAACCGGATTGTGGCGGTCCCCGAGTCGTAGGGCTCGCATGGTGCGTGCCGGGCGTCAGCCGGTGGTGAGCGGCTCGGCGGCGCCGGGGACGACGAGGCGCCAGACGCTGTCGTCGTCCTCGGGGTCGGCCTTCGTCAGGTAGAGGCGGAACGTTCCTTCCGCTGCGAGCACGTCGCCGTCGAGGTACTCGACGGGCTCGCCGCTCGTCGTGCACTGGTCCGACGTGCTGACGACCTCGATGGTGGTGCCCGGGGCCTCCCCCTTCGAGGTCGTCGTGACCTCGGCGTCGTAGACGTCGTAGACGCCGCCGATCTCGACGGTGCGATCGGTCTTGGTGACCTGGCCCTCGACCACGAGATCGGCGGATTCGCGGCGCTCGGCCGCGGTCATGGGCACGTAGTCGGTGCAGGAGCTCACGGAGGTCCTCGGCCCGATGCTCTGGATCCGGCCCTCCGCATCGCACCCCGCGAGCCCGCCAGCGACCACCACGGCCAGCACCACGACCGGTACGATCCGTCCCCACTGCATGGGATGAGTATCGCTCGCAGGTCGATCGGTGGGAAGTGTCGTGGCCGGATCGTGCTGGTCCGTTTTGCGCGCGATCCCCGTTCGGGGGCTTGGGTGGGACCGGTGTGCCTGGTGGGGTGTATGCATGCACATCGAATCATCGCGCCGGACCTCGGACGATGCTGCCCTCCGATCGGCCGTCGTCGACGGGATGATCACGGCACTACGGACGCGTCCGCTCCACGAGGTCACCCCGGCCGTCGTCGCGGACCACGCCGGTCAGGACGTCGACGTCGTCGGCCGGACGTTCCCCAGCTGGGACGGTCTGCTCCTGGCCACCATCGACCACTGGAACGAGCAGCGCACCGCACCGCTCATGCCACTCGCCGAACGGTTCGGGACGGTGCCGTTCCTGCGTGCGATCGTGACCGCGAACATCGCCGACCCGTCACTGATGCGCTTCCTCACCGCCACCCTGAACATCGCGGCGTCACCGGAGCACCCGCTCGCGCCGATGCTGCACGCGCGGTGGCGCCGGTTCCACGCCTTCGTGCAGGACTCCCTGCAGCGCGACAGCCTGCTCGGTCGCGAACCGAGCACCATGGAGCCGTCGCGCGGCGCCGAGCAGCTGCTCGCGACCTACGAGGGACTGCAGCTGCAGTCCATGGTGCGCCCCGAGATGGACCTGCTCGAAGCGTTCGACCGGGCAGTCACCCGGTTGCGCGAGGGATGGTCCCGCGAGTACGTCGCCCCCGTGTGGGACCTCGACCTGGTGAGCTGACCCGGACCCACCACAGACCACGGACGCTAGGGCGTCCGAGGGCAGACGCCAGCCGTCTGCACGCGCCACCGCTCGATTCGGGTTCGAGCGGAAGCGCGCACACCGTGCCGCCGCTCGATTCGGGTTCGAGCGGCGGCACGCACACTGAACACCCACGGGGCACCCGCGACGACGCGGCGCCGGGCGAGGAACACACCACGATGCAGCACCTGACGTTCTCGGTCGCGGCCGAGCCCTTCGACCACGAGGACGCCGTCCGGCTGCGCGCCGCGGCCCGGATCGAGGTCGACCGGATCTACGGCCGTCCGGCCGACCGTGGCCGTCCGCTGACCGAGGCGACCGCCGCCGTGCACGTCGTCGCCCGAGACCGCTCGGGCTTGGCGCTCGGCACCGCGTCGCTGAGTGCGGCCGGCGACGGCGTGTTCGAGGTCCGGCGGCTGTTCGTCCGACCGGACTCCCGCGGGCAGGGCGTCGGCGACCTGCTGGTGCTCGAACTGCTCGCGCAGGCCGAAGAGCTGCAGGCACCGGCGGTCGTCGCCGAGTTCGGCGTGCTGCAGCCGCATGCCGCCGCGCTGTTCACCCGGAACGGGTTCGTGCGGATCCAGCCGTTCGGGCCCTACCGCGACGACCCCGAGTCGGTCTGCTTCTCGCGGGCGTTGTGATCGCCCGTGCCCTCGACCGGGATCTCGAAGAGGTCCGTGTGCCGGTAGTCCTCGGCCCACCCCCGCCGCAGCCGTGACACGGCGCGGTCGAAGGACGCGATGATGTCGAACCCCTCGATGAGGAGCGACTGGATCCGCAGACCGTCGTAGAGCGCGAGGAGCTGCTCGGTGGCACGCGCGGGATCCATGGTGGCCGGTTCGCGACCGACCCGGATGTCCCGCTCGAGTGCTTCCCGGACGGTCCGACGGAACCGGAGGTACAGGGTGCGGTAGTACTCCGCGCCCTCGTGTCCGGGGTGGGTGCTCGAGGCGAGCGTCGAGGCGAGCAGCCGCATCAGCGCTGGTTCCTCCGAGTACGCCACGACCAGCGCGTGCAGGTAGGCGACTGCGCCGTGCGTGTCGGCGATCGGCCGCAGGGGTCGTGACACCGAGCTCGACCACCGGTCGACCGTGGCGGTCAGCAGGCTCTCGCGGGTGGGGAAGTGGGTGCGCAGCTCGTCGACGGTCATCTCGGCCCGGTCGGCGACGGTGTCGACGTCGACCTGCTCGACCCCGGTCTCGTGCAGCGCCGTGATCGTCGCGTTGACGATCCGGGTGCGCAGCTCGATGCCGTCGTCGCCGTGCTGGTTCGTCAGCGGCGCCAGGGGGTGCTTCCGGAACCACTCCAGCAGGGCCGTCGCGCGGGACGTCCCGGCGGCGGGGTCGGGCGCGTGCCCGTCGGCGAAGAGGTCGAGGAACCCCGGGATCTCCTTGATCAACGGGTCCGCCGGTTGGAACGCCATCGACCACTCCGGGAAGGACCGCGTCGCGACGGTGTCCGCAGCGACCTGGCGCACGTTGGTGTGACGGGGGTCCTGGCGGATGCCCTCGAACCGTTCCCGCACGACCTCGTCGTCGCCCTCGATGATGCCGATGCAGTTGCTCCCCTGGTGGGCGAGGATCCCCGTGATGCCCAGCTGCAGGTTCTTCTCGCGACCGACCACCAGGATCTCGGCGAGTTCCTCGTCCGTGACCGGTCGGCTCATCGTGCTCACGTACACCAACGACAGCATGTGGCCCCTGTTCCTCGAAGCGAGCGTGTGTTCCACACAGTGGCGCACACCGGCTCCGATGGCAAGGCGTGCCGATCGCGTCGCGCTCCGCCTGTCGTCTGCGGCTCGTGGCCGGCGCGCAAGGTGGATGGCGCGGTGTCCTGGCGGTGGGCCGCTGCCTACGCTGGAGGAACCGGACACCGACCGGGTCCCGGTCGGTGAAGGTGCTCGGAAGAGGTGGGGCAGTGTCACGGACGAAGTCGTTGCGCCGCGCTGCGTTCAGCCTCCCGTCGCGCAGTGCGCGCGTCGTCGAGTTCGTGTTCCGTCGCCTCGACGCGACCGGGGACTTCTACCCGGACGACGCGATGGAGGGCACGGTGCCCGGCCCGGACCCGGATCGCGTGGTGTTCGTGGGTGAGCGGGGCGAACTGTCGCTCGGCGTCCGCACCCACGAGCTCTCGCTCCCCGCGTTCTTCGCTCGGCACCGGGCAGCACGGACGGCGCGCGGCGTCTCCTGGAAGATGATCCCCGCACCGTCGGCGAGTGTCCGGGAACTCCCGTCCGTCATCGCCGCCCACCGCGAGGACCTGGGGCGGTGCGACCTCGTGGTCGTGTTGGTCGGCATCACGGATGCGCTCCGGGTCCTGCCGACGAGGGTGTGGGAACAACGCGTCCGTGACACGATCGCTGCCCTGCGCGAGGTGGTGCCCGTGGATGCCGAGGTCGTCATCGGTGAGATCCCACCCCTCGACAACGCCGGGAGTCTGTCCCGGCCGGCTCGGCTCGCAGCCGGGGTGCACGGTCGGCGCCTCAACGCGCGGACTCGAGTCGTCGCCGAAGCCTGTCCACGGGTGCGCGCAGTCGGGTTCCCGGACGAGCTGACGCGGTCGGTGTGGCGGCCCGAGTCGGACGAGCACCGGTACCGCGACACGTACAAGGTGTGGGGCGGGCACCTCGACGCCCACGTCTGACGGCCGCGTCGCCGGACCGCGATCGCGGGTCACTGCGACAGTTCGCGGTCCAGTCGGTCGAGGAGTGCCTCGAGGGAGACCTCGAACTCCTCGTCGCTGCGGTCCTCGCTCAACAACGTGCGGAGTCGGCGGACCTCCGGTGCGACGTCGAGGGACGTGTTGCCGTCGCCCTCGGGGATGGCGGCGCCTCCTTCGTCGAGCGGTTCCTCGGCTGGGCCTGCTTCGGCGCCGCTGACCACTGACTGCAGGAGGAGCTGGCCGAGCAGGAAGCTGCTGAACGCTCGGTACGCGTTGACCGCCTGGGCGTCCGTGAAGCCGTTCCCCGTCAGCGCGGTCAGGAACGTGTTGACGACCTCGACGCTCCGCAGCGGCGGGCGGAGCCAAGGGGCTGCTGGGTGGCGGGTCGCCACCAGCGGGAACGCCTTCGGGTGGTCCGTGGCGATCTGCCGGACGGCATGGGCGACCGTTTGCAGGAACCCTTGCCAGTGTTCTTCCTCGGCCTCGGTGAGCTGCGAGGTGAGATCCCGCATCAGTGAGGCGACGACGCCTTCGAGCAGGTCTTCCTTGCCGTGCACGTAGCGGTACAGGGACATCGCCTCCACGCTGAGCTCCTGCGCGAGTGACCGCATGGACAGTCCCTGGGGACCTGACCGATCGATCTGCTGCAACGCGGTCTCGACGATGAGGTCACGGCTGAGCCTCGGTGCGTTCGTCTCGGAACGGTTCGCCCTCGCTCGTGATGCCACGGCTGATCTCCCTGCCGATCCGCGGTTCGTGGCTGACAACGGGCGCTGCGCCGAGTTCGCGGCCGACAAACCCACGCTATCGCGACTTACGATGTAAGCTCCCGCTGGGCTTACGCCGTAAGTCCACGAGGTGGTGGTCTCCGCCGATCGAGCGGGCCGTGCGCCGCCGTCACCTCGGATCCACTCCGCATCGAACCCCAGGCGACCTGCCGGGGAAGAGGAGTACCACCATGATCGACAGCAGCAGCATCAACGACCTCACGGGCGCCGACGTCTACGGGAGCGACGACGCCAAGATCGGCACGGTCGGCCAGGTCTACGTCGACAACGACACCCAGGCTCCGACCTGGGTGACGGTGCGGACCGGGCTCTTCGGCACCTCGGAGTCGTTCGCACCCCTGAACGACGCGACGTTCGAAGCCGGCGCCGTCCACGTCGCCTACGAGAAGTCCTTCGTGAAGGACGCCCCGCGGGTCGACGCCGACGGGGCGCTCAGCGCGGACGAGGAGCAGTCGCTCTACTCCTTCTACGGCAACCCGTCGAGCGCGTCGGCGGATGCGGGTCTGTACGACCAGGACGCCGACCGGAGCACGGACTCCGCCGACGTCCAGGGACACGACACGTCCGGTCCGACGACGGACGACGCCATGACCCGCTCCGAGGAGCGGCTGCACGTGGGTACCGAGCGGATCGAGTCCGGCCGTGCCCGTCTGCGCAAGCACATCGTCACCGAGCGGGTCACCAAGACCGTGCCCGTCAGCCACGAGGAGGTCACCCTCAGCCGTGAGCCGATCACCGACGCGACCGCCGACGATGCCTTGTCGGGGCCCGCACTGAGCGAAGAAGAACACGAGGTCGTGCTCACCGAGGAGCGCGTCGTCACCGCCAAGGAGACGGTCCCGGTCGAGCGCGTCCGGCTCGGCACCGAGACCATCGCCGGCGAGCAGGAGGTCACCGAGGACGTCGCGCACGAGGAGATCGTCCTCGACGACACCGCCGCGACCGACGAGACCATCGCGGACCGCGACGCCCGTTCCTGATCGTGCTGGGCGACGGTCGCTCGGCGACAGCCGGACGTCCGTCGCCAGCACAGGACGCCTCCTCTGCGCCCTGTCCACCCGACCCTCACCCGAAAGGCTCACCCCATGGACTTCCCCGCCGCTCTGCAGAACGGACTGGCCGCAGTCATCGCGTTCGTCCCGCTCGCGTTGCTCTTCCTGCTCATCCTCGTCGTCGGCCTGATCGTCGCGAAGCTCATCGAGAAGGGGCTCTCGCGTCTCCTCACCAAGGTCGGCTTCGACCGTGCCGTCGAACGCGGGGGCATCAAGAAGGCCCTCGCGAACTCGAAACTCGACGCCTCCGACATCGTGTCGAAGATCATCTACTACACGCTGGTGCTGTTCGTGCTCCAGTTCGCGTTCGGCGTCTTCGGGTCCAACCCGGTGAGTGATCTCCTCGCCGGCATCATCGGGTTCCTGCCGAAGATCATCGTCGCGATCATCATCATCGTGGTCGCCGCGGCGATCGCGGCCGGAGCGAAGGGCCTGATCCAGAACACGCTCGGTGGTCTCTCCTACGGCAAGCTGCTGGGCAACATCGTCGCGGTCTTCATCGTCTTCATCGGAGCGACCGCGGCGTTGAACCAGATCGACGTGGCCACCTCGGTCACCACCCCGATCCTGATCGCGGTCCTCGCGATCATCGCCGGCGTCGTCATCGTCGGAGCCGGCGGCGGACTCATCAAGCCGATGCAGCACCGCTGGGAGGCGATCCTCGAGAAGGCCGAGGCCGAAGCCCCGAAGATCCAGCAGCACGCCCAGCGTGCGCCGTCCGTCGTCGAGCAGGCAGAAGAGGCTGCCGGGAAGGCCAAGCGAGCTGCCTCGACGACGACCAGTTCCCATCGCTCGAACTGAGCGAGCCCTGTGTGTCGGCCCCGCTCACCATGGGCGGGGCCGAGGGCCATCCCCGCGCTCCCGTGTTCGCTCGGGACCGTGCCCCCAGCATCGGAGAAGACCATGACCTCCCGCCACGCACCGCGCGACGCTCCGGGTGGTGACGACCGGACGGACCAGTTCGACGTGGTCCGACGCGAAGAGCGACTCGTCATCGGCACCGAACGCCACGCCATCGAACGGGTCCGGCTCGAGCGGGTCATCGTCACCGAGCAGCGGACCATCACGGTGGACGTCAGTCACGAGGAGATCCGACTCGTCCGTGAGCCGATCGGCGGCGCGGTACCGGTGTCGGCCGGCACCACGGACACCGTCCACGAACCGATCGTCGTGGTCCTCCGCGAGGAACAGATCACGGTCTCGACAGCGGTCGTCCCGGTCGAACGCGTCACCCTGACGACCCACACCGTCACGGAGGAGCACCGCGTCGAGGCGGGGCTGCGGAGGGAGGAGCTCGACGTCATCACGTCGCGCCGCCGGGCCGGTGGGGCGCCACTTCCGTGAGTCACGCGGAGGACCCGTGAGGGAGTCGGTCGTCCTCAGTCGACGCTGGCTTCGCGGAAGGCGTGCGACACGCGTTCGGTGAAGTGGATGAACACCTCCGTGCTCTCCGGCGGCAAGGACTGCCGGAGTGCCCGGCGGTAGGCGGCCCGGAGCGTCCCGACCACCGCGAACCCGTCGGCGCTCAGCTCGATCCGCACGCTCCGGCGGTCGTCCGGGTTGCGGACACGATCGAGCAGGCCTCGCTTGGTCAGGCGGTCGAGCAGGGCGGTGACGGCTCCCGTCCCCATCTCCAGGTACCCGCCGAGTTCCTTCGGCGTGCGGTCGTCGTCGACTGCGCCGAGGAACTTCAGCGCGCGGAGGTCGACCGGGTTCAGGTCGTGCGTGACAGCGAGGTGCTGCATCAGGTGCGCGTGCTCGACCTGAGCGCTGTAGAACGCGGCGACCGCCTCGTCCAGCAGACGATCCTGGTCGGCGTCACTCATCGGAGGAGGGCTCGCGCTCATGCTCCCATCTTAGACGAGATCCGTTTGGGACAAAAATTGACTTGAACGAATTTGTAGGCGTATGGTTCACCTAGCTCGAAATTCGAGTCAAGTCTCAACCTGAACGGATCTCCTCTCATGCGTCGCCCGAACCGCACCATCGCCCGTGTCGCCACCCTCGCCGTCATCCCGGCTGCCCTGCTCGCTGCCGGTGTCGCCGTGTCCACCGCGTCGTACTCGGCGTTCTCGGCCACCTCGTCGGACGACGCCAACAACTGGTCGATGGGATCGGTGGCGCTGAGCAACGACGCATCGAACGGTGCGCTCTTCGCTGCGTCGAACCTCAAGCCCGGTTCCACCGGGACGAACTGCATCGCCGTCACCTCGACTGGCTCGCTCCCCAGTGCAGTGAAGCTCTACGCCACGAACGTGCAGCAGACCAAGGCGCTGGCCTCGTACGTCACCCTGCAGGTCAAGCAGGGCAGCGGTGGAGGCTACGGCACGTGCAACGGCTTCACCGCGGCGGCCGGGTCCGACGGTCTCCTCTACAACGACTCCCTCGCGTCGTTCGCGTCCACCCGAACGAGCTACGCCACCGGCGTCGGGACGTGGAAGCCGACCGGCGACAAGTCGGAGACCAAGACCTACCAGATCACCTACACCGTCTCGTCGGATGCCCCGGCCTCCCTGATGGGTGCCACCGCGAGCCTCGGGTTCACCTGGGAAGCACAGAACTCCTGAGCGGCCGGGAGGACACGAGAGGAGGTCGGTCGTGCGTCCGTCCGTGTGGGGTCGGTTCGCCGTGGTGCTCGGCGCCCGGGGGGTCCTGGCTGCCGTCCTCGGTCTCGTGTTCTGGGCTGTCGCTCCGATGGTCCTCGGCTGGCACACCACCACGGTGATGACCGGCTCCATGGAGCCGTCCCTGCACCCGGGTGACGTCGTGGTGAGCAAGACGGTCGCCGCGGGAGAGCTCCGGAAGGGACAGGTGTTGCTCTTCGCCGACCCCGACCACGTCGGCACCCTCCGGCTGCACCGGTTCGACTCCCTCAACAGCGACGGAACCCTCACCACGAAGGGCGACGCGAACCCCTCCGCCGACTCCACGCACATCTCCCGGTCCGCGGTCACGGGAGTCGGGTACCTCCGTGTCCCGCTCATCGGCACACCCGTCCTCTGGGCTGCGGACCATCGAACGGGCCCGCTCGTCGCCCTCGGTTCGGCCCTCGTCCTCGTCGCTGGACTCGCCGTCCTGCCCGCCGTCGCAGATCCGAGCAGGACGACGGGGGCGTCCCGACGTGGGCCCCGGCATCGTCAGCAGGACCACCGGCCGTGGGCGGTGGGGGCACTCCTCGTCACTTCTGTCTGCACCGTCGCGGCGCTGGCGGTACCTGCTCCGGCGGCCGCCGCGGCCTTCGCCGCCACCGCCACCGCACCCAGCACGATGGCGACCGTGGCCGCGACCCCGGCCACTGCGCTGACGTGCACGTCGAACACGAACGGGTCGGTCACCATCGGGTGGAGCTACGACGGGGTGGCACCCGAGCGGTTCACCACGGTGATCGACGGCGTCGCGAGCAGCGACACCAGCGCCGGCACCGCCCGATCCACCACGATCAGCTCCTGGGACCTCTTCTCGTTCCGCACCTCCAGTGTCACCGTCCGCGCCGACGTCACCTCGACGTGGACGACGACCTCCGCCAGCAGCGTCCGCATCAGCACCGTCCGCTTCCTCGGACTCGGCCGCACCAGTTGCGCCTGACCCGATCCCGCCCTCGTGGGCCGGGAGGTCACGACGTCCGCGAAGGCGCCACGCGGAGCCCGGTGGAGCGCCGCTCGAGATCGGCCAGCTCGCGGATGACCTCCGGATCCCGGTGCCGCCACCGGTCGACGACGTCGACGCCGAGCCGGCCGGCGGCGTTCCGGGTCGTCAACGCGCGGACAGCGAGCAACTCGGCTCCGTCCGGCTGCTGACCGAGGCGCTGTGTGAGCGTGGCGAGCCGGATGAAGCCGCCGCGGTACCGGATCCAGACCACCACCAGGACGATGATCAGCACCGCGGTCGACGAGGTACCCAGGAGGTGCGCCACGTGCAGCGTCTCCTGCTGCTGTTCTGCTCCGGCAGCCGCGATCCGCTGCGCGCTCTGGCTCGCGTCCTGCAGCGGTGCGCTGACCGACTTGCCGATGAACGGCACCTTCTCGAGTGCCGTTGCGGTGCTGCTCAACTGCTCCTGGAACGCGGTGCCCTGGTCGTGGACACGAGTTCCGATGTCGGCGAGGGCGCTGATCGATGCGGAGACCGCTCGCCCGAGCAGAACCGCGGCGACCATCCCGGCCACCACGACGACATCGAGCAGCACCTGCCCTGCGGTGCGGATCGGACGTGCGTCGTAGAACACCATGGACAGGTCCTACCACTCGCACGATGCTGTGCCTCTCGGCGATCGGCCCATGTGGAGTCGGCGGAACCGGCTCCCGTCGTCAGGCGCTGGGGATCGTGGGCAGGTCCCAGTAGGCGGGTCGTTCGTAGTGTTCGGTCCAGCCCCGTCGCATGCGCGACGCGGCGCGGTCGAAGGCGTCGACGACGTCGGTGTCCGGTGTGAGGAGCGCCTGCAGGCGGATGCCGTCGTAGAGGGCGAGGAGCTGCTGTGCACCGCGGATCGGATCCATCGTGGCGGGTTCCCGCCCGGCACGGACGTCTTCGGCGAGGGCGGTGCGCACGGTCTCACGGAACTGGAGGTAGGCGGACCGGTAGTAGTCCGCTCCGTCGGTCGACGGATCGGTCGACGTGGCGAGTGTGGACGCGATCAGGCGCATCAGGGCTGGTTCCTCGGCGTGGGCGGCGAGGAGCGCGTGCAGGAACGCGATCGTGCCCTTCTCGGCGGCGAGGGGGAGCAGGGGAGCAGAGACTGCTCGGGTCCACCGCATCACGGTCGCGGCGAGCACGGCGTGCTGCGACGGGAAGAGCCCCAGGACCTCGGGGACCGTCATCCCCGCGCGTTCTGCGACGTCCTCGAGGGTGAACCGGGACGCGCCGCCGGCGTGGACAGCGGTGATCGCGGCGTTCAGGATCCGGGTTCGGGGGATCTCCTCGTCGGCCGCGTCCTGGTTCGTCAAGGGAGCGAGCGGGTGCTTCCGGAACCAGTCGAGCAGGGCACGCGCGCGGGACGCACCGAAGGTGGAGTCATTGGGGCGGTTGGCGGTGAAGAGGCCGCTGAACCCCGGCACGTCGTGCAGCAACGGGTCGAGCGGCTGGAACGCCATCGACCAGTCCGGGAAGGACCGGTGTCGGATCGGCTCGTTGAGGAGCACTCGGACGTTGGTGTGGCGGGGATCGGCTCGGACCTGATCGAAGCGTTCAGCAACGACGTCGTCGTCGCCCTCGATGATGCCGATGCAGTTGTCGTCGCGGTGTGCGAGCATCCCGGTGACACCGAGGCGTGTGTTCTTCTCCCGGCCGACGGCGAGGATCTGCGCGAGTTCCGAGTCCGTGATCAGTCGGGTCTGCGTGCTGGTGTAGACGAGCGATCGCATGGCGGTTTCCCCTCAGGTTCTGACATGACCGGACCGACCACAGCGTGCTCCACCTCGACCGCCGCGGCAACCCCCTGAACGGGAGACGCCGCGGCGACCGCGGTACTCACCCGGATGACGTCTTGGTGAGACCGTGCTCCGTCTTCTCCCAGTAGTGGGGGCGGGTGATGAGCTGCCACAGGCCCTTGTAGGCGGCGACCGAGTGCAGCACCCAGTACACGGGGTTCAGCAACGCCCAGAGCATCAGGTCGAACCGCGCGCGTTTGTACGGTCCCATCATGGTCAAGTAGATCATCGTGGCGTTGCCGAGCAGGAAGTCGAGCACGCACAGCCAGAGCACCGGGGCGGGGAACACCGGGGCCGTCCACGCCGTTGGCAGCACGAGCGTGGCGATCGTCACCGCGATGCCGGGCAGCATGCCGAGGAACGTCAACGGCGTCCCGGCGATGAGCAGCGCGAACGCGGCAGCCCGGCGCACCCCGATCTCCCGCACGAGCGCACGGGGGCGCCGGGCGTGGACGAGGGCGGTCTGCATGTACCCCTTGATCCACCGCGACCGCTGCCGGACGAAGTTCGGGATCGAGGTGTTCGCCTCCTCCATCGTGGTCGAGTTGACGACGGAGACGCGGTACCCGACCGCGGACGCACGGATCCCCAGGTCGGCGTCCTCGGTGACGTTGTAGGGGTCCCAACCACCGAGCTCACGCAGGAGCTCGGTGCGGAAGTGGTTCGAGGTCCCGCCCAGCGGGATCGGCAGGTTCCGGGCGTCGAGGCCGGCGAGCATGTAGTCGAACCAGTACGAGTACTCCAGCGTGAACATGCGCGTCAGGGCGTTCTCATCGGCGTTGAAGTAGCTCAGGGCGGCCTGGACGCACACCGTGTCGGTGCCGGCCCGCTCGAACGTGGTGAACACCTTCTTGAGCTGGTCGGGGTCGGGCCGGTCCTCGGCGTCGTAGATGACCACGTACTCGCCGCGGGCGATCGCGAGGCCGACGTTGCAGGCGCGCGGCTTGGTCTGCGGCGCACCGGGAGGGACGATGACGATCCGCATCCAGGCCGGTGGTTCAGCGTCGAGGACGGCCTGGCGTGTCTCGTGGTCCTCGGCCTCGACGAGGACCAGGACCTCGAGGCGGTCCTTCGGCCAGTCGAGGACCTCGAGGTTGCGGACGAGGTCGCCGACGATGTTCGCCTCGCGGAACACCGGGACCAGGACGGTGTACGTCGGCAGCGTGGTGTCGTCGAGCGCGGCGACGTCGGCCGCTGAGACCTGCTCGACGAGGTCGAAGCGGGCGCCGACCATGGAGACCCAGAACTTGAAGACGATGCCGGCCAGGAACCCGAGCGAGAGCACCGCGGTGACGATGGCAGCCGTCGTGCCGGGAGCGATCACCAGGCAGCCGGCGAACGCGAGCAGGGCGATGCCGCCGCCGACCTGTTGACCGCGGGACAGCACCGTGCGGGCGGACATGGCCGGGATCGTCCGGGCGAGGTCGTGTGCCGCGAGGTCGGCGACCTCGTCGTCCAGCTCCCACATGATGCGCTGGCGGACCTCTGCCTCGTCGACCGCCCGGAGCACGACCGGCTCGCCGAACTCCTCGGTCAAGGCGGCCCGGAGCACATCCGGGTCCGACCGGCCGCTGGTCAGGACGAGGACCCCCTCGCGGATCCGTGCGGAGGCGACCCAGCCCTCGTCGACGTGCCGGCGGACCGAGCACCGGTGCGGCGGGCGCCAGTCGGACTCGCCGCCGCGGTGCCGGGCGGTCGTCTCGTCGATCGACGGGGTGTCGGTCGCGCTGGTGACGGCGGACGCACCGGGCACGACGGCGGTCATGCGCCCACCGCCGAGACCAGGGCGTGCATCCACTCGGCGACGACCTCGCGTTCGAACGCCGCGGTCCACGCGAGCGGGATCTGGAGGGCGGCGAGCACCATGACGAGAGCGCTCGTGACCCGGCTGCTGACCCGCGGGAGGATCGCGATCGCGACGGCGAGCATCGTGACGAACGTGTTGCCGGCGGTGGCGACCGGGATGAGCCCGATCGCGTAGCCGGCGAGGATCCCGGCGAACAGCGCGACCACGATGACGATCGCACCGGGTCGGTGCACGAGCAGGGCCAGGAGGCACCCCGCGACGACCATCGCGAGGAGCAACAGCCCGTCGAACGAACCCACCAGGTACTCGAGGCCGCTCAGCCGGGTGCTGTCGGTGTGCACGGTGTTCCGCAGTGCCGCGAACGGGTCGCGGAGGACGAGCAGGTCGAGCACGGACATCGAGCCGATGACGGCGATGCTCGGGAACACGAGGACGAGCGTGTTCGCTCGGCGGATGCCCGGCTGTCCGTGCCGGGCGAGCTCCAGCAGCGGGGCGGTCAGAGCTGCGATGACGACGTAGACGAGGCCCATCGGGTCGACGAGCGTCGACACCATCAACGACAGGCCGGCACGGAACCCCGCCTGGGTGTCGCCGTACGAGAAGAACCGCACCATGTCGGCGATCGCGAGCGCGAACAGCGCGATGCCGAGGAAGGCCTGCAGGTCGTTGAGGGCGACGAAGGCGTAGAGCGGGTTCGCGCCGAGCGCGATCGTGAAGACGACCACCTTCCGCATCCGGAGACCGCGCCGGAGCATCGCCTGCGCCAGGAGCTGCAGCAGCACGCCGGCTGCGAGGCCACCGAGGACCGCTGCGCCGTGCACGCCGAACGGCAGGAACCGGAGCAGGACGCCGGAGAGCAGCGGGTAGAGCTGACCGACGGCCTGCACGACGCCGCCGTCGATGGCTGCCGTCGCCCGATCGAGGGTCGCCTGGTTGCCGGTGAGCTCCAGGAGCGGTGTGGTCGGGATCTTCATCGAGAGCACGGCGACCACGACGTAGGGCACGGCGAACGCGAGCCGGAGGAGCCACCGCGTCCACGCGCGGGGGAGCGGCCGGAGCGCCGATCGGTGCGGCGGCTCGGCCGACGACAGGACGGCGCTCAGACGCGGGACGGTGACGGTCATGCGCGCTCCTTCGGGTGGATGCGGACAGTGGAGCCCAGGCACCCATCACAGTCGGAGGACAGACGAATCGGTACACCCAGAACGGGGTACAGGCGAGTCCCCCAGAGTGAGGACATCTACGCATCTCGTGAATGGGGGTGCCGCCGCGTCGAACCCGAATCGACACGCCGGCACCCACCGTGACCGCCCCACCCGAGGGAGGTCACCTTCGCTTGGTGCCAAAGCTCCGCGCGGATCTCGTCCGCAACGGAGTTGCTGACTCGACGACCCAATCAGGCGACTCGCCTCGTTGGTATCCCCCAAACGGGGAACGCGCGTTCTCCGGATGGCGGCAGGGCCGCTCCCGTCGATTTCCGCGTACCTGTGCGCCCGGAGAGCGGCACGTCCGTACCGTCTCGTGAGCTACCCCGCGCCGCCCAGCTGCGGGGGCCCGATCCCTGTTCCGGGCTGGCATCGTCGCGGACCGCCCCGCCGAACCCGACGTCGTCGTAGCGCGAGGGCGCCTGCTCCTCGACCCGAACGAGGAGCAGACGCCCTCGGTCACCGTCCGGTGTCCGTCGAGGCGGACGCAGTTGTCCGGTCTGCGCATCCATGCCTGCCGGGGTACGTGCGCGAGCCGGGACCACAGCGGCCGCCCGGTACAACGACACCATGACCACTTCTGCCCGCACCCCGCTCGGCGTCACGCTCGTCGACGGCGGCGCCAACGTCGCTCTCTTCTCCAGCACCGCGGAGCGCGTCGAGTTCTGCACGTTCGACGACGACGGCACGGAACACCGCACCGAGCTGCAGCACCGCACCGGCTACACCTTCCACGACATCGTCCCCGGCGTCGCCGTCGGCACCCGCTACGGCTTCCGCGTGCACGGCGCGTGGGACCCGGCGAAGGGCCTGCGCCACAACGGCGCCAAGCTCCTGCTCGACCCGTACGCCACGGCGGTCGACGGCTCGTACGAGTGGGGCCAGGCCCTGTTCGGCCACGACATGAACGATCCCGAGACCCGCGACGACACCGACTCCGCCGCCGCGATGCCGAAGTCGGTCGTCGCCGACCGCTCGTTCGACTGGGGCGACGACGTCCGTCCCTCGACCAGCCTGGCCGACACCGTCTTCTACGAGGTCCACGTCAAGGGCTTCACGAAGCAGCACCCGGACGTCCCCGAGGCGATCCGCGGCACCTACGCCGGCATGGCGCACCCGGCGGCGATCCAGCACCTGGTCGATCTCGGCGTCACGGCCGTCGAGCTGCTCCCCACGCACCAGTTCGTCCAGGACTCGACCCTTGCCGACAAGGGGCTCCGCAACTACTGGGGTTACAACTCCATCGGGTTCTTCGCACCGCACGACGAGTACTCGTCCAGCGGCACCGCCGGTGAGCAGGTCGCCGAGTTCAAGGAGATGGTCAAGGCCCTGCACGCCGCGGGGCTCGAGGTCATCATGGACGTCGTCTACAACCACACCGCCGAGGGCAACCACATGGGTCCGACGTTGTCGTTCAAGGGCATCGACAACGAGTCGTACTACCGCCTCGTCGAGGGGGACGAGGCCAACTACTTCGACACCACCGGCACCGGCAACTCGCTCAACGTCGGCCATCCGGCGGCGCTCGGGCTCATCATGGACTCGCTGCGCTACTGGGTCGAGGAGATGCACGTCGACGGCTTCCGCTTCGACCTGGCGACGACGCTGACGCGGCAGGACGGTGAGGCCGAGAAGCACTCGGCGTTCCTCGACATCGTCCACCAGGACCCGGTGCTCCGTCGGGTCAAGATGATCGCCGAGCCGTGGGACACCGCGGGGTACCAGGTCGGAGGGTTCCCGGCCGACTGGTCCGAGTGGAACGGCAAGTACCGCGACGACCTCCGGGCCTTCTGGCGCGGCGACGAGGGGGCGCTCGGCGACGCCGTCCAGCGTGTCCTCGGCAGCCCCGACGTCTACGAGGGGTCCCGCCGCTCGCCGCTGTGCTCGGTCGACTTCGTCACGGCCCACGACGGCTTCACCCTGGCGGACCTGACCTCGTACGCCGAGAAGCACAACGAGGCGAACGGGGAGGACAACAACGACGGCGAGAGCGACAACGCCTCGTTCAACGGCGGGGTGGAGGGCCCGACGGACGACGGCGGGGTCAACGCGTACCGCGACCGCCAGCGCCGGAACTTCCTCGGCACCCTGCTGCTGTCGGCCGGCGTACCGATGATCCTCGGCGGCGACGAGATCGCTCGGTCCCAGGGCGGCAACAACAACGCCTACTGCCAGGACGACGAGATCTCGTGGTTCGACTGGGAGGCGGCCGACCAGGACCTGCTCGCCTTCACGACCGCGGCGATCGCGTTCCGGGCGCAGCACCGGTCCCTGCGTCCGGAGTGGTACCGCACGGCACCCGGCGACTCCGACTCGACCGTCTCGGTGCTCCGCGCCGACAACGCCGGCTTCGAGGACGGGGACTGGGCCGACGGCGGCAACCGGGCGGTGATGCTCGTCCTCGAACAGGGCGACGACACCGTCGCCGTCCTGCTCAACGCCTCGGACACGACCGTCGAGTTCACGTTGCCCGAGAAGCCGGGTGGCGGCACGTGGCAGCTCGGGCTCTCCAGCGACCCGGAGCAGCAGGTCGCGGGTGACGCGGCGACCGTGCTCGTACGCGACGCGTCCTTCTCCGCGCTGTACTGACACGGTTCCGGTCGCCGGACACCGACCCGGTGGGGTCGACGGTCGGCGACCGGAGCTGGTCTCCGTTCGACTCATGGGGACTGACGACGTGGCCGGGCATCAGCGGCGGGAGCGGAACCGGTGGTGGCTCTGGTGCGCCGGCGGGTTCGTCCTGTCGCTCGGGCTGCTGCTCGTGCTGGGACGGTGGTTCGCGGTGAGCGCCGGGGTCCTGGGCGGCTGGTTCGTGCTCGCGACGTCGGCATGGTCACTTCCCGGTGGCCGTCCGCGCCTGGGCCGCCCCGTCGCCACGTTCGCGCTGTCGACGATCACGCTCATCGGAGCGAGCTTGCTGGTCGGTGCCATCGTGCCGAACCGGGGCGACGGTGACCTGCGCGTCGAGGGCATCGTCCTCGGGGCAGGGCTCACCGCGATCGGTGCGACGTGGGGGATCGTCGTCACGAAGCGGTCCTCGCGGCGGCAGGTCGATGCCGAGGTGGAGCGGTTCCGACGTGAGCAGGAGGCAGCGGTCGCGGACCGACCTCGTCAGGCTCGGTCCCGGCGCACCGGACGGACCGGCACCGCGGAGGCGTCAGCCGGGACCGGCGCTCGCCGGATCGCGATCACCGTCACGTCGTCGTCGTGCGCAATGTCCTCGGCCCGCGCGGACAGCGCCGCCACGAGCGCAGTGGGCTCGGACCCGCAGGCCCGCGCAAGGTCGGCCACCGCGTCGACGGTGTCCTCGCGCCCGCCGAACAGGTCGAGCACGCCGTCACTGAACGAGATGAGCAGGTCGCCGGCGTCGAGGAACCCCTCGGTCGTCGCCCACTCGTCGCGGAGCCCCATCCCGAGCGGGAGGTCGCTCGACCGGAGCCGGTCCACGGTGCCGTCCGACCGGAGCACCAGGCTCAATCCGTGGCCCGCGTCCGCCCACCGGAAGGTGCCGTCGGTCGAGATGCGCGCGTGGAACAGCGTGGTGAACGTCACGTCGGTCACGCTGGCCTCGGCGGCCAGCCCGTCGGCTGCGCGGAGGAGGGCCTCGGACGGGTCGTCCACGGTGCGGGCACTGCGGACCGTGGCGCGCACGGCCGCCGCGATGAGCCCGGCCCCGACACCCTTGCCCATCACGTCCCCGAGGGTGACGGCGATCCCGGTGTTCGTCTCGTACCAGTCGAAGAAGTCACCACCGACCGACTTCGCCGGCAGACAGGCGCCCGCCACCGCGACGTCGGCGCCCAGGTGGCCGGTCGACGTCGGGAGCAGGGACCGCTGGACGGTGGCAGCCCGCTCGATCTCCGCGCGGACGCGCTCCTCACCCAGCCGGGCAGCGCGGACGTTGCGCCGCGCTCGCCGCGAGAGCTCCTGCACGACCGCCGCGACCGTTCCGAACACGATGACGGTGACACCGAGGCGGACGAGCTCGCTCGCACCGGGGACGTTCGTCGGCGTCAGGAAGTAGGGCGCCATGATCACGAGCGTCACTCCCAGCGCCGCGTACACGACGGTCAGGCGCCCACGGAGGGACCCGCACCAGACGACCGGCAGGACGGCGAGCGAGGTGAAGACCGAGGCACCTGCGCCTGTGCTCGTCCGGAACAGCGCGATCGCCACGAAGTCGAGCACCAGCAACGCCGGCACGAGTCCGACGGCGTGGGGGAGCGCGAGTGCCAGGGCAGCAACGATCGTCGCGACCCCGGTGACCGCCAGGCTCCCGACGAACAGGCTGCCGTCCGTCACCTCGAGCGACGGCACCGTGATCGAGAGGACCGCACTGAGCGCCAGCAGCCCGCTGAGCGGAGCCTGCCGCGCGAGGGGGCTCTCGAAGACGCTGGTTGTGCGAGACATTCGAGGAGGACGTTACCGGTCGATGCGTCTGCCGGTGCGATCGATGTCAGCGCGGCCAGGTGAGCACGACGGCCACGGTGTTGAACAGGACGTGCGCCAGGACCGCCCCGCCGATGCGTCCGGTCATCGCGACGAGCGTCCCCGTCAGCAGACCGAGCACGAACGTCGTCACGAAGACCTCGAAGCCCGCGACCGACGACGCGGGCGTGCTGATCGCCAGGTGCATCAGCGCGAACGCGAACGCGGTCACCAGCACCGCCAGGAACCGCGTGCGCGGCGTCAGCTCGGCCGACAACCGGCGCTGCATGACACCGCGGAACACGATCTCCTCGAGCACCGGACTGACCAGGCACACCCCGATCGCCGAGACCACGAGCAGCAGCACGTCCGGCGTGCCGAGGGTCGGCTGCGGCGTCAGCCCGGTCACACCGAAGAACGCGACGGACAGCACGGCGTCGAGCCCGCGGCAGACGATGACGATGCCGATGGCCGCGACGGCATCGGCCCACCCGAGCCCGAGCCGCCGCACGAGGGCAGCCGGAGCGGACTTCCGGAGCACCCACCCGACACCGAGCGCGAGCGGGACCCACACGGCCAGGTCGGCGACCAGCACCTGCGCGACCGGGGAGGGCAGACCCCCAGTCCGGGCGACGCCCCCGACGATCCGGGACAGCAGCACGGCGACCAGGAGGGCGACCACGATGACCTGCAGGTCCCGCACCGCCGAGGGAGGGCGGGCGGCGGTCGGCGCGTCCGGTTCGGGCTGCATGTCGCCACCGTACGGGACGCAGAACGAGACTCGACGTCGCGCGACCCCGAGCGCGTCTCATCGGTGTGGCAGTATTTCCCTGCCGAACGCTGGGACGATCCCGGTCGACCTGCGACAGGGACTCTGCAGGGCGCGGCGACTTCCGGGGAAGGGTGCCGCGTGGAGCTACGCGACTACATAGCGGTCTTGCGCAAGGGATGGGTCTTCATCCTGGTGCTGGCACTGGTCGGGGTCGCGGCCGCGGCCGGCTTCTCCCTGGTGAAGAAGCCG